>CAXBJF010000024.1:0-56431 GCA_963976005.1 uncultured Flavobacteriales bacterium | reverse complement strand
TAAAACTGAAAAGGCTTTATCCGTCATATGAAGATTGACATGACACTAGTTTATTCTTTTCATTTTTATGCCCATAATAGATAGTACTTATAATGTGCCATTCCCGTTTAAAAACGGGCATTTTTCAACGGTTTATGCCGGATTAATCAGACGTGTCAAAGGTGTTGAACAAAAACGGGAACAGATTACCTTACCTGATAATGATTTTCTTGATTTAGATTGGAGTTTTTCCGAAGAAAAAACAAAAAAGGTCATTATTTTGCTTCACGGTCTTGAAGGCAATGCTCAACGCCCTTATATGACAGGAACTGCAAAATTTTTTAATAAAAATAAAGTGGATGCTGTTTGTGTAAATTTTAGAGGTTGTAGCGGAACTCCGAATCTTAAATTCAGGTCGTATCACTCAGGTGCCACAGAAGATTTAGAAGCTGTCATTGCCCATATTTTAAGCACAAAAGACTATAGCGAAATATATATTAAAGGCATTAGCCTTGGGGGCAATATGGTTTTGAAATATTTAGGGGAAAGAGATCATGTTCCTTCTCAAATTAAGGCTGTTGTAGCTGTTTCAGTTCCGTGCTCATTAGCAGGTTCAGCAAAAAAATTACATTCCTTTGAAAATAGCTTATACCATGACCGGTTTAAAAAACATTTGGTTGATAGGTTAAAAATTAAACAGCAACAGTTCTCAGACATGCTAAGTTTAGAAGCTGTCAATTCTATTAAAACCTTATATGATTTTGATAACGTTTATACGTCAAAAGCTCATGGATTTAAAAACGCATCGGATTATTATGAAAAGTGCAGTTGTTTGCAATTTCTGCCAAATATCAAAACGCCATCACTTATAGTTAACGCTTTGAACGATTCTTTTTTATCTCATGAATGTTACCCTGTTAAACAAGCCAAAGCTAACCCGAACTTATATTTGGAAATGCCAAAATATGGAGGGCATGTCGGTTTTGTGGACAAAAAAAACGTGTATTATGATGAGCACAGGGCGTTAAAATTTACATTGACAATTCCATAATTATTTATTAAACAAAACATTGTGTTTTATTTTTTCTTATTTTTATAGGATCATCAAATATTTATAAAATTTAGTTTTAATTTGAATTAATATAAAAAATATGCCAACGTATAATTTAAAAATCAATGGAGAAATCCATACTGTTGAAGCCGATTTTGATACGCCTTTGCTATGGGTTTTAAGAGACCAAATTAATCTTGTAGGAACTAAATACGGTTGTGGTATAGGACAATGTGGTGCTTGTACTGTTCATGTAAACGGTAATGCTTTACGAAGTTGTTCGTTACAAGTTTCTCAATTACAAGGTATGGATATTGTGACTATTGAAGGACTTTCAAAAGAAGGAAATCACCCTGTTCAAAAAGCATGGATTGAACATGATGTTCCACAATGCGGCTATTGTCAAAGTGGACAAATAATGTCTGCCGCTGCATTACTTAAAAACAATCCGAATCCTACAGATACAGATATTGATGCCGCTATGAATGGAAATATTTGTAGGTGTGGAACTTATATTAGAATAAAACAAGCAATCAAAACTGCATCAAAACAATAAACTAAGAAGTCATGACAACAATAAAAACACAATATAACCGTCGTTCGTTTTTGAAGGTGTCTGCAGCAGCAGGTGGAGGTATGCTTATTGGATTTAGCTGGTTAACCGGATGCATTTCAAAAACAGAGACCAAAGAAATAGCAGTTCCAAAAGAATGGTTTGAAATAAATGGCTATATCAAAATAGGTGATACTGGCATGGTTACCATATATTCACCTAATCCTGAGATTGGTCAAAATGTAAGGACCTCAATGCCAATGATTGTAGCTGAAGAACTAGATGTAGATTGGAAAAATGTGGTGGTTGAACAAGCTCCTTTGAATACCGGATTCTATCAAAATCAATTTGCAGGAGGTAGCCTTTCTATTAAGTTAAGTTGGAATGCCCTGCGAATGGCTGGTGCTGCTGGTAGAAGAATGTTATTGGAGGCAGCTGCAAAAGAATGGGGCTTATCTGTTTCAGATTTAAGTGTTAATCAAGGCGTTATCAAAGAAAAAAATGGAACAAGAACAATTACTTATGGAGAAATAGCTTCAAAAGCCGTAGGAATTGAAGTACCTGAAGAAGTTGAGCTAAAAGAAATTAAGGACTTTAAATTAATAGGAACAAGTGTCAAAAATGTTGATGGTATGAAAATTATCACTGGCAAGTCACTTTTCGGATTAGATTTCAAAAGAGAAGGGATGCAATTAGCCGTGATTCAACATCCGCCTGCTTTTGGTATGAAGGTGAAGGACTTCAATGAGGAAGAAATAAAAAAAATGCCAGGAGTAAAAGATGCATTTATTATTGATACTACCATTCAGGATCCAAGTTGGTCTGATGAAAAAGGATTTCTGCAACTTATTGCTATCGTAGGGGATTCAACATGGCAATTAATGAAAGCCAAAAAAGCAATTAAAGCTAATTATGAGGTTGTAAGTGCATTGGAAAATTCAGAAATGCATATGATTAATATGGAAAATGCCCTTTTATCTGGTAAAGTTCTAAAAAGCAGAATAGATGGTAAGCCAGATGAGGCTTTTAAAAAGGCAGCTAAAGTTATTGAGCGTACTTATAGTTCTCCATTCCTTGCCCATAATACTATGGAGCCAATGAATTTTTTCGCCAATGTTAAAGAAGATTCTGCTGAACTAATTGGACCTACCCAAACACCTCAAGCACTTGAGGGTTCTGTGGCTAAATTTTTAAACTTACCAGTTGAAAACATTACCGTTAATATGACCAGAATTGGTGGCGGTTTTGGTAGAAGACTCTATGTGCATTTTGGTGTGGAAGCTGCAGCTATTTCTAAAAAAATAGGAGCTCCGGTTAAACTTATTTATACAAGAGAAGATGACATGAGTCAAGGTACGTACAGACCAGCGTATTTATCCAATTATAAAGCCGGATTGGATGAAAATAACAATCTGATTGCTTTTTCAGTTAAAGGTACAGGATTACCGGAAAGTTCGGTGTTTCCTGATCGATTCCCAGCTGGTACTGTTGATAATTATTCAGCTGAAGATATTAGTGGAAATACCAATGTTACAACAGGTGCTTGGAGAGCACCAAGGTCTCACTTTACTGCCGGAGCTGAGCAATCATTTCTTGATGAAGTGGCAGAATTGGCGGGAAAGGATCCCATAGATTTCCGTTTGGAATTGTTTGATCGCGCAATTAAAAATCCAGTGGGTGAAAAACATGACTATGAGGCTGACCGCTATGCAGGTGTATTGAAAGTGGTTAAGGAAAAATCTAATTGGGGCGAAAAAAAACCTGGAGTTTATCGTGGTGTTGCGGCATATTTTTGTCATTCCTCTTATGTTGCAGAAGTTGTTGATATGGTTATGGAAAATGGTCAACCAAAAGTTAAAAAAGTTTGGTGTGCCGTTGACTGCGGAATTGTAGTAAACAAAGATGCTGCCAAAAATATGGTTCAAGGAGGCGTTATAGATGGGATTGGTCACGCAATGTACAGCCAATTAACTTTTAATAACGGCGCAGTTAATGAAACGAATTTTGATAGATATCAATTAATGAGACATTCTCAGGCCCCCGAAGAAATAGAGGTTTTCTTTGTTAAAAATGAAATTGCACCAACAGGATTGGGTGAACCAGGATTACCACCGGCTATTGGAGCATTGGCAAATGCGTTATATAAAGCAACAGGACAGCGCTTAACAAGGCAACCGTTTGCAAACCAAATTAAAACAGAAAAGCTGCTTGGTTAAAAAATTAATTAAAAGATTGATTTTATGACGCATGAATTCAAAACAATAGTTAAAAGTCATCTTTTGGCAGTAAAACAAGGTTTAAATTCTGTTTTAGCTACTGTAGTTGATCTAGAAGGGTCTTCCTATAGAAAACCGGGAGTTAGAATGCTAATTCTTGAAAACGGAAAAATGATTGGTGCTGTTAGTGGTGGTTGTGTAGAAAAGGATATTCTTCGTCAATCAGAATCTGTTTTTAAAACAGGTAAATCTAAAATGATGACTTATGACGGGAGATATAGATTGGGATGTGAGGGTATTCTTTATATTTTGTTAGAACCTTTCAATCCGGATTCAAAATTTATAAAACAATTTCCTAAGGTGTTAAAGAATAGAAATTCTTTTCAAATTAAGTCATATTTTACAAAAGATATTGGTGAAAGTGATGAAATAGGTTCGATTGTATATTTAAATGGAGAAAGTAATGCAATCTCAAAAAAGCTAGAAGAAAACAATAATAGATTGATTTTTAAAGAAACTTTGAAACCTTGTTTTAAGTTAATGATTTTCGGAGCTGAACATGACGCTGTTGAGTTGTGTAAACTAGCAAATTATAATGGGTGGGAAGTCACTGTGATATCAGGTCCATTAGAATCTAAATCAATTTTGGATTTTCCAGGAGCCACAGCATTTTTTTCTAATTCTTCAAATATATTGGAGTCCCAATCAATTGATAAGCAAACAGCCATTGTTTTAATGTTTCATAATTTTTCAAATGACTTGAAGTCTTTAATTGATTTGAAAGATTCAAAGCCAGCTTATCTTGGGGTGCTTGGTCCATCAAAAAGAAGAGAAAAACTATTATCGCAATTTTTAGAGTTTTGTCCTGACGTTGAAGAAATATTTGTTGAAAATATTTATGCACCCGCAGGATTAAATATAGGTGCAGAAACACCTCAAGAAATAGCAATTTCCATTGTATCAGAGATTTTATCGGTTGTCAGAAACCAAGTACCTATGTCTTTAAAAGAGAAATTAGGTAGAATTCATATTTAAACTAAATTATTTCCTATTGTCAAAATTAGCGGTATTAATACTTGCAGCAGGCAATTCATCCAGAATGGGTGTTCCAAAGCAATTACTAAAATGGAAAGGGACTAATCTTTTACAACACACCATTAATGTAGTGAATGAAGTTAATTCAGAAAACGTACTTGTTTTAGGTGCTAATTTTGAAAAAATTGAACGAAATATCAAAACAGATGATATCGCGGTTTTATTTAATGAAAATTGGAAAAATGGCTTAGGAAGCTCAATAGTTGTTGGTGTTAATTACATAAAAGAATCTTTTCCAAATATTGAAAGTGTCCTAATTATGTTAGCAGACCAGCCACTTATTGACTCTAATTTTTTAAAAGAATTGACCAGCATTCGAAGTCAAAATACCAATAAAATTATTTGCACCTTATATCAGAATAAAAGGTTTGGAGTTCCTGCTATTTTTAATAAAACTTATTTTGAAGATTTACTGCAACTAAAAGATGATAAAGGAGCAAAAAAGTTGATACAAAAATATTCAAATGAGGTGATATCTCTCAATGGAATTAACCTGACAAGTGATATTGATACCTTAACTGATTATGAAGAGTTGTATAAGAAGCATCATTAATTTATTAAGTTTTATTGGTTTAAAAATACTTTTCTTACATTTAAACGGTAAACAATTATTATGTTAAAAAAAGTATTTGGAAGCGCTGTATTTGGTGTTGAGGCAACCACCATTACCGTTGAGGTTAATGTTGATGGCGGAATAGGTTATCATTTAGTAGGATTGCCTGATAATGCCATAAAAGAAAGTAATTACCGTATTGCGGCGGCACTTCAAAATAACGGCTTCAAAATTCCCGGTAAAAAGATTACCATTAATATGGCGCCTGCTGATTTAAGAAAGGAAGGAAGTGCCTATGATTTAACGTTGGCTATGGGGATTTTGGCGGCTTCCAAACAAATTCAAGCTGAAGATTTAGAGCGTTATATCATCATGGGTGAACTCTCACTGGATGGTAGTTTACAACCTATAAAAGGGGCGCTGCCAATAGCTGTAAAAGCAAGGGAAGAAGGATTCAAAGGTTTTATTTTACCATCTCAAAATGCGAAAGAAGCGGCCATTGTAGATGAACTGGAAGTTTACGGTATTGATAACATACAAGAGGTTATACATTTTTTTAATAGTAACATCCCTTTGCATCAAACCATTATAAACACCCGTGAAGAGTTTGAGAAAAACCTGGATTTTCCAGAGCATGATTTTTCAGATGTTAAAGGACAAGAAGGTATTAAACGCTGTATGGAAATTGCGGCAGCTGGCGGACATAATATTATTTTGATAGGACCACCGGGAGCCGGAAAAACCATGTTGGCAAAACGTTTACCAAGTATTTTACCACCCATGACGCTACATGAAGCTTTAGAAACCACTAAAATTCATTCTGTAGTTGGGCGTGTTAAAGCCCATACTGGTTTAATGGCACAACGCCCTTTTAGGAGTCCTCATCATACTATTTCAGATGTTGCACTTGTTGGTGGTGGGGCATTCCCGCAACCTGGGGAAATATCTTTATCACATAACGGCGTTTTGTTTTTAGATGAATTACCTGAGTTTAAACGCGGGGTTTTAGAAGTATTGCGTCAGCCTTTAGAAGACCGGGAAGTGACCATTTCACGGGCAAAATTTACAGTGACCTATCCGAGCAGTTTTATGTTGGTAGCAAGTATGAACCCAAGTCCAAGTGGTTATTTTAATGATCCAGATGCTCCTAAAACCTCAAGTCCGGCAGAAATGCAGCGCTATTTAAGTAAAATTTCCGGGCCATTGTTGGATAGAATTGATATTCATATTGAAGTAACCCCCGTTCCATTTGAAAAATTATCGGAGGACAGAAAAGGGGAAACTTCGGTAGATATTAGAAAACGGGTAACTGCCGCCAGAGAATTACAAACCATACGCTTTGAAGCCTCTAAAACAGTGCATTACAATGCTCAAATGAATACCAAACAAATTAGAAAACATTGTGTGTTGGATGAAGCTTCTAAACAGTTATTAAAAACTGCCATGGAGCGTTTGAATCTTTCAGCCAGAGCGTATGATCGTATTCTAAAAGTATCGCGCACTATTGCTGATTTAGAAGGTATTGAAGAAGTCAATGGATCACATATTAGTGAAGCTATACAATATAGAAGTTTGGATAGAGAAGGTTGGTTAGGTTAGAATTCCTGCGAAGGCAGGAATCTTTTTAACAAAGTTAAAACTAATCTTTGACGTCACTGGCGGAACGCTCGCGGTAGCGGGGCAACAGACTTTAAAAAAATATTGTATGAAGCTTTAGAACTCAAGAAAAATTTAGCCCCAAATCAATATAACAATCCAATATCTGAAAGAGGTAAAATACTTGAGAGTTTAGATGCTTTATTGCAAAAACCACTGCCTTAAAACAAGAAAAAATTAAGTGCATTTCATAAACGAATGCTAAAGCACAGGAAATATATTCTTACTTTTCTCTACCATTGTCAAGTGCCCCCTGACAATAACGCATCGGAAAGAGCAATCAGAAACGTTAAAGTCAAACAAAAAGTGTCTGGCCAGTTCAAAACCGAAGATGGAGCTCAAGTCTATGCTATCATCCGCTCGGTAACCGATACCTGCATTAAAAACGGACAAAACATATTGGACGCTTTTAAAACTATTGCTAAATTGCAACCTGGATAGTTACAAACATTTCTATAATTTAATTTTTAAAAAAATGAAAAAAATATTTTTTTTACTGGTTTGCATTTTTTTGTCAATAAGCGTAAAACCGCAAAGTTATATAGGGGCATGGGAAAGATATGATACTTCGGAAGAAGGAGAAAAATTAAAAAGTGTTGTCATATTTGCTGATGGATATCAAGTAATAACAACCTACAATGCAGATACAGGTAAGTTTATTTATACGAATGGAGGAACATGGAAATCAGAAGGAGATACCATGACCGAAAAAGTTGAATTTGACACTAGAAACCCTGAGCGTGTAGGCAGTGAAATAAGTTTTAAATTAACAATAAATGATTCAATCATATCCATTGTTGGGGACGATATGGACATGAAAAGAATTGATAGTGGAAACCCCGGGAAACTACAAGGTGCGTGGTTAATGTCAGGCAGATTTAGAGATGGCGAAGAGCAATTACGGGATACTAGCGGACCGAGAAAAACCATGAAAATATTATCTGGAACTCGATTTCAATGGATTGCTTATAATACGGAAACTAAACAATTTATGGGAACAGGAGGCGGAACTTACACTACTATAGACGGAAAGTATACAGAAAACATAGAATTCTTTTCAAGAGATGACTCTAAAGTAGGATTGCATTTATCGTTTGACTTTAATTTAGTAGATAGCAATTGGCACCACAAAGGCTTTTCGAGTAAAGGAGACCCAATTCATGAAATTTGGAGTTTAAGAGAAAATGATTACGAATAATTTTTGTCAAATTTTTGCAAAAGAATATTCCCCCGCTACCCCCATAAAAATTCAAACCGAAGGGTTTAAGGAAAGTGATGTGGTACATTACAATACACAAATGAATACCAAACAAATTCGTAAATATTGTGTGTTGGATGAAGCTTCTAAACAGTTATTAAAAACTGCCATGGAGCGTTTGAATCTTTCAGCCAGAGCGTATGACCGTATTTTAAAAGTATCACGCACTATTGCAGATTTAGAAGGTGTAGAAGACGTGAATGGTTCACATATTAGTGAAGCTATTCAATATAGAAGATTGGATAGAGAAGGGTGGTTGGGGTAACAAATTCCTGCGAAGGCAGGAATCTCTTCAAGAAAAATTAAAAACCAATCTTTTACGTCACGAGGTTGACGTAGATAATAAATAAAGAGTGTTAGTTAATAAGTGAAATGTAGCTAAAGAGATTATTAAAACACTTAATATTATTTTTGCTATACACCTTATATTAATGAAAAAAATACTATCTATTTCAGCGTTTTTTATTTTTATGGCTGTTAGTGCTCAAAATTTCCAATTGCATAATGATTTTGAAAGAGGTTATTTAACCACCACTTTCGAGCTTTTTAAAGTAGATAAATACGGAAATACATATACATTTATAGATTTTGATTATGATGCTAAATCAGGAATAAATCAGGGTTATTATGAATTTGCACGGGTACTAAAAACAGAAAAGATGCCAATAGGTGTTCATGTAGAATACAACGGTGGATTAGGAACTTTTGAAACTGGTGTTGGACAAGGAGGATATACCATAAATAATGCCTGGATTTTTGGATTAAACTATGCTAAAGGAACTGCTAAATGGGGATATTCAACCTATGCCGGATATAAAGCAATCAAAGATGCTGATAAAGGAAATTTTCAAATTACGGGAACTTGGTATGTTAATTTAATTGAAAATAAATTAACTTTTAGTGGTTTTGCTGATGTTTGGACAGAAAACGGATTATCAGAAAATACGGTATTTCTTTCGGAACCCCAACTTTGGTATCATTTAAACAAAAGTTTTTCGATCGGAGGAGAAGTAGAATTGTCAAACAATTTTGTGGGAATTTCTGAATTTAAAATTCGTCCAACAGTAGGAATTAAATGGAATATATAATCCGCAATCACGAGCGTCCACGCTCGTGACGTTTTGAATAAGAAATCATAAACTTAAAACATACTAGCTTTAACTATCTCAATTTCTTTAAATTCATTTTGCTTTAAAAGATTTAATTCTAAATTTATAACATGAAAAAATCAATCATTTTACTGCTATCACTTTTTATTTTTAATTGTAACAATTCCACTAAGCAAGAAGAAACAGAAGCTATCCTAGAAGTTCAAAAAGAAAAAATCCCTATTTTGAATTTAGAGGAATCCAACCGTTTAGCACAATTACCTTTACATTGCATGACTACCGAATACCCAAATAGGTTGTCACAAACTTTAGGAAGTGATGATGATTTGCAATCGCCAAAAACACTGCATCCGGCATTTTATGGTTGCTTTGACTGGCATTCATCCGTTCATGGGCATTGGAGCTTGGTGAGTTTGCTTAAACAATTTCCAGATATGGATCATTCCGAGGAAATTAAGCAAAAACTACTACAAAATATATCCAAAGAAAATATAGAAACGGAAGTGGCTTATTTTTATGGAGAGCATAATAAATCTTACGAACGTACCTATGGTTGGGCATGGTTATTAAAACTAGCTGAAGAATTACATACTTGGGATAATCCTACCGCCAGGGAATTGGAAACCAATCTTCAACCATTAACCGATTTAATCATTGAAAAGTATATGGCGTTTTTGCCAAAATTAAATTACCCCATTCGGGTTGGTGAACATCCTAATACGGCATTTGGTTTAAGTTTTGCATGGGATTATGCCAATTTGGTAGATCATTCTGAATTGAAATCGTTAATAGAACAACGTGCAAAGGATTTTTATTTGAAAGACATAAACTGCCCCATGACATGGGAACCTAGTGGTTTCGATTTTTTATCGCCATGTTTAGAGGAGGCCGCTTTAATGAAAAGGGTTTTACCAACTGCTGATTTTAAAGTATGGTTAGATGCCTTTTTGCCTCAACTTAAAGTCAAAAATTATGCTTTGGAACCCGGAAAAGTATCAGATAGAACAGATGGGAATTTGGTTCATTTGGATGGGGTCAATTTTTCTCGTGCCTGGAGTCTGAATAAAATAGCTGAAGGACTTCCTGAATACAATCATTTAAAAAATATTGCGAATCAACATATTAATTATTCGTTACCAGGTATTGTCGATAATAATTATGAAGGCGGGCACTGGCTAGGTAGTTTTGCTATTTACGCTTTAAATTCAGTATCTAATTAATCTCTAAAAGCACATCTGATTTTAAATCTCCAGTAAGGGTAATTATATATAAATTCGCATTATTTGAATCATCAATGGCCTTGTATTTTTCACTTCCTAGAATTGCATTTACCAAAGTAGGAATGGTGTTGCTGTGACCAACCACTAAAATATTTTTTCCCTTAGTCATGCTTAAAAAATTTGAAACATCCAAGGTTTTTGGGTCATAAATGGTTAATTGGAGCTCATTTTTAATGGCGGTAGGTTGAGCCGTTTCTTTGGTTCTGTTAAAATCGGTTGAATAAACAGCATCAAAGGTTATGTTTTTAAATACTTGATTCCAACGCTCTGCACGTTCATATCCCTCATTAGACAGATGCGGATTTTGATTTAACGAATCACTTCTATCTTTTTCGGCATGTCTTATGAAATAATATGTTGACATAACAGCTGAATCTTTTATTTCAGAATTTTGTTACTTTTGTCCACAAGAAATTAATAAAAAAATGGATAATATGGCAAAAAGTGTTGTGTATTTCATTTAAGCCAATTCAATAGCAATCTCAATCATCTCATTAAAGGTTTTTTCCCTGTCTCCTGTACTTACCCTTTCGCCTGTTACAAGAGAATCTGAAATAGTTAAAATGCTTAAAGCTTTCGCGTTATATTTGGCAGCAACCGTATACAATCCAGAAGATTCCATTTCAACACAAAGCACTCCAAATTTCGACCATTTTTTATAAGACTCAAAATCATCAGCATAAAATTCATCAGATGTAAATATATTACCTGCTTTTATAGCTATTTTTTTAGATTTAGCGGCATCAACAGCTTTTTGAAATAATTCAAAATTGGCAGTAGGAGCATAGTCTGCACCTCCAAATCGAAGTTCATTAATTCCAGAGTTTGATGAGGCTGCCATAGCTAAAACAATGTCCCTTATTTTTACATAAGATTGATAAGAGCCGGCACTACCTACCCGTATTAAATTTTTAACACCATATTCGGTAATAAGCTCATGTGCGTAAATAGAAATGCTGGGTACACCCATGCCTGTTCCCATAACTGAAATACGTTTTCCTTTATAAGAGCCCGTAAACCCTAACATGCCTCTTACATTATTAAAACACACCGGCTTTTCAAAAAATGTTTCGGCAATCCATTTGGCCCGTAAAGGGTCTCCAGGAAGTAAAATAGTTTCAGCGATTTCGCCTTTTTTGGCTTCTATATGTACACTCATTTTATTGTGTTAAATGTTAGTTTGATTAATAATTTGAATTGGATTTTTCGCCTTTCATGATGGCTATTCCAGAAGAGGTCCCTAGCCTTTGAGCACCAAGATCAATATATTTTAAGGCAGTTTCAGTGTCTTTTATGCCACCTGATGCTTTTATTTTAGTCGTGTCTTTGGCTACACTTTTCATTAATTTAATATCTTCCGCTGAAGCACCCCTGGTTCCAAAACCAGTGGATGTTTTTATAAAATCTGCACCACCTTTAATGGCCAGTTCACTTGCTTTTAAAATCTCAGTGTCTTCAAGATAACAGGTTTCTAAAATCACTTTTAAAATATTATTAGGCATGATATTTTTAACGGCTTCCACATCTTTCAGCACATTTTCATAATCCTTGCTTTTTAAAAAGCCAATATTCATCACCATGTCAATTTCATCGGCACCATCTGATAATGCCACTTTTGCTTCAGAGACTTTAGCTTTTGTTGACATGGCTCCTAAAGGAAAACCTATGACACTACATATTTTTACATCTGAATTTCTTAAATGTTCTTTGGCTAATGATACATAACAGCTATTTACGCAAATAGAGAAAAACTTAAATGTTTTAGCTTCGTCACATAGTTGAATGATCTCTTTTTTGGTTGCTGTGGTTTTTAAAAGGGTGTGGTCAATATATTGATTGAGCTTCATTTAGAATAATAAATTAAAAGAATAGTGCTATAAAGATACAACAATGCCTCTAAAATATTAATTTGAATAGCTTATTATTTTAAAAAGCAGGAGACTTTAATAACGGATTATTTTCTTAAAATGTTTCTGAAGATAATTGATTTTTTGAAAATTTTATATCAGATGTTGTGCTTATTCTATGAACACCTACATTGATATATTTTTTGGCTAATTCAATAGTGTTTATTCCGCCAGCGGCAACAATTTTAATCCTGTCTCTTACTGTTTTCTTTATGATTTTCACAGCAGTTAATGTAGCCCCACTATTTGATAAACCACTTGAAGTTTTAATATAATCTGCTTTTGCATCTACGCAAATTTCACAGGCTTTAATAATTTCGTTTTTTGACAATTCGCTTATTTCAATAATCACTTTTAACGGCTTCCCATTTATAGCAAGCTTTACATCAATAATATCTTTTAAAACGGCTAAATAATTTTTACTTTTAAGGAACCCAATGTTGATGACCATGTCAATTTCATCAGCTCCATTTTCAACCGCTTTTTTTGCTTCAAAAGCTTTGGACTGAGTGGACATGGCTCCTAAAGGAAAACCTACAACAGAGCAAATTTTAATGGCTGATTTATTTAATAATTTTTTGGCAAAAGGCACATAATAACTATTTATGTTTATAGAATAAACATCTGAAGTCATAGCGTCATTGCATAAGTCCAATATGTCACGTTCAGTTGCAGATGAATTTAAAAGGGTAAAATCAAGATATGAGTTGATCTCCATGTTAAGTAGGTTTTTTTTGAGTTAACTTGTATTATTTTATAAACTGGAGAGGGAAGTGTAAATTAAATTCTGAGAGGGCATTTAGAACTTAAAGAACGCTCAAATTTATAAAATAAATTCAAATATTTAATGCAAAAATTGCATTTTTATTGTTTTGAAAAGTATTTAATGTGAAAAATTTAACAAAAAAGCAATGTTCATCTTCTTTCCTCACATGGAAACATGAACATAGCTTTTAAGTTAACTAACTGGTTTTAAGGCTCTCTTTTGAGATTATTTTACAGTTTTAAAGTTTATTTGTTAAATTTCATGCGATATTAAATTTCCTTGATTTCTGAAAACCAATTCATCATCAAAGGCATCCAGCAAAATAACACTGTCTGTAGTTACTTTTCCTGCTAATATTTCTTTACTAAGTGCATTTAAAACTTCTTTTTGAATAACTCGTTTTACGGGACGGGCACCATATTCTGGATTGAACCCTTTTGATGCTAAATAGGCCACTGCTTCAGGGGTGGCACCAAATGTTATCCCTTGTTTCTCAATCATTTTTGTAATAGCTTTTATTTGTAACCCAACAATGGCAATGATATTTTCTTTACTTAAAGGAGTGAACATGATGGTATCATCAATTCTATTTAAAAACTCGGGTCTTATGGTTTGTTTTAATAAGCCTAAAACATCAATTTTGGCAGCTTCAATGGCTGATTCTATATCTTTGGTGGCTTCAAAACGATCATGAATAAGATTGCTTCCCAAGTTAGAGGTCATGATAATAATGGTGTTTTTAAAATCGGCAACACGACCCTTATTATCAGTTAACCTGCCTTCATCCAATACTTGTAATAAAATATTAAAGGTATCAGGATGTGCTTTTTCAATTTCGTCAAGTAATACAACAGAATATGGTTTTCTACGCACTGCCTCAGTCAGTTGCCCACCTTCTTCATAACCAATATATCCTGGAGGCGCACCAACCAATCTGCTCACGGCATGACGTTCTTGATATTCACTCATATCAATACGTGTCATGGCATTTTCATCATCAAACAAATATTCAGCTAAAGCTTTAGCTAACTCTGTTTTACCAACGCCTGTAGTTCCTAAGAACAGAAATGTGCCTATAGGTTTTTTTGGGTTTTGTAACCCCGCACGGCTTCTTCTTACAGCATCACTTACAGCTACAATAGCTTCTTCTTGACCCACAACACGTTTGTGCAATTCTTCTTCAAGTTTCAGCAATTTTTCACGTTCACTTTGTATCATTTTAACAACTGGGATTCCTGTCCATTTAGCAACAACTTCAGCAATATCATCATATGTTACTTCTTCTTTTATCAATGAAGTTCCAGATTGATTGTCTTGAAGTTCTTTTTGAAGTTTTTCTAAATTCTCTTGGGCTACTTTAATTTTTCCGTAGCGTAATTCGGCCACCTTTCCATAATTACCATCACGTTCTGCACGTTCTGCTTCTATTTTGAAGTTTTCAATATCCGTTTTTATATTTTGAATATGGTCAACAACATCTTTTTCGCTTTTCCATTTGGTGTAGACTTCATTGCGATCTTCTTTGATATTCGCTAAATCTGAACGTAATATTTTTAATTTAGCTTCATCTTTTTCACGTTTTATAGCTTCAATTTCAATTTCCAATTGCATGATTTTTCTATCTAAAACATCAAGTTCTTCTGGTTTGGAATTAATTTCCATACGAAGTTTTGATGCCGCTTCATCCATTAAGTCAATGGCTTTATCTGGTAAAAACCTGTTGGTAATATAGCGTTGAGACAATTCAACAGCCCCAATAATAGCATCATCTTTAATTCTCACTTTGTGATGGGTTTCATATTTTTCTTTAATACCACGGAGAATGGAAATGGCACTTTCTGTGTCAGGCTCATTTACCATAACCTTTTGGAAACGGCGTTCAAGCGCTTTGTCTTTTTCAAAATATTTCTGATATTCATCTAAAGTTGTGGCTCCAATAGCGCGTAATTCACCTCTGGCCAAAGCAGGTTTTAAAATATTGGCGGCATCCATAGCACCTTGACCGCCACCAGCGCCAACAAGGGTATGAATTTCATCAATAAATAAAACAATATCACCTTCACTGTTGGTGACTTCTTTAATAACGGCTTTTAAACGTTCTTCAAACTCTCCTTTATATTTTGCTCCGGCAATAAGGGCTCCCATATCTAAGGCAAATATTTGTTTGTCTTTTAAATTTTCAGGAATATCGCCATCCACAATCCTGTGTGCTAAACCTTCAGCGATAGCGGTTTTTCCAGTACCAGGTTCGCCAACCAAAATGGGATTGTTTTTTGTTCTTCGAGAGAGAATTTGCAGAATTCTACGTATTTCTTCATCACGACCAATTACCGGGTCTAACTTTCCATCTTTAGCAAGTTGATTTAAATTTTTGGCATATTTATTAAGTGCGTTATAGGTTTCCTCTTGACTTTGCGAAGTCACATTTTCACCTTGACGTATTTCATTAATAGCGGCTAACAAAGTTTTTTCGGTGACACCTTGATCTTTTAGCATTTGTGCTACTTTACTGTTCGATTTAAAAACAGCTAAAATTAAATGTTCAACGGAAACGAATTCATCCTTCATTTTTTTAGCAATAATAGACGCTTCATTCAATGTTTTTCCACCTTCCCTGGAGAACATGATATCACCTCCTGAAACTTTTGGTAAACTTTCAAGTTGTTTATCAATAGCCTGATCTAACATATTGATATTAACATTTAATTTTTTTAAAATAAATGGCAATACGTTTTCATCAACTTCAAAAAGTGCTTTAAAAATATGCTCATTTTCTATTTGTTGATGACCGAAACTTTGAGCAAGTTGTTGTGCATGCTGAATGGTTTCCTGCGATTTTATTGTATAATTATTTAAGTTCATAATAGTTTATGCTTTTCTTTACACCTGTTTAAGGTCAATAATCTTACCAATGCATTTTAGGAGACAAAAAGTCAGTCAACCTTAGTTATAATGCGACTTTACGTCAGTTTGTAAGATTTAAAAAATAACACGACTTATAGAATATAAGATACAAAATATGGGATTATTTAGCAAGCTATTTAACAATTCAACTGAAATTAAAGAAAAAAAGGTGTTGCCTTGGATGGCATTAACCGAGGTTTCTCAATTGGATAATATTAAGAAAAAATCATCTACGAAAACACAAGTTATTTTTAAGCATTCTACCCGTTGTGGTATTAGTAGAATGGTAATGAATCAGTTTACGGATGCCTATCATTTAACTGAAAACGATTTGGATTTATACTATTTGGATTTGATTAGTTATAGAGAAGTTTCTAATGAAGTTGGTATAAGGTTTCAAGTCATGCATGAATCACCTCAATTATTGGTAATAAAAAATGGAGCTGTGGTTTCACATGCATCTCACGGTGCGATTAATGAGGTAGATTTGAACCGATTTCTTTAATGGTTAAAAAAAGCTGTCTAAAAAGTATATATTAACCGTCATTACGAGAAATTTTTATTTCGAAGTAATCCGTAAATCAACTACTTGCAATTTGCAGATTGCTTCTCCCGATAGTTATCGGGACTCGCAACGACTTATTAGACAGCCTCTTTTATTTTTTTTATTGTCTTATCGTATATGAATTTATAATATTCTTAAGTTGCTGTTTTAAATTTTCCCCCGTGTCATAAATCATTTGTTCTTCAGTTGGAAAAGGTATTTGTCGGTTATTTAAAAAAGGAAGTAAAGTAGTTTCCAAAGCACGTCTGTCACCTCTTGAAGTGGCGAATACATGTTCAAATACAAACTCGCTGGTAATAGGAAACGCATCAACCAACTGTTTGGTGTTTAAATTAATGTATTCTACATTACCTGTTACCTGAACGGATTTAAATTGTGTAGATTCATAGTACTCGCAACGAACCGATAGCGTTTTATCTATTTGAATAGCATTGCCAAGGCTATCTTTTACCTGTTTTCCGTTGCTATCCAACAAATCCTGTTTGCCATCGGTAATTAGTTTTTCTTTAATGATCTGGCGTTCTTTTATTTGCTCGGGTGATAGGTTGATATCTCTTAAATTAACACGCATATTATAATCATAATTAACGTTATCTATAGCATTGTTATGATATACCATCCATAAATTATTAAGTCCGTAGGTGCTGAAATTCAATAAATCGTCCTCCAATCTTTGTGGAATGGTTTTTCTAGTGTCATTAATCATGTCAACCAACACAAAATCGGTTCCTTTATTATGGGCGACTTCCATAAGGGAACGCACATCTTTAAAATTAGGGTTTATATCTTCAATATCTTGAAAAATATCAAATGCCATTCTAAAATCCATCTTGTTTTTCGATTTTAAAAACGCCGATGCATTAATATATAGTTGCTCTGAAGCATTATTTTTAAAACTTATAATTTGATTATTGTAATTATTGAAATCAAAGTTAACTTGTTTACCATTTACATATAAAGGTAGTAGGGGCTTAATGCGCTCTTGCCTTGCATCTAAGCCTACGTAGGCATCATAAATACGAATGTAATTTTCTGGATTGTTGTCTTTTTTAAGAAATGCGATATTACTTATATCACGTTCGGTAGCCTTGTTATAGGCATCATGAAGCATCACAATAAAATCGGTCTTACCTTTTTTATCTTTATTGGTTCTTAATTTACCAATAGCATCTGAAATAGCTAGGTCATAATTGCCGGCACTTAATGATTTTTCAATTTGTTTACTGGTACTGCATGATATAATACCTGCCAAAACAAAGCTAAGGAGTAATGTTTTTTTCATTTTGTTAAATTTGGGTTATTGCAAATTCCTTTCAAAGGCAAACCCAAAAATAATAAAAAAAATCGACGAACTGTATAAAAGTATCTATAAAATGCTATTTTTTGGTGAAAATGGGCAATAATTTCGTTGAAACTTCACCAAATCCTATTCTGGTTCCATCTTTTTCGCAATATCCGCGCATGATAACGGTATCATTGTCATTGATGAATTTACGTTCGGTGCCGTCTTTCATTTTAATAGGTTTTTCACCTCTCCAGGTTAACTCAAGCATAGAGCCATATGAATCTGGAGTAGGTCCGGAAATGGTTCCACTTCCCATCATATCACCGGAATTTACCGGGCAACCGTTCACGGTATGATGCGCCAATTGCTGAGACATATTCCAGTACATGTATTTAAAATTCGATTTTGAAACCACCGTTTCTTTGGCGCCTTGAGGTTGAATAGCGACCTCCAAATGAACGTCAAAACTTTTCTTGCCTTTATATTTTAAGTAAGGCAATTGTGGTTTTATGGCTTTCGGACCTTCAACCCGGAAAGGTTCCAGGGCATCTAAAGTTACAATCCAAGGTGAAATGGAGGATGCAAAATTCTTTGATAAAAAGGGCCCAAGTGGCACATATTCCCATTTTTGAATATCCCGTGCACTCCAGTCATTAAACAATACCAAACCAAAAATATATTCTTCAGCTTCTTCAATGGGGATAGGTTCCCCCAAAACATTTGCTGCGGTTGTGATAAAGGCCATTTCCAATTCAAAATCCACTAATTTTGAAGGTCCAAAAACAGGTTCTTGAGCCCCTTCAGTAAAGGTTTGCCCTTTTGGTCTGTGTATTGGTATGCCTGAAGGAATTATGGATGAACTTCGTCCGTGATACCCAACAGGAATGTGCAACCAATTAGGCAACAACGCATTATCGGCATCCCTAAACATACTGCCCACATTGGTGGCATGTTCAATACTTGAATAAAAATCAGTATAATCACCAATTTGTACAGGCAATTGCATTTCAATTTCATCCAACCGGAATAACACAATTTCTTTGTGTTTCAGGTTATTTTTAAGGGTATCGTTTTCTGAATCAAAAATCTGTGCAATTCGGTTTCTAACGGCTCGCCATGTTTTTCTTCCATCAGCAATAAAATCGTTCAACGTATCCTGAAGAAAAATATCATCGGTTAAAGCAATGCCATCAAAATAACCCAATTGATGCAAAGCACCTAAGTCAATAGCGGTATCTCCAATTCGGGTACCAATGGTAATGATGTCATCACGGGTAAGGAAAACCCCAAACGGAATATTTTGTATAGGAAAATCAGAATTTTTGTCTACATGTAACCATGATTTTCTATCTGGATTGTTAGCTGTTAATGGCATAACGTTTATTGTTTATTAATTAATTATTGATATTCAAACCTAATCATTTTTTTTATTTTAAAAGAAAAAAACAATTAAAATGTAAGTTCTTTTTATTCGTTGATAACATGGTTAAAAACTTCCGAGTAAATATATGTTTTTTGCTCAATTTAACTAATGTATTTGTTATTTTTGCGGCATTATTTAACAAGAATTTAAACTTATGCAACGAGACGAACAGATTTTTGAACTTATACAAGCCGAAAAGGAAAGACAATTACACGGGATTGAATTGATTGCTTCAGAAAATTTTGTGAGCAATCAGGTTATGGAAGCTGCCGGCTCTGTGTTAACAAACAAATACGCTGAAGGCTATCCGGGGAAACGGTATTATGGTGGTTGTGAGGTAGTTGATGAAGTGGAACAAATTGCCATTGATAGAGCAAAAACCTTGTTTGGAGCTGAGTATGTAAACGTTCAACCACATTCTGGAAGTCAGGCAAATACGGCAGTTTATCACGCTTGTTTAACGCCTGGTGATAAAATTCTAGGATTCGATTTATCGCATGGTGGACATTTAACACATGGCTCCCCGGTTAATTTTTCAGGAAAATTGTATAACCCTGTGTTTTACGGCGTAGAGCAGGAGACAGGTGTTTTAAACTATGATAAAATTCAGGAAATAGCTACCAAAGAACAACCAAAATTAATCATCGCAGGTGCATCGGCCTATTCAAGAGATATCGATTTTAAACGATTCAGAATCATTGCAGATAGCGTTGGTGCCATATTAATGGCCGATATTTCCCATCCTGCGGGATTGATTGCAAAAGGCATTTTAAACGATCCGTTACCACATTGTCATATTGTAACAACCACTACACATAAAACCTTAAGAGGTCCACGTGGAGGTATGATTATGATGGGACAGGATTTTGATAACCCGTTTGGGCAAACCTTAAAAAACGGAAGTTTAAAAAAAATGTCGTCGTTATTGGATTCAGCGGTATTCCCGGGAAATCAAGGTGGCCCGTTAGAGCATATCATTGCTGCTAAAGCCATCGCCTTTGGAGAAGCGTTAACCGATGAGTTTTTACATTATATATTGCAGGTAAAACAAAATGCGGATGCTATGGCAAAAGCATTTGTAAGTAAAGGCTATCATATCATTTCTGGAGGCACTGACAATCATATGATGTTAATTGACTTACGCAATAAAAACGTATCAGGTAAAGAGGCAGAACAAGCGCTTGTAAAGGCTGATATCACGGTAAATAAAAACATGGTACCGTTTGATGATAAATCACCGTTTGTAACTTCAGGCATTCGTGTGGGTACAGCCGCCATTACCACCAGAGGTTTAAAAGAAAAAGATATGGCAGGTATTGTAGATTTAATTGATGATGTGCTCATGAATATGGAAGACGAAGCCGTTTTAGAGGCCGTAAAAACGAAGGTAAATGCCATGATGAAAGGGAAACCTTTGTTTGTATAAACAATATTTACGTCATTGCGAACTGCGAGTTTATGCTGAGCGTAGTCGAAGTAAAGCAACCTTATCATTCAATTACGATAAGTCACAAAAAATAATAAGAACCTGAAAATGGTCAACTTGATAAAAATCCTGCTCTGTGCGGGATTTTTTGTTTTTTGGGCGTTTTAACACGCTTTTATTCGTGCTTTTATATTTTAAATTTTTGAACTCATGAATATAAATATTTCGCTGAATCTTTTTAAAACGTCATTGCGAGGACGAAGGACAAAGCAATCTACCAAATTGTAGTTCTTACCATGTTCATTACTACAAAGTTTTAAAAAGGATGCCGCTGCAATCGTTAACGCGAGAACAATCAATCACTTTTGGCAATTGTTAACTACAGCTTTCTTTAATTCGTCTTCGAAAGACGGAATTCTTTTCCGTTTAATTTGCTTTAAATAATTTGATACGATATTTCTAGAAAGCTTTTTGACCCAATCATCATTCCGCAAACTTGATTTGTAATCAAAATCTTCGGCTAAGTCACCTACTTCTGCATTTAAATCAATTATGATATCATCAATAATTACTAGGAGTGCTTCTTTTAATGCTTTCCTCAAGTTTTCATTTTTTACAAACTCTTCCGGTGTCTGAATTAATTGTTGGCCAATAGTATCATTTTCTAAAATACCACGAGTCACATACATTAGTGCATATTTTGTAAGAGCATACCTAGCGATTAGTTTATTCTCAATATCATCGATTTTTTCAATAAGAGCTTCATTCAATATTTGAACTAGTATAATTCTTGATGCGTGCACTTCAGGTCTTGCAAATAGCTTATTATAAGCATCTTCGAAAACTTGATAAACTCTATGAGTGTTCCAGGGTTCTCCAATATCAAAAGACATCAAGAACACACCCATTGTCTCATTTGAAATTACTTTTAAACTATTTGGTGATATCTCCCCACGTTTTATTTCATAAAAATATTCTTTTCCGAACTTGTCGCGTACTTCATTCTGTAATCTGATTTGAATTTGATTGTAAGATTTAAAATCTCTAGGTTTAACTCCATTTTGGCTATTTGAATATTCCGTAATTTGCGATGAAAGCGGCGAATTTATTGGAACTTTAATAATTTTAGTTAAGATTTTTAAGTTATCTGTTAGGTGATTTTGATTTCTGAAAAGTGAGGTTAAGCTTTGACATCCATTAACCACATAGAATCTTTTGATTTTAAGAATATCTTCTACTTTTTCTACGTCTTCTGCCACAATAGTTATTCCATTATGAAATAGCGGGAATTGTTTGTGCAGACTTTTATCTCTAATACTTCTGACAATTCCTTTATTTATTTTTGTATTTCCTAAAGCACCACGAACATTATAGTCAAAAATTGATTAATCACTAATACCTTGAAGTCGCACAAGTTCTATTGCTTTAATTGGCGCTATATAGGCTATTGTTTCAGCATCGGCAAAATAAGTTGTTGTCTCATTTTCCGAAATGTCAAACTCTGCTTCTGCTTGAACATTAATATCTTTTTTGTCGCTAATGTATTGAGTTTCTAATTCTGTTTTTCCAAAAAATTCAATATGGTCAATCTCATTTAAAATAGCAATGCCGTCTGCTGATAAGTCAACATTTGCAACAAATATACCTCTGATTCTATAAGCCTCTAACTTTTCAATTAAATCTAATCTCTGTATTAAAGAAGCTACTTGGGCTTTGCCTGCAGTTTTTATTAAGTTTTCTAATTTTTCTTTAGAGCTAAACTGGTCTAAAGTGCCTAGAAATTCTTTTATAATAGTGTCGCCAATTGATTTTTTATCACTCTGAGAAATTTTTGTTTGAAAGACATCAATTGTGCTCATTCCTTCATTAATGTAAATGCCATCAACTCCTTTATCTCCGCTGTTATCACATACTGAATCAATAGCTAATTGAGGGTCGAGTCGATAATATTTTTCTAAATACCACATCAAGAACGAGGCACTTTCGGTTCTTCCTTCAATGTTATAAAATTCAATTTCGGATAATATTTCAGGATAATTTACTGTCATTCTATATTATTTAAGTCTAGCTAGATAATTGGTATCAGAAGCAAAACGAAGTTAGGGTTTTCGGTTTAAACATGCTATACGTACTTCTGCGTATTTATAAACAAAAAAGGTTGGTGGTTGCGAATGAGGAATGATTGAGACAATCCTTTGCAATTGCTAAATCAGGAATGCCATACAATGAGAACTTTGTTTCAAAAATGGCTTAAAAAGATTTATTTTTTAGCTCAGTTATTTGTTACCTGTTGGCATTAAACTAAATTTACTTAATGCAGGCTGATTACCTTTGAAATTAGCCATTTTCCATCTTCATTTTTCCATACTAAAATAAATTTACTTGCTTTTGGCTTAGCATTTGGTTCTTGATTATTATAAAACTTGTGATATCCAATTTCAATTGCACCATAATCTTTTATTGGATAAACTTCAATGCTCCCTTCGAGTAAAGTCCTCGTAACTTTTCCACAAATATTTTCTTTAATTGCTGTAAGTACATCTTGTTTTGAAATAGTTAGACCTCCTTTGTCATGAAAGAACTCAAGATCTTCAGAATATAATGATTTTTGCTTCTCCATATCACATGAGTTATAAGCATCAAAATATTCCTTATCTAAAGCGACAATAATGCTATACAGTTCTTTATTTATAGGAGTATATTCAGTTTCTAAAATTTCTTTGTAAGTCTCTTGTGCTTGTATGAATGGAATAAAGCATAAAAATGATAAAATAAGAATTGATGTCATCTTTTTAATGTTCATTTGAGTTCTAATTATCGATTGTTGTTTGCTTGCATCTAACGTCCTTGATAAAAAACGTAGGGATATGCACCTTGCTTTCTTCACCTACGAGCCAAGACCGATTGATAAATTTAAATTATATATGGCAGATTTACTAGAATTCGATGATTTTTCGGATTGCAGATAAGTCCTATGTTTTTTATCTATTGTTGTGTTAAGTGTTTAAAAGTTGTTCACCTTTAGTAGTTCTAGTAGTTCTAGTAGTTCTGAAAACATGAAAGTCGTACAACACCTTGTACGACTTTCATTAATACCAGATAACACTTTTACAATTACTTTTTGCTTAATACCATAATTTGTGAAACAGGTTCACTTGTGATTCCTGCACTTTTCATGGCTTCTTTCAAATTGGACTTTTCTAAAAAAGCAGAGATATCATTAGTGTTTTTGGCGTTGAAAATTGCCACTACATTTAAGGGATTGTCTAATTCTTTTCCAAGCGCGGTAAGTGAAATCTTGTACTCTAAACGTACTATCTGATGGCTATCAAAAGCTTTTTTCCAATTTTTGTAATCCTTTACGCTGTGCCGAATGATCAAAAAAGTATCACCTGTTGGGATTCCTGAATTGGAAACTTTGAAATAGTTGAAAGTAGGCTTACTGGTCACGCCGGCCTCTCCCATCAATTCAGCTGTTTTAGGATCTGTGAAAAAATCCTTTCCTGTCTTCACATTCTCAAGTTCAAAAACTACGGTTATGAAATTCGGATCAGAGGCCCCCCTTAGGATAAGCTTTTCTATTATTCCAGACTTTTTCCTTCTTTTTACATCCTTTTTGTAAGCTGTTTCCCAAGTACCAAAATCTTTAATATTGTGTTGAACCATCACACACGTCATTCCTCCAAGTATATGATCTTTGTACGAGAAATCATCTGGTACGTTTTTTTTGGTTTGAGTAAATGACATCATTATTGAAAGCGCCAATGTCAGCGTTAATACGAGTTTGATTTTAAAGTATTTCATATTGTTTTTATTTATTTAATTGCAATTACTGCACTAGAAGGTCCTGTTAGTGGCATTACAGATGTTTGTGTAAAACCGAATTCCTTAGCCCAACCATTAAAATCTGCTGCGGAAAAGTCGAATCCTTCAGGAGTTTCTATATTCATATTTAATGACATCATTAGTCCAAAAGCATTTTCACTTCTATGATCATCAATAATATTTTCAATAACAACTAAAGCTCCGCCTTGTGGTAACGCATCATATGCTTTTTTGATGAGTGTTTTCTTTTCTTTTGTTCCCCAATCGTGTAGCACATTTCCCATTGTAATGACATCTGCTTTGGGAAGGTCTTCGGTTAAAAAATCACCAGATTGTGCAGATACCCGGTCAGATAAACCCATCATAGCAATATTTTCTTTGGCAACAGTCTCTACCGGAGGCAAGTCAAATGTCACGCAATTCATGTGCGGATTATTTATGGCCACTTGTGCGGCAAGATATCCGCCTGCGCCGCCAACATCGCAAAGTGTGTGGTAGTCAGCAAAATCAAACACGTTAGCAAACATCATGAAATTGCCCATTTGGATGCCCCCCATGGCTTTTAAAAATTCTCTCAATTTTGACTGATCTGCATAGAGCGTTTCAAAAATGGGAGCACCACCAGTTCTGGTTTCGTTTTGAGGTTTTCCTGTTTTTAAACCTTCTTCCAGGTTATTCCAAAAAGGATATAAACGATTATTTGCCATTTCGAGCATTCCGCCAACGTAGCTTGGTTTGTTCTTATCGAGAAATAGATTGGTATCCTCGGCATTACTATAGACAGCGGTTTCCTTAATTCCTGTTCTTTTCAAAAAGCCTAAAGCAACCAATGTATCTAAGAAATCATAAAGACCTTTATCGTGCAACCCTAATTTTTCTTTTATGGATTGCCCAGTTAAATTTGCTTTTGCCAAATGCGTGAACAATCCCATGTTTACTGCGGTCAGCATTGTTTTAGATGCAAAAAACCCCATACCAATCTGCATTATTTTGGAAGTGTCTACCTGTACTTTTGTTAATGATTCCATGATCGTATTGTTTTAAATGAATATCAAAGGACATTCATTTAAAACATAATATCGTTGACCTACATCAAGACTTTTATGAAATTTCGGACCTTCTTAAACGGCTGAGCGCTTCTGGGGTGATTTGGAGAAATGAGGCAATTTGTTTTTGTGAAACCCTTTGTTGAATTTTTGGATATTTTTCAAGCAATACTTTATAGCGGGTTCTGGCAGATTCAGATAATCCGGAAAGCTTCAACACTGAAGCCGTCGATGCTTTTGAACGTAACTTATATGTGTATTCTCTAAAGCACTGAGATTTCTCGAATAAATCTAAATGGTTCTTAGCCGTAATTGTTAGGAGTGTAGTGTTTTCTAGAAATTGCGTATTAATCAGCGAAGGCGTTTGGTTCACAAAACTACTCACATCACCAAGCCACCAATTTTCAAAACCAAACCCTGTATTTACTTCTTTTCCTTCTGAAGAAAGCATATAATTTCTATAGCAGCCTTCAATGACAAAACCGGCAAGTTTGCAAACGTAGCCTTGCTTTAAGAAATGTTCTTTTTTCTCAAAAAGCTTTGGCGTAAAATATTTTTCAATAATTTGCTTATCAATGCTGGTATCTGGAGCATTCTGTCGGATATGATCAATTAGCTTTTCGTACATTAGTTGTTACTCTAAGAGTTTTTATTTTATTACTAACGTTAAGATATAAACTGTTTCAATGGTTTATATCAGTTGTTACTGAAACAATTGCAGAACAAAGAAACGAAGTTAGGGTTTTCAGCTTAAAAAAGCTATACGTATTTATGCGTATTTATAAACAATAAACTCAGGTCATTGGAGGAACGACTGTGGCAATCTGTTTATTATGCTCTAAGGATCTGTTTTAGTAACGTAAGGTGAGATTGCTTCGTGCCTCGCAATGACGGTAGGTCTCTTGTTATGATGTTAACAAAATACTTTTCGTCATTGCGAATGAAATAAAATGGAATGAAGTAATCTGTTTATTGTGTGTTGTGAATTAAATTTGGAGTTAGTATGGTGAGATTGCTTCGTCGTCCCTCCTCGCAATGACGAATATTGTTTTACTTCGACTGCGCTCAGCATAAATTTACACCACGCGATGACGATTATTTTAAAAAGGATGCAGCTGCAATCGTTAACGCACTCACAATTTCAATTAATTAATAATATAAACCAATTAGTAGTCCTTAATGCAAAAATGAGGTTCGTTTAAATTTTATACATTTTGTTGTGTGGCGTTTTTATTTGTTTATTTTTTCACTTTTTAGAATCGGAATTGTAGATTTTAAATCATATCCTTCATATACATTTTGATATTGGGATTCTTATAGATTTTCTGAACTGCCTCAGAATACAATTTTGTAAACTGCTCATTTTTAACAAGATTACCAAAAAGAGATTCTTGTCTTATAAAGGCTAGTGGGTCGGTTTTGGTTTGTTTGGCCGCTTGATGAAGTTCGGTGCTCATGGCATCTATAATTTCAATTGGATGCCCATGTCTATCCGTTCCTTTATCACTATAGTAACACCAGGCAGCAATGATCAAGGTTGCAAATTTGATGCTTCCACCAGTCGCTAAATTATCATGTATGGTAGCAATTAAAAATTTGGGCAATTTGGCGGAACTTTCCGAACAAATACGGCTGACGCTGTCTTTGATATTAGGATTGGCAAAACGCTGTAACAAAATGTCTTTGTAGTCACCCAAGTCAATGCCATCAATGTCCCCTAAAATAGGCGTTGCTTCAGTATCTAGAAAGGCACGTAAATAAGTGACGAAGGTTTCGTCTTCCATACAGGCATTGATAGTGGGGTGTCCGTGAATGGCTCCCAAAAGACCCAAGACCGAATGACCTGCATTCAGTAAGCGGAGTTTCATTTTTTCATAGGGGCCTACATCGTGTACGAATTGTACGCCTACTTTTTCGAACTCAGGTCTTCCATTTGAAAAATTATCTTCAATGACCCATTGTATAAAAGGTTCGCAGGTAACAGGCCAGGCATCAAGTACGCCATAGTTTTGTGCTAAGGTTTCGATATCTGAATTCGTAGTCACAGGCGTAATACGGTCTACCATACTATTAGGGAAGCAGACGTCTTGGGCTATCCATTCCGCTAAAGTTGTATCTTGTGCTTTGGCAAAGGTGAGGAGCATCTTGCGCGCCATATCGCCATTATGCTCAATATTATCACAAGACAAAATAGTAAAGGCTGGTAAGCCTGCATCCCGACGTCTTTTTATGGCTGCCGTTAAAAAGCCATATATGGTTTTTGGGTCATTCGGGTGGCGTAATTCGTGTTGTATGTCTGGATTATCAAAATTGAAATCTCCCGTTGTGGGGTTGAAATTATAACCTCCTTCAGTAATCGTAAGCGATACGATTCTAGTATCGGCATTTGCCAAACGAGCAATTACAAGTTCTGGGTTAGCAGTACCCATTTCAAAATCTACGATGGATCCTATGACTTCAGGTTCAATTTTCCCGTCTGGGTGTTTGATAAGCAGGGTGTATAGGTAGTCTTGTTTTTTGAAAATGTCGTGTAGTTTGCTATCTGCTTCGCGTAAGCCTATGCCGCAAATTCCCCAGTCAGAAGCCTCACCCAGCTGTCGGAGTTGATGTAGGTAATAGGCTTGATGCGCACGATGGAATCCGCCGACGCCGATATGCACGATTCCAATTTTATTGTCCGTACGGTTATAGGTCGGCACGGGCATACGGCTTCCCACTTCTTCTAAATTTTGTTGTTGTAGTTGTATTGGTGTTTTCATTAGTATGTTGCTGTTTTTGATTTTCCGCGTAAAAGTGCCCAATAGGCGAGCACGAAATAAATGATGGTACAGACGAAGGCGTAGGTATAAAAGAATTCCCGATTTTCGACATAGGCCGTTTCCGAAGCACTACCGAACATGACATTACAAGCCAACACCAAGGTGGCGACCAAAGAAGTAATTGCAATAAATTTTAATCCCTTAGAGAAAAAAGATTTATCCTTCGAAATAACAGGGGCCTCATTTGCTTGCTGTTCTTGAAAGCGTTCAATCGTTTTCTTCCGAACTTCTTCTTCCTTTACTTCCACAGGATAGGTCTCCTTCGCCCCATAACGAGCCGCAAGCATTGTATACACCAAGATGGTAAAAAACCAGGTTGGGATAAACAGATAATAAAATGAAATTACATCCAACGCATTCAAGCCAAAACCGAAGACCAAGCCTAAGCCCCAAGAAGCAACGGCAGGCATACTAAAGGTCAGCTGGCGGTACGAGGACCAGTAACGCGTATAGCCAATTCTTGGGAAAATCTGATGTTCAGCAAATACAATGGCCCCTACGGGAACAACCAGCAAACCTGCATAAGTCAATAGCGGCAATATTTGTGAAAACACAAAGGGGAAACAGGCGATGACAACAGTGAACAAGCCTACTACAATGGTGGTTTTCTTTCGAGAATGGTTGAAAAAGATAGCCTGCGCTGCCAAACCTGCTCTATATAGATTTGTTATAGCTGTTGTCCATCCGGCAACGATTACTATTACAAACCCAGACCAACCGAGGGCATAGTACGCCACATCACCCGGGTCGAGTTCTACGATAGATTTTCCTAAGATAACGGCGGCACCTGCGCCCATGATTCCGGCAGCGATCCATGCCACATAGTGACCGAACATCATACCGGTACTGGTGGCATAGCCGTACGATTTCTTTTTTGCAAATCGCAAGAGGGCCATATCAATCAATCCGAAATGGGTAATGGTATTGGCGGCCCAAGCAAAGCCGATGACTTCTACTAATCCGATGCCAGGAGCTCCATCGCTGTTGATTCCCGTCCAGATAGATTGGTCACCCAGGGTCATAAAATCGATCCATCCTGTAGGTAAAGTTTTACCCAATACAGCTAAAGACAAAGCTGGGAGGAGCACCATGGCGCCACTGGTAAACATCACAAAGAGCCAAGGCGCACAGATGCCGGAAAATTCAGAAACCGCATTAAAACCATAGAGTGCGATGGCAACCACAAAGATGCCCACCGCCAAAACAATCAAAATAAACCAAGCGTTGGTAGGGTACCAATTGAGTTGCGCAGGAATATCAAAGGCAAAACGCACCGCAGTAGATGATACCGTTATCATCGCAGCCGAAATCACAGAAAATATGATGACATTGGCCCAATTGTACATCTTGGTCATCGAATCACCCGCAATCTTATTCAGATAGGTATAGAGGCTCAATCGCGTATCAACGGCAATAGGGGAGGTAATGAATCTCCAACTCAGTACGGCCAGAATATTACCGATCAAAAGTCCCAGGATAATATCCATAGTCTTGGCGCCTAGCGCCACAAAGGTCGCCCCAATGACAAACTCGGTCGCTGCTACGTGTTCAGCAGCATAAAGTCCTGCAAAATGGGTCCAATCATGTAACTTATGTTTCGCAACCGGTAATTGTTCTTCTTCTAGGTTTTCAAATTGTTTAAAATCTTCTGTTTTGTTCATATTTTAGGCTGGTTGAAAATTTTACTCTTGTTAAATTCTGTAGTATAGTTTTTTTAGTGGGTTTGATCAAATGCACCACAATGGTAAAGGATTATGCTCTGGTGGATGCGCAGCATGCTCGTTAGGAGTATTCGCTGTGTATCTATAGAGAGTATATCCATTGTAGTGTATTAGTGCTTTTATGTTATTCTTCAGTTATTTCAAGTTTAGCACTTTCTAAAATATTATTTGAAGCTGATCCTACTAATATTTCAAACTGACCAGGTTCCACTTTCCAATCTTCTGTTTCTGCATCCCAAAAAGCAAAATCCCTGTCGGTTAATGTGAAATATATAGTCTGTTTATCACCTGCAGCTAATTGCACTTTCTGAAAATCCTTCAGCTCTTTTAAGGGTCGTGAAACCGATGATTCAACATCTCGTACATACACCTGAACAACTTCTTTTCCATCAACTACACCTGTGTTTGCAATATCGATTTTTAAGTTAAGTTTTTCGCCCGCTTTAATCGATTTGCTTTCTAAAAGTAAGTTACTGTATTCATATGTTGTGTACGACAAGCCAAAACCAAATGCGTAAAGCGGCGCAATACCTTTATTTTCATACCAGCGGTAACCAACAAATACACCTTCGTCATACACTATATCTGTTATTGGGTCTATAATTCTATGATCTTGATCCCAACCGGTATATAATTCTTGGCCTTCTGGTATGTAACCATATCCTGGTGAATCTTCAAATTTTTTCTCAATGGTAATAGGTAATTTGGCTGATGGATTAGTAATACCTGCTACAATTTCAGCAAAACCTTTGAATCCGATTTGACCTGGATACCAACTATAAATTAATCCAGCAATATCATCATTCCATGGGGTCATATTCTTACCGCTTCCAGCGCTAACAGATACTATCGTGTTTTTGTTTAATGAAGCAATATGCTTGATATCGTTATTCATGTTTTCTGAAAAGTCAAATGGATGATCCCATCCTTCAGAATCGAATGTTCCAGCACTATATATTACATGGCTAGCAGCTTTTAGGTCTTCATCAGTCGGCTTTTCAATATAAGATACTTTGTCACCATAAATCTCTTTAAGAGCAGTTAGCATGGTTATATGGTCGTATCCAACAACCTCTGCAGCACCGCCTCCATGGGGTATTTTATCTGCATATTCGCCAGTTAGTAAAATTGAGATTTCACCATTCTTATCAATGGGTAAAACATGGTCATTTTTAAGAAGTACAATACTTTCTCTTCCGGTCTGTAAAGCTACTTCAACATGTTGGTCGAAGTTTTTAAAATATGAAGCATCTTTTATTGGTCGCTCAAGCAATCCCATGGCGATTTCTGTAGTAAGAATGTTGGAAACCATTCTGTTGATGTCATCTTCTTTTACTTTACCTTCTTCAAGAAGTTTTTTTGCAGAACTACGTAAAAAGAATTCATCTTTATTCATATAATCAGGAAATTCAGCTCTTGGTTCCCCAGGCATATCAAGATCAAGTCCCGATTTTATGACTTTTTCGGCATCATAAACCGACCACCAATCACTCATGACCAACCATTTAAACCCTAAATCCTCGCGTAAAAGACCTGTGATAACCTCTTTGTTTTGTCCGGCATACTCGCCATTTACCAAATTATAAGACGTCATAACGGCCATAGCACCGGCATCAACACCCGCTTCAAAAGCAGGCATATATATTTCGTGTAAGGTCCTTTTATCTACAACTGAATTCGATGTTCGTCTCTTGTAGTCCGTATTATTAGCTATAAAGTGTTTTAGAGTAGCCATAGTACCCGTTCCTTGCATTCCAACCACATAATTCTCTATGATTCGAGCAGCTAGGTATGGATCTTCTCCAAAGTACTCAAAGTTTCTACCATTTTGTGATATACGGTAAATGTTCATACCAGGTCCAAGTAACGCTGCAATTTCACCAGCTCTGCACTCTTCACCAATGGATTTTGCATAATTACCTGCCAACTCCTTATTCCAAGTACTTGCTAAGGCTATTGGGCTTGGGAAAGCAACCGATTTTTCAAGCTGATCATCTAGATGAGAACGTATGTTAACTCCTTGTGTGGCATCTGAGAGATACATGGCTGGTACTTTAAATTTATCAAACCCTTTCGTGAAAAACGTATTATGGCCACCTATCAAAGAAATCTTCTCATCAATGGTCATCTGATTTAGAATTTTTAATGCTTGTTCTTTAGCATCCTTATATGCAATAGGAGGTTGAAAAGGTTGAAACATGGTTTCGGTTTTATATTCATGGACATTAGGTTCACTACATGCACTAATAAGAATGCATACTAAAATTAATGGCATTAATCTTTTCATAAGTTACTTGTGTTTAAGGTAAATAATAGATGACTTACAATATATTAAAAAATCCTAGAACAAAGAGCATCGTAAGAAGTATCTTTTATCAAATGTCAATGCTCTCATAATTGTCGGGTCATAATACGCTACAGCGTTAAGATATAAACTGTTTCAAAGGTTTATATCAATTGTTTCTGAAACAAGTTGAGCACAAGAAAACGAAGTTTGGGTTTTCAACTTAAAAAGCTATTAACACTCATAAGCGAAAAAGCACGTCATTGCAAATGAAATAAAATGGAATGAAGCCATCTGTTTATAGTGTGTTGTGAATTAACTTTGGGGTTAGTATCGTGAGATTGCTTTGTCGTTCCTCCTACCATTGACGATACCTTTCTTATAACAACGTCACTCGCGTTAGGGGTTGCAGCGGCATCCTTTTTAAAACTTGGGTGTAATAAACTCGTGGCTAACTACAAATTGGCAGATTGCCACGTCGCTCGCTCCTCGCAATGACGTTTTAAAAAGATATAGCGAAAAACCCGACCCTTTATGGGTAACGCCCAAATATTGCATAGGTACATTTCTCACACTTCCTCTTATTCAACAGGTTCTTTTAGGGGTTTAACAACATGTTTGGGTGGTGCTATTTTTGAAACGATATAACCTACCAACATGGCTAATGCAAAAGAAGGCGCCAGCACATCTAATTCTTTAAAATAAATACCGATACCTTCTATATTTGCTATCACAAACTTGAAAAATATAACCGACGTAAAACCCGTAATCATAGAGGCAATAGCGCCTTTTTCAGAATAGCCTTTCCAGAAAAGCGATAGAATAATTACCGGACAGAATGTGGCTGCAATGCCGGACCATCCAAAAATCATGATCCAGAAAACCTGCCTATCTGGATACAGATTGTATAAAAGTATGGCAATCCCAAGTGCTATTAAGGCCATCGCGACAGTTACTAATCTCGATAATTTTGTTAAATCTTCATCTTTTAAATCGGGTCTGAATATTTTCTGGTAAAAGTCGCGCGTTATGGCACTCGATGCAATAATGAGAAGCGAATCGATGGTGGACATAATGGCTGAAAGGACGATGGCAATAAAAATGGCCACCAGTATGGTTGGTAAGAATTCGTGGGTCATCATACTTAAAACATCTTCTCCGCCATTCCCTAATACGGCTTCCGGATTTTGCCCTTCTTTTGTGAAATAAATGCGAGCGAGAATACCAATGGTAACTGCCGCTGCATCTGTTAAGAGGGTAAAAATAAGGGCAACCCATTTGCCTTTATCAATTTCTTTTTCGCTTTTAATGGACATGAATCTGACATAAACTTGTGGTGATCCTAAGAAGCCCAATCCAATCATTGAGAAACCGAGAATGGTAAACAGGTTCATCCATCCGTCTTCGCTTCGTCCCATTATTTGTGTTAGCGTTGGGTCGATGGCGTTCAGCCCTTCTGTGATTCCGGATCCGTGGTCCATAGAAAACCATACCACAATGGGTAGTAAAACCAACCCAAAAAACATTAAAATCCCCTGGAACATATCTGACCAAACAGCCGCAACAAATCCACCAATGAAAATATAAATAAGAACAATAACAAAACCAATGAGAGCACCAATGCGGTAGTCAATATTAAGCATGGATTCAAATGCAATTCCCGTAACATCCATTTGGGATGCGACGTAAATGACCACAAAAATAACTAAAGCTGAAGCCGAAATAATTCGAAGACTGTTTGTAGATGATTTAAAATGGCTTTCGAGATAATCCGGTATGGTGATGGCTTTATATTCGTCTGATTGCCTTTTAAATCGTTTGGCCATAAATTGCCATGAAACAAAAACTCCAAGCAATTCTCCAATTACAACCCAATAGGCTGAAAAGCCAGCCATGGCACCCATTCCCGTTAAGCCAATTAATAGCCATCCTGATTCGCCGGTTGCTCTGGCAGAAAAAGCAACGGCCCAAAAGCCCATATTCTTTCCGCCTACGTAATAGTCGCTCATGCTTTTTACTCGCCGTGAGGCAAGAATTCCGATTAAAAATAAAATAGAGACATAAATGGCGAGGACGGTAATTTTTATAATCATTGGTTTTTTTATAGTTCGGGTGAAGATAGTATTTCTTAAATGAAAGGTCTGGTATAACCCAAATAGATGGTGAGATTGCTTTGTTTTACTCGCGGATGACGACTTTTTAGACAGCCTCTTTAATGCAATAATCTTACTTTTTCTATTTTTCTATTTATCTATAGCCCCTAAAACTCGGTTCATGAAATTATTTAAAGCTTTCTTTTTTGGAGAGCCTTCTTTAATCATTTTATTTACTTCAATAGCTCCATACATATTGGAAATCAATTCGCCAATAACATCTAACTCCTCATCTTTTAAAGATGAAACTTCAGTTAAACCTTCTAAGGTTTCAATGGTTTCAATAACAAAGTCTTCGTCGTTGTCTTCAATAAATTGAGTTAAATGTTTAATTATTGGTAACTTCATTTACTAAGTCTTTTAATACGTCAAATTTGTTTGTTTGAACTTGATTTATGAAGTTTCCATTTTTAAAGGTTGCAAAAGTTGGCAAATTATCAACGGTTGCTAATTTTCTCGATTCCGGAAACTTTTCTGCATCAGCTACAACAAATGTGATAGCATCATTTTCTAAAGCAAGTTTTTTTACTTTTGGCTTCATAATTCTGCAATTACCACACCAAGTAGCCGAAAATTGTACAACAACCATATTGTTTTTAGCAATAATATCTTGCAAATTGTCTTTTTCTAATTCTTGAAGCATATTTTTAGTTTTTTCGTCATTGCGAACAGAGTGAAGCAATCTCATTATAAATAAGCAGATTGCTTCGTTTCACTCGTAATGATTTTTCATTTTTTAGTTTACAAGAGTGGCTAAATATTCTGCAGTTGAATTTCTGTCTGCCTTCATGGCTTCTTTTCCTTCTTCCCAGTTAGCTGGACAAACTTCACCTCTTTCTTGTACGTGAGTTAAAGCGTCTATAATTCGTAAAAACTCACTAACATTTCTACCAATGGGCATGTTATTTATACCTTCATGTTGCACAATACCTTCTTCATCAATAATATAAGTTGCTCTATACGTTACATTATCACCTTCAACAGTAATGACTCCTGTTTCTTCGTTATAATGCTCGTCAGAAATATCTAAAATCCCTAATGTAGATGCTAAATTTCTATTTGAATCTGCTAAAATCGAGTAGGTTACACCTTCAATACCTCCAATATCTTTTGCAGTATTTAACCATGCAAAATGAACTTCTGCAGTATCACACGACGCTCCAATAACGATGGTGTTACGTTTTTCAAATTCACCCAAAGCAGCTTGAAACGCATGTAATTCAGTTGGGCAAACAAATGTGAAATCTTTTGGATACCAGAATAAAAGTACTTTTTTCTTGTTGTTAACAGCTTCTTCAAGAACGTTTACTTTGAAAGTATCGCCCATATCATTCATGGCGTTAACGTTTAAATTTGGGAATTTTTTTCCTACTAATGACATATTTGAATTATTAATAATTAATATTTTATTTGATGCAAACTTAAGCTTAGTTAATGCATTTATAAATATGATTCAATTAATAAAACTTATAGAATAATAGCTATTAAAGATGGAAACATTATTGTAGGTTTTTTTCTGTTAATTTGATAAAATACTGACTTGTAAAATATCAACTTAGCAATAAATTGGCAATTAAGATAAATTAAAGATGTTATTTTTTTGCCAGTTGTTTTATTTTAATGTTTAATGCAGCAAAGAATAAAGTAGTAAATGGGCTCAGCCAATTAAAAATGGCATATCCTGCATATTGTAACGTGTCAACTCCTAAAACACTGCTTTGGTAAGCTCCACAAGTATTCCACGGAACAAGAACAGAGGTGACTGTTCCACTATCTTCTAAAGTTCTTGAAAGATTTTCGGGTGCCAATCCTTTATCTTTAAATGCTTTCGCATACATTTTCCCGGGCACTACAATGGCAAGATATTGATCACTTGCTGTAATATTTATTGCTAGACAGCTGGCAACAGTGCTTGCAAATAAACCAAAAGTTGTATGGAACATTTTTAAAAGCGCTTTACTAATGGTTGTTAATGCTCCAATAGCATCCATAATACCACCAAATGTCATGGCGCAAAGAATAAGCCAGATGGTACCTAACATTTTAGCCATTCCGCCAGCAGTAAATAAGCCTTTTAGTGCGGCATTATCTGTAGGGATAGATGTTTGTACTGTAATAGCATTCATGATGCCTTTGTAACCTGTTGAAAAAGTTAATTCTGTACCGCCACCAATTGCAGTAACAATACTGGGTTGAAAAATAAGTGCGGCCAATGCACCCAACAACGTTCCAATTAAAAGAGCAATAAGGGGAGGTGTTTTTTTAATAATTAAAACAATGACCAATGCAGGAACCACAAATAACCATGGACTTATTGTTATGGCAGAATTGATGGCCTCTAACATTACATGGGTATCTGTTACTCCTTTAGTATCTATATTTAAGCCTATAATAATAAAAGCAATAAGTGTTATAATGATAGTTGGTGTTGTTGTAATTAACATATAGCGAATATGTGTAAATAAATCTGTGCCGGCCATAGCAGGAGCAAGATTGGTAGTATCACTCATAGGAGATATTTTATCGCCAAAATAAGCACCAGAAAGTATAGCTCCAGCAGTCATTCCAAGAGGAACCCCTAAGGCATCAGCAATACCAATTAAAGCAATACCTACGGTTGCTGTAGTAGTCCAACTGCTGCCAGTTGCCACTGAAATAATAGCGCAAATAATAACACTTGCGGGGAGAAAAATAGTTGGGTTTAACACTTGGAGTCCGTAATAAATCATAGTTGGAATAATGCCACTGATAAGCCAGGTACCGGCTAAAGCACCAACCATTAATAAAATTAATATGGCGCTTGCGGTCGATTTAATATTCACAGCAACTTCTTCCATCATTTGGTCAAAGGTTACTTTATTAAAAAAACCAACAATAGCGGCAACAGCTCCACCCATTAACAAAACAAATTGGTTGGATCCGCTTAACGCATCGCTGCCAAAAGTATAAACATTATATGCTAACATACCAATCAAGGCAAAGACAGGAATTAAAGCTTCCCAAATATTAAGCTCTTTATTTACAATAATAAGATCATCTTTCGGAAGGCTTGGTTTTATATCTTGGCTTTTCATAGTAAAAAATAATTTTATGGTTGTAATGTTACAACTTTAGAATATGTTGTGCAAATACATAATAAAAGAGGCTGTCTAAAAAGTCGTCATTGCGAATGAAATGAAGCAATCTGTAAATTGCAAGTTGTTGATTTACAGATTACTTCGAAATAAAAATTTCTCGTAATGACGGTTAATATATACTTTTTAGACAGCCTCCCCTATGAATTTATTTTTAAAATAATATTAAACTATTTGCATAAAATATTTAGTTGAATCATACATTGATGCATCATTTGATAAGTGCGTTCAATGTCATCATCTAAACCAATTGAAAAACGAATTAAACCATCAGTCAGTCCTATTTTTTCAAGTTCTTCCTTCGGAATTTCACTGGATGTTGAACTTCCCGGTGAACTGAACAGCGTTTTATAAAACCCTAAACTTACGGCCAGATATCCAAGATTTTTATTTTGCATAAGCTCCATGAGTTCATTGGCTTTTTCTGAGGACCCTACATCAATGGTAAGCATGCCTCCAAAACCATAATCTGGATGCATCATGCTTTTGAATAATTTATGAAAGGGATGTGATTTTAAACCGGGATAGACCGTTTTTAAGTCGTCTGATTCAAATTTTTGAGCCAGAAAAAGGGCGTTTTTACTATGTTGCTTCATTCTAATATGAAGCGTTCTTAAGTTTTTTAATACAGATGCGGCTCTTAAACTATCCATGGTGGATCCTAAAAGCATGCTGGCACCATCATTGACATTGCGTAACTGATTAATAAATTCTTGAGTTCCACAAACCACACCGCCAACGGTATCACTGGAACCATTGATGAATTTGGTTAAGCTATGAATCACCACATCAGCCCCTAAAATAGCTGGAGAAATGGATAACGGTGAAAAAGTATTGTCAACAACTAATTTTAAGTTGTGTTTTTTAGCTATTTTGGATAAGGCAGAAATATCGGCCACTTCCAGAAGCGGATTACTTACAGATTCACAATACAAAACTTTCGTGTTTTTTGTAATTGCAGCTTCAACCACCTCTAGTTTTGTAATATCTACAAAAGAGGTATCAATTTTGAAACGAGGCAGAAAGTTTTTCAAAAATGCATACGTTCCACCGTAAATAGTTCTGCTGGAAACAATATGGTTGCCTGCACCACATAATTGCATTAATACCGGTGTGATGGCACCCATGCCTGATGCTGAAACATTAGCGGTTTCAGTGCCTTCCATAGCAGCCAAAGCTTCACCTAAATATAAATTGGATGGTGATGAATGTCTTGAATATAAATAGCATCCTTCGGCATTTCCTTCAAAGGTATCAAACATGGTTTTTGCTGAAAGGAATGTGTAGGTTGATGAATCTGAAATGGAAGGATTTACACCTCCGAATTCACCAAAATATTGTAAATCCTGAATATTATTTGCGGGTTTAAAAGACATATATTTATATTTAATTGTGTATCAAATATGACAATATATAGATTAAAAAACAATCTAAATTGTTATATTTAGAAAATAAAACTACTATATAGTATATTTGTAGTTATTATGTAATGTTGAGCTCGTTATAAATATTAATAACTGAAAATTTTTCAATTATGAATTTTGATGCTACAGACCAGAAATTATTAGGATATTTACAACAAGATTGTAAACAAACCAATAAGGAACTATCAAATAAATTAAACCTTTCTATTACGGCGGTATATGAGCGCATTAAAAAGCTTGAAAAGGAAGGTGTTATTGATAAATATGTAGCGCTGGTTAACAAAGAAAAAATTGATAAATCGTTTGTTGCTTTTTGTCATATCAAACTTATTCAGCATACACAGGAGTATGTTATTAAGTTTGAAAAGGAAGTGGCTACCATTAATGAGGTTTTAGAGTGTTACCATATTAGTGGCGATTATGACTATTTGTTGAAAGTGATTGTGAAAGATATGGCAGCTTTCAGGGAATTTATGGTGAATAAATTAACAAACATAAATCATATTGGGAGTACACATAGTATGTTTGTAATAAGTGAAGTGAAACAAACCACCGCTATAACCATTTAATATGAATACTAAAACTTTCAAACTCATTGAGTTATTTGCTCTATTCATTGTCATTCCGATTAGTTTTGCTATTGTTTATCCCATATGGTTGAAAATGACTATGGGGTTGCTTGGGTTTATTTATGTCTTGTATGTTTTATTAAAAGTTGAAAACAATAAATTTAAAATCGCACCCAACCTGAATTGGAAAAAATTTTGGATTCAAACGATTGTAAAACTTGTAATAATCTCAATTGCTACCATTGTATTTGTTTGGTTTACAGATAAAAGTCAATTATTTTTCGTGCTTTATAACAAGCCAAAACTATGGATATTCATTTTATTTGTTTACAGTTTGTTTTCAGTCTATCCGCAAGAATTAATTTATAGAACCTTATATTTTCAACGTTATAAAAGCTTATTTAAAAGTCAATCTTTATTCATGTTTATGAATGCTATTTTATTTTCATTGGCACACCTGTTTTTTAGGAATAGCCTGGTTTTAATTTTAACTTTTCTTGGCGGTTTATTATTCGCATTCACCTATAACAAAACTAAATCAACGCTATTGGTTTCTATTGAACATGCTATTTACGGAAGTTGGTTATTTACCGTTGGAATGGGTGCTATGCTTGGGTTTCCTACTTAAATACATATTTTAACCAATTATCCAATCTTTTTGCTATTTTTATCTTACAAAACAATCAAATAGAACTATGAAAAAACTAATCTACGTTATTTTAGGATTTATTATTGGAGCTGTATTAACATACTATTTTTGTCCGAGAGCGGTACAAAACATGACCGAAATTTCAAAGAAAGTTCCTAAAGACACTATTTCAGTTGCAGAAGCTAAAATATTAAGTAACAATTGGGAACAAAACAATCCAACAGAAATAGATTCTATTATAGATGTTGAAGGCACGAAAAAACAAATGCGTTCTGTAGCATGGTCTTTAGAAGATATTAATGATTATTTGGTGTACGCCGAAGCAAAATCGGATAGTTTAGGGTATACAATGACGGGTGTACGCGTGTATTTAGGAAATTATGGAAATGTGAATAACCCAGTAAAAAAGAACAGAAACACGATGTTTATTGTACCAACAGGGAATAAAAACACTTCAAAAGCCAGTAGTTTAAACATATTTTTGCCACCAGCTATTCAAGATATTCCTGCTCCACCATTAAATGATGGACATGGAGGAAATGGAGGTTATTCTAATTAACGAAAGTGAAGGACTTTTTTTTAAATAATTTTAGTTTAATATTATTTATTACAGAAGCTGCAGCAGCAATTACTGGTCTCATACTTTATAAAAAATTTAAAAACACAAAAGCTAAATATTTTATTTGGTTTTTAGTGTATTTGACAATATGTGATTTTATTGGAGGATATAAATATTATGTACATGAAGATGGTTTTCTCCATTTTTTAAAAGGAACAGTTTTTGAGACAAATCATTGGTGGTCAACATCTTTTTGGAAAATAGGAGCTATATTATTTTTTGCTTTTTATTATAATAAAATTTTAGAAAACAAAGAATTCAGGAATATAATCAAGTATAGTGGTTATCTTTTTTTTATATTTTCAATTTCTTATATAATTTATCATTGGGATGAATTTTTTAATAGATTTTTCCCAGTTATAAGTATATTAGGAGCGATTGTTATATTCTTATGTACAGTATTTTATTTTATAGAAGTTTTGCAAAGTGCTAAGATATTAACCTTTTATAGGTCGTTAAACTTCTATATTAACCTAGCTATATTTATTTGGTGGCTTATTATTACTCCCATAGTTTTTTATGATATTTATGATTTCACTGGAGATTGGAATTTTATATTTTTAAAATGGCAAATCTATTTATTTGCCAATATATTTATGTACTCAACCTTTACATTTGCTTTAATATTTTGTAAACCTGAAATTGAAAATGAGACAAATATTTAATTCAATTTAAATATGGTGCAAACCACAGAACGATTAGCTAGTACAGCTTCAGAACGCTATTTATTAATTTATATGATTGCCGTTTTGGTAATCGTAACTACTCTAGTTATTATCTTTTTTGTGGTTTTTTTAAAACGGAAAAACAAATTATTACTCGATAAAATTAAACAACAGCAGGCTTTTGAAGCTGAAATAACCCAAGCTCAAACCGAGATTCAAGAACAAACCTTAAAAAATATTGGTTGGGAATTACATGATAATGTGGGGCAATTACTGTCGTTTGCCAGTATGCAATTGAGTATTTTGAAAATGCAGATGTCTGATGATGTTAAGGACAAATTTGCAGAAACTACTGATGCACTTAAACAAAGTTTAAAGGAGGTAAGATCGTTATCAAAATCATTAAATAATGAAGTGATACTTAACATTGGTTTTGAAAAATCTATAAATAATGAATTGGACCGATTAAATAAAATGAAGTTTGCTACGGCAACTTTAGAAGTTAAAGGCGAAAAGGTGTTGTTCAATAATAAAAAAGATGAGATTATTATATTTAGAATTATTCAGGAATTTCTATCTAATTCAGTAAAATACTCAAAAGCAAAACATCTTAAAATAATACTTCAATATGAATCTGATCATTTAAAAATAACAGCTTCTGATGATGGCGTCGGATTCAATATAAATACTATTGAAAAAGGCTCCGGTTTAATTAATATGGAGAGCAGGGCGGCTCTAATTAATGCCACTTTAGAATTGACTTCTCAACCAAATAAAGGGGTGCAATTAGTAATGGAATATCCTTATAAATAAATTTAAAAATACTTAAAAAAGAATTTTATCAATTTCATTTTACCGTTATAGGGCGCATATCTAATAGGAATGTCCAACCAATTCCCTTTTTTTACCACTGATTTTTTATGCGAAAAGGTATAAAACGAGTGTTTGCCATGATAAGCCCCAATACCACTATTGCCAACACCACCAAATGGTAACCTGGGGTTTGCAATATGAATAACCGTATCATTGATGACACCACCGCCAAAGGAATAATTGGTTATCATTTTTTGTGAAAAATCGTGGTTAGTACTAAACACATAAAGTGATAAAGGCTTGTTGTAATTTGAAATGATGTGGTTTATATCATCTTCATTATTATAACTTAATATAGGTAAAATAGGTCCGAAAATTTCATCTTGCATCACAGCACTATCCAAACTTGGTTCATCAATAATTGTTGGCGAGATAAATAATTCGTTTTCATTTGTTTCCCCACCAATAGCAATAGTTTCATTGTTTAGCATATTGGCTAAACGGGTGAAATTTTTCACATTAATAATTCTCGCATAGTCCTCAGATTTTTCAGGGTTTTTAGAATAGGCGGCTTCAATTTCTTTTTCTAAAGATGAAATGAATTTTTCCTTAACAGCATGGTGAATCAGAATGTAATCCGGAGCAATGCATGTTTGCCCTGCATTTAAAAATTTACCCCAAACAATTCGTTTTGCTGCCAGTTTTAAATGGGCAGTTTCATCAATGATACAGGGGCTTTTACCACCAAGTTCTAAAGTGGTTGGGGTTAAAAATTGGGCTGCTGCTTTGGCAACAATTTTGCCAACAGCCACACTTCCCGTAAAGAAAATATAATCCCATTGTTGTGCTAATAATTCTTGCGAAACTTTGGCATCACCTTGAACAACAGCCACATATTCTTCCTTAAAAACAGTTTTAAGTATGGTTTCAACTATTTTTGATGTATTAGGCGTTAATTCGCTTGGTTTAAGAACCACGGTATTGCCAGCTGCAATGGCTCCAATCACAGGTAATATTGCTAATTGAAACGGATAATTCCAAGGAGCAATCACCAAAATGTTTCCATAAGGTTCATAATAAATTTTATCTGTGGAAGGAAAATTTAATAATGACGGGAATACACGTTTGGGTTTAGACCAGCTTTTTAACTTTTTTAAAGTTAAGTTCAGTTCTGATAAAACAATTTCTGTTTCTGCTAAAACAGATTCAAATTTTGGTTTTTTAAAATCGGCATATAACGCATCAATAATGAGCTGTTCATTTTTGATAAGCTCAGCTTTTAATTGTAATAATTTTTCCTTTCTGTAGGCTAAAGATTTTGTTTCTCCTTTCAGAAAAAAGGCCTTTTGGTTATTAAGTATTGTTTGAATCATTTTGAAAAAAGTTATCGTGTAAATCTACAAAAATTACAAACACGCATTCCAAATAACATCATTTGGCAACGGGGCCGTAATCTCAATGGGTTCGTTTTTTACAGGATGCATAAAGGATATATGTCTTGCATGCAAATGAATGCTAGCATCATCATTACTTCGGTCAAAACCATATTTTAAATCGCCTTTAATGGGGCAACCAATTTGTGATAATTGCGATCTGATTTGATGGTGTCTGCCTGTTTCTAAAGTCACTTCAAGCAAAAAATAGTTTTGTAGTTTTTTTATTAATTGGTAATGCAGAATGGCTTTTTTACTGCCTTCAACTTCTTTTTTATATGCGTAGGATTTATTGTTTTTTGGATTTTTTTTCAACCAATCTATTAACGTGTCCTGTTCTTTTTCGGGTGGGTTTTTTACAATGGCCCAATAGGTTTTGGTAATATCTTTAGAAACAAAAAGCGCATTCAACCTAGGTAGAATTTTACTTGTTTTGGCAAAAATGACCAAGCCGGTGGTTGGTCTGTCCAGTCTGTGAACCACCCCTAAATAGACATTTCCGGGCTTGTTGTATTTTTCTTTTATATAACTTTTAACAACCTCACTTAATGGTTTGTCACCTGTTTTATCGCCTTGAACAATATCACCAGCGCGTTTGTTTACTACGATAATGTGATTGTCTTCATATAGAACCTGAAGATTAGACTTATTAGATAAAATTTTGGATTTTTGGATCACTCGATTATTAGATTCTTCGATTTATTTTAGAGTAGATTTAAACTTAGAGGTCATTTTTATTATGGATTCTAAATCGTTTGATAGCTTATTTAATTCTTCATTACTAATGAAATTTAAATCAAAAGCAATCAGTAATTGAGTTTCAATTTCATAACAAGAGCCCAAAGTAATTTCTAAAAACCGTGAGAAATCTTTATTTGATTTTCTAGATGAACCTTCTGCAATATTAGAAGGTATTGAAACTGATGCTCTACGCAATTGATTGGTTAATCCAAACTTTTCTGAATCTGGAAACTTAGAAGTTAAAGAATATATTTCGGCGCAAAACAGCCTGCTTCTTTTCCATATTTCCAATTCTTTAAATCTATGCATAGCTCCAGCAATCTAATTAATCGAACAATCTAAACTAATATTGTTCACTATCACTAGGGAAATCATTGCTTTTTACATCGGAAACATATTGTGAAATAGCCGTGGTCATCTCTTCATACAGGTTCATATATCTACGCAAAAAACGAGGATTGAATTCATGAGTTATTCCAAGCATATCATGCAATACCAATACTTGTCCGTCCACACCATTACCTGCACCAATTCCAATAATTGGAATACTGACGCTTTTTGCTACTTCTTCAGCTAATGATGCTGGGATTTTTTCAAGTACAATGCCAAAACAACCAATGCGTTCCAGCATTTTGGCGTCTGCTAATAAATCTTCAGCTTCTTGCTCTTCTTTAGCACGAACCGTATAGGTTCCAAATTTATAAATGGATTGTGGTGTTAAACCTAAATGCCCCATCACAGGAATTCCTGCATTTAAAATGCGTTTTATAGATTCTTTAATTTCTTTACCGCCTTCCATTTTTACTGAATGGGCGCCACTTTCTTTCATAATTCTTATGGCTGATCGCAGGGCTTCTTTGGGGTCGCTTTGATAACTTCCAAAGGGTAAATCTACTACAACCAAAGCACGGTCAATAGCCCGAATTACAGAAGAAGCATGGTATATCATTTGGTCTAATGTGATAGGCAATGTTGTTTCATGTCCAGCCATGACATTACTTGCCGAATCGCCAACCAAAATAACATCTATTCCAGCGCCATCAACAATTTTTGCCATGGAATAATCATAAGCGGTAAGCATCGATATTTTTTCCCCATTGGCCTTCATATCAACCAATGTTTTTACCGTAATTCTTTTGTATTCTTTTTTAGCTACAGACATGTATTTATCTTTTTTGAGAATAGGATGTAAAAGTAGTGAATTAAGTAGATATGTTAGGTTTCAAAGGAGCAAAGTTTCAAAGGAGCAAAGTTTCAAAGGAGCAAAGTTTCAAAGTTTCAAAGAGGCAAAGATTCAAAGAGGCAAAGTTTCAAAGTTTCAAAGGAGCAAAGATGCAAAGTTTCAAAGAGGCAAAGTTTCAAAGTTTCAAAGTTTCAAAGAAGGAAAGATTTAAAGTTGTAACTAAAAAAAATTAACAATCAGACAAATTGACGCCAACGGCTAAACCGCCTTCTGAGGTTTCTTTATATTTAGAGTTCATGTCTTTTGCGGTTTCCCACATGGTGGCAATAACTTTATCCAATGGCACTTTAACATGTTCAGCGTTTGTTTCTAATGCCAATTCTGCGGCGTTAATAGCCTTTAAAGCACCCATTGCATTTCTTTCAATGCAAGGTATTTGTACCAACCCGCCAATAGGATCGCAGGTTAAACCCAAATGATGTTCCATGGCAATTTCTGCAGCAATTAACACTTGTTCAGGCGAACCTCCAAGTAATTCTGTTAAGGCAGCTGCAGCCATAGCTGAAGACACCCCAATTTCTGCTTGACATCCACCCATAGCTGCTGAAATGGTGGCGCCTTTTTTAAAGATGCTTCCAATTTCTCCGGCTACCAATAAGAATTTCTTGATATCCTGAAAATTGGCACTATGATTTTCAATCACCATATAGTACATAAGTACAGCAGGAATAACGCCGGCACTTCCATTGGTTGGTGCTGTAACCACACGTCCTAATGCGGCATTAACTTCATTAACACTTAATGCAAAGCAGCTAACCCATTTTAATATTTGCCTGAATTTAACTTCAGTTAATCGAATGGTTTCAAGCCATTCTTGAGGATTATTATAGGGTAAATCCCCTCTAAGGTTCAATAAAATATCATGGGCTCGTCTTTTTACATTCAAACCTCCTGGTAAATTCCCATTAGTGTGACAACCAATATACATGCACTCCAGCATGGTATTCCAAATACGTTGCAATTCAAAATCTATGTTTTCAGGTGTACGAAGCGATTTTTCATTTTCTAATACCACATCAGAAATTGACATATTCAGTTCTTTACAATATGCTAAAAGTTCTGTTCCTAGTTTAATGGGGTAAGGAAATGTTTTAAATATTTCCTTGTTCCGTTTTGAGTTTTTTCGTTCTTCTTTAACCACAAATCCGCCACCAATGGAGTAAAAGGGTGCTTTTTGATTTTTACCATTTATTGTAGCGGTAAACACGATGCCATTAGCATGAAAGGGAAGAAACTTTTTATTAAAAACGATATTAGTATTAGGATGAAATTCAATAGGGATTTCATTATTAAATTGGAGTGTATTGGTGTTTTTTATGGTTTGAACTATTGTGTTAATAGAATCTACTGGGATCAACTCGGGGTCGGCGCCACTTAAACCCAACATAATAGCTAAATCTGTAGCATGCCCTTTTCCGGTTAAAGATAATGATCCATATAGGTCTACTTTAATTTTTTCAACCTTATCAAATTGCTTTCTTTCTTTTAATTCTTTGATCCACCTTTCAGCAGCGCGCCATGGACCAAGTGTGTGTGAACTTGAAGGGCCAATTCCAATCTTTAACATGTCAAAAATAGAAATACATTCCATGAAGCTTATAGATGTTTGTTATACAAATATAAAAGACTTGATTGGGTATAGGTCTTAAAATTGTTAATAAATTTCTGTCGCTGTTAGCAGCTGCGTTAGGGATTGAAGCGGCATCCTTTTTAAAAAATGAGAGTACTAAAATTTTAGTTAGAACTAATAATTAACAGATAGCCACGTCGTTCACTCCTCGCTATGACGTTTTAAAAAGATATAGCTAAAAGCCCGACCCTTGTGGTAACGCCCATATAATAAAATAATGACAGCTTGTCAGTTTATTTGTAATGGCATAATCATTGACTTTAACAAGAAGAAATTAAAAAAGAACATTCAACACAATAAAAATTATATTATGAGTAAAATTATTGGAATCGATTTAGGAACAACCAACTCTTGCGTTTCTGTAATGGAAGGTAACGAACCAGTTGTAATACCTAATGCTGAAGGTAAACGTACCACACCATCAGTTATCGCATTTGTAGAAGGAGGCGAAATTAAGGTTGGTGATCCAGCAAAACGTCAAGCCGTAACAAACCCAACAAAAACGGTTTCTTCAATTAAGCGTTTTATGGGGAATAAATACTCTGAGTCAAAAAAAGAAGCAGAGCGCGTACCTTATAAAGTAATAAAAGGAGATAATGATACTGCGCGAGTAGATATTGATGGCAGATTATATACGCCTCAAGAGCTATCAGCTATGATTCTTCAAAAAATGAAGAAAACTGCTGAAGACTATTTAGGGACTACTGTAACAGAAGCGGTTATTACCGTGCCTGCCTATTTTAACGATTCACAACGTCAGGCAACTAAAGAAGCTGGAGAAATTGCAGGTTTAAAAGTTCGTAGAATCATTAACGAACCAACAGCTGCAGCTTTGGCTTACGGAATGGATAAAAAAGGAAAAGATCAAAAAATCGTTGTTTTTGACTTTGGTGGAGGAACCCATGATGTATCTGTTTTAGAATTAGGTGATGGCGTATTTGAAGTATTATCTACAGATGGTGATACCCATTTAGGTGGTGATGATGTCGATCAAAAAATCATTAACTGGTTGGCAGATGAGTTTAATAAAGAAGAAGGCATAGACTTACGTAAGGACCCAATGTCGTTACAACGTTTAAAAGAAGCAGCTGAAAAAGCTAAGATTGAATTATCATCTTCTGCACAAACTGAAATAAACTTACCTTATATCACAGCTACTGCAAGTGGACCAAAACATTTAGTTCGTTCACTGACAAAAGCGAAATTTGAGCAATTAATTGATGATTTGGTAAAACGTACCATTGAGCCATGTCAAACTGCATTAAAAGCGGCTGGTTTAACAAAAAAAGATATTGACGAAGTTATATTGGTTGGTGGTTCAACACGTATTCCTGCGGTGCAAGCTGCCGTTGAAAAATTCTTTGGAAAATCACCTAGTAAAGGCGTTAACCCAGATGAAGTTGTTGCCGTTGGTGCAGCCATTCAAGGTGGTGTTTTAACGGGAGATGTTAAAGATGTATTGTTGTTAGACGTGACTCCATTATCATTAGGTATTGAAACAATGGGTAACGTGATGACCAAGCTTATTGAAGCAAATACTACAATTCCTACTAAGAAATCGCAAGTATTCTCAACAGCTGCGGATAATCAGCCATCTGTTGAAATCCATGTACTTCAAGGAGAGCGTGCTATGGCTGGAGATAATAAGACAATAGGTCGTTTTCACCTAGATGGAATTCCACCGGCACGAAGAGGAACTCCTCAAATTGAAGTGACTTTTGATATTGATGCTAATGGAATCATTCATGTAACTGCTGGCGATAAAGCTACAGGTAAAACTCAAGATATTCGTATTGAAGCATCTTCTGGTTTAACTGATGAAGAAATCAAAAAAATGAAGGCAGATGCTGAAGCAAATGCTGAATCTGATAAAGTTGCAAGAGAAAAAGCTGAAAAATTAAATGCTGCTGATGCTATGATTTTCCAAACAGAAAGTCAGTTAAAAGAATTTGGTGAGAAATTATCTGATGATAAGAAAAAACCAATTGAAGAGGCATTGGAAGAACTTAAAAAAGCTTATGAAACTAAAGATATCGCGGTGATTGATCCAGCTTTAGAAAAAATAAACGAGGCTTGGAAAGTGGCATCTGAAGAAATGTACAAAGCACAAGCTGAGGGTCAACAAGGTGGAGGAGAAGCAGGGCCAGAAGCTGCAAGCGAGAATGGTCAAGCAGAATCAAGTGATGTTGAAGACGTAGACTTCGAAGAAGTCAAGTAGCCTGTCCTGAGCGAAGTCGAAGGGTTGACTTTGAAGAAGTGAAGTAACATTGTCATTCCTGCGAAGGCGGGAATCCACACAATAAAAAACGCAACCGTTTCTGGTTGCGTTTTTTTGTTAAACAAAACCAATAATAAACTTTACTATGCACGCATCATATTTATTATATTTGAAAAAATAATTAAATAATGAAATCGACTAAACTCACAGAACTTTTACAAATAAAATATCCTATTATACAAGCACCCATGTTTTTGGTCTCAAATACTCCCTTGGTGATTGAAGCTATGAAAGGGGGTATTGCAGGTTGTATTCCAGCACTTAATTACAGAACCTTAGATGAATTACGTCATGCTTTAAAAGAATTAAAGGCAGCAAAAGTGAAGGGCGGTTCTTTTGGATTTAATCTAATTGTTAATAAATCCAATCTTAAATATAAAGGGCAATTGGAGGTTATCTGTGAAGAAGGTTGTGATTTTATAATTACCTCATTAGGAAGTCCGGAAGAAACAATCAATCAGGCTCATAAAGTTGGTATTAAAGTGTTTTGTGATGTAGTTGATTTAAAATTTGCTCAAAAAGTTGAAGATTTAGGTGCCGATGCTATCATAGCCGTGAATAATCAGGCTGGGGGTCATAGAGGCGATAAATCTCCAGAAGTACTTATTAAAGAATTAGTTTCCAATTGTCATATTCCGGTTATTTCAGCTGGTGGCGTTGGTTGTAAAGCAGATATTGATACTATGTTAGGTTACGGAGCAGATGGTGTTTCAGTTGGGAGTCCGTTCATTGCATCTCTAGAAGCTAACGTTACTGAAGAGTATAAACAAGCTTGTGTGAATTATGGTGCCAAAGATATTGTAGTAACAGAGCGAATCTCAGGAACACCTTGTACTGTTATAAACACACCTTATGTTCAAAAAATAGGAACCAAAGCCACTTGGTTAGAATCCGTTTTAAACAAACACAAAAAACTTAAAAAATGGGTTAAAATGATCAGGTTTTCTATTGGGATGCGAGCCACAGAAAACGCAGCCACAAAAGCTACCTACAAAACCGTTTGGGTTGCAGGACCAAGTATTGAGCATACTAACGCTATTTTATCAACTAAAGAGATTATAGCAAACTTAGTTAACTAAAAATTTATTTAATTTTTTTATCAATGAAAACTACTGATCAACCCGTAATTGCTGAGCAATTTTTCAATCAATCAAAAACCACAGTTTGGAACGCTATTACTGTTTTAGAACAAATGAAACAATGGTATTTTGATAATATTCCAGAATTTAAAACGGAGGTTGGATTTAAAACCCAGTTTAATGTAAAAGCACCAAGCAGGGATTTTTTGCATGTATGGACTATTACTGAAGTAATTCCGTTTCAAAAGATAGTATATAATTGGAAATTTGAGGGTTTGCCAGGAAGTGCAGATGTAACATTTGAATTATTTGATAAAGATCATGGAACCAACCTTATTGTTACCAATACTGTGATTGAAGATTTTGATTCAACTATTCTTGAGTTTCAAAGGGAAAGCTGTCAAGCAGGATGGAATTATTTTATAAATGAAAGACTTAAGGCTTTTTTAAGCTAAAATATCTGGTTTATAAATAATTATTAAATTATTGAAACTTACCAAAAACAGTGTTTTTAATAGTTGCCCATTCTTCTTTTAAAATACCATAACAACAAGTGTTGCGCTTAAAACCATCCAGCATTAAGGTGTCTTTTCGTAAAATGCCTTCAAGTGTCCCCCCAATTTTTTCAACCGCTTTTCTTGAACGTGTATTGCGTTCATCAACCCTGAATTCTACTTTGTCAAAACCTAAGGTTTCAAAAGCGTATTGAAGCATTAAAAATTTCATGTTTTTATTTAATCCAGTGCCTTGAAATTCCCTGCCAATCCATGTTGAGCCTATATGCAACACCTTGTTTTTCCAATGAATGTTCATAAACCTTGTGCTTCCGGCGTAGCTATTTTTTTTCTTATCAAAAATAATAAAAGGGATGGTTGTATTGTTGTAATATCCATCAACAGCAATTTCAACATATGCTTTTAATTTTTCAGGAGTAGAAATATCACTGGGTGAATACTGTATTAATTTATCCTGTTGAGCAATAGGAACCAAGTGTTTGTAATTGCTTAAATCCAACAGCGATAATTTTACAGAATCATTTTCTAAAGTAGGAACAATCATTTTAAAAGTATTTGGTTAATCATCTCTTTTTTTACTTCATGTTTACCATCAAAAGGAATGATTGTTACGGCATTACCAAATAATTCAATTGCTCTGTTTTTTTCAGAATGTATTCTTTCATCATCCATATATTCGTCATTATTACCATAAATTAAAAACACTTTGGTGTTTTTGTTTAAAAAACTAAAATCTGAAGGAACCAATTCCTTTGGTATGCCTCCTGATAATATAGCTATATGTGAGCATTGCAATTGTTTTTTGGCTATGTACCGTAACGCCACTGAAACACCTTGAGAATATCCTAAAACAATCAAGTTTTTGCCTTGCAGAATATGTTCAGACTCAAAAATAGCATCAAAATACTGCATGATGTTTTCGGCTTCTTTTAAGGTATGTTCTTTGGTAAGCCAGCTCGCTCCAACATGCTTAAATCTTGGTGAAATATAATATTTACTAGGTGCTTGTGGTGCAATAATATAATTTTCTTCGGAAGGCAATTCGTCAAAATATCTTAAAAAATACCGACTTAAATAACCCATGCCGTGGCAAACAAACCATATGTTTTTTGTATTACTTGTGAATGTATTTAGAGTACTATATGTATTTGTGGTTTGAAATGATATTTCTTTTTCTGATGGATTCATTTTAAGCTTTGGTTTTGTACTTTTACAATGTAATTTAAAAATACAATATTTATATGCAATTATCTAAAGACAGTGTTTTAGCGGAATGTAATTTAATAAGCAAAAACACATTATTGGAAACTTTAAACATTGAAATTATTGATTATGGCGCTGATTTTTTAACGGCAAGAATGCCAGTGAATTCAAGAGTTTATCAACCGGATGGTGTGCTGCATGGTGGGGCTACAGCGGCTTTGGCAGAAAGTGTAGGAAGTTTTGCTTCGCATATTTTTATTGATACCGATAAATTTTTTGTTCGCGGTATTGAAATTACGGCCAATCATTTAAAAAGTGTAACAGAAGGGTATGTTTATGCCAGGGCCACGTTTCTGCATAAAGGGAGAACCACTCAATTATTGGATATTAGGGTGACTGATGATAACAATAATTTGATTGCAATTTGTAAGTTGTCATCTATTTCATTACCAAAAAAGAATTAAACTTGAGTACTTCAGAAGTTTTTTTTAATAGGATTCAAAAACAATACAACAATAAATTACCATTTGTAGTCTACAAAAAACCTGATTCTGAAGCACTAAATGCTCTTTTTCAGACAAATGATGAGGTTTATAAAGTGGATACTTATCATGAAACCGGCTTTGTTTTTGCTCCTTTTGATGCTACTTCTAAAAGTGTTTTAATTCCTTTGGCTTTTGCTGAAGAAATGAAAATTTTATATTCAAATGTAAAATCAGCTGCTACAAAACATACTGGATTTTCTGTTAACCAAGAAGAAAAACAAAAACATATTAAGCTTATTGAACAAGGGATTTTGTCAATTGATAACCAAGAGCTTCAAAAAGTTGTTTTATCAAGGCAAGAAGTTGTAAATATTTCTAACGTTAATCTCATGTCACTTTTTGAAAAACTTTTAAATACGTACCCATTAGCATTTGTGTATTGCTGGTATCATCCTAAAAATGGTTTATGGTTGGGAGCCACTCCAGAAACATTGATGAAAATAGAAGGCAACCAATTTTCTATGATGGCTTTAGCTGGCACACAGGAATACAAAGGATGTTTAGATGTTATTTGGGAAAACAAGGAAAAAGAAGAACAACAAATTGTAACGGATTTTATTATTGAAAACATTAAACCCTTAGCAGAACATATTAAAATTTCAGAAGTTGAAACCGTAAGAGCAGGGAATTTATTGCATTTAAAAACAATGGTTTCGGCTAGAATAAAGACTGGAAAATTAAATTTAAAGGAAATAATTTCAGATTTACATCCAACCCCGGCAGTTTGCGGATTTCCAAAGTTAAAGGCAAAACAATTCATTTTAAAACATGAGCACTATAACCGGGAGTTTTATGCGGGTTATTTAGGGGAACTTAATTATGAAAAAAAAATAAATACAAGATCAAGTAAGCGAAATATTGAAAACAGAGCCTATGCTGTTACTAAAAAATGTACCCAGTTGTATGTAAATTTACGATGCATGCAAATTAAAGATAATAAAGCATTGGTTTATGTTGGTGGCGGTATTACCAAAGAGTCAGATTCTGAAAAAGAATGGGATGAAACAGTGTCAAAATCAATGGTCATTAAAAGTATTTTGAAATAGGTTTATATGAGGTGTATTTCTTATTTTTGCAATAGAATATGTATCTATGGTATACCCAAAAATTCCACTTGCACAAACGGTTATTCAACTATGTAAAGCAAAAAAAATACAACATATTGTGATTTCTCCTGGGAGTAGAAATGCTCCGCTGACCATAGGGTTTACCAATGATCTTTTTTTTAAGTGCTATAGTATTGTTGATGAACGTAGTGCGGCTTTTTTTGCCTTGGGTATGGCACAACAATTAAAACATCCTGTTGCTTTGTTGTGTACATCGGGCAGTGCGTTATTAAATTATTATCCTGCAATCGCGGAAGCTTATTATAGTGATATCCCATTAATCATTTTATCAGCTGACAGACCAAAACATTTGATAGATATTGGTGATGGACAGACTATAAATCAGAAGCATGTATTTGCAAACCATATTTTGTATTCGGCAAATCTGAAACTGGATTTAAAGGATGAAAACAATATCCCTTTAAATGAAGAATTGCCAATCATGAAGAATTTGGAGGATAAGTTGGAGCGTTTTCTAGGGTTTCAAAAAGATATTCAATCACATAATGAATTTGAAATTAATAATGCAATCAATTCGGCTTTAATTAATAAAGGTCCGGTTCATATTAATATTCCTTTTGATGAACCTCTTTATGAAACGGTTAATAAGCTAACTGTTGCCCTTAAGGCTGTAGAAGTTAATATTATTCCAAATCCAATTGATTCTTACACATTAGAAGAATCTCTTGAAAATTGGAATGCTACCACAAAAAAAATGGTGTTGGTAGGAGTTCAGGAGCCCAATCAAATGGAGCAAAAATGGCTGGATGAATTATCAAAAGATGACAGTGTGATTGTGCTTACTGAAACTACTTCAAATTTGCGTCATGATACTTTTTTCCCAAATATTGATCAGCTCATTGCACCCTTAACAGAAGCAGAACAATTACAGCTACAACCAGAAATTCTATTAACTTTTGGAGGCGTTATAATATCCAAGAAAATAAAGGCGTTTTTAAGAAAATTTCAACCAAAACATCATTGGCACGTTGACATTAAAAAAGCAAACGATACATTTTTCTGTTTAAGCATGCATGTGGAGGCAACTCCAAATCATTTTTTCGAAGCTTTTTTACCCAAAATCACGCATCATGTTAAAAGTGATTATAAAGAAATTTGGACAGAAGTAAAGCGTAAACGACAATTTAAACACAACAAATATCTTAAACAAATCCCATATTCTGATCTTAAAGTTTTTGACATCGTTCTAAAATCAATTCCGGACCATAATATTTTACAAGTAGGGAATAGTTCTGCGATACGTTATACACAGTTATTTAAATTAAATAAATCATTGGAAGTTTTTTGTAACAGGGGAACAAGTGGCATAGATGGTAGCACAAGTACTGCCGTAGGTTGCGCCGTTGTAAGTAAAAAACCAACTGTTTTTATTACCGGGGATTTAAGTTTTTTATATGATAGTAATGGTTTGTGGAATAATTATACACCAATTAATTTCAGAATTATAGTAGTGAACAATCAAGGTGGTGGGATATTTAGAATTCTTCCGGGTCAAAAAGATTCACAGAATTTTGATACGTTTTTTGAAACCAAACATGATTTAAATGCAAAGCACTTGAGTGAAATGTATGGGTTTGAATATTTAAGTGCAAGCAGTGAAAAACAAATTGAAAACAAATTAAAAATATTTTACGAAGCATCTGAAAGCCCAAAATTATTGGAAATATTTACACCCAGAACCGTAAACGATGAAGTGCTTTTAAAATATTTTGAATTTATTGCTTAAATATGCTAATAAAATGGAGCTTTTTTTATTATAAGTGTCTTAAAATAAGCACTTTTAAAGGTAGAAATTATAAACACATTTAAATTATTTATTATGAGCAAAAGAGATGAATTATTAATCGTTTAGTCAATTAGTTCTTATAAAATCTCTACGCAGCATATCTG
>CAXBJF010000023.1:0-60016 GCA_963976005.1 uncultured Flavobacteriales bacterium | reverse complement strand
AAAGCGAAATGCACTAAAGTGCATAGTTTTAACTACTTTTGAGACCAATAAAACCAGCTTATAAAGTATATAAAAAATAGCAGTTTAATTACTAAATCAAAATTGAAATTTATAAATTTAAGGTCAATGTTAATCTGAAAAAAAAGACACACCAATAAAATGAAACGACTTTTAACAATATTCTGATTATTGTCAATCTTTTAAAAAACAAACTTGAGCCGATAAAAAATAATTGCTATTTTTAGCTCACATCAAAACATAATAAAACATGAAACGTATCTTAACAGCATTTGTTTTTACAGCAATTTTGTTTTCCTGTAAAAAAGTAGACCAAACAAAAAACCTAACCCAAGAACCATCGGTAATTGAAACTGAATCCATGGACACTATCTCGAAAGAAGTCACAAAACTATTAAAAAACATCGATTCAGATGCCGCTTTAATTGCCACGGCATTAATGGCTGCTCCCGAAAAGAGTAGATCGGGATGTAAAGTCATTGGGTATAATATGGCCGGCGACTTTGTGACGCTTAAAGAAGGTGACAACGAATTTATTTGTCTGGCGGACAATCCCAAACAGAATGGATTTAACGCCGCCTGTTACCATAAAAGCCTTGAACCTTTTATGGCAAGGGGAAGAGCATTGAGAGCAGAAGGGAAAACCGAAAAGGAAATCTTTGATATACGGGAGGCGGAAATAAAATCGGGCAAGCTTTCAATAAAGGATGGATCGACATTGCATATTTACTATGGCCCGGAAACCTTATATGACCCTGAAACCTCCAAAGTTGCAGGCGCCCAATACCGGTATGTGGTTTATTTGCCTTGGGCCACTTCAGAATCCAGCGGTTTGCCCGAAAAACCAAACAGACCGGACCATCCCTGGATCATGGACCCCGGAACACATAGGGCGCATATTATGATTACCCCTGTGCCGGAGAGCAAAAATTAGTTTAAAGTATTATTGTTTCTGATTTTCCCTTAAAAATTCCAAAACATGCTGCTCAATCCTGTTTTGAATGTTGGAAACATATACGAGCGTGAGTCTATTGAACTAATTGTAAAAAAGGGTTTATTTGTGCCTGCCTGCCATCAGTCAGGTGGTTTTATTGATTAATACAAATTAAAGCTATATCAAACAAAAGCGAGACCATCTGAAAAGAATTCAATCTTCATACCTTTTTAATGTTTCTTTTAACATTCGTTTAATTTCATTCTTTAAATTAATTGGAAGAACAACTTCTGCTTCAGGCCCCATTTTTAATATTTGGGTTTTAAACTCATAATTCGGAATCAATAAATATTTAACTAAATATTGACCATTTTTTTTTGGGGAAGAATAACTTGTGAATAATGGAGTGGTAAACTTTCCAAATACTTGACGTATTTAGACCAATGTTGGGACAATCGAGTTTCAGATAAAATACCTAAAGGCGAAGCCCCATTACAACGTCGCGTAAACTATCTGCTTACACAATTAGGTCATAATACCAGAGATGTCTGTAGCCACTAATTTAATTTACGTTACAAGTAGATCGGCTGATTATATTAATTATGGGTTGGCGGGGTATTGTTGGCGGTTTCATGAATTAATTTTAAAAATAATCCAACCAAAAATAATTTTATGCTTTGGGATAACAGATGTATCTTCGTATTCGTTTTTAATGTCTCTTTATGGGGGAAAGGAAACAACCATCCCAGCAGAACATGGGAAATGGGTATGTAAAGCATTCACAACAAATATTGATGGTAGAGAAACAACAGTAGTGGGAATTCCACATTTAAGTTATTACAGCATTTTTGGAAAGAAAAAGGTAATAAAATGGATTAAGAACTTTTTGCAATAGAGAATTAATTAGCATGAGAGTCAAAGCAGATTTTAAACATATTTCAGAATTAAATTGGGATCCGTACACAGGGAAAGACTATTTTAAAAGTAACATAAGAATTCTTATTATTGGAGAAAGCCATTATGAGAAAGGTGTGGATATTGAAAAGTACAAGAATAAAAATTTTACTAATCATGTTGTAAACAATCATGCTATAAAAGGATTGAAGCATTCTAAATTATTCTCAAACCTGCACAAAGCCTTATTTGCAGAACAAAAGTTCAACAGGCAAAAGTTATGGGATAATTTGGCGTTTTATAATTTTGTACAAAGGTCAATGGATTCAAATAAAAAAAGACCTTCTAAAGAGGATTTTGTTAAAGGATGGCTAACCTTTTTTCAAATTGTTGAAAGCTTAAAACCAACACATTGCTTATTTGTTGGTGTAGGCGCATCAAAATGGTTAAAAAACGTCCGACCAGATGAAATGATTAAAAAGTGTGACAATAAAATTAACAATACTTTTCCAAGAAAAGTATCTTTAAAAATAAATGATAACGCGCCAATTAATGTAATCTTCATAAAACACTCAAGTCAATATTTTAGTTGGTCGATATGGAATGAATTTCTGCAAAATGAAATGAAAGAAGAATTAAATTGGCTCAAAAAAATTATACATATTCCTTTAAAAACTCCAAAACTTTAAACTTAATCCGATTCTGAATATCAGACACATCAGCCTTAACAAAAGGGTCACCCATAATGTTTTCATAAAGCTCAATATAACGTTCGCTGACCGTTTCAACATAGTCATCACTCATCAATGGTACTGTTTGCCCTTTTAAACCTTGAAAGTTATTGGCAATAAGCCATTGGCGTACAAACTCTTTTGAGAGTTGTTTTTGAGGGTCTCCATTATCCTGACGTTCTTGATAACCCTCAGCATAAAAATAACGTGATGAATCCGGTGTGTGTATTTCATCAATCAACACTATTTTTCCTTCTTTTGTTTTTCCGAATTCGTATTTAGTATCTACTAAAATCAAACCTCTGGAGGCTGCTATTTCTGTGCCGCGCTGAAATAATTTTCGGGTATAATCTTCAAGTATATTATAATCTGACTCACTTATAATATTCCTTTTAATAATGTCTTCTCTTGAAATGTCTTCATCGTGATCTCCCATTTCTGCCTTTGTTGCCGGCGTAATAATAGGTTTTGGGAACTTATCGTTTTCTTTCATGCCTTCTGGCATTGTAACCCCACAAAGCATACGCTTTCCTGCTTTATACTCACGGGCCGCATGACCTGATAAATACCCCCGAATCACCATTTCAACCTTAAAAGGCTCACATAAATGACCAACAGCTACATTGGGATCGGGCGTTGCAATAAGCCAGTTTGGAACTAAATCTTGGGTTTGTGCCATGAATTTAGTGGCAATTTGATTCAAAATTTGACCTTTATACGGGATGCCTTTTGGCATCACCACATCAAACGCAGATAATCTGTCAGTTGCTACCATAACCAACAAATCGTTATTTAAATAATAAACTTCCCTTACTTTTCCTTTGTAAACTTTTGTTTGTCCGGGGAAATTAAAATGGGTATCAATTATTGTATTAGAATTTTTTGCCACGAATTCACTAATTTATTTTATACTTAATTTATATTGCAACGACGTCATTTTTTAGCCCTGATTGAGGCATTTGTTGAAGCTCCTCAAAATGATAATTTTGAGAGCGACTGCCGAAAGCAGGAAATAGCTTCAAAACAAAACTATTCTGCATGTTCAATGCTTTTATAAGCTTCAATAACCTTTTTAACCAATCTATGACGAATTACATCTTTATCATCTAAAAAGATCATGCCAACACCTTCTACATTTTTTAATATCAATAGGGCTTCTTTTAAGCCAGAAATGGTACGTCTGGGTAAATCTATCTGACCCGGATCTCCTGTTAATAAAAATTTGGCGTTTTTCCCCATTCTGGTTAAAAACATTTTCATTTGATTGTGCGTTGTATTCTGTCCTTCATCTAAAATAACAAATGCATTGTCAAGTGTTCTTCCGCGCATAAAGGCCAATGGTGCTATTTGAATGGTGCCGTTTTCAATATACATGGCCAATTTTTCAGCAGGTATCATATCACGCAAAGCATCATATAGCGGCTGCATGTACGGATCTAATTTTTCTTTTAAATCGCCTGGTAAAAAACCTAAATTCTCACCGGCTTCAACCGCTGGCCTTGTAAGAATGATACGCTTTACCTCTTTATTTTTTAATGCTTGAACCGCCAATGCTACTCCCGTATATGTTTTTCCGGTTCCAGCGGGACCAATGGCAAAAACCATGTCATTTACACGCATACTCTCAACAAGTTTGCGCTGATTTGCTGTTTGTGCTTTTATAAGTCTTCCGGCAACACCATGAACAAGAACTTCACCACTTTGTTGTGACGTGGAATAATCATCACTGCTTTGACTTGTTAAAACGCGCTCAATGGTATTTTCATCAAGTTTATTGTATTTAGCAAAATGCTTTAAAAGCATGGTAATTCTTCGGTCAAACTCTTCAAGCATCTCTTCATCTCCAAAAGCTTTCACTTTATTTCCTCTGGCAACAATTTTTAACTTGGGGAAATATTTTTTAAGAAGTTCAATATTGGCATTTTGTTCTCCAAAAAACTCTTTTGGGGTAATCTCTTCGAGTTCAATATTAATTTCGTTCAAATGGCTATGTTTTTGTTTTGAAATTTCATTTAACATAAACCTAAATAAAGTTTAATCAGATGAAATGATTTATTAGATTTATTCAGTTAACTTTTACTTATTTTTAATACGGTCTTCATGAACCTACTCGCATTTTTTTACTTCAAACTTAAATTTAAAAACGAAAAAAAATATGTAGGTTTGTAAAACTCAAAAATACACAAAATTGATTGAGACTTCATTAAAAACATATCAACAATTTTAAACATGGCAATTATCACATTAACTACAGATTTTGGTGAAAAAGATTACTTTGCTGGTGCGATAAAAGGAGCTATTTATACAGAAATACCTGAAATCAGGATTGTTGATATCTCGCATTCTGTGTCACCATTCAACATATCAGAAGCCGCTTATATCATCCAAAATGCATATAAAAGTTTTCCTAAAGGAACCATTCATGTTATTGGAATAGATTCTGAGTTAAATCCTGAAAACAAACATATTGCTGCGAAGCTTGATGACCACTATTTTATTTGTGCCAATAATGGGATCATGAGCATGATTTGCTCAGAAATTGTACCTGAAAAAATTGTTGAAATCAATATTCATGATAAAATTCAAACAAGCTTTCCGCTACTTGATGTTTTTGTGAAAGTAGCTTGCCATATAGCACGCGGAGGCACCTTGGAAGTTATTGGTAAGACCATCTCTGAAATCAAGCCTATTAAAAATATTGTTCCGTATGTAAATGAAGAAAAATCGCAAATTATAGGAAGCGTGATTTACGTAGATAATTACGGTAATGTGGTTACTAATATTAAACGACCCTTTTTTGAAACGATTCAAAAAGGCAGGGAATTTGAAATTTCGGCAAGAAATTACAAGTTTAAAACCATCTATAAAAAATACAGTGATTTTGTGAATTTTGAAATCCCTGAAGACAAAAGACATGATGAAGGCAGAGGATTAGTGGTCTTTAATTCTGGTAATTTTTTAGAAATAGCTGTTTACAAAAGCAATAGCAAAGTAGGTGGAAGTGCCTCAACCTTGATGGGATTAAAATTAATGGATACCGTTAGTGTTAATTTTATTAAAGACTAATTTTTGCGCCATGTAACTATGATAAAGAAATAATATATGTTAATAAGAATTGTTAAAATGAGTTTTAAAGAAGATACTATTGAAGATTTTCTGCATAATTTTGAGAAAAATAAAATTCAAATCAGAAATTTTAAAGGCTGTAAATTATTGGAACTTTATAGAGATCAAACTAACCAGCATATATTTTTCACTTATAGTTATTGGGAGTCTGAAACCGATTTGGAAAATTACAGGCAATCTGAATTATTTAAAAGTGTTTGGGCTTTTACAAAAACATTGTTTAATGCAAAACCAGAAGCTTGGAGCCTTGATAAAATTGCTTCACTAAAATAATGGACAATTGATAATTGAAAATGAATGATAATGACATATTCACTTTTAACTTTTAACTTTTAACAAAAAAATGATTGCCATTTTAAAAAAAGAAATTAATGCGTTTTTTTCCTCACCAATTGGGTATTTGGTCATAGCAATTTTCTTATTGCTCAACGGGTTATTTTTATGGGTATTTAAAAGTGATTTTAATATTTTGGATAATGGCTTTGCGGATTTGTCTTCGTTTTTCTTAATAGCACCATGGATTTTAATGTTTTTAATTCCAGCAGTAACGATGCGAAGTTTTTCAGATGAGAAAAAACAAGGTACGCTTGAGTTGTTACTAACAAAACCCATTTCTCATTTACAAATTGTTTTAGGTAAATATTTTGGTGCCCTTATTTTAATTTTAATGGCACTTTTACCAACCCTGCTTTATGTTTACACGGTATATCAATTAGGGAACCCTGTTGGAAATTTAGATGTTGGCAGTACCATGGGCTCTTATTTTGGATTGCTTTTTTTAATAGCTTCTTATACGGCTATTGGCATTTTTGCTTCCACAGTATCAGAAAACCAAATTGTTGCCTTTTTAATTGCTATTTCTATTTGTCTTTTATTTTATGTTGGTTTTGATGGCATCGCCGATTTTATTTCCAGTAATTTTATTGAACAATTAGGAATGAGTTATCATTTTAAAAGTATGAGTCGTGGTGTTTTAGATAGCCGGGACATCATCTATTTTTTAAGTGTTACCGTTTTTTTTATACTAATAACCAAATTAAATTTAAAATTATAATCATATGATTATTACTCCTACTTTCGTCATTTTGTTTTCTGTCGTTTTTATATTGGTATGGATTTTTGCCAATACCATTGATAAACGTAAATGGGTAAACTTTTTAATAACATTAGTGATTGCTCCACTTTTTTATTTCTACGTGTTTTATCCATTTATAAACATTTTCAGCAATTATCATCACCAAAAACATTTTAATGAAGAAACTTGGGTAGAAAAACCAGCTTTACGTTATGAAATGAGCAGGGAAATACTGCAGGACAGCCTATTTTATGGTAAAACCAAGAAACAAGTTGAAGCCGCTTTAGGAATGAGTGAATGGTTTGGTTGGGATGATTCCATAAAAGCAAATACATCTGATAAATGGAACTATAATTTAGGCTATTTGCCAGGTGCTTTTAATATGAAGCAAGAATGCCTGGAATTTGAATTCAAAAATAATGTGGTTATCAGCACAAAACAATATCAATTAGAAACAAACTTTGAAGAAAAAAAGTAAATACATCATCATTTTAATTATTGTTTTATTTGCAATTAACTACATAAGTAGTATGGCATTTAAACGATTTGATTTAACCCAAGATAAACGCTATACCTTAAGTGATGCTTCTTTAAACATTATTAAAGATGTGAACTCACCTATAATTATTGATGTGTTTTTAACGGGAAATGATTTTCCTTCAGAATTTAAACGCCTACAAAGAGAAACCAAACAATTGCTTGAAGAATTTTCGGCGCATAACAGCCATATTATTTTTCATTTTATAAATCCTTTAGAAAACAACATAAATCGCGATAAAAATATTCAAAAATTAAATGAACGTGGTTTAACACCTATGCGATTAAGTGTTCAGGAAAACGGAAAAACATCTGATGAAGTTATTTTTCCCTGGGCTTTAGCAAGTTATAATGGCGTAACCGTAACTATTCCACTGGTTAAAAATAAAATTGGTGCATCACAGCAAGAATTAGTATCTAACTCGGTACAAGGTTTAGAATATGCCTTTGCAGACGGATTCAGTAAATTAACAAAACCCAAGCACCGAAAGATTGCCATTTTAAAAGGTAATGGTGAACTGGAAGATAAATACATCTATGATTTTGCGAAAAAACTTGGTGAATATTATTTTATAGCCCCATTTACCTTAGACAGTGTTGCTGTTAATGCTCAAAAATCACTGGATGAATTGAGAAATTTTGACTTAATAATCGCTGCAAAACCAACGGAAGCTTTTACTGAGGAAGAAAAACTGGTGTTAGATCAATTTATTATGAACGGCGGGAAAAGTTTATGGCTTATTGATGCAGTAGCCATTGAAAAAGATAGCTTGTATAACGAATTAGGAAAAACATTTGCTGTTGCCAGAGATTTAAATCTTACAGATTTCTTTTTTAAATATGGGGTTCGCATAAATCCATTATTAATTAGCTCACTCTATTCAGCGCCTATAACCGTTGCTATAGGTGAAGGAAGTGATTCACAATTTCAACATTTACAATGGCCCTACTCGCCTCTTGCATCATCAAACAGTAATAACCCAATCGTGAATAATTTAAATTTGGTGAAATTTGATTTTGCCAATCAAATGGATATCATAAAAAATGACATTAAAAAAACGGTTTTACTGGAAAGTGCGCCGTTAACAAAATTAGAAGGAACGCCCAGGGAAATAAGTTTAGATATTGTTACTGAAGAACAGAACCCTGCGCTTTTTAACAAAGGCAATCAACCATTGGCTGTTTTGTTGGAAGGTAAATTTACTTCAGTTTATAAAAACCGTGTAAAACCTTTAAAACTTAAAAAAGAGATAGACGAAAGTGTTGCAAATAAAATGATTGTGATTGCCGATGGTGACATCATTAAAAACGATGTCGTGAAAAATAAACCTCAAGAACTGGGGTTTGACAGGTGGACCGGAAAAACCTATGGTAATAAAGAATTTTTATTGAACGCCGTTAATTACCTTCTAGATGATGACGGACTTATAAACATTCGTTCTAAAGAAATTACAATTGCCTTTTTAGATCAAGAAAAAATAACGAATCAAAAAACAAACTGGCAACTCGTTAACATATTGCTACCACTAGGCTTGTTAGCCCTTTTTGGTTTCATATTCAATTATGTAAGAAAGAGAAAATTTGCAAGGTAAATGTTAATAAGTTTGTTTCCTTTATTAGTCTGTATGGGATATATTTGTAAGCAGTAATTTTTTTTAACCAAACGCATTATAAATACATGAACCATTCATTATTTATAACATTTGTTTTAAGCGGGGTTTTAGTTAAATGAATGCACCATTTGTCAACTGAAAAAACATAAACGACCAAATGAAATTTATAGTATCAAGTACCTATTTATTAAAACAATTACAAGTTTTAGGCGGTGTTATTAATAGCTCAAATACACTTCCTATTTTAGATAATTTCTTGTTTGAACTGGATAACGCTCAATTAACTGTTTCTGCAAGTGATTTAGAAACCACCATGGTTTCCATTCTTAATGTTGAAAGTAGCAGTAAAGGTAGCATAGCGCTTCCGGCCCGTATATTGTTGGAAACATTGAAAACATTTCCTGAACAACCTTTAACTTTTAAAATTGAAGACAATAATACGGTTGAAATTAGTTCAAACCATGGAAAATATGCATTAGCTTATGCCAATGGAGAAGAATTTCCAAAAGCAGTGGCACTTGAGGACCCTATTAAAACCATTATTACAGGTGATGTTTTGGCAACGGCCATTAGCAAAACCATATTTGCCGCTGGAAATGATGATTTAAGACCTGTGATGAGTGGTGTGTTTTTTCAGTTTTCTACTGAAAGCTTAACTTTTGTTGCTACAGATGCTCACAAACTTGTTAAATATACAAGAGAAGATGTTAAGGCAAATCAACAAGCGGAGTTTATTATGCCCAAAAAACCATTAAATCTTTTAAAAGGTATTTTAGCTGGAAGTGAAGAGGATGTTGTTATTGAGTATAATGATTCAAATGCGAAGTTTACATTTGAAAATTCCCAATTAATCTGTAGGTTAATTGATGGTAAATACCCTAATTATGAAGCGGTTATTCCTAAAGAAAATCCAAATAAATTGGTAATTGACAGAACGCAGTTTTTAAATTCTGTGCGTCGTGTTAGTATTTTCTCAAACAAAACCACCCATCAAATAAGGTTAAAAGTTGCAGGTGCAGAATTAAATATTTCAGCTGAAGACATTGATTATAGCAACAAGGCTGAAGAGCGTTTAACCTGTGATTATCAGGGAGACGATATGCAAATTGGATTTAACTCCAGATTCTTGACTGAAATGCTAAATAATTTGAATTCAGATGAGGTAAAATTAGAAATGAGTTTACCAAACAGGGCTGGTATTTTAACACCCGCTGACGGACTTGGTACTGGCGAATTCATTACTATGCTTGTCATGCCCGTAATGCTAAATAATTAAGAAATTTAATATATAAACGCAAAAAGAGGCTGTCTGAAAAGTCAAAATAAGTTGTCATTACGAATCTTTCGACTGTCGCTCAAGACAGGCTAAAGTGAAGTAATCCGTTTATTGATTACCAATAATTTACAGATTGCTTCTCCCGAGAGCTATCGGGACTCGCAATGACGTAAAACTTTACTTTTCAAACAGCTGCTTTTACTTATCTCATAAAACTAATCTAACTAATAAAATTAAGAGATAAAGGGTATGTTGGTGATTCTCCATTACTGGTTTTGATTGCATTTATAATTGGGACAACTATAGAAATAATTCCTATGGCAATAAGGCCCAATATTCCCAATCCTAGAAGTAAAATTAGTGGTATACAAATTATAGCGTACAGTATTAAACTCAATTGAAAATTCACAATTCGTTTTCCTTGCTCATCCATATTATAAACCTTTTCTTTCTGAGTTACCCAAATAATTAAAGGTATCAACAACCCTCCAAAACCGGTTAAAAAAGTAGCGAGCTGACTTAAATGTGTAATGACTAAAAGCTGATTGTCTTGTCTCATCATGGTGATTAGTGTTTAGATTGATATACCAATACGACGAATTACAATTAAAATTGTTACAGAAATATACATTAAAAAATTGCAAAAATTCTAATTTAGATGGAAAATTTTCAAGCGTTTTCCATTACCAAAAATGGAACATCAATATTAAAAGCTAAGGTTTCCTCAGGGTGTCTATTAAACAAACGTTCTAAAAACGAATGTTTTTTTCGCATCATTGCTATCAGGCGAATATTATTTGAATGAATATATTCTTCAATGGTTTTATATGAATCTTTGCTATAGGAATCTATATTTTTATGAGTTATATTATTAAAATGAACCTTTAAAAATTCTTTATTTTCATTCTTTTGATTACCAGTGCTATTCATATCCTCAAAGTGTAACACATATAATTTTGAATGATAAAGAGTTAGTAAATCTTTAAGGGGTTTTAATTCTTCAATGTTGTTCAAGGTTAAATTATTTGTAGTAAAGGCAATCTTATCCAAATTAGTAAATAAGCAACCATCAGGAATTGCAAGAACCGGGGCTACGCATCTTTGCATGACATGAACCGTATTGCTTCCAAAAACAACTTTTTCAAAGCCAGAGGCTCCTTTGGTTCCCATGACAATTAAGTCAATATTCTTGTTTATTGAAATTTGATTGATGGAATCTATAAAATTGTCATAATCAACTATGGAATGAAACGTATGTCTTTCATTTTTATATTTTAACTCAAGTTTGGCTATCAAATTATGAAGTGATTTTTTTGACACATCAATTATGGTTTGATAAATAGTGGCACTGGAAGCCAAAACCATCATATCGTCTGAAATAAAAGATGATGCCTTTTGTACATTTAGCAAATAAAAATTGCATTCAATATTTTTAAACAAGGCAATAGCATATTTAATGGCATTTTCAGAATTCATAGAGAAATCTGTAGGGAGTAATATTGATTTCATCTAGTTTATGTTTAAATATTTAAATAAATATAGTGTTTGAAACTAAAAAAAACTATGACAAATGTCAGTTGGTCTATATGATATAGGGTAAATTTAATATTCTGTTTGAATTGGTAAATTAAAAATTATATTCCTGAAAAAGTTTGTTTCTTATTCTACTAAAGGGTCCTAATCAATAATTGAACTATTAATTTTTTATCTATATTTGAACTTTTAAAAGCCTCTTTTAATGAAAACTATATTAATTGCTTCAGCGTTTACCTTAGTTGGTTCTTGCGCGACAACAAAATACACCACAAAAATTCAAAATTTAAAAGATAGCATTCAAATAGTAGATAGTGCGTTGGTAGCTACTTATGCAAATACCATAACTTCTGAAGATTTAAGTAATGAGGTGTACACCATATCTTCAGATAATTTTGAAGGAAGAAAAACCGGAGAATTAGGCCAGAAATTAGCCTCACAATTTCTTGAAAATTATTATATAGATCAACAAATACAGTCACCTATTGATAGCACAACTTATTTTCAAACCATTCCTAAATCATTTTTACCAAAAGACACCAAAGTTTCAGAAAATGTATTGGCTTATATTAAAGGTTCAGAAAAACCAGATGAAGTTATTATAATTACAGCACATTATGATCACTTAGGGATTTTAACAGATGGACAAATAAACAGTGGTGCCGATGATAATGGATCAGGCACTGCTGCCATTATGGAAATTGCACAAGCTTTTAAAATGGCTAAAGATGCGGGTCATGGGCCCAAAAGAAGCGTGCTTTTTATTCATTTTACTGCTGAAGAAATTGGATTAGGTGGTTCTGAATACTACACAGATCATCCTGTATTTCCTTTAGAAAATACCATTGTCGATTTAAATATAGATATGATTGGAAGGGTTGACGCTGCTCATCAAAATAACAAAAATTATATGTATTTAATAGGTTCTGACAGATTGAGTAATGAACTTCATTATATTTCTGAAAAAGTAAACAAAACCTATTTCAACATTGATTTAGATTATAAATACAATGCAGAAGATGATAACAATCACTTCTACACAAGATCAGATCATTTTAACTTTGCGAAAAACGGAATCCCTGTTATTTTTTATTTTAATGGAGTGCATGAAGATTACCATAAGCCATCTGATAAGCCGGATAAAATAGATTTTGAAGAATTGACAAAACGCACCAAACTTATATTTGCTACGGCATGGCAACTCGCAAATCAAGACCACCGCTTAAAAATAGACAACGGAATAATACAATAATATCATTGATGAAAAAAATAATAATTTTTATTGGGTTTTTAGCTTTTACAAGCTGTCAAGCTCAAAAAACAATGCATTCTGTAAATATTGCAGACTACGCTCAAACAATTACTGCCAGTGATTTAAAAGAAGCGCTTTACATTTATGCATCAGATGATTTTGAAGGAAGAAAAACAGGCGAACCGGGACAAAAGAAAGCTGTAGAATTTATAAAAAACAAGTATATTGGGTTTGGTATCAAATCACCATTGGCAAACGGAGATTATTTTCAACATATTCCTGAAAGTTTTTTTAGAAATGGTATTAAAGCTTCTGAAAATGTGGTTGCTTTTATTAAGGGCATAGAAAAACCAGATGAAGTTGTAATTATTTCAGCACATTTAGATCACAAAGGCATTTCAAAAGATGGTCAAATCTATAATGGTGCTGATGACGATGGCTCTGGAACCGTTGCTGTTTTAGGAATTGCTAAAGCGTTTCAAGCCGCTGTAAAAAGTGGTCATCGTCCTAAACGTTCTATTTTATTTTTACATGTCACTGGTGAAGAATTGGGGCTTTACGGTTCTCGTTATTACACAGATGTCGATCCTATTTTTCCGCTAGCAAATACCGTTGTTGATTTAAATATAGACATGATAGGTCGTATTGACCCAAAACATGCTGATAATCATAACTATCTATATTTAATTGGCGCCGATAAATTAAGTACTGAGCTACATACTATTTCTGAAGACGTCAATAAGAAATATTTTAATATGGATTTTGATTATACATATAATGATGACAATGACCCAAACCGTTTTTATTACAGGTCTGACCATTATAATTTTGCAAAAAACAACATACCAGTGATTTTTTATTTTAATGGTACCCATGCAGATTATCACAGACCAACGGACACACCTGACAAAATAGATTATGATTTATTGGAAACCAGAACCAAATTAATATTTTATACGGCTTGGGAACTTGCAAATAGAGACAATAGAATTGTTGTTGATAAAATTAAAAGCTAAATTTTTATTTGAGACAACTAAGAAAAATTTCTTTTTTAAAATGTTTTTCAATTTTTTACTGGTTTTTTAACGGTAACATTCTATAAAATAATTGTATCTTTAATTAGAACCATAAATGAAGTGTCATGACAGATTCAAATTATAAAAAAATATTTACCGGAAATTTTATTATTATTCAACGCATGGTTGAAAACCTTAAAGAAGTAGGGATAAATGCCATTATAAAAGACGAAACGGAATCAGGACGATTAGCTGGTTTTGGTGCCTCAATCATTGGGGAACAAGAACTTTTTGTAAACAAGGATGAGCTAGATAAAGCCATACCAATAATTGAAACCGTTTTATCCGAAGTAAAAAATTAGTCCTTTTAAACTTATAAATCTTAATTCAGATAAAATTCAATTATGCCGATACTGAATACATTTTATCACGTAATTCTTTAATTTTTGAATCTTGCATATACTCCTCAAACGTTGTGTACCTATCAATAACGCCATTTGGAGTAAGTTCAACAACTCTATTAGCTACCGTTTGAGCAAACTCATGATCATGGGTTGTAAATAAAATAGTGCCTTTAAAATTAGTAAGCGAATTATTAAAAGCCGTAATACTCTCTAAATCCAAATGGTTTGTTGGTTCATCCAACATAAGCACATTCGCCCGTTGCATCATCATTCTACTTAACATACAACGTACTTTTTCTCCACCTGAAAGGACATTTGATTTTTTAAGCGCTTCTTCACCACTAAAAATCATTTTACCTAAAAATCCTCGTATGTAAACCTCTTCGCGTTCCTCTTCAGTAGTTGCCCATTGTCGTAACCAATCAACTAAGGACAAATTATTCTCGAAAAAATCGCTGTTATCAAGCGGTAAATAGGACTGGGTTGTTGTAACACCCCAAGAAAATTTACCAGAATCAGCCTTTTCATTATTATTCAAAATTTGATAGAAGGCCGTTGTTGCTCTTGAATCTTTTGAAAACACAACGACTTTATCACCTTTTGACAGGTTTAAATCTACGTTTTTAAATAATGGTTCGCCATCAATAGATGCTGATAAACCATGAATATTCAAAATTTGATCACCGGCTTCTCTTTCACGTTCAAAAATAATGGCTGGATACCTTCTACTGGTTGGCTTAATGTCTGAAATATTAAGTTTATCAATCATCTTTTTTCTGCTGGTGGCTTGCTTACTTTTTGCAACATTGGCAGAAAAACGCCTGATAAATTCTTCTAATTCTTTTTTCTTTTCTTCAGCTTTTTTGTTTTGTTGTGAACGTTGACGCGCAGCTAATTGAGAAGATTCATACCAAAACGTATAGTTACCGGAAAAATGGTTTATTTTCCCGAAATCAATATCAGAAACATGGGTACAAACAGCGTCTAAAAAGTGACGGTCATGTGATACGACTATGACACAATTTTCATAATTAGCCAAAAAGTTTTCCAACCATAAAATGGTTTCATAATCCAAATCGTTGGTAGGCTCATCCATGATTAATACATCCGGATTTCCAAATAAAGCTTGCGCTAATAAAACACGCACCTTTTGCTTTCCATCAAGATCTTTCATTAAGGTATAATGAAACTCTTCTTTAATTTCTAAATTAGAAAGCATGGAGGCGGCATCACTATCTGCATTCCATCCATTCATTTCCTCAAATTTCACTTGAAGCTCCCCTATTCTATCTGCGTTTTCATCAGAATAATCAGCATATAACGCATCCATTTCCGTTTTAATTTTAAACAATGGTTTATTTCCCATTAACACCGTTTCTAAAACGGTATGCTCATCATATAGGTTATGATCTTGCTCAAAAACAGACATACGCTTACCAGCTTCCAAAGAAACCTGTCCTGAGGTTGGGTCTTGTTTACCAGCAATAATTTTTAAAAAAGTAGACTTTCCTGAACCATTAGCTCCAATAATACCATAACAATTCCCTTGATGAAAAGTAGTACTTACTTCATCAAAAAGAATGCGTTTACCAAATTGAACAGAAAGGTTTGAAACTGATAACATATAGATTGTTTTTTAATTTTTACTCAGATATCTTTATTTTTCGAGAACCTTCAAATTAATAAAATTTACTCCTTGACATAAATTTTTTTGAAAGATTGTGCAAAAGTAGAAAAATCAATCAGATAGACGAAACATCCATCGTTTATTTTTAAATAGTATAAGTCTTAAAATAAATGAATCCCAGTATATTGTACTTAATTGATATTTAGATAACTAACCCTAATATCTAAATATTTAACAGCGCCTTAACAACACATCTTAAAAGCAACCCATAAATTTGTATTTCTGAAGCTAAAATGCCAAAGTATAAGTTGAGTTTTATTTATGAAAACATCTATTTATTTAACGGTCATTGTTCTCTTGTTATTTTCATGTAAAAATGATAAAAATAACACGGGTGATTCTGCCTATTTGGGTGGCGAAATTATTAATCCAACCAATCCCTTTGTGGTTATATTAAAGTCTGATTATGTGCTTGACACCGTTGCTTTAGATAATCATAACAGGTTTTTATATGAAATTAAAGGCTTGCAATCTGGGTTTTACACTTTTAAACATGGTAGTGAAATTCAAATGGTTTTTCTTGAACCAAATGACAGTATCATGTTTAGATTGAATACTCTGGATTTTGATGAGTCCCTGGTTTATACAGGAGATGGCGCAAAAAAAAATAATTATTTCATAGATGAATTTTTGCAAAATGAAACTGAAGAAAAAAAAATTTTCCAACTCTGTCAGTTAGACCCAAAGGAATTTGAAAAACAAATAACATTAATTAAGGAAGCTAAAAACAAAAGACTTAAAACCTTTATAAACAAAAATCATACGTCGCATTTATTTGGTAATATAGCTCAGGCGAACATAAATTACAATTATTATTCAAGTAAAGAAATTTACCCGCTTATCAATTACCAATATGAGAAACGGGATATTTTAAGTCTTTTACCTAATGACTATTATAATTACAGAAAAGATATTGATTATAACCAGGAAGCATATAAAGATTATTTAAGTTATAATTCATTCTTACGAACTAATTTTAACAATCTGACGCTTGAAAAGCATTTAGGCCACTCGCAAGACAAATATTTTAACGGTAACTCCATTTGTTATAATCTTGACAGACTTAAAATTATAGATAGTTTAGTGAGTAATCCTTCCATAAAAAACGACTTACTCTATTATTTTACAATGACTTTTTTAACTAAAAACAAAATTATTGAAAATAATGGTGCCTTAACAAATCTGTTTTTAAGTACCAGTACAGATTCTAAAAACAATGAAATTATTACAAATCTTTCAAAAGCCATTAATAATTTAAAACCTGGAGGCCAATTGCCTGATATTAAAATTGTCGATTTTGAAAATTCTGAAATTACTTTTTCGTCGTTAATCAACAAACCCACAGCCATCTATTTTTGGTCACATGATTTTTACCAACATTTTAAAGAAAGTCACTACAAAGTTTCTGAATTGAAAAAGAAATATCCAGAGGTAAACTTTATTGCAGTAAATATTGATATCGATAATTTAAATTCGTGGAGCAATACTTTAAAGAAAAACAGGTTTTCATTAACAAATGAATATCATTTTAAAACCCCTGAAGAATCCATGCATACCCTAGCTATTTACCCAATGACGAAGGTGATTCTTATTGATAAGGATAATATTATTGTAAACAGTAATTCCAATATGTTCGCAAGTAATTTTGAAGAACAACTTTTAGGAATTATTAATAAGTAATTTCAAAAAAAAAGAAGCTGTCTGAAAAGTCAAAATAAGTTGTCATTACGAATCTTTCGACTGTCGCTCAAGACAGGCTAAAGTGAAGTAATCTGTTTATTGATTACCAATAATTTACAGATTGCTTCTCCCGATAGCTATCGGGACTCGCAATGACGTAAAACTTTACTTTTCAGACAGCCTTTTTTATAAATATAATAGGTTTAATTCCCTTTTTTATAATCCGCTAAAAACTTTGCTAAACCTATATCGGTTAATGGATGTTTTAACAAACCTTCAATGGCACTTAATGGACCAGTCATCACATCAGCGCCCAATTTAGCACAATCAATAATATGCATGGTATGACGTACAGAAGCCGCTAATATTTGCGTATCATAACCATAGTTGTCATAAATAAGACGTATTTCAGAAATTAAATTCAAACCATCTGTTGAAATATCATCTAAACGACCAATAAATGGAGATACATATGTGGCACCAGCTTTTGCAGCAAGTAATGCTTGCCCAGGAGAAAACACGAGTGTCACATTGGTTTTTACACCTTTTTCAGAAAAATATTTACAGGCTTTAATACCATCTTTTATCATAGGTAATTTCACCACTATTTGCTCATGCAATTCAGCCAAAGCTTCACCTTCACGTATCATACCGTTAAAATCTGTCGCAATCACTTCAGCACTCACATCGCCATCCACAATATTGCAAATATCCACATAGTGTTTCATAATATTATCATGCCCAGTAATACCTTCTTTGTCCATTAATGATGGATTTGTTGTTACTCCATCAAGAACTCCAAGATCTTGTGCTTCCTTAATTTGACTAAGATTAGCCGTATCAATAAAAAATTTCATCCTTGTAATTTGTTTGTTTTTGAATATTTTTTTTTGCGTTACTCTCGCTTCGCTTCAAGTCAGGCTTTTGCAACTCGCTTTTTATTTAATTAATATAAAGAGCTCTAACAATTGCGCAATCCTTAACGCCTGCGAAATTACAATATAAAGTTATTTTATACCTTAATTTTAAGTAAAAAATTTAATCAAGTACAATTTGCATGTTTATAATTTGTAATGATTTAGCAACATTTTTTCATATACTGTATCAGGCAAAATCCGCTTTAAAACAATTGAAAATTTTTGCATAAAAGCCCCTATTTTATAATGCACTTTGGGGTTTTTGGTGTTTATAATTTTAAAAACAGCTTCAGCCATCATATTCGGATTGCTCCCACTATCTACATGCGTATTCATGACCTGTAAAGTATCTCCATATGGTTTTTTATAAGGCGAATTTTTTAACACCGGTGCATGAAATCTTCCAGCGGCAATATTCGTTGCAAAATCTCCGGGAGCCACATTGGTCATTTTTATATTAAAACCCTTTAATTCCATTCTAAAAGCTTCGGTCAATATCTCTAAAGCTGCTTTGTTTGCGCTATAAATTCCACGATATGGCAATCCCATATAGCCCGCAATGGAAGTGATATTTATAATTAAACCATCATGCTGTGTCCGCATTTGTGGTAAAACCGTCTTTATCATATTAATGGGGCCAAAAAAATTGGTTTCAAAATTAGCCTTAATTTCTGCTTCAGGAATTTCTTCAATGGGGCCAGTTATCCCTGCTCCTGCATTATTTATTAATACATCAAGGCAGCCTTCTTTTTCAATAACCGTTTTAACACATTGTTTAATAGAATGTAAATCCTTGACATCCAAAGTTAAAATAGGGAATTTAGAATCTTTATAATTATCGGGGTTTCTACTTGTTCCATAAACAATAAACCCTTTCAAAATTAAAAACTCACCAATTGATTTTCCAATTCCAGAAGAACCACCTGTTATTAAGACAACTTTAGACATACTATTAAATGAAAAATTAATAATGTAAAATTAACAATGAAATTAATTAAAATGGTATAAAATGAAAAAAGATTTGATAGCTTACACTAACAAATCTTTAGTTATTTTTTTAAGTCCTTTCCTTTGGAAAGGATTTAGGATAGGCTAAAAAAAGGCAAGCTACCTACATCACACCGCTACGACCATTTACCTTTGCTTCGTTCCCGACCTGGAGGATTCAACAGGAGCTGGTTGTGTAGGACTTGCCGATTGCAAAGATACAACCTTTTAAAATTTTCACAATGATTTTTTAAACTGATTTTAAATAAATATCTTGCTTAAAATTTACAAACAACATGAATAGTTTTAAACAGCTCACAATCATATTTTTAGGGGTTTTATTTATCGCCTGTGGCACAAATACCGGTCAAAAAAAAAGTGATTTTAAATTAAATACCAACTCAAAAAATAAAACCTTTTCAAATAGTGAAACATTAATCTTATCAATTGACAATCCAAAAGGTCACACCATTGATTCTATTTTGTACACTTTAGATGGCAAGAAAATTCAAAAATCAACACCTTTAATAAATTTCAAATTAGGCAAACAAAATATTGAAGTGACTGTTTATTTTAATAATGAACATCAATCTGTAGTCCAGAATATTACCATATTAAATAGTGAGGTTCCAAAAATATATACCTATAAAATAATTAATGAATACCCACATGATATGACTTCATATACTCAAGGTTTGGAATTTTTTAACGATACATTATACGAAAGTACGGGTCAATACAAAGAATCCAAACTTAGGAAAGTAGATTATAAAAGCGGAAAAGTTTTAAAAAACTTCAATCTGGCTGATGCGTATTTTGGTGAAGGCTTAACTATTTTAAACAACAAAATTTATCAATTAACCTGGAAAAAGGGCACTGGGTTTGTTTATGATGTGAATACTTTTAAAAAAATTGACAGCTTTAAATATGGAAAAAGCAAAGAAGGTTGGGGATTAACTCACAACAAGAATATTATTTATAAAAGTGATGGTACTGAAAAAATATGGCTTTTGAATCCAGATACGCTTATTGAGCAAGAAAATATTCAAGTATATACCAATAAAGGTAAAATTGTAGGTATTAATGAAATGGAATGGGTTAACGGAAAAATTTATGCCAACCGTTATCAAAAAGATGGTGTAGCCATTATTAACCCAAAAAACGGTGCGGTGATTGGTGTCATAGATTTTTCGCCTTTAAAAAAACTGGTTACACAACATGAGGGTTTGGATGTATTAAACGGTATAGCATATAACCCAAAAACGAATACTGTTTTTGTTACTGGTAAACGCTGGGACAAACTATTTGAAGTTGAAATAATAGAAAATTAAATTTATATAAATGTTTAGATTACGTATCACATTTTTTAGAGTCTTTGGTATTATTGCTATTTGCTTTATTTCTTCCGGATTACATGCCCAAGTTCAAAAAGAAAATTTTTCAAATGATGATGAATCTATAGAGCCTATCTCTCAAGCTATTAAAGATCAAATTGAAAACATTATTTCCCAATTAACTTTAGAGGAAAAAGTGTCGCTATGCCATGCGCAATCTAAATTTAGCACCAAAGGAATTGAACGGTTGGGAATCCCAGAAATTTGGATGTCTGATGGCCCTCATGGCGTAAGAGCAGAAATAAACTGGGATGATTGGGGTTATGCCAAGTGGACGAATGATTCTATAACAGGTTTTCCGGCATTAACCTGTTTAGCAGCGACCTTCCATCCGGAATTATCTGAACAATACGGGTTTAGTATTGGTGAAGAAGCGCGTTACAGAAAAAAGGATGTCCTTCTTGCTCCTGGCGTAAATATCTACCGAACGCCTTTAAATGGCAGAAATTTTGAATATATGGGAGAAGACCCGTTTTTAGCCTCCGTGATGGCGGTTCCATACATAAAAGGTGTTCAAAAAAATGGTGTTGCTGCATGTATTAAACATTATGCACTAAATAACCAAGAAGTATGGCGAAATGAAATAAATGTTGAAGTAAGTGACAGGGCCTTATATGAAATTTATTTACCGGCATTTAAAGCAGCCGTTACTGAAGGCCATGTGTGGTCGGTTATGGGAGCTTATAATAAATTTAGAGGGCAGCATTGTTGCCATAATGAGTTGTTATTGAATAAAATTTTAAAAACAGATTGGAATTTTGATGGCGTCGTCATTACAGATTGGGGTGGCGCCCATGATACTTGGGAATCAGCACTTTTTGGGTTAGATATTGAAATGGGCACAGGAACAGACGGACTTGGAACCTCAAAAGTATCGCATTATGAGCACTATTATTTAGCAAGGCCCTTTTTAGAATTGCTTAAATCTGGAGAGATAGATGAATCAATTGTTGATGATAAAGTGAGACGGATTCTCAGGTTAATGTACAGAACTAATTTAAACCCCAATCGTCCACTTGGTAATAAAAATACTATTGAACATCATCAAGTAGCTCAAAAAGTAGCTGAAGAAGGTATGGTACTGCTTAAAAACAAAGATGCTTTTTTTCCTATAAAAGATGATAAGCAGTTAACTATTGCGGTTATTGGTGAAAACGCCACTAGGCCAATGACCATTGGAGGAGGCTCATCAGAATTAAAAGTACAGTTTGAAATATCCCCTTTAGAAGGCCTAAAAAAAAGATATAAAAATGCCACCATAATTCATACCATGGGTTATGCTTCCGGACCGTCAGTCTATGATAAAGTAATGCCATCTAACCTTAATGCAGATTCCTTAAAAACGGAAGCCATTAATGTGGCTAAAAAAGCGGACCTTGTTTTATTTTTTGGCGGCCTCAACAAAAGTCACCTTCAAGATTGTGAAAATGGCGACCGAAAATCGTATCATCTGCCTTTCGGACAAGATGACCTCATCAATGATATTTTAAAAGTCAATAAAAATGTTGGGGTATTTTTAATTTCTGGTAATGCTGTTGCCATGCCTTGGATAGACGAGGTAAAAGGCATCTTTCAGACGTGGTACCTTGGCAGTATGACTGGATATGCCATTGCAAATATAATAAGTGGTGATGTGAACCCTTCAGGAAAATTACCGTTTACATTTCCTGTAAAATTAGTGGATAATGGGGCACATTATTATGGCGAATTATCATATCCCGGTGATGGCATTAATGAATATTATAAAGACGATATTTTAGTTGGATACAGATGGCACGAAACTAAAAACATTAAACCACAATTTTCATTTGGGTATGGCCTATCGTATACTTCTTTTAATATTTCAGCAGCCAAAACTGATAAGAAACTTTATGATTTTAAAGATACTATTAAACTGAGTTGTAATGTTACTAATACAGGATTGAAAGATGGATCAGAAATAGTTCAGGTGTACATAGGCAAACCTAATTCAAAAGTTTTAAGGGCTGTAAAAGAATTGAAAGGTTTTAAAAAAGTTAATTTAAAAACAAAAGAAACCAAAACGGTTGAAATCTCCATTGATGTTAATACATTAGCTTTTTATGATGAATCTATTTCTGACTGGAATGTTGAAAAAGGAAACTATATTGTTTATGTGGGTAATGCCTCCAATCAAATTGACCAAACCATAGAAATACAAGTGACACAATAGCAAAAATAGATTATTTCTGTTTTTCCTGATATTTGAAAAACATCTGAGAAATAGGAATCATTAAAAGTGCTACCATTACAAATACAAAAAAGGCATTTTTTAATCCGAAAGCATGCGACAAATATCCAATCAGCGGTGGCCCTATGAACATACCAAGGATACCATAAGTTGAAATGATGGAAATGGCCATTCCTGGCGAATATTTTTTGGAAGTTCCTGCTAATGCAAAAGTCATTGGGAAAATTGCAGCAGTACCAAATCCTACAAGACAGAACCCTAATAGTGCGGTCCAAAAATAAGGGAATATAATAGCCACTAAAATACCTGTTGAAATAACTGTTGAACTAAGTATATATGTTTTTTTAGTTCCAATTTTATGTATTAATCTATCCGAATAAAATCTGGATAACGCCATACAAGTCATAAAAGAAAGATACCCATACGTAAAGATCCTTTCTTTAATAACTTCTTTAAAATACACACCACTCCAATCAAACATACCACCTTCAGAAATGGCCGCTAAAAAAATAAGAATCCCTAAGTATAAAATAAATGGATCTGGTTTTCCAAAAATTATTGTATTCCCCGTTGGAGATTTATCATTCCTAATTGTAAACTGGTACGCTAAAAAAATGATACCCATTGAAAACACTGAAACTCCCAGTAAATGATTGGCAATACCAATATTTAATTTGACCATTAGTGTAGAAAAGGCGACCCCAAATAACCCACCCGTACTCCAAAGTCCATGAAAGGAACCCACAATACGTTTTTCAAATTTTCTCTGGATAATTATGGATTGCGTATTCATTGCTATATTCAGAATTCGCATAAAAAAAGAAAAAAAACTAATGGCTATAATGATAGTTAAAGTTGATTGCGCAGAACCTATCCAGATTAAAGAAAATAAAAATAAAATAAAGGCCACTAATAACGGTTGCCGACTATCAAATTTAGATACTAACCAACCTGAAATTGGTAACCCAATCAAAGAACTTATTGGCATTGCCAAAAGTATAGTACCCAATTGGGCATCATTAAGGTTGAAAAATGTTTTAATTGTAGGTATTCTGGAAGCCCAGGTTGCAAAACAAAGTCCTGATAAGAAAAAATAGGTACTTAATGCAAAGCGTTGCTTAACTTTTAATTCCATGACTACTTACATTCCATTTCAACAAAGATGAGTCATTTCAAAAGAGAAAAAGACTACTGCTTTATTTTTTTAAGAATGCAAATTTACCCATTTGAATCCATTAGAATAAACTTCTGTTAGAAATAATATAAAACTTCAAAATGCTGGGTTATCATTAATGTACAGGGCTTTGTGTACACGGACAATTACTAATGCTTTGTAAAAAGTCAAAACCAATGGTTACAACATGCGTACCTGAATTGAAGGATGATAATTGGTTCATTGTTATTTGATAGGAGTATCCAAAATAAAAATTAGCCTTTTTAAATCCGAACATAGGCCCAACATTTAATGGTTTTAAAAGTTGGTCGTTCAAAAACCGGTATGATATTCCTGCCCAATAATAATCTTCATATTTGTTATACTTTCTGAATTTAAAATTAATATCCGTACTTGAACGTTTATCATTGGCAAATAATTGATAGTAAACTGAAGGTTCAAATTCTATTTTACTATTAGTCTTACTTTTAAATACATATCCGGTAAAGACTTGATAATTAAGAAGTAAGTCTGGTTCTACACCTGAAAAATTTCTAATATCCTTAGCCAAAATATTACTCGCATTAAAACTAAGATAATATCCTTTATTTCTATACAGAGCACCAACATCAAAATTATTATTTGAAATTGACCTGTTGTCTGTAATAAATGGATCTACAATTGGTATTTCATAAGTTGGATTAAAATTATTAATGTTAATTTTAAAATTATTAATATTATAAGATATCCCAAAAGAAAGGTACTGTTTTTCATAATAATCTAAAATAAGATGATGTGCAAATGAAAATTTCACACCAGTTTGTGCTGTATAACCGTTTTTATCATTATACAATGATATTCCAACTCCAGAACGGTCCGCAATCCTAAAATCGGCATATAACGATTGGTTATCGGGAGCATCTTTAATACCTACCCATTGGGTTAACCCATTGGCCCTAATTCTAAGATTGTCGCCAATTCCGGCATATGTAGGCGATACCACAAAATTATTATCAGCTAAATATTGCGTAAATACAGGCAAATTTAACTCTTGGCCATAACTAGTAGCAATCATCATTAGAAGAAAAAATACTATTAGCTTTTTCATTTTATTAAATATTATTTTAGATATCATAAACACCCATTATTACTATTATCTATACAGTGTAAAATGACCTACAAATTCACGGCTATCTTTAGTATCATTGAGTTTTAATGTGTACCAATAATCTCCCGAAGGCAACTCAACGCCCTTATATTTTCCATCCCATTTTTCTCCAAGACGATAGGTTGCTACTTTACGGCCGTATCTGTCAAATATTAAAAACACCAGGTTTTTATAGTTTAAAGTACAACCAGGAGCCCAGGTGTCTTCAACACCATCGTTATTTGGTGTGAAATAGTTTGGTATGCAGATATCAATGTACTCCATATATTTAGTGGCTGTAGCCTCACATCCGTTAGCATCTGTCACAGTAATCACATAATCACCTGATTTATAAATGATAATGCTGTCAGAATTACCTGAGAATTCGCCATTAACGGTGTATTGGTACACTCCAGACCCTCCAGTTGCTACTGCAACAATCTCATTTAATCCACCATCAATCAATACCAATGTCAATGGGTCTATTTGATCAATATCAAACAATGAAGTCCTTTGTATACAACCATTGGTATGTCTTACATCAATATAATGATTGGTTCCCGCTGCAACATTTGTGAAAATGTTACTAGCTACATAAGCTGCGCCATCCAATGAATAATCCAAATCTACGGGATTAACGCTGGCATCAACCGTTACGGTAACTGTGTTGGAAGCTGAATTATTTATACAACTATCATCAACATTAGCCATCGGATTTATAGTTACTGCTTCTGGGAATGCGATGGTCCATTCTGTTTCACAACCTAAGTTATCACGTACATAAACTATATGATCACCACCTCTTAATCCTGTAAAATCAAATTGGGTTTGTCCTAAAGTTCCTATTGTATAAACGCCGTTATAATCATCTAAACTCACACTATAAGGAGCTGTTCCTCCTGAAAGGTCAATACTAAATTCACCATCCATATCTCCAGAACAAACCTCTGGCAGCAATGATCCAGCAACGACATTCAATATTAACGGACTTGGTTCTGTTATTGTGAAATTAATCATCACAAAACAACCTAATTCATCCTGAGCTATGACATCATAGATACCAGGCGCCAGATCATTAAATACATTGGATACAAAAAACTGATTTAATTGTGGAGATATAGCATATTTAATTTGACCGGTTCCACCAGAAGCATTTATTTCCACCGTTCCATTATTGGATCCATTACAAGTAACATCACTTTTTATATACGGAGCTATTAATGGTGAAGCAGGCTCAGTAATGCTTACTAATGCAGATGTAGTACTACAATCACCACTATCAACCCTTACTTGATAATCACCCGCAAAAAGCTGGGTAAATCTACCAGGACTATTTTGGGTTGCACCTGGTATATTGGTTCCAGAACCATCTTGCAATGTATATATATAATTTCCTAACCCACCTTGTGCCGTTGCTACAATAACACCGGTATTATCTCCGGCACAATTGATAATGGCATTCGCTAAGGATAAATTCACCACCAATGCAGGTAATGGATCTATCTTGATTTGATTGGACACATTAGCAGCACAACCGTTAGCGTCCCTAACATAATACATATAGGTTCCAGGTGCTACATTAATTGTTGTTGATGAAACAAATGTTCCAAATGTTGCGAATGAAGCCGTATCACTATACGTATATAGTCCTGTTCCTCCGGTTGCACTTAGTGTAAGTGTTGTACCAGTTAAACATGTTTGTGATGTTGATTTAACCAAGCTTGATTGTACTTTAGTAGGCTCTGATATCACAATAGGCGCAGACGTAAAGGCACAATTATAGCCATCAGTTATAACCACATTATAAGTTCCTGCTCCCAATCCACTAAATACAGGTGAGGCTTGAGGTCCTGAAGTACTTACTGTTGGTAAAATTGTAATTAGTGTATATGAATAATTACTTCCTTGTCCATCTGTAACACCACTTACTGTTATTGTTGCACTGGTATCTCCAAAACAAGACAATAATGTTGTACTTGGTGTGACCGTAGCATTTATTGGTGTTGGAATAGTAAGCGTTACATTATCAGACGCAATACATCCTCCGGCATCTCTTACATTTATCGTGTAATTTCCTGCTGATAAGTTCGTAAACGTGCCATTAGGTGAATATGCAACGGTAGCTGTACCTGTTAATTCATACTCATAAGTTCCCCAACCACCACTGGCAATGGACGTAATGGTACCTTTATCATTGGTACAGGTCACATTAGAAGTTTCATTGGCTACAAGTGTTAAAGCAGCTGATGGAGACGCTATAGTAACCATATTTGATATGGTAGCACAAAATGGGCTCCCCGTTTCTGTAACTGCCACGGTATAATTTCCTCCAGACAATCCTGTAATGACTTGTGGGTTTGTTGTTGTATTTGCTGCAACAATTCCGCTAACTGAAGCCCCTGAACTATCAAATACTTCATAATTATAAGTTCCGGTATAACCAGTTACATTAATTTCCAAAGCACCATCAGTATCACCAAAACACGTTACTGGTGTTGTAGCTGTAGCTATCACATCAATAGTATCAAAAGGTGCAACTGTAAATGCTGAGGTTGCTATTGTACATCCCGTAGTTATATCATTTACTTGGAAATAATAATCTCCAGGTAGTGTAATGCTAAATGTATTTGAAGCTTGAGCTGCCCCACTTGGTAACATTTGGTACGTAAAATTACCTGAACCACCAGTTACAGAAATAGCTACTGAACCTGTATTGTTACAATCTATAGGTGTTGCAATAGCAACAGTGGCTGCTGTTAAAGTTGGCAGTGGTGCTATCACAACGGTATTTGTTGCTAAACAACCATTAGCATCTTTTGTAAAAATGTTAATCGTTTGAGAAACCCCTGTATCAATAATATCAAAAATGTTGTTTGTTAAATAATTAACACCATCAATGCTATATGAATACGGTGAAGTACCTCCTACTTCAGTTATAGTCAATGTAGAAGTATTTACCGAATTATCCGGAGCACATCCAAATGCTGTTGCTGTTCCAGAAACTGTTAAAGGTGTTGGTTCTCCAACAGGAACAACGGCAGTTGCGGAACATCCTCTTCCGGAATTAACTTGGACGGTATAATTTCCAACCAACAATCCTGTGAAGATATTAGAGTTTTGTGCAGGAACGATTGATGGACCCGCAATAATCTCATAGGTATAAATAGGATTGTCATTGCTTGCAGGTAAGTTGACGGTGATGATACCATCATTACCTCCATTACAGCTTACATCATCAACTGATGTTGTAAATGTTACCGGTGTAGCGGCAGATAATGTTACAGCAACATCTTTTGAACAAGAAGTAACTGTATCAGTTATTGTAATTGTATAGGTTCCTGATGGAACATTTGAAAATACATTACCAGATAATGATCCTACACTTGGACTAATCACGTAGGTATAAGTTCCAGAACCACCAGATGGAGATACTGTAATGATACCGTCGTTATCTGCACATGTTGGTAATGCTGTTATTGTTGGTGTTAAATCTAGTGGTGGATAAATCATTACAGAAGTTGGACTAATTGCAGTACAACCATTTCCATCTTTTACAGTTACAAAATAATTCCCAGGTGCTAAACCTGTAAATGTTCCACTAGACTGGAAACCTGTTCCAATTGAATATGTTAAAGGTGGTACTCCTGTACTGCCCGTGATAGTAAAACTATAAGGTGTTCCTGTTAAATTACACTGATTGGACGCTCCCGTTGGAACCGTTACTGTTGGTTCTGGATCAAGTATTACGGTAACTGTATTCATGATAAAACAACCATTAATATCTTTTACATATACTTCCCAAACTAAGTCTGTTCCTGAATTGGTGTCTACCGTAACTACATTACTATTGCCATAAGCTGCCGCTAATGGAGCTGGGTCTCCTGATATTACCGCAGCATAGGTATAATTTGGTGTACCTCCTGTTGCTGTAACTGTAATTTGTGATTCGTCATTTGTACAGTATACATTTGTTGCTATTGCAGTAAATGTTAATGCACTTACCGGCTCTGTGATATTAATTGTTTCTGTAGCTATACAACCTGTAATCTCATCGGTTACATCAATTTGTTGATTTCCTATTGGCAATCCTGTTAAACTAATAGTTGCTGTGGATTGTCCAACCATTGCTAGTCCTCCATTAATTGCATAACTATAGGTGCCTGCAAAATTTGAAACTGTAAAGTCTACGGCGCCATTTGAACCGCCATTACAAGACACATCATTAACTAAAGTTCCCGCAACTGTAATATTAGTTACTGGGTCAACAGTATATGATTCTTGATAATAACAACCATTGGCGTCTGTTACTTCAAATACATACGTGTCTGGTGCTAAGCCTGCAAAGTTACCAGTTGTATTTGATGTCGCACTTGCAACAGGAGAAAGAATAGCATAAGTTAATACGCCAACACCATTTGTTGCAACTACGCTAACTGTGGTTATTGGAACTGTACAAGTAATTGGTGCTGACGAAAATGCTAAATCTGTTGGTGGATCTAAAGCTACTATCGTTATATTTTGAGGTGCTGTTGAACATCCATTAGCATCTCTTACTACATAAGAAAATGTTTGATCGGTTCCATTATCATTTACCGTTAGTGTATTGCTAGAGCTAAAAGTTGCACCACCATTAAAACTATAAGTATATGGTGCCGTTCCTGTTGTAGGTATAGCAATGGTTATTAATGCTGATTGATACGTATTGGTTGCACTACAACTAAAGTCTGTTGCGCTTGCTGTAGCAACTAACGCAGTCGGTTCTGCTATGGTTACAGATACACTTGAAGTACAATCTTTACTGTCTTTTACATAAAACGTATAAGGTCCTGCTGATAATCCTGTAAATAATGATGTCAATGTAAATGTTACATTATCATCACTATAAGTATAACCTCCTGAACCTCCTGATCCTGTTAATTGGACAGTACCGTCAAAACCTGTAGTATTACAACTTACATCTGTTTTAGTGGCTGTGACTACTGGGTTGGTTATTGGGTCTACTGTGATTGTACTTGTTGAAGTACAACCATTAGCATCTGTAATTTCAAATGTATAAGTATCTACATTAGCCAGAGAAACTGGATATGTAAATGTAGGTCCTGCAATAGGCCCACTTGGTGCACTTGGTGCTCCTGCTCCTTTTTGAACCGTATACGTAAATGGTCCATTACCGCCTGAAATAGTAACCGTAATCTCTGCATCTGGTGATATTGTACAATCTAATTCTTTTGTTATTGAAGCAACTGTATTTAATGGTGCATACACAACAGTTGCTGTAGGACTAATGTCTGTACAACCATTGGCGTCTTTAATTGTTACAAAATACGTTCCTGGTACATTGACTGTAAATGTCGCACTTGATTGATAGGATGCACCGCCATTGATACTATACACATATGGTGGAACTCCTGATGCTCCCGTTGCCGTAAAGGTAAAACCTGAAGTGACTATACATTGATTTGAAGCCAAAGGAGGTGTTGTTACCGTTGGTGATGGATCTGTCGCAATAACAACATCAATTTGAGTTGTACAACCTTGATTATCCATGACCCAAACATCCCAATTTACATTGGTTAATGGGTCTAAAACAGCAGTATTACTTGTTGTATAAAGTCCTGCTGGAGAAAATGTGTCTTGAACAAATGCATAGGTATAACCTGGTGTACCTCCACCAGCTGTTACGGTTACTTGAGCACCCGTATTACAGGTTGCATTAATATTTGATGTTTCTACCAAGGTTAATATAGTTGGCTCACTGACTAATACTGTAAATGAAGCTGTACATCCTGTGGTGTCATCAGTCACATCAATAGTTTGATTTCCTATTGGTAATCCTGTTAAACTAATGGTAGTTCCAGATTGTAATAATACTGGTGCTCCTGCATTTATGGTATAACTGTAGGTGGTTGCAAAATTTGAAACCGTAAAGTCTACGGCACCGTTGGAAGCTCCATTACATGTAACATCACTAATTAAGGCTCCTGAAACTGTAATATTGGTTACTGGATCTACAGTATATGATTCTTCATAATAACAGCCATTGTCATCTGTAACTCTAAATACATAAGTATCCGCTGCCAATCCTGTAAATACACCACTATTTAATCCTGTAGTATTTCCTGTTGCACTTACTGGAGATACAATAGCATAAGTTAATGGTAAAACACCATTGGTTGCTGTTAGCGTTACATCACTTGTTAATTCTGTAGGATTACAAGTAATAGCTGTCGATGTAAAATCTAAGTCAGTTGGTGGGTTTAAAGCAAATATTGTAACTGAATCACTATATGTACAACCATTGGCATCTTTTACAGAATAATTAATAACTTGATTTGTGCCATTATCATTAATCGTTAATGTATTGGTTATTGAACTATATCCAGAACCATTAAAACTATATTGATAAGGTGGTGTCCCTGTTGTTGGAACATCTATGGTTATAACTGCTGACTGTTTGGTGTTGCTTAAACTACAGCTAAAAGGTGTTACTGTTACTGTGGTGGTTAACGCTGTTGGTTCTATTAAAGTAACCGTATCAGTGTAACTACAAGATTTTGAATCTCTAACTTCATAAGTATAAGTCCCATCACCAAAACCTGGATAAAATGAGGTTGTAGTGAAGGCACTACCATTAAAACTATAAGTATAAGGTCCAACGCCTCCAGTGGCTATAATTTGTACTGATCCATTAGTATCTCCTTGACAACTCGGGTCTACTTTACTTGTTGAAGCCGTTGGGTTTGAAATTGGATCTACTGTGATTATAGCTGACTCTGCCTGACACCCAAAATCATCAGTTACTCTAAATTGGTAAGTTCCGGCTACTGATGCAGTATAAATATTAGCTAACATACTATTATATGTTGCTCCACTATCCGTACTAAATTCATATAAACTGTAGATTCCTGTTCCTCCTATTGCTGTTAAAGTGATTTCAGCGCCTGAAGAAACGGTACAATCTAATTCCTTTGTCATATTAGCATCCAATACCAATTCTGGTTGTACTACATAGATATCTTGTGCAACACAGCCATTACCATCTTTAATAAACACATCGTAAGTTCCTGCTGCATTAATACTAAATGTTGGGCTTGCTTGATAAGCACCTGCTATTCCTCCAGTGCCTATACTATAGGTTACTGGACCAACAGAAGTAGTCCCTGATAAGGTAATTGAAATAGGTGTTCCTGTAAAACATTGTAATGCAACGGGATCAATTGTTGGTGGTGCATCTGTAGGTAAAAATAAATTAGACACAGATTTAATACATCCATACGCATCTCTTACATAAATATCATAATTACCACCTGCTAAATTAAATGTATTTGGACTAGCCCAGTTACCCGGTACTATTGGATTTCCTGTTAATACAGCTTGATATTCATATGGAGCAGTACCATCTTTTCCAATTGCTGAAATAACACCTAATTCATTACAGTTTTCGTTTTTTGAAACAGAAGCCGTAATAGATAATAAAATAGCAGATTCAGTAATATTAAATGAAGTTGTAACTACACTACAACCAGCATTAGTAGCACCTACATCTTCTTTTACTAAAACAAAGAAAGTTCCAAAAGGTAAAGGACCTAAATTGGAAAATGATAAAGTACCACTAGCAGGAACCGTACCTATACCTGAAATCCCGGTAGGAACAAATGATAATGAATCAAATATTTCATAAGTTACATCTGTAGGAACAACATAACTACTAGTCACATCAAAACTTACGTTTCCATCAGCGCTTCCTGTACAAGTAATATTATTAACTACAACAGGACTCACAAATAAAGTAGAATCAGTTGGAACTGGTGCAGTTGCTATTTCATAATAATAACAAAGCGTCGACTCATCATAAACAATAAAGGTATAAGTTACTCCTGGTATTAAATTAGTAAAGGTGGTTGTTTTTGACCCTACAAAAGTTTCATCTTGCCATGGGAAGCCTGGAGCATACGTCATTCCAGGGCCAGTATAAATTGCAAAATGAAATGGACCAGAGCTAACCAATGATCCTCCAACACTAATATCTGCTTGCCCTCCTGTTAAACAATTTGCAGCTAAATTGATATTAATATCTAAATCATTTGGTGGAGATGCTACTAATAAATCTTGAATCAAATAAGAACATCCGTTGGCATCTACCACAAGAACTTGATACAATCCAAAATCAATCGTATTAAAAGTTGATGATGTTGTACCAAAAGCGTTACTCTCTGATCCTGAATAACCATTTGAACTAGTTACAAAATAATCATAAGGAGCGGTTCCTCCTGTAACACTGTCAATTATAACAGCTCCTTGAGAGACACCTAAAGCACCACATGTAATAGGATCAGCATGAGCGGTAACAACAATAGGTGATGGTTCACCAATTGTAATAGGGAATGTATCAGTACACCCTTTTGCATCTGTAACCGTTATAGTATAATCTCCTGCAGCTAAACCTGAAGTTTGTGTTCCGTAATCAAATGATGTAGTAGTATTATATACATTAAATACAAACGGCGCTAATCCTTTTGAATTATCAATTGTAATTTGTATTGCTGCTGTTGATTCTCCACTACAAGATATAAATTGCGTTTGGACAACATTTGTAATATCTGGATTAACAATAGGGTCAATAGTTATTATATTAGTTTCTTTTGTACATCCATTTGTTGTATCAGTGATTTCAAATTGATACGTATCTGCTGTAGTAGCTGTATAAGTAAATGTTGCTCCTGCAAATGGAACCGAAGCTCCATAAGCGCCTGCGCCTATTTTGACTTTATATGAATATGGTGCATTTCCGCCCGTTGTAGTGACTTCAATTGTCGCATCCGTTGGTCCCGTACATGTTAAATCTTTTGTTAGAACAGCATTTGTATCAAGTGGCGCATAAATGATAGTTGGAGTGCTAATTGCTGTACAACCATTCTTATCTTTAATAGTTACCGTATAACTTCCCGGTGTATTTACTGTAAAAGTTGGACTAGATTGATACGATGCACCGCCATTGATACTGTATTGATATGGTGGTATACCTGATGAACCAGTAGCTGTAATGGTAAATCCAGAGGTTACAGTACATTGATTATCTACTGCTGCCGTTACTGTTGGTACTGGATCTGTAGCAATAACTACATCTAATTTAGTAGTACATCCGTTAGCATCCATGACCCATACATCCCAATCTGTATTGGTTGTAGGGTCTAATGCTACACTTGCACTTGATGTATAATCTGAAGCTACTGGTGGTACACCATTTTGTACAAATGCATAGGTGTATCCTGGAGTTCCCCCTCCAGCAGTTACACTTACTTGAGCAGGAACATTACAGTTTGCATTGATGTTTGTTAGTAGTCCAAGAGTTAATGCTGTTGGCTCACTAACCGTTACCGTAACCGTATCTGTACAACCTGTTGTTTCATCGGTTACAACAATGGTTTGATTGACTGCAGGCAATAATGTTAAATTGATCCTTGATGCCGATTGTCCTGTTACTGCTGGTGCTCCATTAATGGTATAGCTATAGGTTCCTGAAAAGTTTGAAACCGTAAAATCTACGGCACCATTCGATGCGCTATTACAAGTAACATCACTAATCAATGCTCCTGAAACCGTGATATTGGTAACCGGATTTACAACATGTGATGCCTCATAATAACAGCCATTAACATCCGTCACCTTAAACAAATATGTGTCTGGTAACAACCCTGAAAAAATACCCGTTGTATTTGAAGTTGCAGATGCTATAGGTGATAGTATTTCATAAGTCAATAAACCTACCCCTGTTCCTACTGTTGGTGTTACCGTAACTGTACTTGTTGGTGTATCGCATGTTACATTGGTACTTGTTATTGTATCTGCTAATGGTGGGTTTAATTTATATACTGTTACTGTATCATTAAAAGTACACCCATTGGCATCTTTTACTGCATAAGAAAATGTTTGGTCCGTTCCATTATCATTTACCGTTAAGGTATTGGCTGAACTAAAGTTAGCGCCTCCATCAAAACTATATTGATATGGGGCAGTACCTGTAGATGGAACAGCTATGGTTATTTCTGCTGACTGGTTGGTGTTGGTTATACTACAACTTAAAGGTGTTGTTACACTTGCTGTAGTTGATAAAACTGTTGGTTCTGTTATAGTGACTACAGTTGCTAGAGATGGACAGTTTTTACTGTCTCTAACAACGACATTGTATCCTCCTGCTGGTAAGCCATTAAACACATTGGATGCTATGAAAGGGCCTCCATTAATACTGTATTGGTATGGTGCAATGCCATTAGCTGCGGTTACTACAATACTGCCATCACTTGCTCCATTACAACTCACATTGGTTTGTGTATAGGTAAGTGTAGGCGTTGTTTTTGGCGTCACTACAATGATATTGGATTCTGCCTGACAACCTTGATCATCTGTAACTCTAAACTGATAATTTCCATCTAATGTTGCTGTATATGGAGAACCTGCAATTACAGAGTAACCACCTGAATTATAATCAACTTCATAAGTACTGTATGTTCCTGTTCCACCGCTTGGTGTTAATGTAATACTGGCATCAACGGCACAGGTTAAATCTTGCGTCATATTGGCATCCAATAACAATTCTGGTTTTAACTCAAAACTTTTTGATGCAATACAACCGTTACCATCTTTTATACTCACATTATAAACTCCTGGTGCATTTATACTAAAGGCAGGGCTTGCTTGATAAGCGCCTCCAATACTGTATGAAGGTGCACCAACTGTTGTACCTGATAACGTGATGGTAATTGGTGTTCCGGTATAACATTGTAATGCTACGTCATCAATTGTTGGCACTGCATCTGTAGCAATAACTACATCCAATTTAAAGGTACAACCTTGATTATCCATAACCCAAACATCCCAATTTGTATTGGTTGCAGGATCTAATACTGCACTAGCACTAGATGTATAATCTCCAGCTACTGGAATAACAGTATCCTGAACAAAAGCATAGGTGTAACTTGGTGTTCCTCCAGATGCGGTTACAGTTACCTGAGCTCTGGCAAAACAATTCGCATTAACATTACTTGCTTCAACAAGTGTTAATGCATTTGCAGGCTCAGTTATGATAATAGTCGCGTTTGCAACACATCCTGTTGTGGTATCTGTTACTTCAAGCGTGTATGTTCCTGCTACTAGAAGTGTTAAATCAACAGTATTTCCTGATTGAACCAAAGTTCCTGCTCCGCTAGTCAATGTACTAGTATAAGTTCCTGAATATCCGGAAACTGTAAATTGAATGGCTCCTGAATTATCTCCAAAACATAACACATCACTCAATTTTGTTCCTGTTACTGCAATTGGAGTTACCGGAACAATGGTGTAAGATTCTGAGTAATAACATCCGTTGGCATCAGTCACCTGAAATACATAAGTACCCGGTGTTAAGTTTGTAAATGAATTCGAAGGCTGTTTCGCTCTTATTATTGGCGAAGGTGCAATGGTTTCATATTGCAATGGTCCAACCCCATTAGTCGCTGTTAAGTCTACCTGACTAGTCGTTGCTGTACAAGTAACTGCTGATGAAGCAAACGCTAAATCTGTTGGTGGATTTAATGCCGTTAACGTAATGTCTTGAGCTACTGTTAAACAGCCATTGGCATCCCTTACTACATAAGTGAATGTTTGATTTGCACCATTATCATTTACAGTTAAGGTGTTGCTGTTACTAAACGTTGTTCCACCATTAAAACTATATTGATATGGTGTCGTTCCTGTTGTAGGTACAGCAATGGTTATAACCGCAGATTCCTTGGTATTGGTAGCACTACAACTAAATGCTGTAGCACCTGCCGTTGCCACTAAAGGTGTAGGTTGTGAAATGTTTACCACTACACTTGAACTACAATTTTTGCTGTCTTTTATATAAAAAGTATGTGAACCATTTGATAAACCTGTAAATAAAGATGTGGCCGTAAATGTTGCATTATCATTACTAAAAGTATAGCCTCCTGATCCGCCTGATCCTACTAATTGAGCAGTACCATCTGAAGCTCCATTACAAGTTACATCTGTGGTTGTTGCTGTAACGGTAGGATTGGTTATTGGGTTAATAGTAATAACGTTTGATACGGCTTGACAACTCCTTGCATCTGTTATTCTAAATTGATACGTTCCTGCAGTTCCCGTAGAATAAGTAAATGGGGTTCCTGTTGCACCCAATGATGAATATGGGCCACTATTTATAGATACTTCATAAGTAAATGGTGCATAGCCTCCATTAATAGTTCCCGTAATGACGGCGTCTGGGGATGCCGTACAATCCAGTTCTTTAGTTAAAACTGTATTTATAGTTAATTGTGGTGCTATGGTTTGTATTGGCAATGTAACCTCGCATCCATAAGCATCTCTAACAATTATAGTATAATTTCCTGGTATTAAATTAGCAAATGTATTGCTCGCTTGAAACGGACCTCCATTTATATTATATTCATATGGCGTTTGTCCTCCGGATGCCGTCACCACTAAGGATGCACCAGTGACACCATCATAACAAAAATTGGAAGCTGGACTTATACTGGCAGTTGGTGCAACTGCTACATTTAAAACAAAAGAACTTGTTGCTATACAACCATTAGCATCTGTAACGGTTGCTATATATGTACCCGCTTGTGTTAAGTTATTAAAAGTATTACTTCCTTGTGGAGGTAAAATAGTTGCATCTGGCTGTGTTAAGGTATATGAATAACCACCCCAACCACCAGCGGCATTAATTACCACGCTACCATTTGCAATACATGTCATTGGATTAGCTGTTGTTGTAACACTTAATGCGGCAACAGGCTGATTTACGGTTACAGACGTTGTTGCTTGACAATTTGTTGTTGAATCTGTAATAAGAATAGTATAGGATCCCGCAGCTAAACCTGATAAATTAATTGGCGATGTACCTGCAATTGAAGCACCTCCATTAATAGTATAGGTAAAACCAGAAGTCCCTGATACGGTATATCGAACTGCTCCATTTGAATCTCCAAAACAAGTAACATCATTAATCAATTGACCTACAACTGTTAAGGCAGGTAACGGTGTAATGGTATAGGACTCATTATAAATACAATCATTGGCATCTTTAACCTGAAATGTGTAGGTATTTGGTGCTAATCCTGAAAATATATTTGAAGATTGATATGCTGTAGCAGATCCTGCTGGTGCAATTATTTGATACTGTAATGCTCCAAATCCACCTGTTGTTCCTGTTATGGTAACTGTAGATGTATTGGTTGGACAAGTCAAAGCAGAACTACTAAACGTTAAATCTGTTGGGGGATTTAATGGTGGTATAGTAATCGCATTCGTATTAAAGGTACAACCATTTGCATCTCTTATTGTAACGGTATAAGTTCCACTTGTTAAACCTGAAAAAGTAAGTCCAGGTTGAAATGCAACCCCATTGATACTATATGAATATGGTGACGTTCCTCCTGAAACTCCGGAAACAGTTATGGTTCCATTAGTTACACAAGTATAAGGTGTTGTTAACGTTGCTGTTCCTGTTATGGCAGGTAGTGTTGCAATGGTAATAGTTTGTGGCACAGAAGTACAAGAATCTGGACCCGTAGTATATTGAACTACCACATCATAATTTCCAGCTGCTAATCCAGTAAATGACGGTGAGTTGACAAAGGTAGCTCCATTATCAATACTATATAATAGACTATTTCCATTGGCATTTGTAACGTTTATATTTATTGTACCTGTTGGACCTGATCCACTACATAAAATATCGGTTTTAGCAATGGTAAATACAGGTGGTGGCGTTGCATTTACTGTAATTGATGTTGTGGTACTACAGTTGTTTGAATCAACAACAGTAATATCATATACACCTGGAGTTGTAACTACAATTTCAGGAAAATCTTGAAAAACAGTGGTACTATTTACAAAATAAAAATACGGTGCCGTACCTCCCGTTGGATAGACAGTAATTTCACCATCGGTACAAGTTAATGGCTTTGTAATGGCTGAAGTAGCTGTCAATAAAGGAGGATCAATTATTGTTGCTGTACCGGTGTAGGAGCAACCATCTTCAGTCGTTACAATTGTAGTATAAGTACCTGGGTTTAAGTTTGCAAACGTATAATCGCTTTGTGCAATGGGCCCTGCACTATTAATAAGTGTCGCACCATCATAAATGGAATAAGAATATTGTGGCCTAACATCATTAGCTGCTAATTTCACAGAACCTTTTCCACCATTACAAAGCGGAGCCGTAACAATTGTTGAAACGGTAAAATTTCTTTCCCTAATTTGAATATCTGGAACAGAGAAGATACAAGGGTTTGAGGTTACCCCTACTTGTTTGATGTATACTGTATATATGTTTTGTGTATTGATAACAAAAATATTGCTGGCTTGGAATGTTACATTATCTAAACTATATTCATATCCTGCCGGAACACCTCCAACTGTTATTTGACCTGGTGTGGTACAAATAATATCTTGTGTGGTGACTGTTGGGTTTAATAAATTTTGATAGGAATTAAAATAAAACCGGTTAAAACAACCGCCGGCATAATTTAAGGTTAATCTAAATTGACCCGAAGTATTTACTGTATAATCTGGCCCGGTGCCTACCTGGGTCCAAGTACATGATGGGTTTTCATTAGCGCAATCTGAATTAAAAACAGCGGCACAACTTGCTTCATTTAGTTTTTCCCAAATAATGGTTGATCCATCAGAAATACCCGTTTGAATTTCTCTTGAATCATTTGCTCCACATAAAAATATATTAGGTAATTGTTTTCCGTCATTAGGACATATAACAACCTCATCTGCATAAGGAATTACAGGATTTGTAGAGACTCCGCCAAATGGAACCACGGTAATTTCCTGATTAATAGATAAACAAGGTGCAACTGCCGTATTACGAACATAATAAGTTCCTAAATTAGATACGGTTATGGATTGAGTCGTTCCGATTACCGGAGATCCTGTTGGACTTGTTGACCATGAATATGAACTATACCCGTTTGCGGCAGTTAATACTACACTGGCACCACAAAGCACTTCAGTTCCAGTATATAAACAGTCATCAACACCAACTAAAAAGTTAGTGGCTTTTGGCACTAATAAACATCCTGTATTCGTGTTTAAACTTGGGTCGTCTGTAATAGTATACGATGGGTTTTCATTTCCTTTATAAGTTGCATATGCCTGATTATCTATACTGTTGGAACAGGCATCGCTTAACATATTACAGGATGGTACCACTTGAACTTTAAACCGAATTTCTAAAACCGGGTCATTTACTTCAACAACAGAATCATCTATTAGAAAAATAATTTCCCTGGTTACCGGGTTATAACTTTGAACCGTTACTCCCGGAGGCAAAATGCCCATATCGGCAGGATAGTTAAAAATTACATTTATAGGCAGTACATCTTTAATGGTAAATTGTGTGGCATCGTCATTTCCTGTATTTTGAAAACCAATCACATAGTTTAACTGATCTCCTAGCGTTACATTTGCGCCCCCAATATCATTTCCTAAAATGTCCTGTACAATTTTGGTAAGTACAATTTTGGGCTCAATAATTTCTACAGCAAATGCATAAAAATATGGAAAATAGGCATCTTGACTACTTTCTAAACGAATTATGGCAGATGTATCGTTATTAGCAATGACACTATTACTAGGATTTGGGACATTTAGAATACCGGTATCAAATCCTAAAGTATTGGTACTGTTAGGGTTCCTGTTATTAACAGGTAATCCACTTAATTGAGTTACCGAACTATTGAAGAAATTATTACCTGAACGATCTACAGCCGTTAAATTTGTACCGTTAATTTTAAGTCTATCACCACTTATAGGTTTATCACCTTCTAAAGCTGCAAAAGCAAAGTTAGCTCTTACTGGCGATGGAGCCGGAACGGTACGAAATCCAGAAACTGGAACATTTAAATTTACTGAACTATTTATAGAACTAAAACCATCAAAACTGGTGATGGATTTACCAGGTAGCGTAGGGTCTTCATACACTATAAAAAGAGACCAGCCGGCAGAATAACCTGTACCATTACCAAAACTAGCTGTTCTTCCCTGCGCTGATGAAACGTTGCCTACGGTATAAGTACCTTGATTGGTAGCTAAACCCGCTACAATAGCGGTTACATCAGCATAACAGGCATAAGGAAAACTATTGCTAACAGCAGCACCATTTGCGTCATAAATAATAGTACCCACTATATCATTATAACCACCTGTAGGCCCTTTAAACTTAACATTGGTTAAAGGCGCAGCTCCAGGTGCCACGGCGCCCCAATACAAACCAGCATAAACAATCTGGTAACAAGCAGGGTTTGGTATTATTAAATCTGCACTAGTTGAACTGAAGGTAGAAGGATCACCATCAATATCAATATACCGCATATTAACATTATGATTGTAAGTTCCGTTATTGTTAAAGGCATTGTTATCTGGCCCTAAAATATTATTACCTATTAAAAGGATGTCCCCTTTAACGTCTTGATTAAACCTAGGGTTAAAAGGCACAAAATTTTGAGCAATAGATTGCAGACCAATGAATAGCAATAAAACAACAAGTACATGTTTAAACAAAGTAGGGTTTTTCATGATAGTAGATTTCTTCACTAGGACTAATAGATTTACATATTCCGCCAAATATATACATAAACTCCATGAAACGCAAATAAAATCGACAAAATGCAACAAATATTATGATTCCATAATAAAATTCTTCAAATTTTAGAAGATTTATACCTAAAAACACGTTGTTTTTATTAAAAAAATGTAACAAAACCACCTAAGAACTATATTAGAAGTTTAAAACTTTCTCATCTTGTAGCATCATATATAGTGGAAGAGGCTGTCTAATAAGTGTATCTTAACCGTCATTACGAGAAATTTTTATTTCGAAGTAATCTGTAAATCAACAACTTGTAATTTGCAGATTGCTTCATTTTATTCGCAATGACGACTTTTTAGAAAGCCTGTTTTGTTTTTTATCTTGGTTAAATTATAATGAAGCAATAACAAACTTTACCAAACCACTTTATTTAAAACAAAGCCATCAATTATAAAATATACTGTTCAAAAAAGAAATAAAGTTTGGTTTAAATAAAACAACAAGTGCCAGTTTAAAAAAAGCAGGTATGTTCATGATATATTATGATTAAAAATTCCTTTTCATCTTGGGGAAAAATGAAAAGGAACCTTGTCTTTAATTTTTATATATAATTGTTAATTTTCAATCTTTACTATTGACATTTTAGCATTATATGGCTTCGTTCCTTTGGCTTGTAACGCATTAGTAGCATCTCCAATACTATCGTATTTTTCTGCATAAATATAATATTTACTCGTGTTCACATCAAAGAAGAAGTTTACGTTTGATAGTCCCGCAGATACCGCTTTTGTTAAAAAGTCATCTCTTGAGGAAGCATCAGAATGTACCGCCAATATTAAATAATAGCCATTTTCAGTATTTTTAATATTTTTAATAATTTGAATATTACTTTGCTCTTGTCCGAAATTAAAATCATTTTCCTTCAATGGCACTGAACTTACAGGTGTATTCGCTTTAATTTGGTTTAAAGCAGCTCTATCTTTTAAATATCTATCTTCTTCATTATCATATGCCGCACGTTTAATACGTCGTTTTCTCTCAATTTCTGTTGCCACTTTAATCTCATCTAATGTTGAAACTAAAACCGCTTTGGATTGAATAATTTCCTTTTGTTCAATTTTTATCTCTTCAATTTGTTTTTGATAATATTGATTGGTTTCATCCTTGGCATTGGCAACGTTTTTAAGTCGCTCTTGATATAATTTTACTAATTCATTTATTTTATCATATCTAGCTTGAATTTCTGCATCTAATTTCGCTTTTAAAGCTTCTAATTCCCTATTTTCATCACTTATGCTTTTGAAAGGTTTTGGAGCGGTAGCAATCCCTTTTTCACTTAAATCATTTTCCTCTTTTAAATCTTTAAGGTCCTTTTGTTTAGTGGCCACTACATCACTCAATTTTTTCAATAATTCTTGCTGAGTCTTTTTAGATTCTATTGTTGATTTTGCAATGTTATCCATTGATACAGCAATATTATCTTTTGGTTTAGCTTCTAATTTAGCTTTAGCTATGGCATCTGCTTTGGCTTTAGCTTCGGCATCAGCTTTAGCTTTAGCTGCGGCATCAGCTTTAGCTTTAGCTATGGCATCTGCTTTGGCTTTAGCTGCGGCATCTGCTTTGGCTTTAGCTATGGCATCTGCTTTGGCTTTAGCTACGGCATCTGCATCTGGTTGCGCTTTGGCTGCGGCATCTGCTTTGGCTTTGGCTGCGGCGTCTGCTTTGGCTTTGGCACTGGCTGCGGCATCTGCCTTGGCTATTGCTGCTAATCTAGCTTTTGCTCTAGCTGCAGCGGCTGCTCTGGCTTTGGCTGCGGCGTCTGCTTTGGCTTTGGCCTCTAATTTGATTCTTGCCTCTTCATCAGCTTTAGCTTTCGCTTCTGCATCTGCTTTGGCTTTGGCTATTAATTTGATTCTAGCTTCTTCATCAGCTTTCGCTTTGGCTTCAGCATCTGCTTTCGCTTTGGCTTTGGCATCAGCTTCTAACTTGGCTTTAGCATCAGCTTCCAATTTAGCTTTTAAGTCAACTGTAGGCTTTTTTACAACTGGTTTACGTTTTTTAGCGACAGGAATAATAGAACTTTCTTCATCATCACCACTGTAAATATAATTGTCTTTATTATTAATTCTATAGGCCAAAGTAATTTCATGTGAAGGCCCAAAAGTTAACAGGGAACCCATTGCTTTTTCAAAATTATACTCCAAAGAAATATTTTTACTAATATTTAGTCCTAATCCCGCAGATACACCATATAAGGTGTTATATCCCACTTGAGTCCACAATCCTTTAGGTATTGCAAGCATTGCGATTCCAGAAACTACGGTTTGGTCATTTCTAAATTCAGATCTGATTAAACTGGTAAATTTGCTTTCATCAAAAAAACCAGCAGTATCAAAGTAACCTGTATACATAATATGAGCTTGAATGCCGCTTTCTGGATTATCTTTAATCATTTCAGAAGTTTTGATATTATATAAAACCAAATTGTTTAAAGAAACACCAAAATCCAGAAACCTAGTTCCGTAATTTATCCCTGGGTTTACTGAAAGTAACATATTTGTTGGAATGTCATCTAATGATGGGTCTGGAAAATTTGTAATCACTTTACCACTGTTTAAACCACTTTGATAAAATCCTACATTCATTCCGAAGGTTAAATTACTATCAGCCTCAAGAACGGTATTATAGGCATAATTTAATACCCCACCAAAAGAGGTCAATACGCCATAATTTTGCTGATATAATCCTACTCCAATTCCTGAATTCTCACTAAATCTTCCGGCGTAACTAACTAAATATGTTTGTGGTGCGTTATCAAATTGAACCCATTCCCTTTTATTGAATATGCTAATATATTTATTTTGTTCCCTAACAAAACTAAAGGTAGGATTGATAATATATTTATTAAACTTTAATGAGTTTCTAACCGGTATAGCATGCGAAACTACTCCATCATTTTGAGCATAGAACAACTGTGTCAAACAGAAAAATAAAGATAAAATCATAATATTTGTTTTCATGTTTTACTTGACTATAGTTATAGACCCCTTTTTGATTCTATTATCTTGGGTTGTAATGATATAATAATAAACCGGGTTAATGTTTGTAAAATTTATTGGATTTACTGGCCAGTTATTTTGGTAATCATTCGTTTTCAGAACAATTTCTCCAATAGAGCTCATCACGACTACTTCAGTATTTGTGCCACTTACATATGCTTGAGGGAGTATCCAGGTATCGTTTATACCATCGCCATTAGGACTTATTAAGTTTGGTATGTTTGCAACATCCGGAAATTTATTGTCTACCACAAATAGATATTCATTAGTAATCACACAGCCCGAGGTTTGCGTAACTTCAACTTTATAGTCACCTATTTCAGTTACTCCATAGGAATTTTGATCCGCGTCAGGTATCATAGTTCCGTTTAAATACCATTTATATTCAGGATTTGTTGTTGATGTGGTCACTGTTACCAACAAAGTTTCTCCTTGTTCAATATTTGCAATATCTGAAACATCAATACTACTGGTGAATTGTTCAGTTTGTAAATCAATAGATGCTGTTTCCTCACAACCTCCAAAATTTATAGTTACTGAATAAACTCCAGATTCATTGGTATCATAAGTTTGATTAGTAGCTCCAGAGATTTCTAATCCATCTTTATACCATTGATAACTGTTCCCGGCTGTTGCACTTAAAGTGGTTGCACCTGCGCTAGCACAAAACGGATTACCTTGACTGGAGGTTATATTTGACCCTCCTGTTAATGTTTCCTCATTTACAGTTACACGATTTGAAAATGAATTTGATGTACAAGAACCATAATTGGTTTCAACATAGTATATCCCTTCTACATTCACTGATAAACTAGAACCTGCAGCAACAAAAACTGAAGTTGTTGGGCTTGTTTCCTTATACCAGTTATAAGTAAGTGAAGGATATTGTAGTGGTGAATCATTTGTACCCGTTCCTGGATTGTCTATGGTTAAAAGATAACTGCCTCCAGCACAAAACGTTGCTGTTGCAACTAAATTATTGATAGAGAATGGGCTATCTTGAATTTTATAATAAGCTGCAAACGCTACCGAATTACTACTTGTTGCAGCAGGCGCAGTACTTTTTATTCTAAGTTTATAGGCTTCCCCGGCTGTAGTGGTTGGTAAAGAAAAACTTAAAGTTGCAGGAGACGTAGTAACAGATCCTGCAGCTGATGTATAAACAACAGCAGGACTTGCAAAACTTCCACTAGCATCTGATAGTTCTATTATAAACTGATTTGTAGAAACCAAATTTGCTTCCGGAGAAAAATTAAAGGTAACATCGTAACTGTTAAATGCATCGCCCGCACAAGCTTGACTAAACCCTATAGAAAGTTGGTTAATGGTTATTTGAGCATTTATATTTTCAGAAAAAAAGAAAACAAAAAAACACGAAACATATAGCAATTTATTTATAATAGTAGTTTTCAGCATTTGATTTGGTTTAGTAAATATAAATTCCCTAAAAGTGTTTTCCATTTTTCTGAATTACATATTCTAATCAACCTAAAATTAGTTTTCAGGGCTAATCTGTCAATTTTTCTGAACTAAGGTTTGAGAGGCCATAATTTTATTAATCCGTAATCTATAGTCCGGTTTCTTGTCACTTGTTGAATTAATAAATGTTTCCGAATCACTACCTTTAGAATACACATTGTAAAAGGCACTATTTCCATACCAATTTTCTAGGTCCTCGTTATCAGCGTTATATTCTGAAAAAATATTTCCATTGGAATTATTGAAATACATTTCATAGAACTTTATTTTTTCCAAATTTTCATTATTGATTTTGATTTTTTCCTCTAAAATTACGGCAGGATTAAAACCGGAAATCACACTTTTATTCATTTCAAAAGATGTATCTTCCCCAATAAACACGGCTTCTTTTATCAAACCCATTTCAATGTTTGACATTAAATCTGCACTATTATTGAAAAGTGTTAAATATATAGCTTTCACATCCGATCCTTTTTTTGTAAAATCCACTTCTTCTTTTTTATCATAAGAACGGACATTTATACATCTGGCACCATTATTACTAGACACATACGCAGATCGAACAGCCAAGGAGTTGAAAATATTACATTTTGTTCCAAAATTAAATTCAAAATCATTACCATTTGATTTATATGAAATCAACTTATTCAGATTAACTTCTCCTCCTAATACATTAAAGGCATTACCCCCTGAAAAACTTACCATTATATTTTCCAATTCTGTTTTATAACCTACACCTCCTAAAAACAACGCGTTATAATTACCAACACCATTGACTTTTTTTCCGGCATATTCTATTCTTACATATCTTAAAATTCCAGAATTACTAAAAGGTTTAGTGCCTCCATACGTCGTGTTTATATAATCAGTTGTGCTAAGGTTTGAATGAAAAGATGCAGCCGAACCATTACCAAATTTATTAGTAGGTGCGTCACCAAGAATAAATAATCCACCCCAATCCCCTGCTTTTTTAACACTTCTGTTAGAAGTAAAAACAATGGGGTCTGTTTCCAAACCATCCGCAATTATTGTTGCTCCCCTACAAATTGTAAGGGATGCCTTTGAGTCATAATCACCTATAATAACCGTTCCAGGTTCAATGGTAAGAGTAGCACCGTTTGTTACAAAAACACTTCCTAGTAACATATAGACATTCCTCTTATATAGTTTAGTGTCTATCTTTATGTTTCCAGTCAATATTTGAGTGGCTTCACCATAGTCAACTTGATAGGGTTTAAATTCGGTCCAGTTATTTAACCAATTATTGGTTCCAACTATGCCTTTTTCTTGTTGTGCAATACCATTGCTGAAAACTAAAAGGAATAGCCATATAACGTGAGGTAGGTTTTTCATGATAATAAATTTCTTCATTAATACTAAATAGATTTACATTTTACGCCAAATATATAAATAAACTCCATGAAATGCAAATAAAATCGATAAAATGTAATAAATAATAAAATTAAATAATAAAATTCTTCAATTTCTGGAAACAGATTTATCTAAAAACACATCGTTTTTATTAAAATTGAAACACAATTACCTAACAATCAAATTTAGGTGTTCAAGACTTTTTTGTTTTTTGATACCATATATATTGGAGGGAAATTTTTAAAGGAAACAGTTCCAAAAAAACTATTATATATATGTTGAGGGGATTATGAATGCATTGACATTCATTTTTTTTTAATTTGATTCTATTATAATGAACCAAATCAATTATAAAATACTTCTTAAAAAATCACTTATAATAAGTTAATCTTATAAATTCATACTATTAACATAATAATATGATGTAAAATAATTTAATTAAACTCACTAAATTCATGCAACCTCTTCAATGTTTCTTCATAAAAGAGAATAGCAGCTATTAAATTTTTAGTGTCAGAATACGGTAACATCTTTTCATGAAACTCAACCGTGTCTTTTAGAAAAGAATCAGTCGCATCAAATTCATTATTTAATATTTTTCTGTTATCATTCGTATTAGGCACTCCTAAATCAGACATGGTAATTCCTGGTTTTGTAGCAAATGCTATATAAGGTAATGTTCTCACCAGGGTTTCAATTCGTTCTATATACAGGCCTAATAATTCCCCTTTTTGCATTTTTTCCAAATCCTCTTTTTGGTGGTATTTTGATATTGATGCACCTTGACGAATAATGCTTACCGGATCCGTTTTCTTTTGAGAGAAACTTATACTTGTAATAAACAAAAAACTAAAACTAACAAAAATAATTTTCATTTTCATATCATAAATTTTTAATTGACATTAAAAAACAAAGCTATACAATTAATCTTAAAATACAACTTTGTTATTGTTTTTTTTGAGTACCAAATTCAAACGATTTGTATGTGTTTTTCATTTAATCAAGACTTCAGTTTTGAGATGTTTTTCAACATATATTGATAGTAGAATTCTTATGGTATTTAAAAAACATACTTTTAGATGATATTAAAGTTTTCTTATTTTAACAAAATCCTTAAATTTGTACATCACAAAACTGGAAATGCAAAAGCTGTGCCAAAAGCATAAAACTAAATTTTTTGAATACAAATGGTAGTTACTCCCCCGATACAAAAATTAGCCAAAATATTATCCAATAAATCCTTGATTTACCAGAAAACTATTTTTAATCTAATTGGATATTAACTTTTTTATTTCTAAAATTCTTTTTTCCTTATTTGGTTGCCTGTTTTTTTTAGCAAAATCTGTATGGTATTCATGGGATTCTAAAAACTTTATTTGCAACTTATTCCATTCATCTACATTAGAAACAATAGAGGCTTCCTTCAACTCTCTGTACAGTTGATCACTTATCTCATAAAAGTCTTTTCTACCTAAGTAATCTAAATCAGAATCACAAAGAATGCGTTCTAATTTATTTTGGGGATATTGGGGTACTTTTGTAGCTCTAATCAACCCTTGCACAATCTTAATGTCTTCCTCTGGATACCCAAATTGAGACATTAATTCTTTTGCAATTTCTGTCCCCTTTTCTTCATGTTCAATTTTTGTGGTTATAAAACCTATATCATGGAGCAGAGCGCCAATTCTTAATAAATAAGCACTTTTTTTATCAATTTTATCTCTTCTGATATATTGATTAACAACCTTAAAAACATCTAATATATGCCTAACATTGTGATAATAAAGTTCCTTTGGCAATTTGGAATTTAACACTTCCAACACTTTTTTTCTGAGCTTCAAATATTTTTTCATGTTTACAAAAACTACTCTAAACTAAAATGGGATTATTAACCAATAGGCCATTATCAAAACAAAAAAAACAACACTTAATCCGAAAAATTTCATTGATCTTTGAACTGATTTAAATTTAGCATCAATGATTTTGCTTTCAACATGGATTTGTTCACCAAGTTGTTTGACCAGCTGTTCTTCGGTACTGCATACTTCTATCAATTTTTTAGTATAATCTTCTGCACTTCCAAAAGCCTTAGCAGCATCACCAAAAAAAAATACGTTTTTATCATATTTCAATTCAATTTGAGGTTTAAAACATTTAAAACAATAGAAAATAGAAATAAGCACGCTTATAAACCACAAAAATGTTATGATTATTACAGCAATACTTGATTGAAGCATAGGCTCTAATTTTTCAAAACGCTCAAAGAAAAGACCCAATACAAGACTGTGAAAAGAAAAAATAATACCTGCTTTAATCTCTGAAGCCCTAATTAATTTTTCCAATCTTTCTAATTGTTCCCAATAATTATTTGGATCATGAATTGGTGTCATTACTTGTTATTTTTGATTCAACATTTTACAATAAACTTACAATAAAAATTTATACAACCAATTTTTTGTATTGAAGTTGATCTAAAAAAGCTTGATCTTTAATGCCATTAACAAAATACATTTTCATCATGCCCCTATTCTTTACTTCAATTTCTCCTCTATATTTGCATATAAATACATCTTTAATTAATTCATATGTGTTTTCAGCAATATTAATCCTTCCTGGATATGAAAGTGATTCCATTCTAGACGCTACGTTCACTGTATCTCCCCAAATGTCATAGGCAAATTTATGTATCCCCACTACTCCTGCTACTACAGGGCCTGTATTGATACCAATACGTATATCAAAACTTATAAGTTCATTCTTTTGTTTTGATTCTTCAATAAAATTAGCAATTTCAAAAGCTGCCAAAATCATTTTAAAAGGATGGTCTGTAGTTGCAAACGGCAACCCTCCAGCACACATATAAGAATCACCAATAGTTTTAATTTTTTCCATGCCATATTTTTCCATAATCTGATCAAATTTAGAAAAATAGAAATCAACACTATTAACCAACTCTTCTGGAGATAAATCTCTTGCAAAATGTGTAAATCCTTTAAAATCTGTAAATAATACGGTTACAGAATCAAATTTTTTAGCTTGAACCTTGCCGTTTTGTTTTAACTCAATCGCAGTTTCCTCAGGCAAAATATTGTGCAACAATATATCAGAACGATTTTTCTCTTCCTCTATAATATGATTTGTCTGTCTAATAAAACTATAACGTCTATATAACCCGATTGCTAAAATTATTATTAAAAACAGAACAAGTGTAGAGGCGTAAATAATATACTGTTGCTTTTTTTCTTTAAGGGCTTGAATTTCAGACTCCTTTTCTAAAAGCCCTATTTTATCTTCTTTTTTCTCTAAATCAAAATCAAATTGAAGTCCGCGTATTTTGTCATCTGTTTTTAAATTAAACAGGGAGTCCTTTTGGGCTATATATAACTCTTTATATTTATAAGCATTTTTATAATCTTTATTTAAGGCATAAGCACTTGACAGTCCTTGATATATCTCTCTTAATTCATCATTAGCGTCAATTTGCTTGCCCAATGCTTCTGCTTCTTTAAATGCACTAATGGCCTTTTTAAAATCATCTTGTTTATAAACTTCTCCTATTCCTTCCAAAGCCTGAACAACCAAAGGTTGTTGATTGTTTGATTTTGCTATCTGGTACGCTTCATTAAGATATTCAATGGCTTTTTGTTTTTCATCTTTCTTTAAAAGTAACTTACTTATTTTAATAAGGTTACCTGCCCTTAATGTTATAATCTGATTACTTGAAAGAGCTTCTTGATAGTATTTTAAGGCATCATCATAAAGACCCTTTTCAAAATAAATTTCTCCAACGCCCATTAAGAACCCGAAAGTAAGTTGTGGATTGTTTAATTTATTTCGATAATCATTAAATTTATTATAATATTCTAAAGCCTTATCAAAATTGTTCATTTCAGCATAAAGACCTCCTATATTTAATAATGTTTGTGCAGTGTTATAATTGTCCTTTATCTTTTCTGAAATACTTAAAGACCTTAGATAGTAATCCAAAGCTTTAGCATTACTGCCTTGACTATAATAAATGGCCCCTAAATTATTAACAAGATTTGCAATACCAATGGTGTCATGAATGGTTTCAAATACTTTTAATGACCTGGACCAAGAATTAAGTACATCAAGATATTTTCCTTGATAATATTGTACAAGGCCAATATTTTTTAAAGAATATGCTAGCCCCTTTTGATAATTTAATTGATTGGCAAGTTCATTTGCCTTTTTAGCATATATTATAGATTGTGAAATATCTTCATTATTTAATACCTCATTACTTAAAGCATTCAATGCATTAACCATTGAAGTGTCTTTTGCCCTGGTTTCTACAATGCTTTTTAAACTATCTATTTTAGTGTTTTGAGCATAGACTATTGATACCAATAAAAGAAATGAAACAGTAAAAAAAGATACTTTATAGCTTTGATTCATATAATCACCATTTATTCTTTTAATATATTATAGGTTCGTACATTTGAATCACTTGTAATTCTGACGATATAAATTCCTGTAGACAGATTTGACATATCAATTTGCACAGTAGAAAATGCTCCTGAAAAAGAACCGGCATTAATTATTACATATCCATACATATTCAGTACAAATACATGGGCATTATTTTCTATGATATTTTGTTTGATATACAATGTTGTTATTACTGGATTTGGATAAATAGAATATGCACCGTCTAGTTTAGCATCGCATTTTCCACTTTGACTTGTTGAAGCAGAAGATACGGAACTTTTATGAGTACCATCAAATGTTGTTAAACTCCATACCAATTGGTTTCCATCAAATTTAATTTCAAAGGTTCCACTTCCAGGCATGAAAACGGTTGGTAATTTTCCATTAAATGCTGTTCCAGTTAAAAAATTATCTGGCCCTTCGTTTACATACACAGCATAATCATTATCATTCTCGTATCTATAAACAACAGTATATTTTAAATTACCTATAGCATTAGGATTATAACTCACACAATCAGCATAAGTACGCACTTTTTTAGCATTAATATCTGAAGGATTAACAAACAAATGAGCTTCATTTGATACAATCGTGTAATTTTCTGGATCAGTTACTTTAACATAATATGCTCCGGGAGTATTTGTATCATAATATTCATTATCATTATCGTCTATAAAGTAGTACGGAATGCCTTTAGGAAAAACCATGCTTTCATTTTCATCATAAACAAATGGACCAAAATCAAATGAAAGATTAACCATGTCTCCTTGTTTTACAATAATGTCCGAAGGAGAAATAGTAAGACTCAATTCCGCCGGAACTACTCTTAAAATACCATGATTAGGACCATAACTATTGATTTCATAATTTTTGGTTCCTTCAATAACAATGGTATAGTCCCCTACTTTTAATTTAGCTCCAACAACATACTGCACACCCTCTTTTTCAAAAGAATATTTAACGCCATCAGGGAAAGCTTCTAATTCGGTTTCATTATATGCAAATCCATCAAAATTAGTAACTAAATTCAGGCTATTAAAAGTTCCGTAAGAGGTTTCATAAGATTCAGTTTCGGGATAGATTTCTTTAGGGTTTATTGTTAATTTACCTCTGTTTGGGTCATGCTGAATAATGTAATTATCAGTATCAACATCCTCAATAAATATATCATAAACACCTACACCCATTTTTAAAACGCCATTAATAGTATATTTTGCATTATCTCCTTCTTTTATGAAATAATAAGGAATATTTCCATTTGAATCTTTTAAAACTGCTTCTGATTCTTCATTTGGATAAGCAAATTCTCCAAAATTAGGTACTATAACAGGGGTTTCACCATATTTAATACTTACGGCATCTGGATTGAATGTTAAATTGGCTGCCGTAATTTTTAATTTGCCATAGGTATCATCATAAGTACTTTTTATTAAATAGTTGTGAGGATTCCTAATTTTAATCTCATAATCTCCAAGTTCTTTAAGGTCAGACAACTCAAATTCATTATTATCTTTAACAAAATAGAATGGCACACCATCAGGAAAAACGGTTTCAATGGATTCTTGAAACTCACCTTCAAATGCCCAACCATCGAAAGTTGTCAATTCTAGCAGTCTAGATTCAGTAATAATTTCACCATAAGGAACAGTAAGACTTTCTGTTTTAACATTTAATTCCTTTGGATTAATAATTACACGACCTGCACCATAGATGATATTGAAGTTTGCTGACATGGCGTTTAAGAATGCACCTGGATACACAAAATGTCTATCTTCATCAGAATTTGTAACATCAATACCCGTTAACATATTTAAGGCATATATTTCAGAAATAGCCCGCTCATTGCCTGAACCGTCATCTAATGGGGCATCTTCAGCATCAACAATAGTAAACACCTCAGCATAATCTTTAAATGGTCTTGTTGGATCTTCAGCACTTACTAATGCCTGAAATTTACTTACCAATGCCTGAAACTTGTTTTCTAGTCCTATTTCTACGTTACCGGCAAACAAATCCTCAGCACTCACTAATGCTTGAAACTTACTTACAAGTGCTTGGAATTTATTGGTTGTTCCGTCATTATAATCTTTGCGTGCAGATATAAAATTTGTAAAATTTTCATTATCTAAACTAACAATACTCATGCTGCTTACCAGGGCTTGAAATTTATTTTGAATGGTACGCTCGGATGCGCTCCAGCTTCCTCCATTTAAAAAGCTCATATCATATTCGCTTACCAAGGCCTGAAATTTACTTACAAGCGCCTGAAACTTATTGGGAATTCCATCTTTAAAGTCGCTATTGTGAGCTTGTTCAAGTAACAATCTAAAATTATCTTCATCAGAGATTCCTGTCGTATTAAATTCATAATTGAATGCAACATCAATGGGGCTTCCATACGTATAACTAACATCAGGTGGCGTTATAACTAAATCTTTTTTTGTCACAGTCAAATATCCAACTTTACCAATATCAGGATTAGGATCTATATAACCAGAAATAAAATTTACTTGGTATTTATCTAATAACTCTTGAGATAATGGTTCTACAAAAGAAGGTGTAATAACATAGTCAAAAACAATTGGATAACTACCTTCAGCCAACTTAACATCAGCTCCAGAACTTAATTTAACTTCTGGAAATCCTAAAGACGCCATAATTTCTGAATATGGAAGTGATGTATCTATCCCTTCAGGTGGTAAACCTTGAACAGAATAAGACAAACTAATATCCTGACCATATTCAAACACAGCATTATTAGGAACAATATTTATAGCTAACTTTCCATCTGGTAAAATTTTAACCGGATCAGAAAAACCGCCGTTTCCTTGACTTCCTGGTTTTGGTTCTGTATAAACTTTCAAATCCGGATTTCCTGTAAAGGCAGGAATGGTGGCAATGATTTCTGTATCAGAGACCACTTGAATACCTGTTAGTTCCTTACCGTCAAAATAAACTTTTGCAGGATATGGATCTGAACTTTGAGAAGGAAAAAATTCACCAATGATAGATACCGTAATAGGTTCGGCGCTCACATTTCCATTTAAAATAGTCAACGATGTAATTTTAGCCGTTTGAGCGGCTATACTTTTGAACGCATTTAAGGTATTTATGAATTGTGCATTAGCCCCATCTCGAGCAGTAAAATTTACAGACGTGTTCTTAAATGTGGCAATGGTTTCATTGGAAGTAAACGTAGTAGTTCCTGAACCATCTGGATACCAATATGGTAAAGCCGATCTCAATAAAGCCATAGCAGCAGCAGCATGAGGTGCCGCTGCCGATGTACCATAAAAATTAAGTTTATCATCTTTATCACAGGTATCACAGGTAGCTAATTGCCCAATAGTTGTTGATGCCGTATTGCCTCCATCTGGAGCATACATATCAATTTGAAGATTTGTTCCATCTTTTAATAATCCACCATAACTTGAAAATGTTTCAGCTATTGGATTTAATGCATTACGGTAATCAACCGCCCCTACAGTAATGGATTCTGGAGTCATGGCATGACCACTTACAGTAGGTATACCATTTCCAAAATATTCAGGAAATTTAAGACCATTAGGTGTTTTGTCATCTGCTGTTGTTCTGAAAGCTATATATCTAAAAGGAAGGCCGTTGGAAGTAGAACCATTTGTACTTGTTATCATAATATTAGCATCCCCAGTTCCTGTAGATTTAAATACGATTATTTCAGTAGGGTCTCCTTGTACATTCACACGATTATTCCCAACTAACAAACGACCTGCATTATCTACTATATAAATATCTAAATCGTTTAAAGCTCCAATTTGGTTCTGTTGTGAAGCCGCATCTTCCTTCCATTGTAACACTATTAAATAAGTGCCGGGAACTACACTTATTTTTTGTAAGTAGTCTTGAGAACCATCTGTATTAGTTCCAAAAACATGAGCTTTTGTAATATTATCTGAAGGAATAAAGTTAGTAACTGGCAAATTGGTTGATGGTTTAAAAGTTGCCTGATATCCTTTATTAGCTATATTGCCGGCGGATGTATAATGAAATTTCCCTGGCTGACTCACAAAAGATTGAATGCTTTCTGAAATACGGCCAATTCCAAAAAATGGTTCTGTAATAAATGTGATGTCATCCACAATAATATCACAACCTATATCTTTTAATGCATTAAATCCTACCTCAAATTGTCTTGGAGAGGCTGTTGCTGTATGAAAAGCCAAGGATGCTCCGGGAGCAACATCATGAATAATTTGCATCATAGCCCGACCTTCATCTGATGCTTTATATGAATTATCTTTTAAAACTTCTACTGATTCGGGTAATTCACCATTCGCAATATCAAGAGCAGCATAACCTGGCGCACCAAGAGCCATATCATAACTATCTGATAAAACACCAACTTTTATACCTGAACCATCAACTGGAACAATATTACCATCGCTTTTTATTAACCTAAATGAATCGCGTACCAAGTCTGATTTTTGTGCACCATCACCTTGGGTGTTTACACCGCCTGAATTGTTATATGCAGGATATACAGGTCTGGCAAAATTGATAATGTTACCATAACTATTTAAAGCACAAAGGCTTTGTGTATTCATATAAACATCTATTGAAGACAAATTGTTATACGCTGAAATATTTAGTAAAAAATCTGAAACTGGTATATTAAATGGCGAGCCTTGCAATAATGCAAGTACATTTTGCATTTGTGATGCCTTAGGAACGATCTCAACAAGTACTTTTCCTGCAGTTATTTGGAAAATTAATTCTGAAGGAGTATTTCCCGCTACATTATCACACAAAGAAGATAACTCTTGCCCAATAATATCATAAGATTTTCCATTATTTCCTATCACAGGAAAAATAAAACCATCATTTGTCGAACATTTTTTTGCAGAATTTGCATTTGCATAAACAGTATGCGTGTTTCCGTTACTAATAATGGTCCATTCCACATAATCATTTGGGCCAAATTCTTTCATAAACACCTTATCTACGGTACCTGACTTAAATTTATTTAAACCCTTGGATACTTTCTTTCCGTTGTTGGTTTTTACAATACTTGCAGATTCATCTACAATTACATCTTTATTCGTTGGGTTAACATAACTAAAAGTTGCTTGATAAAGTCCGTTTCCCAAATCCTTTACGCAATATAATACAGGAACAATATCTTTATTTTTTTGTGCAAAAGATGGTGTTGAAATGAGAATAAACAATAGAATAAATAGAAGAAAAAAGGGTTTAGCACACTTATTTTTCATAACGGTTGGCTTAGGTTGGTTTATAAAAAAAATAATTATCGTAGTATAGGAAAACAAACTTTTACTATACTATAAGAACTTATAATAAAAAAACTAAAAAGATTTATTGAAATAATATTTTATAAGTCTTCTTAATGCTATTAAAAAAGACTTGAGGAGAATTGTGTAAATTTAAAATAATTTTTGAGAAAAAAAAATAAATTATGTTTAAGTGAAAATCTATCTGTTATATGGTAATTCAGGGATTTTTAAAACTTAAAATGACACCCACTATTTTGTGATTCAGCTATTTTCAGTTATATTTTTTGTTGAATTATTATTTGCCGATACAAAAAGTAACTTAACTTGATAATCAATGAGTTACGGAGATTGGGCAACAAATAGGCAACAAAATCTGTAAAATTGGTGGCAAATAAGAGAAAATGCCTTTGTTTTATTAGAACCTATCTACGAGCAAATATAAGCCTTTTTTCTTTGTTTTAGCCTTCAAATTGAGTTCTTGATACTTTGGTAGTTCGGAACAATAAAGTTTATCATAAGGCTTTGCAAAGCCGTTCTTGACCATTATTTCGTTTAAGGTGTTGCCGTTAGGCAATACCACATAAGCCAAAGTTCTGCCGTATGGGTCTTGCTCGTTGCCTACTTCTTGAATTAATGTAATCCGCTTTCCAATTTTTGCTCTCTTTCTTAAAAACTTATAAGACTGGTGTGCAAGCTCCATCAAAAAACGTCCTGATAAATGCGTTTCTCTTTCGTCCTGCTTTAGTTTTTTGCAAGGTGTCAACTCTGGTGCATCAATGCCATAAAAACGTATTTCTTCCTCTTTATTTGAGATTAAATTCTTTGCGATTATTCCATCACCATCTACAACTTTTACTATTTCGTAGTTGGTTTTGATTGTAGTCTGACTCTTTACATCTAATTGCTTCATATTGCACTATTTAAGTAACTGAATAACAGATAATTATGTCGTAAATTTACAATAAATTTTTAACGTTTTAAAAGAAAAATATTATGGCACGACAGAAAGGACATATTAAATATGTTGGGACGTTAGGTGAAGTTCGTCACTTCAAAATTAAAGGGAATGATGGTTACTTTGCAGGTCTAAAAGGCGGTCCATCTTCAGAACAGATTGCATCTGATCCAGCCTTTGTTCGTACTCGTGAGAATATGAACGAATTTGGAGGAAGTGCTATTGCAGGTAAATCCCTAAGAACAAGTATTGCAGGTTTAATTCGTAATAATGGCGATAGCCAAGTTACAGGAAGGATAACCGCAATAATGAAAAGAATCAATCTGGAAGATGGTTCTGAGGCAAGAGGGCAAAGAGCAATTTTGGTAACTGTTGCACCTCAGTACTTAGAAGGGTTTGAGTTTAACAAATTCACTTCTCTAAATGGTGCTTTTAATGCTCCTTATACTATTACTCCAACAGCTGCAAGAGATAGTTCAACTTTGGATATTCCTTCTTTTAATCCTTTGGATAGAATGTATGTACCTGCTGGAGCTACTCATTTCAAAATCATCAATGCTATTTCTGTTTTGTCTGACTTTGAATATAACAGTACTACAGGAGTTTATGAGCCAAAAGACGGTGTTACAAACGGATTAACAGATGTACAAGATTCAGGTTATCTTCCTGTAAATGCTGCAACTGGTTTGATTAGTGTTGTAAGTACTTTGCCAGGTTCTCCTACTATTACTGCGGATGTGTCAGTTGTGAATGTGTTGGCGGTAGAATTTTATCAGGAAGTAAACTCAAACTACTATTTATTTTCGCAAGGAAATGCAATGAAAGTAGCTAAAATATTCTAATTCTTCATCAGTGGATTAGATGATTTCGGAAAATCGGGAAAGCCTGCTCAAATCGAGTGGGCTTTTTTCGTTTGCACCTTTTTTCCTATAATGGCGAAATATGGTTTAAATAAGTGTACCTAAACCATAAGTCAACCATAGGAAAGGAATTTTACCTTTTTTTGATGTATCGGTAAAAAATAGCTCTTTTTGCATCATTGATAAGTAGCAATGTTTCTTTGTATTTTTTCTCCTGCTGCTCTAAAATTTCTAATGCCTTTACTGACTTTTGGAAACCTTTTAAATCTGTGCTGGCTTGCTCTAATCCAGTATTTATAGCTTGTTTACAATCGCCAATGGTAATGAATTGCAAAAAACGGGCATAGTATACCACCCACAGCGGATTAAAGTGAGCATAGT
>CAXBJF010000022.1:0-60416 GCA_963976005.1 uncultured Flavobacteriales bacterium | reverse complement strand
ACACCTAGAGCTGCATAATGCAGTTTTTGAATCATTTTTTGCGTAATGTGAGTAATTAGTATTGAATTAATTATTAAGTAGGAGGATAAATATTATAAGGATTGAACAAAATTTAAAAATCTTAGCAAAAAGAGATGTGTTTTATTAGTTTTTTTCAGTTTTGAACATCATAAAATAAGCAAACTAAATACTTGTTAATCAGAATATTAATTCAGTATAAAGTAGAATGAATTTAAACTTAAAAAGGATTGGATAGAATTAATAAAAGTGTAATATTTTAATTTCGAACTCTATTTTAAACATTTTATAAATTTTAAAGAACATAATAATTCTTTAACCCATTAAATATTAAACAAGATAGCGCATATTGTTATTTTTAAAAACATGAATAAACTTAATAAATACAGCAAAACAGTAACTCAAGACCCAACACAACCGGCAGCACAGGCCATGCTTTACGCTATTGGCTTTAAAGATGAAGATTTTTATAAGCCCTTAGTTGGTATTGCAAGTACAGGATTTGAAGGAAATCCCTGTAACATGCATTTGAATGACTTAGCTAAATTGGCAAAACAAGGAACCTTAAATGAAGATGTTATTGGGTTGATTTTTAATACCATAGGCGTAAGTGATGGTATTTCTATGGGAACTCCAGGAATGCGTTACTCATTACCTTCTCGTGATATTATAGCAGATTCTATGGAAACAGTTGTGCAAGGAATGAGTTATGATGGGTTAATTACTGTGGTTGGATGTGATAAAAATATGCCAGGTGCGTTAATGGCGATGATTCGTTTAAACAGACCTTCCATTTTGGTTTTTGGTGGTACCACAGATTCTGGGTGCCATAATGGAAAAAAACTGGACATTGTTTCTTCGTTTGAAGCTTGGGGTAGTAAAGTTGCTGGAACCATGGAAGAGACTGAATATAAAAGCATTATAAAAAAATCTATTCCAGGTGCAGGAGCTTGTGGTGGTATGTATACAGCCAACACCATGGCATCGGCCATTGAAGCTTTAGGCATGACGTTGCCTTTTAATTCATCGAATCCGGCAAGAAGTAAAGAGAAAGAATTAGAGTCAATAAAAGCCGGTGAAACCATGCGAATGTTGCTCGAAAAAGATATTAAACCTTTAGATATTATTACCAGAAAATCATTAGAAAACGCTGTTCGTTTGGTGACTATTTTGGGAGGTTCAACCAATGCTGTGTTACACTTTTTGGCTATTGCAAGAGCGGCTCAAATAGATTTTACGCTTAAAGATTTCCAGGATATTAGTGATAATACCCCATTTTTGGCCGACTTAAAACCAAGTGGTCAATATTTAATGGAAGATTTACATGCGGTTGGTGGAACTCCTGCAGTATTAAAATATCTTTTGAAAAAAGGCATGCTTCATGGCGATTGTTTAACCGTTACCGGTAAAACATTGGCAGAAAATTTATTGGATGTTGCTGATTTGAAAGTCGGACAGCAAGTTATTAAACCTATTGAAAACCCTATTAAAATCTCAGGTCACTTACGAATGCTTTATGGGAATTTAGCAGAAGAAGGAAGTGTTGCTAAAATTACCGGGAAAGAAGGATTAAGATTTCAGGGAAAAGCAAAAGTATTTGAGGGGGAATATGACGCAAATGATGGTATTCGTGATGGAAAAGTGGTGAAGGGTGATGTGGTGGTTATTCGTTATGAAGGCCCAAAAGGAGGCCCTGGCATGCCAGAAATGTTAAAACCAACAGCAGCCATTATGGGTGCCGGATTAGGAAAAGATGTGGCTTTAATTACTGACGGACGTTTCTCTGGAGGCACTCACGGATTTGTAGTAGGCCATATTACTCCTGAAGCTCAGGAAGGCGGAACCATTGCGTTTGTTAAAGATGGTGACATCATCACTATTGATGCAGAAACAAATTCAATTATCCTTGAAGTTTCAGAAGAAGAATTACAAAAAAGAAGACAAAACTGGACATCACCAAAATTAAAATTTGATCGTGGTGTGCTTTACAAATATGCAAGAACAGTTTCATCAGCCTCAAAAGGATGTGTAACGGATGAATTTTAACAAATTCCTTTGAAAAAAGGAATCTCATAATCGAAAAGCCATAAGTCCAGTCTAATGAAAAGTGAAAATAGTTTGAGAAGAGAGGAGCAAACAAGAGTAAGAATAACAAAAATATTGAGATTCCTTTTTTCAAAGGAATGAAAAAAAAGTTTTCAATGAAAGAAACACAAACGATAGAATTAATGGAAAAGTCAACGGAGGCTACTATTAAGGTGTCTGGTGCTGAAGCAGTAATAAAATGCCTTCTTGAAGAAGGTGCTACTTTAGCTTTTGGATATCCAGGGGGCGCCATTATGCCTGTGTATGATGAAATATATAAATACCAAAATCAATTCCATCATGTTTTAACACGACATGAACAAGGAGCCATTCACGCTGCTCAAGGATTTGCGCGTGTCACTGGAAAGCCAGGTATTGTGTTTGCTACTTCAGGTCCTGGAGCTACCAATTTGGTAACAGGAATAGCAGATGCTCAAATTGATTCAACACCTTTAGTATGTATTACCGGACAAGTGGCTTCGCACTTGTTAGGTTCTGATGCGTTTCAGGAAACAGATATCATTGGAATATCAACTCCAGTTACAAAATGGAATTATCAAATTACAAAAGCTTCAGAAATTCCTGAAGTAATTGCTAAAGCATTTTATATAGCAAAAAGTGGTCGTCCAGGACCAGTGTTAATTGATATTACTAAAGATGCTCAAATAAGTGAATTAGATTTTTCATATAAAAAATGTGAAAAAGTAAGAAGTTATAAACCAGCACCAAAATTTGATATTGAAAAGATAAAAGAGGCTGCAACTCAAATTAATATGGCTAAAAAACCATTTATTGTTTGGGGTCAAGGCGTTATTATTGGAGAGGCAGAACAAGAATTTAAAAAGTTTATTGAAAAAACAGGTATTCCTTCAGCCTCTACAGGATTAGGATTATCAGCGATTGAAACAGACCATCCTTTATATGTTGGTATGGTGGGGATGCATGGAAATTATGCGCCAAATGTTCTTACAAATTCATGCGATGTCTTAATTGCAATAGGAATGCGTTTTGATGATCGGGTTACGGGTAATTTAAATTCGTATGCTAAACAAGCTAAAATCATTCATTTTGAAATTGACCCCGCTGAAGTGGATAAAAATGTAAAAACAGATATTGCTGTTTTAGGTGATGTTAAAAAAACATTGGCTGAAATTATGCCTTATGTAAATAAAGGGGAGCACAAAGAATGGATGCAAGAATTCAATAAATTGCTTGATATAGAAAATAAAACGGTCATAAATGACCAATTAAATCCCACCAAGGTAGGCTTAACAATGGGTGAAGTTATGGCAGGAATAAATCGCTATACTAATGGTGAGGCCATTATTGTTTCAGATGTGGGGCAACATCAAATGTTCGCATGGCGTTATTCTAAATTTGTAAAAACAAGAAGCAATGTAACTTCAGGCGGTTTAGGCACTATGGGATTCGCGTTACCAGCGGCAATAGGGGCTAAATTGGGAGCTATGAACCGTGAGGTCGTTGCCATTATTGGCGATGGTGGTTATCAAATGACTTGTAATGAGCTAGGAACTATACTTCAAACAAAAGCGGCAGTAAAAATCGTAGTTTTAAATAACGGGTATTTAGGAATGGTACGCCAATGGCAAGAATTATTTTTTGATAAACGATATGCATCTACAGAAATGATAAGTCCCGATTTTGTTAAGCTAGCCGAGGCTTATGATATTGAGGCAATTAGAGTTTCTAAACGTGAAAATTTAGAAGAGGCAATAAAAACTATGATTCAATCAAAAGAAGCTTTCTTTTTGGAAGTAGTTATTGAAAAAGAAGATAATGTTTTTCCAATGATTCCATCAGGGGCAAGTGTTTCAGATATAAGATTAAGTTAAGAATGGAAGAGAAGCAAAATTTTACGATTTCAGTATATACTGAAAATAATGTTGGAATATTAAATCGTTTATCAGCAATATTTTTAAAGCGTCATATTAATATAGAAAGCATGACAGTTTCAAAATCTGAAATTGATCACGTTCATAGATTCACGTTTGTGGTAATTGTTCCAAAAACACTTATTCAAAAAGTTGTAGGTCAATTAGAAAAACAAATTGAAGTTATTGGAGCTTTTTATCATACAGAAGATGAAATTATTTATAATGAAACGGCACTCTTTAAAATCTCATCAGAGCATTTATATGATGAAAGAATTCAGAATAAATTAAAATTCAGAAGGGCACATATTATAACTATTACAGAAACGTTTTTTGTCATTGAAGCATCTGGTTTAAAGGCAGATATAGATAATATGTATGAAAAATTAAAGCCATTTGGTTTATTGCAATTTGTTCGTTCAGGGCGCATAGCAATAACACGACCTAAAATGGCAATAACAGAAATATTACGAGAAATTAATTAAAGAATAAATAAAAAATGGGAAATTATTTTAACACGCTTTCATTAAGAGATAAATTAGCTCAATTATCAAAGTGTAGATTTATGCAATCTTCAGAATTTGAAGATGGTGTAAATGTTTTATTAGGAAAAAAAATTGTGATTGTTGGTTGTGGTGCTCAAGGACTGAATCAAGGATTGAATATGAGAGATTCAGGTTTGGATATATCTTATACGTTGCGTGAAGCTGCAATTAAAGAGAAGAGAGCGTCTTACAAAAATGCTACTGATAATGGGTTTAAAGTGGGGACGTATGAAGAATTAATTCCTTCAGCCGATTTGGTGTTAAACTTAACGCCAGATAAACAGCACACAAGTGTGGTTAAGGCTATTATGCCATTAATGAAAAAGGGTGCTACATTATCGTATTCTCATGGATTTAATATTGTGGAAGAAGGTATGCAAATCCGAAAGGATTTAACAGTTATTATGGTAGCTCCAAAATGTCCGGGATCTGAAGTTAGAGAAGAATACAAGCGAGGTTTTGGTGTGCCAACATTAATTGCCGTGCATCCAGAAAATGACCCAGAAGGGAAAGGTTGGGGGCAGGCAAAAGCCTATGCAACGGCAACAGGTGGTGATAGAGCAGGTGTTTTGGAATCCTCTTTTATTGCTGAAGTAAAAAGTGATTTAATGGGAGAACAAACCATTTTATGTGGTGTGTTACAAACCGGGGCTATTTTATCATTTGATAAAATGGTGGAAGAAGGAATAGAACCTGGATATGCTGCTAAATTAATTCAATTTGGTTGGGAAACTATCACTGAAGCGTTAAAGCACGGTGGTATTACCAATATGATGGATCGTTTATCAAATCCGGCAAAAATCAAAGCTTTTAAATTATCCGAAGAATTAAAGGATATCATGCGTCCGTTATTTCAAAAACATATGGATGATATCATGTCTGGCCACTTTTCAAAAACAATGATGGAAGATTGGGCAAATGATGATAAAAACTTATTGACCTGGAGAGCGGCAACTGGTGAAACGGCCTTTGAAAAAACAACCGCAACCAGCAAAGAAATTTCTGAACAAGAATATTTTGATCACGGTACTTTGTTGGTGGCATTTGTAAGAGCTGGTGTTGAGTTGGCTTTTGAAACCATGACTGAATCTGGGATTGTCGCGGAATCTGCTTATTATGAATCATTACATGAAACACCGCTAATAGCAAATACCATTGCGCGTAAAAAGTTATATGAAATGAATAGAGTTATTTCTGATACCGCAGAATATGGTTGTTATTTATTTGATCATGCGTGTAAACCTTTGTTAAAAGATTTTATGAAAACTGTAAAAACCAATGTTATCGGATCCTCTTTTAGTAAAACAAACGGTGTTGATAATAAAGAATTAATCGCAATAAATAAAGTAATTAGGAATCATCAGGTTGAAAAAACCGGTGCTGTTTTAAGAGCTTCCATGATTGCCATGAAAGTAATAAAAACTGAAGAAAATGCACAAGTTTCTGTTTTAGCATAAACTGTTTTAAGCATAAAATATATTTTTAAAGCCACCCTTTTTTTAATAAAATGGGTGGTTTTCTTTTTGATATATTAAATTTATTTAGAGTAAACTATAATCTAATTGTAAAATAGATTTACGAAAACGATTGCGATTTAAGTATTTTATTTTCAAGTAATTAAATAACTGACAATCTGCTATTTTTTCAATTTAAGGCATGATAATAAAAGCGTCTAAATGAATAAATAAGTATATTAGCATTAAGTTTTTAACTTTATATTTTTTCAAATGAAAACACCTTTTTTAGAAATTCCAGAAGCCTATAAAATTAATTCTCTTTTACATCAAAATACTTATTTAGTTGCTGGAGAATTAAAAAGATGGGAAGGCGAAACAACCAATATATATTCCGCAATTTCATCTACAGAAGCATACAAACCAACCTTATTGGGAAGTGTTCCAGAACAAGGTAAAACAGAAGCTTTAGAGGTATTGGATGCAGCCTGTTTAGCCTATGATAAAGGACAAGGCTTATGGCCAACCATGAAAGTTTCAGACCGCATAAAATGCATGGAAACCTTTGTTGGAATGATGAAGACCAAACGTGAGGCTGTTGTAAAATTATTAATGTGGGAAATTGGTAAAAACTTACCGGATTCAGAAAAGGAATTCGATAGAACCGTTGATTATATTTATGACACGATTGAAGATTATAAACAAATGGATCGGGATAGTGCTAAATTCAATAAAAGTGATGGCATTTATGCACATATAAGGAGAGGGCCACTGGGTGTTGTTTTGTGTTTAGGGCCATATAACTATCCGCTTAATGAAACGTTTTGCTTACTTATTCCAGCTTTAATCATGGGGAACACGGCAATTTTTAAGCCAGCCAAACATGGTGTGTTGCTTATTGCACCTTTATTAGAAGCCTTTCAAAAAAGTTTTCCAAAAGGAGTAGTGAATATTATTTTTGGTCGTGGTCGTGTAGTAGCCTCTCCGATTATGGCATCAGGAAAAGTGGATATATTGGCTTTAATTGGTAATAGTAAATCAGCCAATGCCCTGCAAACGATTCATCCTAAAAAAAATAGATTGCGTTTGGTATTGGGGTTAGAAGCTAAAAATCCAGCTATTGTATTGCCTGATGCCGATTTAGATTTAGCTATTGATGAATGTATTGCAGGGACTTTGTCTTTTAATGGGCAACGTTGCACCGCTCTAAAAGTGCTTTATGTACATAAAGACATTGTTGAAGAATTTAATAAGCGATTTTCATTACGCGTAGATGCCCTTAAATTTGGAAACCCATGGGAGGCAGGAGTGAAATTAACGCCACTTCCAGAAAAAGATAAACCAGCTTATATTAAGGAATTAATAGATGATGCGGTAAGTCAAGGAGCAAAAATCATTAATGAAAAAGGAGGAGAAACCACTGAAAATTATATTTATCCGGCTGTTTTGTACCCAGTAAATAAACAGATGCGTGTTTTTCAAGAGGAACAATTTGGACCAGTAATTCCTGTTTTATCATTTACTGATATTGCAGAACCATTAGATGATATGGCTGAATCAAATTACGGTCAACAAGTAAGTGTTTTTGGAAAGGATGTTAAAAAATTGGCACCATTAATTGATACGTTAGTCAATCTTGTTTGTCGTGTAAATTTAAATAGCTCATGTCAACGTGGTCCTGATGTGTATCCGTTTACTGGAAGGAAAGATTCCGCTTTTAGTACTTTGAGTGTTCATGATGCATTGCGTTCATTTTCAATCAGGACATTTGTTGCTTCAAAAGACAATGATTACAATAATGCCATTTTAAAAGAATTGTTAAATAAAAAATCATCAAATTTTATTAGTACAGATTATATTTTATAAACTTATTTTTAGTGAATCACATTTGTTTTTATTAATTTAGTTGAACTTAAATTTTTTTGATATGAATATTATAAGAATACCATTTTATGCCCTTTTAACATTTGGATTATTAGTTGGTTGTGGAAAAAAGGATGAGAAAAAGAAAGAAGGATTTACTAAAGAAAATGTAAATACGCAAGAAAAGACTGATTCAAATAAAGCAGATGATAATGTTGCCAATATTGTTCTTACTGGGAATGATGTGATGCAATTCAATCAAAAAGAGATACGTGTAAAAGCAGGGCAAAAAGTAAAGCTTACTCTAAGACATATTGGTAAACTTGATGTTAATATTATGGGTCATAATTTTGTGCTTTTGAAAAAGGGTACTGATTTAATAGATTTTGCGACAAAGGCAGGTTCTGAAAGAGATAATGAGTATCTTCCCAAAGATTCTCAAGACATTATTGCACATACTGATATGATTGGTGGCGGACAAGTAACAACCATAGAATTTGATGCTCCCGAAAAAGGAACTTATGAATTTTTATGTAGCTTTCCGGGGCATTATGGCATGATGCGCGGTCAGTTTATTGTTGAATAAAAGTGTTTTTAGGAATTTATTCTAATTTCCAACCGTCTCTATAAGTACGTTTTACAAACTGATTGGCAGGTTCAAAATTGGTAATTTTCATATTAACACCATCCCAAAGTAATTTTTGCCGACCTGGAAATCTAAAGGTATCATTAACTTTTTCTCTTAAATTGCAGCTTCTAATAGCCAAATTACCCATTAAAATGGATTCTGTTAACGGTCCGGCAAAATCAAAGGAAGAGGTTAATGCCTTGTGTTTAACACTTCCGTTGCCAGCTTTACAAGCGGCAACCCATTTAGAATGATGCCCGTTTTCAGGTAAAGAGTCACTAGTATCTTCAATTAAAGGTGGTTCAATAATTTCACCTGAATTAAGATAAATTTTCGGGTTTAAACCATAGGTTCCACAAGTCATAATCCCTTTATTTCCCATCATAATAACCCCATTGGCACTATCTTCATCACCAAGCGGATGATCTGCAGGAATGAGTTCTGGATGAAACGGACGTAATCCACCATCTGTCCAGTTTAATTTTATTTCAGATGGATTTTTTTCAGTTGCCGAAAATTTTAATTGAGTTCTTGAAGAAGGCGGACAAGAATCTGGATAATAATCAGGAGTCCAATCTTGTGTAAAAATAGACCCTATACTGCCTTTCAACTTCTGTTGGATATCCAAACCTCTACATGATTTACAGTGCCTATCATACCAGCGTCAAACCAATCTTTCATTGTCTGCACTCCTTGCCCTGAGGCACCCTGGTTTCCCATTTGGGTTACTATTTGATATCTATTTGCAGCTTCGGTGAGTACTCTTGCTTCATAAATGTTGTGAGTTAATGGTTTTTGAACATAAACATCCTTATTTAATTGCATAGCAGCCAATGTGATAACGGCATGCGTATGATCGGGTGTTGATATAGTGACGGCATCAATATCCTTCATTATATCCAAAAGTTTTCTGTAATCTTTGAATTTTTTAGCATTTGGAAAAAGCTCAAAGGCCTGTGCGGCTTAGTTCCAATCTACATCACAAATGGCAGATATATGTGATGCGCCATTATCATAAACATTTATGGCGTCACTAAATCCTTTCCCTCCACCACCAATTACTGCAATATTTAATTTATCACTTGGTGCAATGAACCCTCTGCCCATGACATGTCTAGGAATTATTGAAATCCCAAGTGCAGAAAGTGCTGATTTTTTAATAAAATCTCGTCTGCTTGTTTGGTTTTGAGTCTTCAATTAGAAACGTTTTAATTAAAATAATATTCAGGCTTCATTCAATTATTTTAAAGAGACCATGCTTTCCCTCCTGTTAATTCTTGTAAATCTCCACAGTAATATTTCGTAGGAATTGGGTCATACTTTAAAACATGTTCTCCTATGTCTTCAGTAGTTAAATATGCTGATATACATAAATATTTTACACTGTTTAAAAAATCAGATTTTGTCATGTCCATAAACTCCGGATTAGCTTCCCTTTCTGGGTCAATGCCATCTTTAACTAACATATATGTATCTAAAAGTGCTTTGTAATTTTCATCGGAAACCAATTCAATATTTTCATTAAAATTTGTTTTAAGAATTGAAATAATATTCTGAAAAGCGGTTTTAAATTGCTCTTGAACATCTAAATCTAAAACTTCATTAATATACTTGTCAAAAAACTGGGGAACATTTAATTCTGTGGCCGAAGGTATGTCTGTTTTTGGTAAAATTACATTTGAAAGATTGGTTAAAACAATTCCTTGTTCAACACTTAAAAACATGGGCACCCATGGTTCTTTTTTACTAGAACAACTTTGTAAAATGCTAATGATAGAAGGCGTGGCAACTAAATAACCTGCTACAAAACCCATATTTTTTAATACGTCTCTACGTTTCATATTTTAACTTGTTATGCGTTATTTTTTTAAATTCATTGGCTGCATGATTTGCGGCACGAGCGGTAAAGGCCATATAAGTTAATGAAGGATTTTGACAACCTGAGGAAGTCATAAATGAACCATCCGTAACATATACATTGGTACAATTGTGAATTTGATTGTGTTTATTTAATACCGAAGATTTAGGGTCTTTACCCATTCTGGCGGTACCCATTTCATGAATACCAAGTCCCATGGCTCTATTTTCAATTTCATCATAACCTTCAATATCTTTATACCCCGCTAACTCTAACATTTTAATAGCTTGCTCAACGATATCTTTTCGCATGGCAATTTCATTATCGCCAAAGTCCGCATCAAATGTAATGGTAGGTAAGCCCCAGTTGTCAAGTTTATCATAATTTAAATAAAGTCTATTTTTATGATTTGGCAATGTTTCGCCAAAACCTGAAAGGTTAATCGTCCATTCGCCTGGTTTTAAAATAGCTTCTTTTAATTGTGGACCATATTTATATTCCGCCACTAAATCTGAAAGCCCACCTCTTGTCGCACCACCTTGATATCCGTAGCCTCTTATAAAATCTTTTTGCTCCGTTTCTTTATCTATGTTTCTAAATCTAGGAATATAAATTCCGTTTGCCCTTCTTCCTTTCGTGTATTTATCATCAAAGCCAATAACCTTAGCTCGGGCACCAACTTTAAAATGATGATCCATGATATTATGGCCTAACTCACCACTATCATTTCCTAAACCATTAGGAAAGCGGTCTGATTTTGATTGTAATAATATGGATGCAGACGCCATGGATGATGCACATAGAAATATTATTTTGGCTTTGTATTCAAACGGTTCTTTAGTAATTGTGTCTATTACTTTAACGCCTGTCGCTTTTTTTGTAACATCATCATATACTATTTCATAAACGATCGAGTTTGGTCTTAAGGTCATGTTGCCTGAAGCATCTGCTGCTGGTAATGTAGAAGAATTACTGCTGAAATAGGCTCCATATGGGCATCCTCTAGCGCATCGGTCTCTGTATTGGCAGGTGCTTCTTCCTAATCCTGGTTTGGTTCCGTCTGTGATATGAGCGGTTCTGCCAATGGTAAGAAGTCTGTCATCAAAATTTTCAGCAATCTTACTTTTTAAATGTTCTTCTACGCAATTAAGATTCATTGGTTTTAATAACTTCTGATCAGGAAGTTGTTTTAATCCTAAGTTTTCACCACTTACACCAATATATTCTTCAACATAATCATACCATGGTTCAATTTCTTTATAACGTACCGGCCAATCAACGGCAATACCATCTTTTTTATTGGCTTCAAAATCTATATCACTTAAACGGTAGCTTTGCCTTCCCCAAGTTAGGGAGCGACCTCCAACATGATATCCTCTTATCCAATCAAAACGTCGGTCTTCATTATAAGGATACTGTATATCATCAACAAAAAAATGTTGACGGTCTCCTTTGGTGGCATCTGCATCTCTTGCTTGTTTAAATTTTCGTTCACGGGTTTCTCGGGTTGATGCTCCGCCATTTGGCATATCCCATGGGTCAAGGTAGGCAGTAGGATAATCTTCAATATGTTTAACCATTCTACCACGTTCAAGGACTAACGTTTTTAATCCTTTTTCACAAAGTTCTTTGGCAGCCCATCCTCCGGAAATACCGGTACCAATTACAATAGCATCATATTGTTGTTTTAAACTCATTTATTTTACATATTAATATTAAGTAGGTTGAATATTTTAAAAAAATAATAATTTAAGAATGAAATACCTAGAAATAACAAAAAGGTGAGGGCTAAATTTAATAAACTTATTTAAGCTTGTGATAAAGCAACCATTATTTTTTAATTATAAAAGGTGTAGTAAAAAAATTGATACCATTTTTAGCAACTATTTAAATTAAAAAATTTTAACTTTAGCGTAACAAAATATTCATATTATGAAATCAAATTTATTTAAAATTATCAAAAGCGCTTTATTTTTAGTTTTGTTTTTACTTTTTATAATTTCTTGTAAAAATCAAGAAAAGAAATCTGAAGAAGTTATATCTAATACCACAGAAAAAAAAGCACCATTTTTTAAATTATCATTAGCACAATGGTCTCTGCATAAGGCTATAAATGAAGGAGAAACATTGGATCCTGTTGATTTTGCACAAAAAGCCAGTTCATTTGGTTTTGAAGGAATTGAATATGTTAGCCAATTATACAAAAAGAAAATAGAAACCATAGGCATGGATTCACTTTTAAATATTTTAAATACGAATAGTAAAAAATATAAAGTGAAAAATCTATTGATTATGGTAGATGGTGAAGGGGACTTAGCTTCTGTTGATGAACTTAAACGTGATGAAGCTGTTGAAAATCATAAAAAATGGGTAGATGCTGCTGCATTTTTAGGTTGTCATTCTATTCGTGTGAATCTATCTGGTACATTTGATCCTGAGATATGGAAGGTTGCTGCTTTTGATGGACTTTCAAAATTGGCAAGTTATGCCGCTGAACAAAATATTAATGTTATTGTTGAAAATCATGGGGGGTTATCTTCCAATGCTGCGATGCTTGTAGGAGTTATTCAAAAAGTAAATACTTCAAATTGTGGGGTGCTTCCAGATTTTGGTAATTTTTGCATAAAAAAAGTAGGTTCAGAATGTGTTGATGATTATGATAGATATAAAGGAGTAGAAGAAATGATGCCTTATGCCAAAGCTGTTAGTGCAAAATCTTATGCTTTTGATAAAAACGGATTCGAAACAACAATAGATTATGCCAAAATGCTTCAAATAGTAAAAAATGCCGGTTATACAGGCTTTATAGGTGTTGAGTTTGAAGGAAGTGAAATAAGTGAAGAAGAAGGTATAAAGCTTACTAAAGAATTATTATTAAAAGTTGAAGAACAGTTACTTTAAGTTATGTATAACTAATTATAAATTATCATATTATGAGTGAAATTAAAAAAGAAAACACACTGTCCCGTCGAGATTTTGTTGGTAAAACTTTAGCAGCAACAGCAGCCTTTACCATTGTACCATCTTTTGCAGTTAGCGGCTTAGGTCATATTGCACCAAGTGATAAATTGAATATAGCCGGGATTGGTGTAGGCGGAATGGGTCTCGCTAACCTTAAGAACTTGACCTCACAGAATATTGTAAGCCTTTGTGATGTTGACTGGAAATATGCTAAAGGGGCATTTGATCTATTTCCGAAAGCTAAAAAATACTGGGATTGGCGTAAGATGTTTGACGAGATGGGCAGTGAAATTGACGGCATAGTAGTTGCCACGGCCGATCATACTCATGCCATAATTTCAGCCCATGCCATGACCATGGGTAAGCACGTTTTCCTTCAAAAACCATTGACACATTCTGTATATGAGTCTAGACTATTAACAAAGTTAGCTGTTAAGCACAAAGTAGCAACCCAAATGGGTAACCAAGGTGCTTCTGGTGCTGGTGTTGCTGAAACTTGTGAAATTCTTTGGAGTGGTGCTATTGGTGACGTAACAAAAGTTGAATCTTTCACTGACAGACCAATTTGGCCACAAGGGTTGAACACCCCTGAGAGAGGCGATTGGGTACCAGACACTTTAAATTGGGATCTATTTACCGGTCCTGCTAAAATGAAACCATTTAATGAGGTTTACCATCCATGGAACTGGCGAGGTTGGTGGGATTATGGAACAGGAGCTCTTGGCGATATGGCTTGCCATATCTTACATCCCGTATTTGAAGGTCTTAAATTAGGTTATCCAACTAAAGTTCAAGCGAGCTCATCTTTGTTATTGAATGAATCAGCGCCTGTTTCTCAGGCGGCAAAGTTGACTTTCCCCGCTAGAGGAAAGCAAGGTAAAATGAAATTGCCAGAAGTAGATGTACACTGGTACGATGGTGGAATCAAACCTGAATTACCTGATAACTGGCCTGCTGGAAAAGACCCAAATAAGAATGGTGGAGGCACCTATTTCTATGGAACAAAAGATATTCTTCATGTAGGTTGTTATGGCCTTGAGCCGGAATTATTATCTGGAAGAAAAATTTCAGTTCCTAAGACCGAAAGACGAGTTGAGGAAGAACTCAAATTATCATGGAATGAAGGTGCTCATGAAATGGACTGGGTAAGAGCTTGTAAAGAAAGTGCCGAAAACAGAAAACCTTGCACCTCTGATTTTGCTGAAGCTGGACCATTTAATGAAATGGTTGTAATGGGAGTTTTAGCGGTGCGTCTGCAAGCTTTGAATAAGATCTTGGAATGGGATGGAGTGAACATGAAGTTTACCAACATTGATGCTAACGAGAAAATCAGTACTGTCATTAAAGATGGGTTTAAGATCCATGATGGGCACCCAACTTTTGATAAGACATGGACTGAACCGATGAATGCAATTGAGTATTCCCAGGAGCTTATAAAGCACACTTACAGAGAGGGATGGTCATTACCCGATATGCCTGTATAATTTTTAAGAAGTATTAAATTAATAAAAAAAACAGAATGGTTTCTTTTATTTATTAAGATATAGAACTCATTCTAAATCAGTTAAATTTAAATAATAAATATTTTACAAATGAATCCAAAAATTTTAATTTTTAGTCTAGTGTTACTTTCAATACTGACTGGTTGCAAATCAGATTCTAAAAAATCAACCGATGCAAAAACAGAAGAAGTTAAAGAAGAAGCTATGCCCGCAACAGAAGTTGCCATGAATACATTAACTCAGTCTGAGATTGATGACGGCTGGGTCTTGTTATTTGATGGTAAAACACCTGAAGGTTGGAGAGGTTATAAAAAAGATCATTTTCCAAATGGTTGGCAAATAGTTGACGGTACTATTCATTGTATTGGTTCGGGACGGGGAGAAGCAGGAAATAAAGAAGGAGGTGATATCATTTATGATAAGGAATTTCAAAACTTCACAGTATCTTTAGAATGGAAAATTTCTGAAGGCGGTAACTCTGGAATATTTTACTTAGGTCAAGAGGGACCGGATTTTATATGGAAAACGGCACCGGAGATGCAAGTACTTGATAACGAGAAACATCCTGATGCTAAATTAGGTAAAGATGGAAACCGTCAAGCGGGATCATTGTATGATTTAATTCCGGCAAAACCGCAAAATGCAAAACCGGTTGGAGAATGGAATCAAGTTGAAATCACGGTTTATAAAGGCACGGTTGTACATAAACAAAATGGTGTAAATGTAGTGGAATATCATCTTTGGACACCAGAATGGAATGAACTTGTTGCTGGGAGTAAATTTCCTAGCTTAAATAAAGATTGGGCCGATGTTGCTACCAAAGGATATGTTGGACTACAGGATCATGGCGATGACGTTTGGTTTAGAAACATTAAAATAAAAAATCTATAGTTTAGTATTTCTTATAATTAAATAGTTGAAAGGGGATTCTATGATGGAGTCCCTTTTTATTTGATAATAAATTTTATTAAAAATCGCATTATTCTTATCAATTATTCTTTTTTTAATAAGTATTGATAATTTTCACAAAAAAGCATTGGCTTTTTATTCATTGTATGAAATAAAATTTTAGTTTTACTATATGAATACATTGAAAAATAAAATACGTCCTTCATCACCCGGTTTGCGCGCGCGCAGTACTCGCCGCCGCTTTTAGTCTCAAATAAGCAAAACCAATACGTAATTTTAATTTTTTATCAAGTGTACAAAATTTCATTCATAACATTTCAAAATATAAATAGCAGGTCAATTAACCACTATTTCATGTGCCATATTTTTCCGCGTCGCCCGTAAGGGTGTTTATCTATTTTTGAATTAGGTGAGTCCAATTCTGCTTTCAATCTTTAACTTTAGAAAAATAAATTTAAAATCTATACAATTTAAATATGGATATTTTAATTGCTGATAAATCACATAGCATCTACGCAAATATTATTTGCGAAACCATTGCAGAATCTGCCGCTGTTAGAGGAACGGGTATTGCCAGACGCACCCCGGAATATATTACGACTAAAATGGAAAATGGAAATGCCGTTATTGCATTGGATGGTGATACATTTGCAGGTTTCTGTTATATCGAGAAATGGGGTCATGGTAAATTTGTAGCTAACTCTGGTTTAATTGTGCATCCAGATTACAGGAATGCAGGTTTAGCAAAGAAAATAAAACTTAAAATATTTAATCATTCCAGAGTCAAATTCCCAGATGCAAAAATTTTCAGTATCACTACTGGGTTGGCCGTAATGAAAATGAATACTGATTTAGGTTATAAACCAGTCCCTTTTTCAGAATTAACAGATGATCCTACGTTTTGGGATGGATGCCAAACGTGTAAAAATTATGATGTTTTGACGCGAACCGATCGAAAAATGTGTTTGTGTACAGGCATGTTATTTGATGCAAAAGCTAAAGATATAAATGAGCATAAAAAAATAAAAGACAAGGTGTTTAAAAGACTGATACATATCAAGGAAACCATGTTTTTAAAAAAAGATAAAAAATAATAAAAATTAATTAATAAAAATTCCCTCTCCCTTGGAGAGGGTTAGGGAGAGGAAATGAAAAAATTAGTAATAGCCTATAGTGGCGGATTAGATACATCATATTGTGCCGTAAGTTTGTCAAAAAAATATGATGTGCATGCAGTAAGTGTGAATACCGGTGGATTTACCAAAACAGAAATCAAACACATCGAATTAAATGCCTATAAAATGGGTGTTTCAACCTATAAAAATATTGATGCAGTTGCAACCTTTTATCAAAAAGTTGTGAAGTATTTAATTTTCGGAAATGTTTTAAAAAATAATACCTATCCATTATCTGTAAGTGCCGAACGTATTATTCAAGCTATTGAAATAGCGGAATACGCTAAAAGTATAGGTGCGGAATATATTGCCCATGGAAGTACAGGTGCAGGAAATGACCAGGTGCGTTTTGATATGATTTTTCAAACATTGGCGCCTGAAATTCAAATCATCACACCAATTAGAGACGAAAAACTTACCAGACAACAAGAGATTGACTATTTAAAGGCTAATGATATTGATATGTCTTGGGAAAAAGCTAAATACTCAATTAACAAAGGTCTTTGGGGAACCAGCGTTGGTGGCTCTGAGACCTTAACTTCTGATAAACCATTACCTGATGGTGCGTACCCATCTCAATTAAAACACACAGAAAGTGAAAAAGTAAAATTAAGGTTTGAAAAAGGCGAATTGCTTGCAATAAATGGCGTTGAAAATGACCCGGAAATAAACATTGAAACTTTAAATAATTTAGCAAAAGCATACGCTATTGGTAGAGATATTCATGTGGGTGATACCATTGTTGGCATTAAAGGACGTGTTGGATTTGAAGCGCCTGCAGCATTGATCACCATTAAAGCACACCATTTATTAGAAAAACACACGCTTACCAAATGGCAGTTACAGCATAAAGAATATTTAGCAAGTTTTTACGGAATGCATTTGCATGAAGGTCAATATTTAGACCCGGTAATGCGTAACATTGAAGCATTTTTACAAAGTAGTCAAGAAATGGTTTCTGGTGATGTTATGGTTAGTTTGAAGCCTTATCATTTCACATTGGATGGTATTAGTTCTGAACACGATTTAATGAATGCGAAATTTGGAAGTTATGGTGAAGAGAATAAAGGCTGGACAGCAGATGAAGCCAAAGGATTTATTAAAATCTTCGGAAACCAAAATAAAATTTATCATCAAGTAAATTCGTAATTATGATTCAAGTTGGCATTATTGGAGGCGCAGGTTACACGGCAGGAGAATTAATCAGATTGTTGATTTTTCATCCGAAAGCAGCAATTAATTTTGTTTATAGCACTTCAAATGCTGGCAATAAAATTAGTGATGTACATCAAGATTTAGTTGGAAATTTAAATTTGAAATTTACAGATACAGTTAACCCGAATGTAGATGTATTGTTTTTGTGTTTAGGGCATGGGAACTCGGTGAAATTTTTGGAAAACAACAGCTTTTCAAAAAACACCAGAATCATTGATTTGGGAAATGATTTCAGATTAGAAAAAGACAAAGAATTTCAAGGTAAAACGTTTGTTTACGGTTTGCCTGAATTACAACGGGAAGCCATTAAAAAAGCTAAGTTTATTGCAAATCCAGGTTGTTTTGCAACAGCCATTCAGTTGGCTTTATTGCCTTTGGCACATCATAAATTATTGAATAATGATGTACATGTTAATGCGGTTACCGGTTCAACAGGGGCAGGCACATCCTTGTCTGAAACCACTCATTTTACATGGAGGGACAATAATTTTTCGTATTACAAACCGTTCACCCATCAGCATTTAGGTGAGATAAATCAATCGGTTAAGCAATTGCAAAATAGTTTTTCATCAGAAATTATTTTTATGCCCAATAGAGGGAATTTTTCAAGAGGTATTTTTGCAACGGTTTACACAGATTTTGAAGGCACTTTAGAGGAAGCAAAAAACCTTTACAAAGCGTTTTATAAAGATGCTGCGTTTACATTTGTTTCAGACAAAGATTTACATTTAAAACAAGTGGTGAATACTAATAAATGCTTGATTCATTTGCATAAACACAACAACAAATTATTGGTAACCAGTATTATTGATAATTTATTAAAAGGTGCTTCAGGGCAGGCTATTCAAAATATGAACCTTATGTTTGGATTTAATGAGTATGAAGGATTACAATTGAAAGCAACGTACTTTTAAAAAAACTAACAACCAAAATAAAAAATGAAAATAGCCATTATAGGAGCAGGGAATTTAGGAAAATCAATAGCGAAAGGATTGATTAATAATAACGCTATTACAACTCTTTATTTAACTAAAAGAAATGTTGAATCCATCAAGGAGTTTGAAGTTTTTAAAGGTGTAACTCTTACATCGGATAACGCATTAGCTGTTAAAGAGTCTGATATTTTAATTTTTGCAGTACAACCTAGTCAATTAGAGGCTATTTTAAAAGATATTGCTCCACTTTTAACAGAGAACCACGTCATAATTTCTACCATTACAGGGTTTTCTATTTCAAGAATTGAAGGAATTATTGGTGCTGACCAGTTCATTATTAGGGCCATGCCAAATACCGCTATTTCTGTTGGAAAATCCATGACTTGCATCGCAACTAATGAACAAGGAAAGAAGAAAGCAAAATTAGCGTTGGCCATATTTAACAGGTTAGGGCATTCTATGGAAATTTCTGAAGAAAAAATGCAGGCGGCAACGGTTATCTGTGCAAGTGGTATTGCTTTTTGGATGCGATTGATTAGAGCTACAACTCAAGGTGCTATTCAATTAGGATTTGAAGCGGAACAAGCACACGAATTAGCTACACAAACTTGTTTTGGCGCTGCAAGTTTGTTGCTGGAATCTGGGAGACATCCAGAGCAGGAAATAGACCGGGTAACCACACCAAGTGGTTGTACCATTGAAGGTTTAAATGCTATGGAACATCAAGGGTTAAGCTCTGCTTTGATTCAAGGAATTGTAGCGTCATTTGAAAAAATCAACCAAATTAAAACCAATTAAAATGCCATTATTTGACGTTTATCCATTATATAATGTAACGCCTGTTTCAGGGAAAGACATGAAAGTCTATGACGAAAAAGGTGTTGAATATTTAGACCTTTACGGAGGTCATGCTGTGATATCTATAGGACATTCACACCCCAATTATGTTGAAGCTGTTACAAAACAAGTTTCAGCTTTAGGGTTTTACTCGAATGCCGTTCAGAATCCATTGCAAGTTCAGCTTGCTGATAAAATTGAAAAATTATCAGGATGTAAAGATTATGAATTGTTTTTATGCAATTCGGGTGCCGAAGCCAATGAGAATGCTTTAAAACTAGCGTCATTTAAAACAGGAAAATCGCGAGTTATTGCTTTTAATAATTCGTTTCACGGACGTACATCGGCAGCAGTAGCGGCAACCGATAATAAAAGTATCGTCGCACCCATAAATGCTCAACAACAGGTTACGTTTTTAGCGTTGAACGATGTGGAAGGTGTTAAAAGAGAATTGGAGAAAGGTGATGTTTGTGCGGTTATTTTAGAGTTTATTCAAGGGGTTGGAGGATTAGACCAAGGCTCTGCTGAGTTTTTTGAACAAGTGGATAAGCTTTGTAAAGCAAACAACACGTGTTTTATTGCTGATGAGGTACAATCGGGTTACGGACGTTCGGGAAAATTCTTTGCGTTTCAATATTACAATGTAACGCCAGAAGTTATTTCTATTGCTAAAGGAATGGGGAATGGGTTCCCTATTGGAGGCATTTTAATTCACCCAGGCATTAAAGCAAAACATGGGATGTTAGGGACTACGTTTGGTGGCAATCATTTAGCTTGTGCTGCTGGTCTAGCGGTTTTAAATACGATTGAAAAAGAACATTTGATTGAAAATGTCAATGACATTTCAAAGTATTTTATTTCTGTAGCGAAAACAATTCCGCAGATAAAAAATATTAAAGGAAAGGGATTAATGATTGGATTGGAATTCGATTTTGAAGTTGGAGACCTCAGAAAGAAGCTTATTTATGAGCATCATATTTTCACAGGAGGCGCTTCAAACAAAAAGTTAATTCGGATTTTACCACCGTTAACTATTAAAAAAACACATGTGGATCAGTTTTTTGAAGCACTGAAGAAAACACTAGTGCCAATAGAAGTTGTGAAATAATAATAGAGTTGCAAAGTCTCTTTGAGAGTTTCAAAGCTTCAAAGTTTCAGAGAATCAAAGCTTTAAAGCTTAGAAACTTTGTTGCTTTGCATCTTTGAAGCTTTACAACTCACAAAAACAAAAAAATGAATACCTTATTATCCATAGAAACAAGAAACGCCGTATTACGTAAAATGGCTGTGCTTTTAGAAACAGAAAGAGTAGCTATTATTAAGATTAATAAAGCCGATTTAGAGGCTTATGATGGCGATGATATTTCTATGTACGACCGTTTAAAAGTCGATGATTCTAAAGTGGATGACATGATAGCTTCAGTAACCCATTTAGCATCACAAAAAGATCCTGTGGGTATTGAACGCTTTAGTTTTAAGCATGAAAATGGCATGCAGGTGTATAATAAAACAGCGTCTTTTGGAACGGTGTTGATTATTTATGAATCTCGACCAGATGTTACCGTAGAGGCTGCTGGAATTGCATTTAAGTCAGGAAATAAAATTTTACTTAAAGGCGGAAAGGAGTCTTTAAAATCAAATTTGAAAATCGTAGAATTGTGGCATCAAGCTCTAAAAGAGAATAGAGCGTCAACCGGTTGGGTAGAGTATTTGCAATTCAACAGAAAAGAAACCCAGGCATTTTTAGAACATCCAACACAAAAAGTCGATTTAATTGTGCCGCGTGGTGGCGAAAAATTAATTGCTTTTGTGAAGCAGCATGCTACCTGTCCGGTGATTATTAGTGGACGTGGTAATAATTTTGTGTATGTTCATAAAGAAGCAGATCAACAAATGGCTTTAGATATAATAATCAATGCAAAAACGGCTAAAATTTCTGCATGTAATGCATTAGATAAGGTGCTGATTGATAAAAACTTACCGAATAAAGATGCTTTCATAAAAGGGTTGGTATTAAAACTAAAAGAATTTAAAGTTGAGATTTTTGGGGATGACGCAATTTCAAAATACGATGGTGTAAAAGCTATTGAATCAGATGACATTTGGTATCAAGAATTTTTAGATTATAAAATTGCCATGGCTGAAATTGATTCAAACGAAGTTGCCATTGCCATGATTAATAAATATTCTGGCGGACATTCTTCATCAATCATCACATCAAATTATGAGGTTGCCAAAGTGTTTATGCAAAATGTAGATAATGCGGCAGTTTACCATAACGCATCTACTCGATTTACAGATGGCGGACAATTAGGTTTGGGAGGCGAGTTAGCAATAAGTACAGACAAATTACACCAAAGAGGCCCTATTGGGTTGGAACATTTGGTAACAAACAAATGGTATGTTCATGGAAATGGACAAATACGATAACCATGCAAAAGAAAAGAATATTACTTAAAATTGGCTCTAATACGCTTACTAAAGAAACCGATAACATTTCGAGAGGTAAGATTGAAGATATTGCAAATCAAATAGCGCATTTGCAGGATACTTATGAGTTTATCATTGTAAGTTCGGGGGCCATTGCTGTTGCAAAACAATTTGTAAAACTGGAAAGTAAAGGGAAAGAAATTACAGTAAAACAGGCATTAGCTTCTATTGGTCAGCCACATTTAATCCGGATTTATCAGGAAATATTCAGAGAGTACGGCTTGCTTACGTCACAGTGTTTGTTGTCGTATTCAGATTTTGAAAGGGAACAAAGTAAAACCAATATTGTAAATACCATCAATGTATTGGTAAGTAACAATTACATCCCCATTATTAATGAAAATGATACAGTAGCCACGGATGAAATCAAGTTTGGTGATAACGATAAATTGGGAGCATTAACCGCATCACTTTTAGAAGTCGATTTGTTTATTATCGCCACCAACACCAATGGTATTTATACAAAAGAATCCATTGAAAGTAATGCACCAAAAACCATAGAAGTCGTTGAAAATTTTGATGCCTTATTGGAACAGGTTGTTAGTTCAAGATCAAAACATGGAAGCGGAGGTATGCAATCTAAAATTGAAGCTGCTGCGGTAACCAAAAAAGCAAATATAGAAACTTGGATTGTAAACGGACTGGAAGATAATTTCATGGTAAATGCTATGAATAACAAAGTGCCGTTCACTAAAATAAAATAATTAAAAATGAAGAATTACACCTCCATACATGATATAGATAATATACATATTTGGATTGAGGAAGCTAAAGCTTTAAAAGCGAATCCGTTAAAACATGTTGATTTAGGAAAACATAAAACCATTGGGTTATTGTTTTTTAATTCGAGTTTACGCACCCGTTTAAGCACGCAAAAAGCAGCATTGAATTTGGGAATGGACCCTATTGTGATGAATGTGTCTGGTGATGCCTGGGGTATTGAATTTGGAGATGGTACCATCATGAACGGAAACACAGCAGAACATATTAAAGAAGCTGCAGCTGTAGTATCTCAATATTGCGATATTATTGCGGTGAGGGCATTTCCAACTTTAACTGATAAAGAAAAAGACGAAAGCGAATACGTGCTTAAATCCTTTGTAAAATATGCCACTGTGCCGATTGTAAACATGGAAAGCGCTACAGGACATCCACTACAAGGCTTAACTGATGCGATTACTATTTCAGAAAACACTGAAAAAAGGAAACCAAAAGTGGTATTGAGTTGGGCGCCCCATATTAAATCCTTACCTCATGCTGTGGCGAACAGTTTTGTTCAAGCCATGCAAAAAATGGATGTGGAGTTTGTTATAACACATCCTGAAGGGTATGAATTAAATCCAGAAATTACTGGAAATACACCAATAAATCATAATCAAAAAGAGGCGTTTAAAGATGCCGATTTTGTATATGTGAAAAACTGGAGTAGTTATAACGACTATGGAAAAGTGTTGAATACCGATCCTAATTGGATGATTACCAAAGCGAAATTGGGTACTGCTAAATTTATGCACTGTTTACCAGTTAGACGAAATTTAATTGTGGAAGATGCCGTTTTGGATGGTGAAAATTCGTTGGTAATTGAGCAAGCCAATAACAGAACGTATGCAGCACAATTGGTGTTGAAAAAAATATTAGAAAGTAATAAATAAAAAAATAAACGTCATTGCGAAAGAGGAACGATTGAAGCAATCTCTTCACTAGAAACAGATTGCTTCGTCGAAAACGCCTCGTAATGACAAATTAAATTATAAATGGAAAAAGTATCCATAGTAAAAATAGGAGGAAATATCATTGAAGATGATGTGTCATTAAAGGCATTTCTAAAGCTATTTTCAAACTTAAAAGGAAAGAAAATTTTAGTGCATGGTGGCGGAAAACGAGCTACAAGTATCGCTTCAAAATTGGGCATCGAATCTAAAATGGTAAATGGCAGACGTATTACCGATGCTGAAACGTTAGAAGTCATTACCATGGTTTATGGTGGGCTGGTGAACAAAAATATCGTTGCTCAATTACAAGCATTGAAAATTGATGCTATTGGTTTAACAGGAGCTGATATTAACAGTATTTCATCAGAAAAAAGACCAGTAAAAGAAGTCGATTTTGGTTTTGTCGGTGACGTTAAAAAAGTAGCTCATAATTCTATAGATAAATTAATTCAGGCCAATTTCACACCTGTGTTTTGTGCCATTACGCACGATGGTAATGGACAGTTATTAAACACCAATGCCGACACCATAACCTCACAAGTTGCCGTTGGTATGAGCGAACTTTACGAAACATCTATTTATTATTGTTTTGAGTTGAATGGTGTTTTAAAAGATATTAATGATAAAAATTCAGTCATAAAACATATAGATTCTAAATTGTATTCGGAATTGTTAAAGCAAGGAATTATTGCCGATGGCATGCTTCCAAAGTTAGAAAACTGTTTTGATGCGTTAAAACATGGTGTAAAAACCATAAATATGGGAAACACTTCGATGTTAACCCAGGAAAATGATAATTTTACAAGAATAACTTTATAATATGGCGATACAAGAATTAACAAATGATGCGATTGCACTATTAAAACAGTTGATAGAAACACCTTCTTTTTCTTCGGAAGAAGAGCAGACGGCATCACATATTGAAGCTTGGTTTAAGCGATTTGATATAGATTATAAACGAACCAAAAACAACGTTTGGGCAGTAAATAAATACTTTGATTCCAGCAAACCGAACATGTTGCTGAATTCGCATCACGATACGGTAAAACCAAATACCGCATATACCAAAGATCCGTTTAAAGCCATAGTTGAAGATGGTAAATTATATGGTTTGGGCAGCAATGACGCGGGTGGTTGTTTGGTGTCGTTAATAGCTACATTTACCCATTTTTATAATCATAAAGACTTAAAATATAATTTAATTTTGGTCGCTTCCGCGGAAGAAGAAAGCAGTGGGCCTAATGGATTAAACAGCATGCTTAAAATTATTCCAAAAATTGATGTGGCCATTGTTGGCGAACCTACTTTGATGAATTTAGCGGTAGCCGAAAAAGGTTTGGTAGTTTTTGATGCTAAAGTAAAAGGAACGGCAAGTCATGCAGCACACCCGAATGACGATAATCCCATTTATAAGACGATTGAAACATTGCAATGGTTTAAAGATTTAAAATTTGAAAAAGGCTCTAAAGCTTTAGGTGATGTAAAATTAACAGTAACCCAAATTAACGCCGGAAAACAACATAATGTAGTACCTGCTGATGTGGAGTTGGTCATTGATGTTCGTGTAAACGATGCTTATACTAATTCGGAAATTGCAGAGTTTTTACAAAAAAACGCACCGTGTTCTAGTATTGTGCCACGTAGTTTGCACTTAAATTCGTCTTCAATTCCAGTTGACCATCCGTTGGTGCAAGCAGGAATCGATATGGGTAGAACCATGTACGGCTCTCCAACATTATCGGATCAAGCATGGTTGTCGTGTAAATCTTTAAAATTGGGTCCGGGCGATAGTCTGCGTTCACATTCAGCAGATGAATTTATTTATTTGCATGAAATTGAAGAAGGCATAAAAATTTATGTTGAATTGTTGAATCGTGTAATTGTGTAACGTCATAACGAGGAGCAAAGCAAGTTTATACTGAGCGAAGACGAAGTATGGTTATCTCATGATTTAGAGGACTAATAAACAGATTGCTTCACTTTGTTCGCAAGGACGAAATTAGAATCAACAAATCAACGAATAAACAAATAAACAAGAGATTCCCTGATACAAGGGAATGACAAAAGATTATAATTATGAAACTCTGGGACAAAGGCATATCAATCGATAAAAAAATAGAACAATTTACTGTTGGAAATGATAGGGAAATTGATGTTCATATTGCTAAATACGATGTGATAGCATCCAGAGCACATGCCAAAATGCTTCATAAAATTGGAATTCTATCATCAAATGAATTGGTGGAATTATTAGGAGGTTTAAAAAAATTAGAAACTCAAATTGATAACGGCACGTTTGTAATAGAACCTCAGTTTGAAGATGTGCATTCAAAAATAGAGTTTGAACTGACCAAAACTTTGGGTGATGTTGGTAAAAAAATCCATACGGCACGTTCCAGAAATGACCAGGTTTTAGTGGCTTTACAATTATACTACAAAGATAACCTAAGGCTGATTTGTGATAAAACAAAAACGCTGTTTGTTACATTGTTAACACTAGCTGATACTTATAAGGATAAAGTCCTTCCAGGATATACGCACTTGCAAGTGGCCATGCCATCATCTTTTGGGTTATGGTTTTCGGCGTATGCCGAGGTTTTAATTGACGACGTTTATTTATTAGATGCAGCCTTAAAAACAGTAGATCAAAATCCGTTGGGCTCTGCGGCAGGTTACGGGAGTTCATTTCCTATTGATAGAGAATTAACGACCAAAGAAATGGGGTTTGCCACTTTAAAATACAACGTGGTGGCAGCTCAAATGGGCAGAGGAAAAAGTGAGCGTACCATTGCAGCCAGTTTAGGAAGTTTATGCAACACCATGAGCCGTTTTGCGATGGATGTATGTTTATATATGAGTCAGAATTTTGGATTTATATCGTTTCCGGATGAGTTAACAACAGGTAGTAGCATCATGCCACATAAAAAGAATCCTGATGTGTTTGAATTGATTCGAGGGAAGTGCAACAAAATTCAAGCTTTACAAACCGAAATGTTGTTGATAACCAACAATTTGCCAAGTGGGTATCATAGGGATTTTCAGTTGTTAAAAGAAAATATGATTGCTGCTTTTGAAGATGTAAAGGATATTTTGGATATTTTCAATTATTCCATTCAACAGGTTATTGTTAAAGATGTTGACGTTAATAACGATCTGTATAAATACTTGTTTACCGTAGATAATATTAACACCCTAGTTGTGGAAGGGTTAAGCTTTAGGGAAGCGTATCAAAAAATTGGTGGACAAGTACAAGACGGGACTTACAAACCGGATATCTCAAAAAAACATACACATGTTGGGAGTATTCATAACTTGTGCTTGGACAAGATTCGGGCTAAGTTTCCTTTGTAAAGGAGGTTGTTTTCCGTTTGATTTTGTCAGAAAAAAAGGATAACTTCGTTTAACGGTCAATAATCAAATATTGAAATGTTTTATATGATACCATTGTATACCATTTGTGAGACCGAAAAAAAATCCCAACTTTACATCAAATTAAAGCAAATGGATAGAAGTATTGATATTGAAGAAGAAAGAGAAGAATTAAATCAATGGGTATTAAGAAGTATTGAACTTTTTGAAAACACTCCTTATCTAGATAATATTTTAGAAGTTTATCCATTAGCAACTGCGACTCCTAATAGATTGGACATGCGTCTTAGACGTCAAATTATCAATGCGCATCAGTCTAGGAGAACCGACGAATTAATTCAAATTCTTCAAAATCAAGTTAAATTTCCATATGATGAACCCCTTTGGTTTTTAATGAAAAATATCGGTAATTGTTTGGTAAACAATCCTCAACAAAGGTTAAGAATTGCTGAATCTATTTATGGAATGACAGCTGATGAAGTTGTCTTTAAATTAGAAGAGGCTCCAAAATTGAACACTCAAATGGGGCCAATGTTTACATTGTGGCTTCGCAACAATTTTAATCTTCTTAATCTAGATGATTTTCAACAATCAACTGAAGGTATATACATTCTTAATTCTTCAGAACAAGATGGTAAAGACTTTGTTAATAATGTTCTAAATCAAGGAGTTTCAAAACGACCTGACCTTGTCGCCAAAGTAAATAACACTTATATCATTGGCGAAGCAAAATGGATTGGATCACCAGGCGGAAATCAAAACAAACAAATTGTTGAAGTGATTGATTTGTGTGCAAAACAGCGTGGAAATGTTATCAGAATTGGTGTAATAGACGGATATCCTTGGGCAACCCACAATTCAGATGGTGGAATAATTTTTGAAAAAACCGCTGTAATGACACAAGAAAGTGAATATGACTTGATTAGTGCTTTATTACTTAATGATTATTTATCCTCGCTACTTCAATTAGGTTAAAGACGTGTATTCATAAAAATTACATTTTATCTTGCTTTGTTTTAAAGTCTCTTTAACAACGTTGTATGAATGTGTTGAATTATCAACACCTATCCATTTACGGTTTAATTTTTCTGCGACTTTCAATGTACTTCCAGAACCAGCAAAACAATCCAAAACGATAGAATCGTTATTTGAAGAGTTTCTAATTATTCTCTCCAAAAAATCGAAGTTTTTTTGAGTTGGATAATCAACGTAAGAAAGTCCCTTGTCCTTAAATTCCCATACATCTTGTACCTTAAAACCTTTATGTTCTGATGCCAAAACAATCTTTCTTGGATTTCCCGTATTCGACCATTCAATAAGACCAGCTTCATCAAGTTGGGTTAAAACCTCTCGACTATATCGCCAGTGTCTGCCTTTGGGAGGTAACGAGCCTTTCCATTCTTTTCCTGTATCTCCATCAATTGTCTTGCCCGGTGCGTGAATTGGATTTGTTGTATAATAACCAAACTTTGGATGCTTTTTAGTGAATAGGGTTTCTCTCTTCTCTTTGTCCATTGGTTCAGTTATTTCATTCCATATGTTTTTATCTCTATTTTTAGCATAAAATAAAACCATATCAGAATAATTACCATATGCATTTCTAGAAAAATTCTTTGGATTACATTTTATTCTTGTGATGTCATTAATAAAGTTATTATACCCAAAAATTTCATCCATTATTATTTTAACATAATGACCTATTTTTTTATCAATATGAAGATAGATACTGCCTTTTTCGGATAATAGATCTTTTAGAAGAATTAATCTTTTTCTTATGAACTCCAAAAATTCGCTGTCAATTAATTTGTCTGAATATGCCGAATCTTCATTCATTGAACTAAATTCTCTGCCAGTAGCAAAAGGTGGGTCAATGTAAATTAAATCTATTCGTCCAGAATGAGTGTCCAAAAGATTTTTAAGAACTAAAAGATTGTCCCCAAAAATAAATTTATTATCATTCAAATCATGTTGTTTATCAACTAATTTAATTGCACCTTTCGAGTACGAATAACGAATTTCAAATTCATCCATTTTATCAGGATAATCTAATAGACAGTTTTTACTATTCTTTAGATATGCAATTTGCGGCTCTCCAGCTATAGAATTATTCGTTAAGAAATTTTCAAAGTCATTGTGTGCAATTCTATAACTTTTATTCATTTTGATTGCATTCAGCTCCTTTGATTTAATATATTTAGAAACTGTTTGTCTTGTGACTTTTAAATTTTGGGCTACTTCATCAACTGTAAGAAATCCTGCGTGACTCATAATTTACTTGTTTGAATACAAATTAACACATATTAACTTAAAAAAACAAGTGACAAAATAAAAAAAACGGCATACAGCATTATATATAAAAACATAGCCGCCCTTCGGGAAGGCAACGTTTCATATATTTAGCGTTAAACGAACCAACAGGTTTTTCCGTACAATTTTTTAATCTGTTTTTTGCAAAAATCCTTTTACCTTTGCTTCAAACACAATCAAAAATTTATACCCAAAAAAACCCATGACAGATTTAGTTGAAGTAAAGGAATCTCCGCTCCACGGAAAAGGTGTTTTTGCAACACGAAATATTAAAAAGGGAGCGCATTTGGTTACCAGCCACATGGCGCTTATTCATGTTAATGAAAATTTACCTGAAGTATTGGCAACGCTCCAATTTCCCTGGACAGAGGAATATGATGCCATTTGCATAAGTGATGCAGGTAGTTTTTTTAACCATAGTAGCAAACCAAATGCCGAAGTTAAAATGCGTGATTTCAACAACCTCATTCAAACTTTTGTTGCTAAAAAAGATATTGTAAAGGGAACGGAAATTACCATTTATTACAACGATGCTTTTGAGGATTTTGTTAAAAGTTAAAAATATTATTTATGTGATTTCTCCGCGTTAGTGATTGCAGTGGAAATCCTTTTTGCCATATTAAAAAGGCGTCTTTACGAGGAGTCCCGATAGCTCCTAAAATCCGCAAGTTATTAACAAAATATACCGCAAAACCTTTTTAGCCAAGGTTTTGCGGCTTCGCGTTTTTCACTTAAGAGGAATGTTGATAATTCCTGAAAACGGAAACTTTGAATATGAAATTAACGAATAAATACCGCAGGTAACAGTATATAAGCTATGGCTTGGTCAGTCCACACTTGGAAAATCCTGCGGATTTTCCTCTGGTTCGTTCCATTTTCGCTAAATTAGTTGCTTAACCATGCATCCTTACACATAAATGTTGGAATAATCTCAAAAAACACAAATGATTATAATTATCCCTTGTTTCAATGAATTTAAGAGAATTGATAAAACCCGCTATATTAATTTTCTAAAGGGGAACAAAAATTGTACGATTGTTTTTTCGGAAGATGGTTCAACAGATGGTACACTTAAAGTTTTAAAAGAAATTCAAAATGCTTCAAAAGACAATGTGCACATACATGTCCTAGACAGAAATAAAGGAAAGGCAGAAGCCATTAGAGAAGCTGTTTTGTATAGTTATGAGAATAAAATTAACTTTAATAAACTTGCCTATATCGATGCTGATCTATCCGTTTCACTAGAAGAATGTTTATCCATCTCTAAGGAAGTGACAAATGATGTTTTTTTTGCTTTTGGTTCAAGAATCCTGAAAATTGACACTTATATTAAAAGAAGGAAATTCAGGCATTATTCAGGAAGATTTATAGCTACTATTATTGCAACGGTACTTAAGGTTCCAATATATGACACGCAATGTGGCTGTAAGATATTTAGCCGTAGTTTAGCTAGTCAAGTATTTCAAGAAAGATTTATTTCAAAATGGCTATTTGATGTAGAAATATTTTTCCGAATTATTCATTTATATTCAATCAAAGAATTGCAAAATAAATCGAGGGAAATTCCATTAAAATCATGGATTGATAATGACGAATCTAAAGTTAAAATCACTTATTTCTTTAAAATGTGGTATGACATTTACGCTATTAACAGAAAGTATAATGAAAAATATAAATAAAACGATAAATAATCCTAAATTTTATATTTATGGTATTGTCTGCCTAGTGGTGTTGAGACTCTTCTTAAATGCATATGTGCCATTAATGGACAAAACAGAAGCAAGATATGCTGAAATAGCCAGAATAATGGCCGAAACCAATAATTGGATTACACCCCAAATTGATTATGGTGTTCCTTTTTTGGCAAAACCACCATTATCATCATGGTTGTCTGCCATTAGCATAAAAATATTTGGTGTGAATGAATTTGCAGTGCGATTACCTTCTCTTTTATTAAGTCTTGCATTAGTGTTTTTTATTGGGAAATTTACAGAACACAAAAAACACTCCTTTTATTTATCAGGTTTCATCCTTTTAACACTTCCAGAATTTTTATTACATGCCGGGGTTGTTTCTACAGATACTGCACTTGCTTTCTGTACCGCATTGATTTTTTTAAGCTTTTGGAAAGCCATTAACGAATCAAAAATATCTTACTGGAGTTATTTGTTTTTTATATCAATTGGGTTCGGGCTTTTAACAAAAGGACCAATAGTTTTAATTTTAACCATGCCTCCAATTGTCTTATGGCTAATCTATTTTAAAGAATATAAAACCATTTCTAAAAAATTCCCATGGCTCCTAGGCCCTTTAATCACTTTATTAATTGCAGCTCCCTGGTATTATTTGGCCGAATTAAAAAATAAAGGTTTTTTGGATTATTTTATTGTAGGTGAGCATTTTAAACGATATTTTGACCCTAGTTGGCATGGTGACAAATATGGGCGTCCAAAATCCCTCCCTTTTGGAATCATTTGGTTGTTTTTAATTCTATCTGCTTTTCCCTGGATACAAGTTGTTACCATAAAAGCATGGAAACACAGAAAAGATTTAGTTGGAAATAAATGGATGTTTTTTTTACTCTTATGGTTATTATGGACTCCAATATTTTTTTCCTTTTCAAGTAGTTTGCTGCACACCTATACATTACCCATAATGGTACCCATTGCATTGTTAACAACCTATTTTTGGGAACAAATAAAAAATAAAAAAGGCGTGATTCTTACTAGCTTAATATTCCCATTCTTAATTTTAATTTCTTTGGCATTCAGTCTATTTAATAATAATTTGGAGCAATATAGCAATACGGATAAATATTTATTAACAGAGCAAAAAGAAAATACAGAATTAAACCTCTACTATTTAGGTGATAAAAGTTATTCAAGTCAGTTTTACAGCAAGGGCAAAATTAAAAGTATTTCGCAAGTTGTTTTACAGAAAAAGTTAGATATGGATGAATTTTTTAAAATAATAATCCCCAACAAATCACTCAGCAAATTAGACCCTAAAATAATGGAAAGACTTCAGGTTTTAGATTTTAACAAAAAAAAGAAACTATACTTGTATTTACCTTATAAAGATTAGTTAGCCTCCAAACAACAAAGACGTATCAAAATAATTGCTAAATTTAGACTGAATCAATGGTTGTTTGCACTAAAATATTTATTTCTCCATTTTTAAATTTCGGCAAGAATCACTGTTTATATAATACTTTTTTAAAAAAGTGGTTTGGTTTTTGTATTTTTCAAGTTCCTATGAAAAATGGCTTTTTTACATTTCTGCTTTTATCCTTTTCAATTTTCTCACAAGAACCTATTGAAGCCACTTTTATTGATAAAACAAATTTAAACATAGATACATTAGTTGGAGTTGATAATTTTAATACATTATATTACATTAAAAATAATGTCCTAAGCAAAAAAGATGATTCAAAAACTATAACTTACAATAACTTTCAGCTAGGGCAAATATCATCATTTAGTGCGTTCAACCCATTAAAAATTAATTTATTTTATAAAAACTTCAATATCGCCATCATTCTTGATAATAGGTTAGCTGAAATATTTAAAATAGATTTTAATACACTCCAACCGTACAGAAATGTATCTCATATTTCAACCGGGAATGACAATACGTTATGGCTTTTTAATCAGGACACGCAACAATTGGAAGTTTTTGATTTTAAAAACAAAATCTCTCTAGCAAAGACATTGCCCATTCAAAATGTAGTGCTCGACATAAAAAGCAATTACAATTATTGTTGGCTGCTTACTACTCAGTACTTATTTACCTATAATTACTTCGGAACTTTAATTTCAAAAATAAAAAATGATGGCTTTACCAGTATCGCTGAAAGTGATGAAAACATCATTCTAAAAAAACAGAATGCCTTATTTTATTTAAAAAAGAACACAACTCAATTCATCCCCATTATCACTCCAAATTTGTTAATAAATCAGTTTTTACTTGCCAACGAAACCTTGTATATTTACAATAATGAAACCCTTCAAAAATTCCAATTAAAAACCAACTGATATTATGCATATTGCTATTGCAGGAAACATAGGCGCCGGAAAAACTTCGCTTACAAAATTATTAGCAAAACACTATAAGTGGGAAGCGCAACTTGAAGATGTTGTAGACAATCCTTATTTAGACGATTTTTATAATCAGATGGAACGTTGGAGTTTTAATCTGCAAGTTTATTTTTTAAATAGTAGATTTCGTCAAGTTTTGCAAATTCGCAAAAGCGGTAAAGATATTATTCAAGACCGGACTATTTATGAAGATGCGCATATATTTGCTCCCAACCTGCATGCTATGGGATTAATGCCCAACAGAGATTATGAAAATTATAAATCACTATTTGATTTAATGGAATCATTAGTGAAAGGGCCGGATGTTTTAATTTATTTACGAAGTTCTATCCCTAATTTAGTCTCTCAAATTCATAAACGAGGTAGAGATTATGAAAACTCCATAAGTATTGATTATTTAAGTAGATTGAATGAGCGTTATGAAGCTTGGATTCATGGATATGATAAAGGGAAACTACTTGTTATTGATGTAGATCATTTAGATTTTGTTGAAAAACCAGAAGATTTAGGGACCATTATCAATACCATTGATGCTGAGATTAATGGGTTGTTTTAGATTTATTTATCATTATATGGAAATGAAAGAGGCTGTCTAAAAAGTCGTCATTGCGAATGAAATGAAGCAATCTGTAAATTGTAAGTAGTTGATTTACAGATTACTTCGAAATAAAAATTTCTCGTAATGACTTTAATAGATGCTTTTTAGACAGCCTCTTTATATTTTAAAACATTTTGTTTCTAATTTACTTTTTCTTCAATAACTGTTTCTACCAGAACTTTTGTTGTATTATCCTTTTTATTTAAGGCATCTATATTGGCTATAACTTCCTCTTCTGTACCTTCAAATACTTGTTCAGTAGTAGTTTCTTCACCATTATTTGTGATTACTGTTGTTACTGTAGCCTGATAAGTTCCGTTATCATTACTTTTCATTACACCTTCACCTTTCACTTCTTTAGATGCATTTACCATTACCTGTTCAGTAGATGGTGGCATCCCAGATTCAGAATAGGCTGCAACCTTATCATTATTCAATGCAATACTTGGTGCAATAACCAAGGCTACAACCGACATTAATTTTAATAAAATATTTAATGATGGGCCAGAAGTGTCTTTAAACGGATCTCCAACTGTATCGCCAACAACGGCTGCTTTGTGAGCTTCAGTACCTTTACGGCCATCAGCTTCAACCATTTTCTTTGCATTATCCCAAGCACCTCCGGCATTCGATTGAAAAATTGCCATAAGTACACCACAAGTTGTAACTCCGGCTAACAACCCTCCTAACATTTGAGGCCCTCCAATTCCAAACAATTTACCTCCAAAACCAACTAAAACTGGTACTGCCAAAGCTAATAACCCTGGAAATACCATTTCTCTAATAGACGCTTGCGTTGAGATTTCCACACATTTTTCATATTCTGCATAACCATCAGCTTCATCAAATGTTTTTCTATCTTCCACGGAAGCTTTGGACATATCAGAATTATATTTTCTCATAACAACTAGGGCAGCAGCTAATTGAGGAATATCTTTGAATTGGCGACGAACTTCTTCAATCATTGCCATGGCTGCACGTCCAACCGCATTCATTGCTAAAGCGGAGAATACAAAAGGTAACATACCACCAATTAGTAAACCTGCCATAATATCTGGTTTTGATACATCAATTGAAGTTACATTAGCCGTTTTCATGAAAGCAGCAAATAAGGCTAAAGCTGTCAATGCTGCAGAAGCTATTGCAAATCCTTTTCCTATTGCTGCTGTTGTATTACCAACGGCATCTAATTCATCTGTACGTTCACGAACTTCTTTAGGCAATTCAGCCATTTCAGCAATACCACCGGCATTGTCAGAAATTGGTCCATAAGCATCAACGGCTAACTGAATTCCTGTATTAGCCAACATTCCAACAGCCGCAATAGCTATACCATACAAGCCAGCATAATAATGTGACACCATAATAGCCGATGCTATTAACAAAATAGGAATTGCCGTAGACATCATACCTACTCCTAATCCAGCAATTATATTGGTTGCAGCACCTGTTTCTGATTGCTTTACAATTGATAATACTGGTTTTTTACCGGTAGCAGTATAATATTCGGTTACTTTTCCAACCAAGAAACCAGCAACTAATCCAGCAAGAGTTGCACAAAAAACACCAAAAGAACCAAAAGGTAATCCTTCTATGGTTTCAGGGATCATTGCATTTATTACAAAATAAGAAGCTACAACCATCAAAAATCCTGATCCGAATTCACCTAAATTTAAGGCTTTATGTGGTGAACCACCATTTTTAACTCTTACAAACAGGGTTCCTATGATAGACATAACTATTCCTACTGCCGCTAAAACCAAAGGTAAATAAACAGCACCCAAGCCGCCATATTCTGGCGTAAAAATATAAGCTCCTAAAACCATGGTTCCTATAATGGACCCAACATAAGATTCAAATAAATCGGCTCCCATTCCAGCAACATCACCAACATTATCACCAACATTATCTGCAATTGTAGCAGGATTTAAGGGATGGTCTTCAGGGATTCCTGCTTCAACTTTTCCAACTAAATCAGCACCAACATCAGCAGCTTTGGTATAAATACCACCACCTACACGCGCAAATAATGCAATGGAAGATGCTCCTAAAGAAAAACCAGAAAGCACATTTAACACTAAAGGAATATTGTCAGTTCCAGGCCATATATCTTGATAAATCATGAACAAACTACTTAATCCTAAAACACCCAGTCCAACAACTCCAAGCCCCATAACAGCTCCACCAGCAAAAGCAACTTCCAATGCTTTACCTAAAGATGTTCTGGCCGCTTGCGTAGTTCTAACATTTGCTTTGGTTGCAACTCTCATTCCAATAAACCCAGCTAGGGCAGAACAAATGGCTCCTACAATAAATGATACCGCTACCATGCCGCTTGAGCCGGTTTCAGAATTACCTTTAAAGAATAATAATACAGCTACTGCTACAACAAAAATGGCCAAAATTTTATATTCGGCTTTTAAAAATGACATGGCTCCATCTGCAATATGTTTTGCAATTTTTGTCATTTTTTCGTTACCTGCATCTTGCTTGGAAACCCATACGTTTTTTATATAAACAAATAGTAGAGCTAAAACTCCGAAAGCAGGTAAAAATTTTACTAATAATTCCATATTAAGTGTTTAGTTTTTAATTAGTTTTTAGATTAAAATCGGCTAAAAATAGTAAAATATAATTGATAAAAAAAACCACCTAAAATTAAGATGGTTTTATTTTTTTTAGTACTATTCTGTTAATCTGTTAATTTAGATAGTAAACGTTCTCTTTTTCTTGTGTTCACTTTCATCATAACGCTTAACGCAGTTGTGATAAATTTCAATAGCTTCCTGTGCGCTTCCCCAACCACCTACATCAACTTTCTTTTCTTCTAAATCCTTGTACACTTGGAAAAAGTGTTCTATTTCTTTTAATCTATGCGGATTTAAATCACTGATGTCATTATTATTATTCCAAATAGGATCTGAAACAGGTACACAAATAATTTTTTCATCAGGTCCTTTTTCATCCGTCATATGAAAAACCCCAATAGGTTTTACTTCCATCACAACCATAGGGAATGTGGGTTCTGAACCTAAAACCAATACATCTAACGGATCTTTATCTAGAGCCAAGGTTTCTGGAATGAATCCATAATCCCCTGGATACATCATAGAAGAAAATAACATGCGATCAAAACGAATTTTATGCAATGTAAAATCGTATTCATATTTATTTCTGCTTCCTTTTGGTATTTCAATTAACACATCAAAGGTTAATCCTTTATTCTTAGTCATATTTAATTCTATAAATTATTGATTCAAAACTTTTTAATTCTTTAATAAGCGGCAAAGATACTCATACAACTAGGATAAAGCAATAAAAGGGTAGAAGTTTTATGACGCTTTGCTGTAATATTGGTTTAACCATGACCAGTTAATTTAATATGGATTCAAATATATAAATAAGATTAAAAATGAAATCCAAAGGTTCCGGTAATCCCAAATTTTCTTGCATTAGGATTTTCTAAATAATTGCCTCTAAAATTGAAATCAATTCTAAATATTTTAAAAATATTGCCAACACCCAAACTATATTCGTAATACATTTTATTTGTAGGGGCCAAATAGGTTAATCCTGATGCATTTAAATCTATGTTACCTTGTGAAATCTCTCCCCAAACACCTCTTATACCAACAATTTCCCTAAGATTGTACTTGCGTAAAAATGGGATTCTAGAGAAAAATAGGCCATTAAAATTATGTTCTAAATGTAATGACGTATACGTGTCTGAAACAAATTCATAATAATCCAATTGAGAGAATGTATTGTAAATAGAGAAGTACGTTTGATTTCCGGGAATCACATTCAACAAGCCTAAAGGAACATCACCAAAAGTTTTACCTGCTTCAATGGTAGTTGTTAACCGACCAAGACCACCAATTTGCCACGGTTGTATGTATGAAAATTGGACTTTAGTGTAATTGAAATCACTATTTAAAAAACCTTTATCGCCTTTGGTGATTTGGGCAAATAAGCTTGCGAAACCATCATTTGCATTAAGGCGTTCAACCCCAAAACCTGTCATTTTTCGCTTTGGGAAATAGGATATGGAAAAGGCATTTTCATATTGGTTGATTTTTGATGTTGTATTGGTTTGGGTGGCATCAGTAAAATAATCCAATTTAAATGTTGGTGAAGCAGATTCTAAGGTTCTATAAATTCCACTTAACTTAAAAACCACATTTTTAATAGGCTCCATCTCTACGGCCAATGTCGTGAGGTTTATATTGGTAAGTTTATCATTTGCTCCTGTACTAGCAACAGAAGAAGAAGCCAAACTTCGCCCTAAAACATCTGAAGAAGTAGTTAAGCTAGCGCCTATTTGTTCAATATCTCTTCGATTCCCGCCAGAGATTATAAACCGGTTCTTTTTATCCAATAACCATTTTCCTGAAATGCCGTATTTGAATTTATTATCATCAAAGCCATATGCCGTAAAACCTTCTAATCGCCAAAGGTCATTTCTGCCAAAATAGGTCCTTCCACCTGCTCGTAACCGGATCCCTTCCACGTCATTAAAACCAAAGGTTGAAAAAATAGGGCCATAATCAAGTGGTAAGGTGTTAAACTCAATATATCCGGACGCTAAAATGCTGCCTAAATTATATAGCTGCTTAAACTTTTTTACGGTTTTTAAGGTATCCAGCATTTTATAAACACCTTTCTCATCTTTGTTTAAAGCTTCTAATCTGTTTTCTTTCCAAAAGGTGTCATCCCTGTTATAAACATCTTCTTTATAATTAAAAACTTCTTCCTCATAAAACTTTTTATCTATTTCTTTATTGAACTCATAATTATTATATAAAGTGGTGCGTTTACCATAGACACCTCGTGATTTTTCCTTTTTATTTAGCGCAAAATCAGACATCATATAATCTCGTTTAACTAAAAACAAGGAATCATTTAACACTTCAAATTCTTGCTCTATATAAATGTCTTTTACCCAATTTATGTTCGCACTTTTTGAAGCCTGCAAATTAATTTCTTTAATGGCATAAGTGGTATCTGCTACCCAAAAATCTCCTTTAAATGTCAATTCATTTTTTCGTCTTGGGTAATAAATAATGTTAAAGCACCATTTATTATCTATATATGCGCTATCTGACAACACATAATTATAGGTGTTTATTCCTGTTTTTGATAGTGGGCTTACAAAGCTTTTATCGAAAAATTTCAAGTAATTATCATACACATTATAGTCTGAATACAAATCATCTACAAAATCAATAATCATTTGATTGTTACTAAATCCAGAATTTTTATTTCCTTTTAAAACATCTTTTTCTTTATTTATATTATTATCTCCATAAACCTTTGAAACGGCTTCATTTATAAAAATTGGCAAATAGGTTTTACCCGTAACCCTTGAAGTATCAACAGCGCTAAAAACAAATTCCATTCCCTTAAATAGTTTGCTTTTCATCAATGCACTATCAACGGTGTTGATGTCAAATTCAACTTTCTCATATTTATCATATTGATATTGTTTGAATTGTTTGAGTCCGTTTGTACGCTTATGTTCCCATATTTTTCTTAAAATATCAATGGCGGGATTATTTTTTTTAGGTTGCTTGCCTGAAACAATTAAAACCTGATTTAGCTGTTCAGCTTCTTCTTTTAATATGAATTTTAAATCATAGTTCACTTTTTTATCAAGGGTTATTTCAATGGTACGGTAACCCATAAAAGAAATGCCCAATGTTTTCCAAGTTTCACTTGATTCTAAATAAAACTTTCCGTTTTCATCAGTAATGGTCCCTTCTGTTGAACCTTTAAAAATAACACTAGCGAAAGCAACTGGCTGATTTTCTTCATCAAACACATAACCACTCACTTTGGTTTGTGCCATCAATGAAATTATTCCAAAGAAAAAAAGGGGAATAAGAAATTTTATGTTCATTTAAATAATTTCATGGTTATAAAAGCCAATATTAAGCTTAGTTGGTTATAGATTCAGGCAAATTGATTAATACAAAAAACTTCATCAACAATTATGCTAATGAAGTTTATATAACGTTAATCTATGTTTTTTATTTGTACAACACTTTTTTAATAGCCTTCACTACATCATTGCTATTAGGCAGCCATTCAGCCAACAAAACAGGAGAATATGGTGCAGGCGTATCAGCCGTATTAATTTTTACAATAGGTGCATCTAAATAATCAAATGCCTTGGATTGTATGATATAGGTTATTTCTGAAGCAACATTTCCAAAAGGCCATGCTTCTTCTAAAATGACTAATCTATTTGTTTTTTTAACAGATTTTAAAATCGCATCTTGATCTAATGGTCTAACTGTGCGCAAATCAATAATTTCACATGAAATTCCTTCTTTCTCAAGTTCATCAGCTGCTTTATACGCTTCTTTAATTATTTTTCCAAAAGACACAATAGTTACATCTGTCCCTTCTCGTTTAATTTCTGCAACACCAATTGGTATGGTGTATTCACCCTCTGGGACTTCCCCTTTATCTCCATACATTTGTTCGCTTTCCATAAAAATAACTGGATCATCATCACGAATAGCCGATTTTAAAAGTCCTTTTGCGTCATAAACATTTGATGGTACCACAACTTTTAATCCTGGTGTGTTAGCAAACCAACTTTCAAACGCTTGTGAATGGGTTGCACCTAATTGACCTGCTGAAGCTGTTGGCCCTCTAAATACAATTGGGCATTTAAATTGGCCCCCAGACATTTGTCTTATTTTTGCAGCATTATTTATAATTTGGTCAATTCCTACAAGCGAAAAGTTAAAGGTCATATACTCAACTATTGGCCTATTACCAGTCATGGTTGAACCAATGGCAATACCAGCAAAACCAAGTTCTGCAATAGGTGTGTCAATAACGCGTTTGGCTCCAAATTCATCTAACATTCCTTTAGAAGCTTTGTAAGCCCCATTATATTCTGCAACTTCTTCACCCATTAAATACACGCTTTCATCTCTGCGCATTTCCTCGCTCATTGCCTCACAAATAGCTTCTCTAAATTGAATTGTCCTCATTAAATTGTTTTTAAATCGAGTTGCAAAAATAATAATAAATGAGAACTATCCTCATAAGATTTATTTAAAATTTATTATGCGTGCATAGTAAAATTAATAATAAAATAAGTAACTTCGTAGCCAATAAAATTCAATTTCAGTTTTAAGCTTTAAAATAATTGCTTTTACTGATACTTTATAAGAACAATTTCAATTATTTAATTTATTCAATATGAAAATATTAGTATGTATCAGTCATGTTCCAGACACTACATCAAAAATTAATTTTACTGATGACAATACCAAATTTGATAGCAATGGCGTACAATATGTGATTAACCCAAATGATGAATTTGGATTAACCCGCGCTATGTGGTTTAAAGAAAAACAAGGTGCTCACGTAACCGTAGTGAATGTTGGGGGACCGGAAACGGAACCAACATTACGCAAAGCTTTAGCTATTGGTGCAGATTCAGCAATTAGAGTAAATGTGGCTGCGGATGATGGTTTTTCAGTTGCTAAACAGTTGGCTAAAGTAGTTCAAGATGGTGGTTATGATTTAATAATTGCAGGTCGTGAATCTATAGATTATAATGGAGGTATGGTTCCTGGAATGATTGCCGGATTAACAAATTCAAACTTTGTTAATAATTGCATAGGCCTTGAGGTTGATGGCACATCTGCAAAAGTGGTAAGAGAAATTGATGGCGGTAAAGAAAAACTGTCAACCACATTGCCATTAATTATTGGAGGACAAAAGGGATTGGTTGAAGAAAGTGATCTTCGTATTCCAAATATGAGAGGTATTATGATGGCGCGTCAAAAACCATTAACAGTTCTTGAACCCTTGAATATAGATCCTGAAACAGCCTCGGTCAAATTTGAAAAACCGGCACTGAAAGGAGCTGTAACATTAGTATCACCAGATAATTTAGATGAATTAATCAGTTTGCTTCATAATGAAGCTAAAGTGATTTAGTTAACTAAATCATCCTGAATTTATTTCAGGATCTTTTTAAAAATAGAATAAAAATTAACAGTTCCTGAAACAAGTTCAGGAAAAAAAATAAATTTTTTTATGTCAGTTTTAGTTTATACAGAATCCGATCAAGGTCATTTTAAAAAAGTAGCTTTTGAAGTTGCTTCATACGGGAAAGCAGTTGCTAATCAATTAGGAACCACGGTAACGGCAGTAACCATTAATGCCAAAGACACTTCAGAATTAGGAAATTATGGTGTTGACAAAGTTTTAAATATAAATAATAAAGCGCTTGAAACTTTTAATGCAAAAGCATATGCGGCCGTTATTCAACAAGCCGCCGAAAAAGAAGGCGCCAAAGTAGTGGTTGTTAGCTCCAGCGTAAACAGTAAATATTTAGCGCCACTATTGGCCATTAATTTAAATGCTGGTTATGCAACTAACGTGTTAGAAACCCCTTCAAGCACCTCCCCTTTTATTGTAAAACGCACAGCTTTTACCAGTAAAGCTTATGAGTTTTTTCAAATAAATACCGATGTAAAATTATTAGGCGTCTCTAAAAACACTTTCGGTTTGGTAGAAAATAAAACCAATTGTACTTCTGAAGAATTTTCAGCTTCCATACCAGATTTAGGAATTCATGTTGATTCTGTTGATAAAGCATCCAATAAAGTATCTATTGCAGATGCCGATATTGTGGTATCAGGCGGTAGAGGATTAAAAGGTCCTGAAAACTGGGGTATGATTGAAGAATTAGCTGATGTTTTAGGAGCCGCGACAGCTTGTTCAAAACCTGTTTCAGATTTAGGATGGAGGCCACATGGTGAACACGTAGGGCAAACAGGAAAACCCGTAGCATCAAATTTATATATTGCCATTGGTATTTCTGGAGCCATTCAACATTTAGCAGGAATAAATGCTTCCAAAGTAAAAGTAGTAATAAATATAGATCCTGAAGCACCATTTTTTAAAGCGTCAGACTATGGTGTTGTTGGTGACGCTTTTGTGGTAGTGCCTCAACTCATTGAAAAATTAAAGGCATTTAAAGCACAGCAATAAATTATTTTTTTCTAAATTGTATCATTAAATACACTGTTTTATTTGGAATTTTAACCTAATTCTGCAAAAGGTAGTTGGTAAAGTCCGAATTTAAACAGTTCTTTGTGTTTTATAAATTTATGAGCCTAGTAAGACTTAATATTAAAGGGATTTCCTATAGCCAAACACAAAATGGCGCATATGCTTTAATTTTAAATGAAGTAGATGGTGACCGAAAACTGCCTATTGTAATTGGCGCTTTTGAAGCTCAATCTATTGCCATTGCGCTTGAGAAAGAAATTCGTCCTCCAAGGCCTTTAACACATGATTTATTTAAAAATTTCTCAGACAGATTTGATATTGTAGTGAAACAAGTAATCATTCATAAATTGGTAGATGGGGTGTTTTATTCCAGTTTAATTTGTGAACGAGATAAAATTGAAGAAATTATTGATGCCCGAACCAGTGATGCCATAGCATTGGCATTACGGTTTCAAGCACCTATTTTTACTTATAAAAATATATTAGATAAAGCCGGTATCTATTTAAAAGTGAATCCTAAAAAAGAGGATGAAGAAGAGCAAGACAGTATTTTGGTAGATGATTTGTTGGCTGATGAACTTGAATTAAATAAACCTCGGGAAAACTATAAATCAAAAACGCTTGAAGAACTCAATGCCATGCTTGATGAAGCTGTTGCAAATGAAGACTATGAAAAAGCAGCTCATATAAGAGATGAAATATCAAAACGGTAATATTCTGCAAGAATGAGCATAAAATCAAGGTTAATCATTTTAAATTTTTTAGAATTTTTTGCATGGGGAGCCTGGTTGCTTTCAGCGGGAGCCTATATGTATGTGTCATTGCACTTTACTGGTTTGCAAATTGGAGCTGTTTATGGAACCCTAGGCATAGCCTCGTTATTTATGCCAGCCATTATGGGCATCATTGCTGATAAATGGTTAAATGCTGAACGCGTTTTCGGATTAAGCCATATTATTCTGGGAATTCTACTTTTTTGGATAACAACGGTTACTGACTTTAATACCTTTTATTTTATAATATTTTTAATATCCATGTTTTATATGCCTACCATTGCATTAAACAATTCTATTTCTTATGCAATTTTAGAAAAAAACAACTTTGATATTGTCACGGTTTTTCCTCCAATTAGAGTTTGGGGAACGGTAGGTTTTATAATTGCTGCTTGGATTGTAGATGTTCTTGGTTGGAAAGTAGGTAAAGAACAATTTTTGGTTTCAGCAATTGCATCTATTGTGCTTGGCATTTATGCATTCATGCTACCCGCTTGTCCTCCCGTAAAATCAACAGAAAAAAAATCCCTGATTCAACGTTTTGGCTTAGATGCTTTCGTGTTATTCAAAAATAGAAAGATGGCGGTTTTCTTTATATTTTCATTATTATTAGGAGCCGCTTTGCAAGTAACTAATATATGGGGTGTTCCTTTTTTAGAAGATTTTGCTGTTGACTATAAAGGTTATTTTGCTGTTGAACATTCACTATTTTTGATGACTTTATCTCAAATTTCTGAAACTCTTTTTATTTTAACAATACCTTTCATACTGAAACGCTTTGGAATTAAAAAAGTGATGTTAATGAGCATGTTAGCATGGGTACTTAGATTTGGTTTCTTCGGAATTGGAAATCCTGCAGGAGGGTTTGTGTTTTTAATCCTATCAATGATTATTTATGGAATGGCGTTTGACTTTTTTAACATCTCTGGATCACTATTTGTAGAAAAAGAATCCAAACCTTCTATGAGATCAAGCGCTCAAGGTCTTTTTATGTTAATGACCAACGGATTAGGAGCTGTTTTTGGAGCCTATGCAAGTGGATTTATTATCGATTTATATACGCTTAATGATGGCACAAAAAATTGGCAAACCATCTGGTTTATTTTCGCCGCGTATGCACTTATCGTGACTATCGCATTTGCTTTTCTGTTTAAATATAAACACAACCCGAATGATATTTCCAATATAAAGCATTAACTGCATAATTCATTAAAGACGTAAAATCGTTAATAACTTTTTATATAATTTTGGAGTCATTTCATTTCAGCTCATCCCTTTTTTCTATTTTTATCTTTCTGATGAAATTCATTTTAATTTAATAAGATTCCCCGCTTTTTGTGGGCAAAAATATGAAGCAATATCACGACCTCGTAAAACACGTTTTAGATAAAGGAAATCAAAAAGGTGACCGCACAGGAACTGGAACAATGAGCGTTTTTGGTTATCAAATGCGTTTTGATTTAAATGAAGGTTTCCCAATGGTGACTACTAAAAAACTGCACCTTAAATCCATTGTTTATGAACTCCTTTGGTTTTTAAAAGGTGATACCAATATTAAATATTTGACTGATAATGGTGTAAAAATTTGGAATGAATGGGCTGATGAAAACGGCAATTTAGGGCCTGTTTACGGTCATCAATGGCGTAATTGGAATGGTGACGACATTGATCAAATTAAAGAAATTGTTGAAACTTTAAAAAATAATCCAAATAGTAGACGCATGTTGGTTTCGGCATGGAACCCATCAGTACTACCAGATACTTCAAAGTCTTTTAGCAAAAATGTTTCCGACGGAAAGGCAGCATTACCTCCTTGTCATGCTTTTTTTCAGTTTTATGTAAGCCCCCCAACCCCCGAAGGGGGAGCAAATGCAAGACCCAAATTGTCTTTACAACTCTATCAACGAAGTGCCGATATATTTTTAGGCGTACCATTTAACATCGCTTCTTATGCGCTTTTCACCATGATGATGGCTCAAGTTTGTGGCTATGAAGTAGGTGAATTTATTCACACATTTGGCGATGCTCATATTTACAACAATCATATGGATCAATTGGAATTACAGCTTTCCAGGGATTTAAAACCTTTGCCTAAAATGATATTAAATCCAGAAGTGAAAAATATTTTTGATTTTACGTTTGAAGATTTCACATTAGTTGATTATAATCCACATCCGCATATTAAAGGAATTGTTGCCGTATAAAAAGTATATATTAACCGTCATTACGAGAAATTTTTATTTCGAAGTAATCTGAAAATCAGTAACTTGCAATTCACAGATTGCTTCTCCCGATAGCTATCGGGACTCGCAATGACGACTTTTTATACAGCCTCTTTTTAAAAATTATTTTTCTAATTAAAGGTTTAAAACCCCGTTTTCAGCCGAAGCAAAATCGTTCCATAAATAACCATCTGCTTCAGAATCATTTACATATACACCATCAATGATGTATTTAAATTCATAGGAATTTCCGGTTTCTAAATCAACCGTTCCTTTAAAAGTTCCATTTTTCAACTTCTTAAGTCCTTTTACTTTGGTGTTCCATTTGTTAAAAGTACCAACAACTTTTACCTCTTTAGCTTCTTCTGCAGGAACAGAAAAAGTTACTTTGCAAATAGGTTTGCTTTTTAAATATTGTTTTGTAATAGCCATAATTCAAATTTATTAATTAACATTGCAAATTTATGAAACAATTCATGAACAGATATGTATTAACACACTTTAAGACAAAGAATTATCAATTTAATGATATTACAATCTTAAAAAATAAAAGAACTTAATAAATTAACCTTTAAATTGTATAATTATCAGTGTATTTTAAATGCTTAGTAACTGATTTTCAATGAATTTAAAACGAAATCGATTTCGCCATAAAAGTTGTTAATGGTTTGAAATACCATTAAATATGTCATAAAAATTAATTAACTTTGTTAGATTGATTTATAATTATGTTCAGCAATAAAAAAACTAATCCCCAAATAGATAAAGACCAATTAGAGCTTATACAAAATGCTCAAAAACGCATCAAACAAAAAAAGCGGCTCTATGCCCATTTTGTTGTTTTTTTAATTGGCTCCGTATTTATTATTGTACTTAATCTGGTTCTGGGTTTTGGTAAAGATTTTAAAATTTTAGAAACTGATTGGTTTGTCTTTGCCATTTTAGCATGGTTATTCCTACTGCTTTATCATGTTATTAATGTGTTTGTATCACATAAATTAATTGGAAAAGATTGGGAGCAAAAGCAATTAGAAAAACTAGTTGCCAAGCAAAAAAAACGTATTGAAGAACTCAGTAAAGAATTACCTATTCCAAAAGCACCATCTGCCGGAGATATAAAGGTTGAGGACTCAAAAAAAAAACTAGAGTAATTTCAAATCTTACCATTATTGTCGCCGCTGCGGAAAATGATGCCATAGGTAATAACAACCAACTTATTTGGCATTTAAGTGATGATTTAAAGCACTTTAAGGCCCTTACTAGCGGGCATCACATCATTATGGGGCGCAAAACCTTTGAAAGTTTCCCAAAACCCCTGCCTAATAGAACACATGTGGTAATTACAAAACAATTGGACTACCAAGTGCCTGAAGGGGTTATTTTAGTTCATTCTTTGGAGGATGCTATTGTTGCTGCAAAAAAAGATAACCAACCGTTTATTATTGGAGGTGGAGAAATATATAAACAGGCATTACCAATAGCAGATAGAATAGAGCTCACCAGAGTGCATGAAAGCTTTAAAGCAGACACTTTTTTTCCTAAAATTGATACTTCTATTTGGAAAGAAACTGCCCATAGTTTCCATAAAAAGGACACTCAAAATAGCTTTGATTATTCATTTATTACTTATGTAAGGAAATAACTTGTTTCTTAATCTTAGGGGTATTTTATGTTATTTACTAATCTTCCGAATGTTTTAAACAATCTGCACATCTTATCTTGAAATTCACGAAGTTAAAACTTGCTATTATCGCTATGTGAATTCAACCTATAAAAACTATGACTTTGCATTTAAGAAAAAAGTAATGACATCAGCGGTTGAAACAATGCCTGCAATTTTGCCGTTCTCAATAACTGGTACGGCATGATAATAACCTTTTGCTAACACTTTGGCTACATCTTCAATAGTAGCATTGGTGGTTACATAAAATGGTTTTTTTGTCATGATATCTTTAGCTTTTAATTTTGTATAAACATCATGATCGTCATTCATTCCGGCACCTGAAATATGGTACAAAAAATCTACTAAACTAATCATTCCCACTAGTTTACCGTTTTCTGTTACAGGAATATGATGATGAAAATCTTTTTTTTCATATATGTGTTTTACATCTAAAATACTTTGTTCAGATGAAACACAAACAACATTTTTAGTCATAATTGTAGTAATTGAATTTGTTTTCATGACGTTGATTTTAATCCTATAAGTTTTCCTTAAAAATAATACAGATACCCATGATTCCACATGACTAAAGTCATAGTAATCTTCATTGTTTTATAATATATTTAATATTGGTAAATTTATATAAATCATGAAAACCAAAACAATTTTAGAATGGTTAACTCTAAGTTCTAGCATTTATTTTTTAGCCAAAGACACACAGCTTTTAGACAGAATTAAAGAGTTTTCAGAAAAAGGAAAAGATGAAATCAATAAAATTGTTTCAGAGTTTCAATTGGATGAAAACGGAAATGAATTAGAATTTGTAGACAAATTAATTCTAAAAACCCATGAACTTAAGGAAGAATTAGATGATAAAATTGAAGAACTGGTTATTAAATTTTATAAAAAAATAAACGTGGCACATTTAGATGAAATTAAAGCTCTAAATGAAAAACTAGAGAAATCCGATAGTGCCATTGCCTTATTAGAAGCTCGATTAAATCGATTAGAAGTAAAGTGAAATGGGAATTTTAACGGGTATTAGAAGTAATTTTAAATCTATTTCCAGATACAATCAAATTTTAAAAGTCTTATTAAAATACGGCTTTGAAGATTTGGTTTATTATCTGGATGAGAGGAAACAATTTACATTTATTCAGAAACTAATTCCGCAGACTTCTAAAAAACATGCTCTATCATATACCAAATGGGCCAAAATGAGATTGGTGTGTGAAGAGCTTGGGCCTACTTTTGTTAAGTTTGGTCAAATATTAAGTAACCGCCCTGATTTAGTGCCCATTGAATTAACCTTAGAATTAGAAAAGTTACAGGATAATGTTCCGCCCATGCCTTCAAAAAAAGCTCAGGAGGTTGTAGAATTCGAATTAAAAGATAAAGTTGAAAACTTATTTGCTTGGTTTGAACCAAATCCATTTGCATCAGCTTCCATGGCTCAGGTACATAAAGTAACCTTACATTCCGGTAAACGAATTGCATTAAAAGTTCAGCGATCTGGTATTTTTAATGTCATTGTGGAAGACATTAAAGTCATGTACAGAATTGCCGAAGTTTTAGAAAAAAGAATCCCATCCTTAAAAAGTTTTGACCCCATTGGTTTGGTTAAAAATTTTGAAGCCTCCATAATGAAAGAAATCGATTTTATAAATGAGTCCATCAACGTAGAGCGTTTTTATAACAATTTGAAAAAAGATGACACACCAGATCAATTTGCCCTTTCACCCAAAGTATATCATGAATTTACAACATCAAAAGTCTTAGCCCTAGAGTTTATTTCAGGAATTAAAATTGATAAAATAAACGAAATAAATGAAAAAGGTTTTAATACAAAAGTGATTGCCAGAAGATTGGCTATTAGCTATTACAAACAGATTTTTGAATATGGCTTTTTCCATGCTGACCCGCATCCAGGAAATTTATTAGTACTTCCCAATGGGCATATTGGTTATTTGGATTTTGGCATGATGGGTAGCATGTTACCACGGGATATTGCCATTTTAGGTAAGTTATTTATATCAGTTTCAAACAAAAACGTGCATGATGTTATTAAAGCACTTCAAAAACTGTCAAATAATGTGGTGATATCAGATATGAGGGAATTAGAATTTGACATCAATGAATTTGTTGAAAAATATTATGTGAGAGATATTCATGAAAACGAAATGAGTACTATTTTGCTTGAACTTAAAGATATTATTATTAATCACGGTTTAAAAGTACCTACCTATTTTTTCCTTTTTGCAAGATCTTTACTGACTCTTGAAGGTGTTATTGATAAGCTAGACCCAAATTTTGAACAATTTGAAATAGTGCGCCCGTATTTAAGAAAAAGTGCCACTAAAAAATTTAACCCGGTAACCATAGGAAAAAAGGTAGTAAATTCAATCTTTGAATTGACCGATTACATGGAAGATTTCCCGGGAGATTTAAAAAATGCTATCAGAAAAATTAATTCCGGTAAAATAAAAGTTGATTTATCACATAAGGGTATTGACCCATTGGTACACACCATTCAACGTGTAACAAAACAACTAATTACCGCATCTATTATGGTTGCTTTAATTATAAGTGCCTCACTTTTTATTGTCTATGAAATCCATCCATTATGGAACAATATTTCAGTGATAGGAATGATGAGCTTTTTTATTGCGGTCTTACTAGGTTATAGAATGATTATAAATATTAGAAAAGGAGATTATGACTGTTAAAATTTTATCATAATATGAGTACAAAAACAAGAAGCTATCTAAAAAGTCTGTTCTATGTCATATTGAATTTGTCGAAATATATCAACTTATTGATAATCTGCAATTGATTTCAACATGCTCAACCTGACAACTCGAAAATAATGATTTTTTAGACAGCCTGTTGTTTTAAAAAGAGTGTTTAAACTTTTGAAAATGCCTTTTTAAAATGATTAAAAGCTTCTGAGATTTCATTCTGAAAATGCTCTATTTTTGATTCTTCTTTTTTCTTAGCATATTTACCTTTAAACTTATCAATAAAAGAATTAAATTCTTGCTTACCCTTTTCAAAAGAGTCTTTTCCTTCCTTTCTATCTTTACTGAATTTTTGTTCTAAAATCTCTAACTGAATTTTAAATTGTTCTATTTCAATTAGAGTGAAGGCATACATTCTACTTAAAGTTTCATTGGTTTTAATTTTTACTTCAATGTCATGTAAGGTTAGAAGCAATTGTTTTTTCTGCTTTTTAAAAATTTCTTTGGTTTCAGCTTTTCCCAAAGCCAATTGCACACGTAGCTCATCAAATTTAGTATTAAGTTCTTCTATTTTTTCTTTAATACCTTTTATTTCAGACTCGCTATCATGAAGGAATAGGTTAAATTTCTTTTTAACTTCTTCATACTTTTCATGAGCTTCTGCTTTACCTAAAGCAGTTTTAACTTGAAATTCCTCTAAATTAACGGCGGTTTTTCTAAGAGCTCCAATTACACTATCAATAAATTGACTGTCCTTCTTATTTTTCATGACCCAATGATTTATGATGAATATAAATATCAATAAAATTCAGTTAAAACACAATGACAATTGTCAGTTGCTAGGAGTATTTATTAAAAATTTAGAGACTAAATAGGACTTATAATTAACGTTATCTGAAAACGATTTTTAAAATTCAAAACCAACTAAAAAAAGTATAGATTATTGTGACAATTTCAAACCAATCTTTTAATATAACTGTTCCTATTTTCACTAATTTCGCGGTATGGTAAAAGAAATTCAGCTTCGCATCAATCTTGTTGAAGAAGCACAACCTAATATCCTTGTACAAAAATCTGCCGGTTTCTTAAAAATCCGTGTTGATGACATTTCAGGTATTAAAGTGTTACGTAAGTCAATTGATGCCAGAAAACCTCAAATTATATTGAACTACAAAGTAGCGGTTTATATTAAAGAGCCTTTACCAAAAACATCACAATATCACTTTAATTATCAAGATGTATCCAACGCAAAACCCATACACATTATAGGATTTGGTCCTGCCGGAATGTATGCCGCTTTACGCTGTATTGAACTGGGTTTTAAACCCCTTGTATTTGAGCGCGGTAAGAATGTGCAAGATAGACGAAGAGATATAAAAGCAATAAATCAAGATCATATAGTAAATGAAGACTCTAATTATTGCTTTGGCGAAGGAGGTGCCGGGACCTATAGTGATGGCAAACTATATACACGCAGTTTAAAACGTGGTGATGTACGACGAATTTTTGAAAACTTAGTGTATCACGGTGCAACCGAACAAATTTTAATTGATGCACATCCGCATATTGGCACCAATAAATTACCTAAAGTGGTTCAGAATATTAGGGAAACCATTTTAAAATATGGTGGCGAGATTCATTTTGAAACCCGAGTAGTTGACTTTACAGTAAAAACCGGAAAAATTAAATCCATTCAATTGCAAAATGGTTTAGAGATACCCGTAAGCAGGGTTATTTTAGCAACAGGTCATTCCGCTCGTGATATTTTTTATCTACTTTTTAAAAAGAAAATAGCTTTAGAGGCAAAATCATTTGCCATGGGCGTACGTGTTGAACACCCACAACACATCATTGATTCCATCCAATATCACTGTAAGGGCGACCGTAACGCCTTATTACCGGCTGCATCATACGCATTAGTGCAACAAGTAAATGAACGAGGAGTGTATTCATTCTGCATGTGTCCTGGTGGCTTTATTGTTCCTGCTGCTACAGCAATGGGTGAAGTGGTTGTTAATGGCATGTCTCCTTCAAAAAGGAATAATCTGTTTGCAAATTCGGGTATAGTAGTTGAAATTAATGCCGATAAAGATTTATATAAATATGAACAATTTGGTCCCTTAAAAGGATTGGAATACCAAAAAGATTTAGAAAAATTGGCCTTTACCGCTGGCGGAAGAACGCAAAGCGCTCCGGCACAACGGTTAACTGATTTTGTAATAGGAAAACTATCAAATGATTTAAACCCAACCTCATATCAACCCGGATTAAATTCAGCACCACTGCATTCTTTACTTCCTAAATTTATAGGAAGCAGATTGCGAAAGGGTTTTGAAGCTTTTGGTCAGAAAATGAAAGGATATTATACGGTAGAAGCCAATGTAGTTGGAGTGGAATCAAGAACCTCATCGCCTGTTTGCATTCCCAGAAATGACTATTTGGAACATCCTGAAGTTTCAGGTTTATTTCCTTGTGGTGAAGGCGGGGGTTATGCCGGTGGTATTGTGTCAGCCGCTATGGATGGGGAACGATGTGCTGAAGCAGCGATTAAAGGATTGTAGTTTTAATCATTCTAAATTCATTAAAACTGTTTTTACCCGCTAGGAATCAAGCATTTTTATTGAAACTGACTTAATAAATTCTAAATCTAAAAAAAGTTTTTGTTCTATTGTCTAAAAACTAACTGGTCTAAAATCAATTAAAGATTTATTCCTACTTTTGCATCACAAAAATTAAACTAAAATGAACGCATATATTTTTCCGGGTCAAGGAGCTCAATTTTCAGGAATGGGGTTAAACCTTTTTGAAAATTCAACCTTAGCAAAAGAACTGTTTGAACAAGCTAATAGTATCCTTGGTTTTAAGATTACGGATATTATGTTTAAAGGCACCGCTGAAGAACTTAAAGAAACCAAGGTAACTCAACCTGCTGTTTTTTTACACTCTGTAATTCTTGCTAAAACTTTAGGGCCAAATTTTAAACCGGATATGGTTGCTGGTCATTCTCTTGGTGAATTTTCAGCTTTGGTAGCTAATGGTGCTATGACTTTTGAAGACGGGTTGAAACTGGTTTCAAAACGTGCTTTAGCCATGCAAAAAGCCTGTGAACTTCAACCAAGTACTATGGCCGCTGTTCTAGGTTTAGATGATGATATTGTAGAAAAAGTTTGTGCCATGACTGAAGGTGTAGTGGTTGCAGCCAATTATAATTGCCCTGGGCAATTGGTTATTTCTGGTGACGTAGATGCTATTAACAGAGCATGTGATTCTTTAAAAGCTGAAGGCGCCAGACGTGCTTTAGTGTTGCCGGTTGGCGGTGCTTTTCATTCGCCTTTAATGGAACCTGCTCGCGAAGAATTAGCCGCCGCCATTGAAAATACTCATTTTAGCAAACCAAATTGTCCAATTTATCAAAACGTTACAGCGACGGCAGTAATGGATGAAGCCTCTATAAAATCAAATTTAATCTCACAATTAACGGCTCCTGTGCGTTGGACACAATCTGTGCAACAAATGATTGCCGATGGTGCTACTTTGTTTACTGAAGTTGGTCCTGGAAATGTGCTGCAAGGCTTAGTGAAAAAAATAAACAGGGATGCTGAAACGGCATCTGCTACTCTTTAAAAAATCTTATCAATGAAATTGTCCCGTCGTTCATTCTACATAATAGCAATAATAATTTTAACCATAGCTTTAGACCAGATTTCAAAAGTATTGGTCAGGACTTATGTGATGCCTTCAGAAAGGTCAAATATTATTGGAAAGTATTTCACGCTTCATAATGTTGAAAATGTAGGGGCATTTTTAGGGATGGGAAGTGATTTGAACCCGACACTTAAATTAATTCTATTACTTATTTTACCTGTTGTGGTTTTAGGATTTGTTTTAATCCATATTTTTAGAAATAAAAATTTAGACACCCTTTCGGTTATTGCCTTTTCAATGATAATAGGTGGTGGTATTGCCAATGTTTATGATCGCATCATATACGGATCAGTCACTGATTTTCTATATATTGATTTAGGAGGTGTTTTTAGAACAGGTATTTTTAATTTGGCTGACCTGTTTGTAACCACCGGAATGATCATGTTACTAATAGCTAGTTTCAATAATAAAAAGCACTCTGAAATAGAAATATCTAAAAAATAAAATCTAGCTTTTTCTTACAACCTGCTCCCATTTCCAAGCGGAACGCATAGCATCATCTAAACTTAATTGAGATTTCCATCCGAGCTCATTATTTGCCTTAGTTGTATCTGCATAAGCTGAGATAATATCGCCTTCTCTTCTACCAACAATTTTATAGTTCAATTTTTTACCTGAAACACGCTCAAAGGCATGCACAACTTCTAAAACAGTACTTCCTTTACCTGTACCCAAATTAAAGGTTTCATAATTGGATTTATTCTTGTTTTTTAATAATCGTTTTAAAGCAATTACATGGGCTTTTGCCAAATCAACAACATGTATATAATCTCGTATACAAGTACCATCTGGAGTTGGGTAATCATCTCCAAAAACTGAAAGCTGCTCACGTAATCCAATAGCAGTTTGTGTAATGAACGGAACTAAATTTTGTGGAACACCTATTGGCAACTCACCTATTTTAGTAGATTCATGTGCACCTACCGGATTAAAATATCGTAAGGCGATGGCTTTCAAACTAGGTGTTACTTTACAAGTATCACGTATTATTTCTTCTCCAATTTGTTTTGTATTTCCGTAAGGAGATTCTGCTTGTTTTACCGGGGCATTCTCCGTTATAGGCAATTCAACTGCTTGTCCATAAACTGTACAAGATGAACTAAAAATAAAGCTGGCTTCTGGTAATTTTTTTAATTCTTTAAGAATATAAACTAAAGTGCTCAGATTATTTTCATAATACAATAAGGGTTCTTTAACGCTTTCGCCAACTGCTTTACTAGCAGCAAAATGGATAACACCCTTAATATCCTGGTACGTTTTGAAAAATGCTTCAACCGCTACTTTTTCTTTTAAATCAAGCTTTTCAAAAATTGGTTTTTTACGTGTAATGGAAGTAATCCCATCTAATACTTTTATTGATGAATTTGATAAATCATCAATAATAACAACTTCATAACCTTCATTTTGTAATTCTACAACAGTATGTGATCCAATAAATCCTAACCCACCAGTAACCAATATTTTATCCATTAATAAAGGCTTTAACTTTTGAAGTTATAAATTCAATTTGGTCATCACCCAATTCTGTATGCATTGGCAATGAAATCACATCTTTCACCAAGTGATTGGTCACTTTAAAATCTGCTTCTTTATATCTTGAATCTGTATAGGCTTTTTGTAAGTGTAAGGGAATAGGGTAATACACGCCACAAGGGATACCGTTTTCATTTAAATAGGAAACCAAGGCGTCTCTTTCAACTCCTTTTACTCTCAAGGTGTATTGATGAAATACGTGACAATCACAATTTTCGCAAATACCTTCACAACTGGAATTTCCTATTGGTGTAATGATATTTTTTTCTCCTTTAAAGGCTTTATTATATTTTCTTGCCGCCAATTGTCTTGCTTTGTTATAAGCATCAAGACGCGGTAATTTAGCATCTAAAACAACCGCTTGAATACTATCTAAACGCGAATTTACCCCAACCACATCATGATGATAACGCTCATACATACCATGATTTACTATTCCTCTAATCTTATGAGCTAAGGCATCATCATTCGTAAAAATAGCTCCACCATCACCATAGCACCCTAGGTTTTTAGAAGGAAAAAATGATGTGGATGCCACATTCCCAATGGTGCCTGCTTTAGCCTTTTTACCATTTTTAAAGGTATATGTTGCCCCAATAGCCTGTGCATTATCTTCAATAACAAATAGGTTATGCTCTTTAGCAATTTCCATAATCGCTTCCATATTGGCACATTTTCCAAATAAATGAACCGGTACAATAGCTTTTGTTTTTGGTGTAATTGCTTTTTTAATGGCTTCAACGTTAATATTAAAATCATCTTCATTAACATCTACCAATACAGGTGTTAAATTAAGAAGAGCAATCACTTCAACCGTTGCAGCAAATGTAAAATCGGCAGTAATGACCTCATCACCGGGTTTTAAACCCAATCCCATCATAGCAATTTGCAACGCATCCGTTCCGTTTGCACATGGAATAACATGTTTAACTCCTAGATATTCTTCTAAATTTTTTTGAAATTGGTGAACCCGTGGTCCGTTTATAAATGCGGTAGTTTCTAAAACTTCTTGAATGGATGCATTTACTTCATCTTTTATTTTCTCGAATTGCCCTTTAAGGTCAACCATTTGAATTTTATTCATTTAAAAAAAAATTACAATTCCCAAAATATGTCAAAATTAAAAACAACATTTTGACATTTTCCATGTCTGAATTAATGAGTTACGAAATTACAAAATTCGTATAGCTTAACAATGTTTTTCCTATAAAGAAATGTATTTTTGTGACAAAACGATTATTTGGAATTTTTATATAACATAGCCATAACTATCACGCGCTTCATTCTGCAATGCACGGCTGTTTTAAATCTAAAAATAAGGAAAGGCGTTCAAGGACGCGCTGAAACCTTTAGTTTGTTGGAGCGCAAACTATCTGCAATTGATAATACTTTATGGTTTCATTGTGCTTCTTTAGGGGAATATGAGCAAGGTCTTCCAGTTTTTAAGGCACTGAGAAACCACTATAAACAGCACAAAATTGTGCTTAGCTTTTTTTCTCCTTCAGGTTATGAAATCAGAAAAAACTCACCGATTGCTGATGTTGTTGTTTATCTGCCAATGGACTCAAAAGCCAATGCAAAACAATTTTTAAACCTAGTCCATCCAGATCTTACTGTTTTTGTAAAATATGATATTTGGCCAAATTTTTTAAATGAATTAAAAAGCAGTCAATTGAGAGCTATTTTAATTTCGGCAGTATTTAGAAAAAATCAGCCATTTTTTAAATTTTATGGAAATCATTTACGACATGCTTTATTTTCTTTTGAACATATTTTTACACAAAACGAGTCTTCTAAAAAATTACTGGAATCTATAAATTACAACCATGTAACCGTTTCTGGCGATACACGATTCGACAGAGTTACGAGTCAGTTAGAACAAAATAATACTTTAGATTTTATTACTGAATTTAAGCTAGATAATTTGTGTGTTGTTGCGGGCAGTACTTGGCCAGAAGATGAATCCCTTTTTATAAATTACATTAATTCAGAATCATCAAAAGGTATTAAATTTATAATAGCACCTCATAATATTAACCTGAAACAAATATCAAATTTTCAATCGAAATTAGAAATTGAATCTGTATTATTTTCAAGGAAGGAAGAAAAGGATATTTCAAAAACTCAAGTTCTTGTTATTGATACCATTGGTTTGCTTTCTAAAATTTACAGTTATGCTGATATTGCTTATGTTGGCGGTGCCATGGGACATACGGGTTTACACAACACTTTAGAACCTGCCGTATTTGGCATTCCAATAATTATTGGGGATAATCATAGTAAATTTCCCGAAGCTCAAGAAATGATTGATAACGCAGGTATGTTTTCTGTTTCCAATCAAAAAGAGTTTGAAAATATTATGAATGAATTAATACAAAACAACCAAAAACGATTGCTTTCTGGAAAGAACAATTTTAAATATATTGAAATGAATGCTGGGGCTGTAAACCATATACTAAAGTATTTAAATTTATTAAAGCAATAAAAAAACCGTAACACTTTATAAATAAAGCAATTACGGTTTTATATATTTTCAAAAATAACTTTTAGTAAAGCTTTTGGTAATATTTTGCTGCCAGCGTGTTTGCAGAAAATTCTGGAACCACATCTGTAATGCCATTAAACACAATGTCTTGCCAGTTTTTTGGCTTGTCGTAATACGTTGGAATTACTTTGGTTTCCAAAATATTATATAAATTATCAGCGTCAATATTATCTTGTTCCCAAACTGGGATTTTATGATCAATTTCAGGCAATACAAAACAATTGACACCATCTTTTTCAAACTCAGGAATCCAACCGTCATTTGTTGAAACATTCACTGAACCGTTCATAGCGGCAGTCATACCACTGGTTCCGGAAGCTTCACGTGTGATTCTTGGCGTATTTAACCAAACATCAGAACCACATTTTAACTTTCTTGATAAGTCTATTTCATAACCAATTAAAACCGCCAAATTTGGTTTATTTTTTGAATGATGCACTAAATGATTGAAAATATCAATTGCATAGAAATCAAATGGATAAGGTTTTCCTGCCCAGATAATTTGTACTGGATATTTACTATCTGAAATTAATTTTTCAAATCGTTCTAAATCATGTAATAATAAATCGGCCCTTTTGTATCCTGCAAATCGTCTCGCCCAAACAATGGTTAAAACATTAGGATCAAAACGTTTTCCTGTTTGACTAAAAACTTCTTCAAAAAGTTCGTTTTTTAATTCTATTTTTCTTGCCTTATACGCTTTTACATTTTTCTTTGCCCAAGTCTTTGCAATGACCTCATCCTGCCAAAACAGTTGATTTTGAGCATTGGTAATTGGAATGATTTTACTTATTCCATCAAAACTTTTCCACATGTCATTGGCTACCTTTGAATGTAATTTGGAAACAGCATTCGCTTTTCTTGCCAATCTTAAAGCTGAAACCGTATAATTAATCATCCCATCATTAACCATTTCTTTTTCGAGTTCTTTTTCAGAATAATTTCTACCAAAAAACCCGCAACGATTTAAATGAGCAGCATCACGCTCTTCATTTCCTGCTTTTTCAGGAGTATGTGTTGTAAACACCATTTGCTTTTTCTTAACGCCCTGGTCTCTTAAATAATATAAGGCCGGTAATGCATGTCCTTCATTTAAGTGATAAACATCGGCACCACCCAAAGCTTCAACAACCTTTGCGCCGCCAATGCCCAATACAATGCTTTGAGAAATTCTGGTTAACTCATTGGCATCGTACAAACTATTTGTAATGGTTTTAGAAATAAAATCATTCCCTTCAACATCTACACTCAATAAATAAATAGGCACCGTTCCAAATATTTCTGGCTTTAACACATAAGCTTTTACTTTAACATGCGCATTATCATGAAGTTTTACCTCAACTTCAATGCCTGTGTCTTCAAGAAAATCATATGTTTTTTCAATAAAATCAGTCCGCAATGTTTGGTCATCATTTCTTGCTTGGTCATAATACCCAAACTTCCATAACATTCCAATACCAATCACATTTTGTCTTAACTCAAAACTTGATCGCATATGAGAGCCAGCTAAAAAACCAAGGCCTCCGGAATAAATTTTTAAAGCTTGGTCAATGCCAAACTCCATACTGAAATAAGCTACTTTTTTTGAATAATCTTCAGAGATTTTATATGGGTGATACCACGTATTATATTTGCTTTGCATAATTTTAATTTTTTAAAAATAATTGCAAATATAAAAAGATAAATGAGTTATTAATCGTTTAGTCAATTAGTTCTTATAAAATCTCTACGCAGCATATCTG
>CAXBJF010000021.1:0-61901 GCA_963976005.1 uncultured Flavobacteriales bacterium | reverse complement strand
ACTTTAAGTCACCAGCCCAAACCTATGGACTTCCAGTCCATAGTGGTTTAGTTATATTTGTTTAACCTAAATTTAAAAGTATGAAAAAGATTTGCTTACTTATGTTGTTGTGTATTGCAACAATTTCTTTAAAAGCTCAAAATGATTTAGATGCCTTACTTGCTGCGGGTATAGATGACGCACAGCGTTTTGCTAATGATTATTTAGCGCCGGGAACAAATGGGCTAATGTATAGTATGAATGCCAACTGGTTTAATACTGCAGATGCCAAACCTTTAGGGGGTTTTGAGATTTCTATAATTGCCAATGCTGCTTCCGTTAAAAATGATGATAAAACATTTTTAATGAATACCGATTTATATAGCAATGTACAGTTTGTTGAAGGGCCAAGTTCTCAAATGGTAGCATCAGTTTTAGGAAATAACGACCCTAATATAAATATAGAAATAACTTATGATGATCCTATTTTTGGAAATCAAACAGAAGAAATTACATTGCCTACAGGAATAGCTGAAGCCAATATTAATTTATTGCCAACAGCCTATATTCAGGGTGCCGTAGGTTTAATTAAAGGAACAGAAATAAAAGCGCGTTTTATGCCAACAATAAATACGGACGATGTGTCTTTAAGTATGTATGGTGTAGGTTTACAACACGAATTCACTAAATGGTTGCCTGCAGATAAATTATTACCTGTAGCAATTTCTGGTTTGGTAGCCTATACACATTTAGATGCTAGTTATAATTTCACAAATTCATCAGGAATTGAAGGTGAAAACCAACGTTTAGAAAATGCAACTAATACGTGGTTATTTCAATTTATTGCATCCACCAAATTGAAAGTTATTAATTTTTACGGCGGTATTGGATATATTAAAGGAACCTCAGATTCTGATATTTTAGGAACTTATAGGGTTTCAAATGGTTTATTAACATCAAATGATATTGTAGATCCATTTTCTGTTTCAAGTGAAGTTTCATCGGTTAGGGGAACTTTGGGAACCAAGTTAAAATTAGGATTTTTCAGATTGAATGCTGAATACCATTTAGCCGAATTTGATGCCTTTTCAGTAGGGATAAATTTCGGATTTAGATAAAATGTAAAATTTTAAAAAGAATAAATAGTTTCATAAATTATAATGGTTTGTTTTAGTTAGTTTTTTTTTTGAATTAGTCAGGAAAAGTGCAAGATTTAATCTTGCACTTTTTTTATATACCGTATATAAATTCGTAATTTTGTATGATTAAAGTCATAGATTTTAATTTTTAAGATATGGATCTTTGAACTTTTAATATTTCTAATAAATAAAGACCATTAATAAATAATTTAAATTATGAAAATTACAGTAGTTGGTGCAGGAGCAGTAGGCGCAAGTTGTGCGGAATATATTGCCATTAAAAATTTTGCAAGCGAAGTTGTTTTACTGGACATTAAAGAAGGATATGCTGAGGGCAAAGCAATGGATTTAATGCAAACGGCATCATTAAACGGATTTGATACAAAAATAACCGGGATTACAAATGACTATAGCAAAACAGCTAATAGTGATATTTGTGTCATTACTTCAGGAATTCCTCGTAAACCAGGTATGACACGCGAAGAATTAATAGGGATCAATGCCGGTATTGTTAAAACGGTATCCGCTAATCTTATATCACATTCCCCAAATACCATTATGATAGTGGTGAGTAATCCTATGGATACCATGGCATATTTGGTACATAAATCAACAAAGCTTCATAAAAATAAAATAATTGGAATGGGAGGGGCACTAGATTCAGCTCGTTTTAAATACAGATTAGCAGAGGCTTTACAAAGTCCTATTAGTGATGTGGATGGTATGGTTTTAGGCGGGCATAGTGATACAGGAATGATTCCTTTAACACGATTTGCAACCAGAAATGGCGTGCCTGTTTCCGATTTTTTATCTGAAGAAAGATTAAATCAAGTTAAAGAAGACACCAAAGTAGGAGGCGCTACGCTCACTAAATTATTAGGAACTTCGGCATGGTATGCCCCGGGAGCTGCAGTTTCTGCTATGGTTCAAGCCATTGCATGTGATCAAAAGAAAATGTTTCCTTGTTCTGTAATGCTTGAAGGTGAGTATGGATTAAATGATATATGTCTAGGAGTGCCTGTTATAATCGGAAGAAACGGTATTGAAAAAATCGTGAAGATTAATTTAAATAAGGCCGAAGCAGAAAACATGAAAGTAAGTGCTGAAGCCGTAAAAAAAGTGAATGAATTATTGTAACAATAATTTAATTGAAAGATATATATGCAATCATCTCTTTTGCCTTTATTGTCAAAAAGCTATGATGTTATAGAAATAATTTAGTCCATTATATAAGAGCAGCCTAAAAGTTGCTCTTTTTTTTTATAAATATCTGAATTATATTGTCAATTCTTTACGTAAATCATATATTTGCTCGTTTTAAAAATTTCAATAAATAACATAAATTAATTTAATAAATAATGCAGAATAAAGGATTAGTAAAACTATTTGCAATTTTATTTGGATTGGTAAGTATTTATCAATTGTCTTTTACATTTAAAGCGAATCAAATAGAAAGAGATGCTGAGGAAATTGCTGTTAGTAAAATTTCAGATACTGTAACGGATTATAGAGCAAAAAGAAGTAATGAAGAAGCAAATTATTTAGAGTCTATTGCCACAGATACTGTTTATAACATTGGAATTGCGAAATTTACTTACAATGATGTAAAAACAAAAGCCATGAATCTTGGCCTTGACCTTAAAGGTGGAATCAACGTGATTCTGCAAGTATCTGTAAAAGATATCTTAAAAGGTCTTGCCAACCATACAACTAATCCCATCTTTAATAAAGCATTAGCCGATGCTTCAGAAATTCAAAAAAATAGCCAAAACACATATTTAGAAGATTTCTTCACTTCTTTTGATAAGATAAAAGGAAACACAAAATTGGCTTCTCCAGATATTTTTTATACCAAAGCACTTGATGGTGAGATTGATGGAAGTATGAATGATGAAGAGGTTAAACAAATTATAGCAAAAAAAATTGATGAATCTATAGTTTCTGCTTTTGAAGTATTGCGCAAACGTATTGATGAATTTGGAGTGACATCTCCAAATATTCAACGTTTAGGATCATCTGGTCGTATACTTGTTGAATTACCAGGAGTTAAAGATGTTGAGCGTGCTACATCTTTATTACAAAGTACAGCTCAATTAGAATTTTGGGATGCCTATAAAGGAGAACAGTTTTTTCCATTTTTAACACAGGCAAATGAAGTGTTAAAAGGTATTGTAAATGTTAAAAAAGAAGATCAAGTAGCTGAAAGCAATGATGATGAAAATGCAACTAATTCTAAAATTGACGAACTTTTAGGTGATACTGAAACAGATTCTACCGCTGTTGATACCAATCCTTTATTTGAGCTAATAAAAGGACAAGGCTACCAAGGAGGGCCTATTGTAGCTAAATTTGATATTAAAGACAAAGATAAAGTTCTTAATTATTTGAATTTGCCACAAGTACGAGCATTACTTCCAGCCGAAGAACGTTATGTGAAATTTACATTTGGTAAGCCAGAAAAAGATAGCGAGTTAATAGATTTATATGCATTAATTGGAAACAGGGATAATATTCCTGAGTTAAGTGGTTCCGTTGTAACAGATGCCAGAAATGCTTTTGGCCCAACAGGAAAACCAACAGTGTCCATGCAAATGAATGCTAAAGGGGCTAAAATTTGGGAAGAAATGACCGGACGTGCATTTACGCAAGGAAGTCAGATTGCTATTGTTTTAGATAATGTTGTGTATTCTGCTCCAGGTGTCACATCAGGTCCTATTTCAGGTGGAAACTCTGAAATTTCTGGAAGTTTCACTTTAAATGAAGCCGTTGATTTAGCCAATGTATTACGTGCTGGTAAATTACCTGCGTCAGCAGACATAATTCAAAGTGAAGTAGTTGGGCCATCATTAGGTCAAGAAGCCATTGATAATGGGAAACTATCCTTTATAATCGCCTTGATTTTAGTGTTGGTATGGATGATAATTTATTACGGAAAATCTGGATTCTTTTCAGATATAGCGATGCTATTGAACCTCTTGTTGATTTTTGGAATTTTGTCAGGTCTCGGTGCGGTATTAACGCTTCCCGGTATTGCCGGTATTGTGCTTACCATAGGAATGTCAGTGGATGCCAACGTAATTATCTTTGAACGAATTCGGGAAGAAATTGCAAAAGGAAAAGGACAAAAAGCGGCCATTGAAGATGGTTTTAATAATGCACTTTCATCCATATTAGATGCTAATATTACAACGGGATTAACAGCGTTAATTTTGTTTGTTTTCGGAACAGGACCTATTAAAGGTTTTGCTACTACGTTGTTAATAGGTATTGGAACATCATTATTTACAGCAATTTTTATCACAAGATTGCTTGTGGACTGGTATGTAAACAAGGGAGGGAAATTAGAATTTTCAACACCGTTAACAAAAAATTTATTTAGAAACCTTAATATTAAATTCCTTCAGAAACGTAAAATTGCGTACATCGTTTCAGGATTATTCCTTTTAATAAGTTTAGGATCTTTATTTACTGAAGGATTGGATCAAGGTGTTGATTTTGTTGGAGGAAGAGCCTATCAAGTACGTTTTGCTCAAGATGTAAGTGCTTCAGAAATAAAAGCAACGTTGACCAAAGCTTTTGGTAGTGCGGATGCTAAAACATTTGGTGACGCAAATCAGTTAAAAATAACAACTAAATATAAGGTTAATGAAACCAGTGCCGAGGCTGATGAAGAAATTAGACTGGATTTATATAATGCATTACAACCTTATTTAGATGGCTTGTCATATGAAGATTTTATAGGTGATTCAGACACAAAAACTGTTGGACTTATGAAATATTATAAAGTGAGTCCAACTATTGCTGATGATATTAAACAAGCATCATTCTGGGCTATTTTGGGTTCATTGATAGTTGTTTTCTTGTACATTTTATTACGTTTCAAAAAATGGCAATTCTCATTAGGCGCTGTACTTGCAGTGTTTCATGATGTGTTCATAGTTCTTGGTGTTTTCTCTCTGTTTTATAAGTTTTTACCTTTTGACATGGAAATAGATCAAGCGTTTATAGCCGCTATATTAACAGTAATTGGGTATTCATTAAACGATACGGTAATTGTTTTTGACAGGGTTAGAGAATATTTAAACGAACATACCACGTGGGATTTTGAAAAGGTGGTGGATGTTTCATTAAGTAGTACACTTGGTAGAACCTTAAATACGTCATCTACAACATTGGTTGTGCTATTGGCAATCTTTATATTTGGTGGCGATTCTTTAAGAGGGTTTATGTTTGCGTTAATAGTAGGTATTGTTGTGGGAACCTACTCATCATTGTTTATTGCAACACCTATAATGTATGATACCATGACTGCAAAAGATAGAAGAGAGCATAAAAAACTTAATAAGAAATAACACATACTCCACCAAAAAAAGAGGCTGTCTAAAAAGTATACATTAACCGTCATTACGAGAAATTTTTATTTCGAAGTAATCTGTAAATCAATAACTTGCAATTTACAGATTGCTTCATTTCATTCGCAATGACGACTTTTTAGACAGCCTCTTTTGTATTTATAATTTCAGAGTAATTTTTAATAAGGGAATTATTTTGAATAACTGATACTATCACCAACAGCAATCGATAAATTAGTGACTAAACCAGCATTAACTTCTAGAACATATTTAGCCGGTACGTTTGATGGTAACGACGTTTCATCAAAAGGTTTGGCATCTTTTTGAAAGCTAACTATTTTTTTATTCTCATTAATAAATATCAAATCCAAAGGGATTTTTGTGTTTTTCATATAGAAGAATCGTTCACTGGTATCATCAAAAATAAATAGCATACCCTGATTTAATTTCATGGAATTTCTGTACATCAATCCGGTTTGAATCTCGTAATCATGATCTGCTATTTCAATATCAAATGATGTGCGAATAGAGTCAGAATTAGATTTATAAATAATGAGTTTTCCCTCTTTTTTAAAGGTTACTTCAGTCTGTATTACTTTTTTATTCTCATTTTTACAAGAAGTAGTGCCTAATGAAATACAGCCTAAAGCTAGAAACGTATATAATCTTAGGTTTTTAAACAGCATCTTACTTTACAGTAGGTTTTGGTTTGAAAACAAACATAAAATAGAACCCAATAAAGATGAAAGGAATGCTTAACCATTGCCCTGTATTTAAACCAAACCAATTGATATACTCATCACCTTGTGGTTCTTTAACAAATTCAACAAAGAATCTTACGGTCCATAATAACACTAAAAACAAGCCAAACAAAAATCCTGTTTGGTCTTTTTTTGTTGTTTTTGAATAAAAAAACCATAATATTAAAAACACAAAAATATAAGAAAAAGATTCATATAATTGCGCCGGATGTCTATAAGGAACGGCATCCAAAAGGTTTTTGAATTGAGGATTATCAGTTACAGCATTATATGCTTTTTGAACATTTTTTATTCCGGTAAGTCTTACAATTTCACCTTTATAATAGTAATCTTGAATAAAACGTACACCAAAAGATGAATCTGTTACCTTTCCTATAATTTCTGAATTGATAAAATTACCAATTCTTATAAAAATAGCACCAGAAGCCACTGAAATTACCACACGGTCTAAAATCCACAATAAGGATTTGTATTTGTATTTTTTTCTATACAAATACATGCCTATAATAATACCTATGGCTGCACCATGACTTGCTAATCCTTGAAATCCTGTAAATTCAAATCTTGGATAAAAACGAAATGGCAGAAAAATGCTGAAAAAATCCTGTGTTATTAATTCTGATTGATAAAATAGCACATGCCCTAACCGCGCTCCAATCATGGTTGCCAAAACAGTGTAAATAAACAGAGGTTCTAAATATTCCAATGAAACTTTCTCTTTAGTGAAAATACGTTTCATAAGGTACCAACCAATACCAAATGCGACAATCCACATGACACTGTAAAAGTGAAGTTTAAAATTACCAATAATGTCAATACCTGTGAGTGGATTCCAATCAAATTTTAAAGGATACATATGTTTTTATTTTACATTGTAAATATAATGGATTGGTATAACTTTTAGAATGTTTCAGGAATAAATTAATTAAATAAACCACATTTGTAAATGCTTTTATTTGTACTGGAAATGATTATTATTTAGTGTTTTCTAAAACCTCAACTTCAAATATTAAGTTAGAATCTGGCGGGATAATTTTATTTCCAGCTTCACCATATGCCAAATAAAAAGGAATGAATAATGTTGCTTTGTCTCCAACACTTAATTGTTGTAAACCTTCTTTAAGTCCAGAAATCATTTTCGCATTAGGACTTAAATTTGCTTTTATTGGTTGATAGTCATTATTCAATTTGCGTTCTTCATTCAAGGCTTTGGCGCCTTCAGCAATGGTTTGCTCACTGGTTTCAATTAATTTTCCGTTTTCAAAATACACCGCATAATGCATTAATATTTTGGATGTTTCCGTTAATTTTTTACCATTGCCTTTTTCAGTTATTAAATAGTGCAAGCCAGATGGTAATAAAACAGCATGCTGTTGTTGCATTTCAAACTTTTTCTTCGTTAATTTTAAAATAGACTCTTCTTGCTCTTTTCTTTTCTTTTCTAGCCGTTCTAATTCTGCAAAATGGTTAATAAAAACAGATGGTGCATCAAAAGCATTTGCTTCTAAACCTTTTCTAAAAATATTTACTTCTTCTAAAACAACATTTACATCCGGTCTGTGTTCTGGTCCTGAAGTATTTACTTTTGAAATTGAGTCTAAAACATTTAAACCTATTACTAATTCACCAAAAACAGTATAAACATTATCTAGATTAGGTTTTGGAACATCAGTGATGTAAAACTGACTTCCATTTGTGTTCGGGCCAGAGTTGGCCATTCCTAAAACCCCAGGTTTATCATGTTTTAAATCGCTGTTAAATTCATCATCAAACCTATATCCGGGATTTCCAGAACCAGTTCCGGTTGGATCGCCACCTTGTATCATGAAACCATTAATAACGCGATGAAAAATAGTTCCGTCATAAAACTTTTTACCTTTGTATAAGCTATCAACCAACGTATTGGTGCCTTCGGCGAGTGAAATAAAATTGGCAACCGTGTTTGGAGCTTTTTTATAATCCAACCTAGCTACCATAATGCCTTTGGAAGTCACAATTTTGGCATAAATGCCGTCTTTCAGATTTGGGTATTTGTCTTTACATGAAATTAAAATCAACAATAATCCAAATAAACAAAATTTAATGACGTGTTTTAAAGCACTCATATGGTTTGACTTATTTTACAGTTATGGAATGTAGGGTCACTTCACATATAAGCGGTACGTTGGCGCCAATTTTATGTTGGTCGCCATAATAACCATATGCCTTTTGAGAAGGAAAGAGGAAGGTAACCGTTTCACCTGTTTTCATAAGTTTTAAGCCTTCACGCAAGCCAGTAAACAATTCTTGCTGATCAATAGCGTAGTTTTGTGTTTTAATGTCATCGTTTGAATAAATTAAATCACCATTCAATGATTTTACATTATAATTAAAACTAACAATGTTTCCGAAAGAAGGTGTTTTTAATGAATCAATATCGGTTTTATTGATATAATAATACCAAAAACCACTTTGTGATGCTTTGTATTCTATCTTTTTATCGGCTAAAAATTTTTTTATAAAAGCTTGTTCTTTGGCATTTAATTTTTTATTGCGTTCTACTGAAGCATCAATAAAAGAGCCGGTTTTAACTGAAATGGGCTTTCGTGCATCAGGTGATTTGCAACTAAAAACCACCAATAGGGCGATGATAATAGTAAGAATCTTATTCATAATTTAGGGCATTTGAATAGGCAGGTAAGATACTAATAAATTTTTTAATGGTGTCATCTAAGGATAAATCACTCCTTCCTCCCGCGGCATTTATATGACCACCACCATGAAAATGAGCGCGTGAAAAATCATTTACAGAAAAGTTTCCTTTTGAGCGTAATGAGATTTTTATAATACCTTCTTGTTTGTCTTCAATAAAAATAACTGCAAAAATGATGTTTTCTAAAGATAGTCCATAATTAACCACGCCTTCCGTATCACCTTTTTTATAATTATATTTATTTAATTCTTCTTGAGAAAGCGAAATATAAGCGGTTCTTAGTTCTGGAATAACTTTTAAATTAGTTAATGCACAACCTAAAAGTTGCAGTCTTTCATAGCTATTAGTGTCATAAACATCATTATGGATTTTGGCATTATTAGCCCCTTTATCTATTAGATTAGCTATTATTTTGTGGGTAGCACTTGTGGTACATGGAAACCTAAATGAACCAGTATCAGTCATGATACCAACATATAAGCAGGTAGCAATGTCAACATCAATAACATCAGTGTCCCCTAACATATCAATAAAATGATATACCATTTCACAGGTAGAACTCATGGTAACATCAGAAAATGCATATTGAGCATAAGAGCCTGGTGCTTGATGATGATCAATCAATATTTTCAATGCTTTACTGTGCTCCAGGACCTTTTCCATATGACCAGTTCTATGGAATTCATTAAAATCAAGTGTGAAAATAATATCTGCACTGTTTATTAGTTCATTGCATACATTGGTTTCAGAATCATATTTCAAAATAGAATTTTCACCAGGCATCCATTTTAAAAAATCAGGAAACTCATTCGGTGTGATTACAGTAGTTTGATGATTATATTTTTTTAGATAATGGTATAACCCTAATGTTGAGCCCATAGCATCTCCGTCAGGGTTTTTATGCGTAACAATTACAATTTGTTTTGGAGCCGCTAATAATTGCTTGATTTTTATAATGTCTTGTGGTGTCATAGAAAGCGAATATACAATTTTTTTAAAATTGGATTGATTTGTTTTTAATAAGAAATAGGTTAATTTTGCACGAAAATTCAAAGGTATAAAATCATCTGTTTTTTAAAAATAGAATAAATTTAAAATCAAAAAATGGTAACAAATAGAACATTTACAATGCTTAAGCCCGATGCTGTTGAAAAAGGGAACATTGGCGCTATATTAGATAAAATTTCAGCTTCCGGGTTTAAAATCATCGCATTGAAATTAACCCAAATGACAACAAACGATGCCAAAACATTTTATGCAATTCATAAAGAACGTCCGTTTTATGGAGAGTTGGTTGATTATATGACACGTGGCCCCATTGTAGCCGCAATTTTAGAAAAGGATAATGCCGTTGAAGATTTCAGAACCTTAATTGGAGCTACAAATCCTGCAGATGCTGCTGAAGGAACTATACGGAAATTATTTGCAGATTCAATAAGTGAAAATGCGGTACACGGAAGTGATAGTAATGAAAATGCTGCTATTGAAGGTGCATTTCATTTTGCTGGAAGAGAAATATTTTAGTAAATAATAAATTTAGATAAAGCACAAGAGGCTGTCTGAAAAGGCGTCATTGCAAGTCCCGATAGCTATCGGGAGAAGCAATCTGTGAATTGCAAGTTGTTGATTTACAGATTACTTCGAAATAAAAATTTCTCGTAATGACGGTTTATATATACTTTTTCAGACAGCCTCTTGTGATTTAATAAGGTTATTTCAATCTCAATTTTAAGCATCAAAAAAGCCTATCAAATTTGATAGGCTTTACATTGTAAATAGTTAAAGTATATATTAGATTACTTTTACGTTTACTGCGTTCAAACCTTTTTTACCTTCTTGCAAATCAAATTCTACTGCATCACCTTCACGAATTTCATCGATTAATCCAGAAATGTGTACAAAATGTTCTTTGTTGTTGCCATCTTCAACGATGAATCCAAAACCTTTAGAATCGTTGAAAAATTTTACTGTACCTTTACTCATTGTTTAAATATTATAAAAATTAAGCCACAAAGATAAACTAAATATTAGGATTATTTAAATAATTAGCTTTTTATTTTTTTGTAATTAACGCAAAATTAGTTTTTTAATAACCTCATTGCCCATTTCTTCATTTAACATCGCAATTATTTTTTCTTTGCCATAGCTTAATTCTTCCCGTAAAACACTGGAGCTAAGGTGTACATAAAGTGTATTCCGCTCAAGTTGGACCGCTGTTGTATAATTGTTAACACCCTTTCCCAAAAGCTTAACCCAAGCTTCTGCAGCATTCACTTTATTTAATCCTTTTTCTAATTTATTGGAATCAACAAATTCTTTTAAGGCATCTGAAATACTTATATGTTCATTGTTGCGTTTTGCCATTAGTTTAAATTTAGAGGCTTATATTGTTTATATATAAATACATTTTTATGTGAGTCTATTATTTTAAGTTTTTGATTTGTAGCTAACAAAATAGTTTCTTTCCAGCTTGAAAACAGAGTCTTATAATAGATGTTTAAACTGTCGTTTTCAATTTTCAATATAAAATTTTCAGAATCATCAGTAGTTTCAAAGGTGCCCCTTAATGTTGGTTTTAATTTTTTTCTAATTCCTGTTAAATCATCAGAAACCTGAAAATAATCTATAAATTCATTGTAAGTATAGTCACGTTCTTCACCTGAAGCTAATATTACCTTTTCAATCTCCCAATAACCATTTATATGCTCTATAAAGCTTTCAGGATTTTTTTTACAACTAATATTTATTAGCACGAATAGCAATATAACAAAATGCCTCATTTTTTAAAGTTTAAATATGTCATAAGATTGATGCACTTGTTTGATGGCATTTTCAGTTCTATCGGCATGTGTATCGCTAATAAAAATTTGTCCAAAATTTTCATCATCTACCAGTTTTATAATCTGAGCCACACGTTGCTCGTCTAATTTATCAAAAATATCATCCAATAACAATATGGGATTCACACCACTTTGTTTTTTTAAAAAATCAAACTGAGCCAGTTTAAGTGCAATTAAAAAGGACTTTTGTTGTCCTTGGCTTCCAAATTTTTTAATGGGGTGTGCTTCTATATTAAAATGTAAATCGTCTTTATGAATGCCCACACTTGTATAATGCAGTGCTTTATCCTTGTTGATGCAGTTTTTCAAAAGGATGCCTAGACTATTTTCAAATAAATCACTTTGATACACTAAATTCACATTTTCATTGTCATTACTTATAGCTTGATATCGCAATTTAAATATGGGAATGAAAGTTTTTAAAAAGGAATCTCGTTTTTTAAAAATATTAGCACCGAAACTGGTTAACTGATTATTGTAAATTTCCAAGGTGTCTTGATTAAACGTATGGTTTAAAGCGAAATACTTTAATAAGGCATTGCGCTGGCCCAGGATTTTATTATAATTTATTAAATCAACCAAATACGCTTTGTCGCTTTGTGATATGACGCTATCAATAAATTTGCGCCTGGTATCACTGCCTTCTATAATTAAATCCCTATCAGCAGGTGAAATAATAACCAACGGTAAAAAGCCAATATGTTCGCTAAATTTCTCATAGTCTTTACCATTTCTTTTTATAATTTTTTTTTGTCCGCGCTTTAAACTAATAATTACTTTTTCTGGTTTATCGTGTTTAATGTAATCACCATTAACAACAAAAAAATCAGCATCGTGTTTAATGTTTTGTGTTGCTACCGGATTAAAATAACTTTTTCCGAAGGATAAATGATAAATAGCATCCAGGACATTGGTTTTTCCAATGCCGTTATTGCCAACAATGCAATTTATTTTCTCATTGAAAGAGAAGGATTTAGTTTCAAAATTTTTATAGTTGAGTAATGAAAGTGATTTTAAAATCATATAAAAAGTAACTAAAGGCTTTTTTTAAATGTATTTATATAAAAGCCCGTGCAAATTATTCAAAAATAACAAAAAAATAACCTTTTAAATATGTAGAAAAATTATATTTTTGCCACGCATTAAAATAGAACATATGGCCACTTATAATAAAAGAGGATACAAACCAAAAAACAAAGAAGGAAGAGATCATAATATTGAATCAGGTTCAACAACTGCTGAAGTGTTTAATAAACTGGATCAAACAGCTTCGAAAACAGAATTGTTTGTAGAGAAAAATCAAAAGTATATTTTTATTATTATAGGTATCGTTGCTGCGATTGTTTTAGGTTATTTAGGGTATAATGAATATTTGGTTAAACCAAAACAAGCCACTGCTATGAATGATATGTTTCAGGCTCAAAAATATTTTGACGAGGCAGTGAATGGTGTAGAAAAAGATTCCTTATTTAATTTGGCTCTAAATGGGGGAGAAGGTAAGTTTGGAATGTTGGATATTATTAAGGAGTACAGTGGAACTCCAGCAGCTAATCTTGCAAATTATTATGCAGGAACAGCGTATTTAAAAATGAAAGATTATAAAAATGCGGTAACGTATTTAAGTGATTTTTCAAGTGATGATGAAGTATTAGGCCCATTGGCCAAAGGAAATATAGGAGATGCATTTGTTCAATTGAATCAATTGGACGATGCTTTGGATTATTATGATCAAGCTGCAAACATGCGTGATAATGAATATACAACACCCATGTATTTGTATAAGGCAGGAACCATTTCGTTAGATTTAGGAAAAGCAGATAAGGCATTGACCTATTTTGAAACCATAAAAGAAAAATACCCAAATGCATCAGAAATTGCAATGGTTGATGTATTAATAGGTAAAGCAAAAGTATTGGCAAATAAATATTAATATGGCTACGGCAAATCATAATTTATCATCCTATGATAAAACAACAATCCCAAACGCGAATAAATTTCGGTTTGGGATTGTTGTTTCTGAATGGAATGATACTATTACTGAAAACTTATTTAACGGCGCTTATGACACCTTAATTGAGCACGGAGCACTGCCAAGTAATATTATTCGATGGAATGTTCCAGGTAGTTTTGAGCTTGTTTATGGTTGTAAAAAAATGCAAAAACAATTGGTAAATGCTGTTATAGCCATTGGTAGTGTCATTCAAGGTGAAACAAAGCATTTTGATTTTGTTTGTGAAGCGGTTTCACAAGGCATAAAAGACTTAAATGTAACAAATGAAACGCCTGTTATTTTTTGCGTGCTAACTGATGATAATTTACAACAAGCAAAAGCTCGTTCAGGCGGGAAGCATGGAAATAAAGGGACTGAAGCGGCAGTTGCAGCTATAAAAATGGCTGAGTTACGTAAAAACAGTTAATTAATTTCACCTCGACCGTTATGTTTTTCATTTCAGACATTAATTGTTTTTGTTAACAATTTTTGGCAATTCCTATTACTGTTTCTATCTATTTTTAAGTATTTTTGAAAGATATACCATGAATTCATTGTGTTAAAACCACGAAAAAATAAAGCATTTAAATATACACCTAGATTTTCCAAAGACATTGAAGTCCATGCTGAAAAAAGGGAGAATTCTAAGTTTATCGATTTTAGAACAAAATGGCGAAATAACCTAGGAACAGGTAACCGAAAACGAAAGCGTTGGTTATCATTACCGTTATTGCTATTGCTTTTAGTAATAATAGTACTATGTATGTACATTATAGATATTAAGTTTAATTAGCTTGATATAAATTATTATGGGGATTTTTAAATTAAGAAAAAATAAAAAATTTAGTTATACACCGCGTCATTTTGATGATAAGGGTGAAGGCAGTCCGTTTCAAATAAAACATAAGTTTGATGAGTATAGAAAAACAGTTGGAAGCAACGCAGGACTGAAAACTAAAATCAATAATGCATTAGATGATTTAAGAAACAATCCTGATAAAACGGCCACAAAACGCATCATCATAATCATTTGTGTTCTTCTTTTGTTATTTCTATTTATCATTGATTTTGACTTGTCAATTTTCTTTTCAAAAAAATAAATGGCAGACATTATACAACTCTTACCAGATCATGTTGCAAATCAAATAGCAGCTGGCGAAGTTGTACAACGTCCGGCTTCTGTAGTTAAGGAATTACTTGAAAATGCCATTGATGCAGATGCTACCAAAATAAAACTTATCATTAAAGATGCTGGTAAAACTTTGGTTCAGGTCATTGACGATGGCAAGGGCATGAGTACAACGGATGCGAGGTTAAGTTTTGAAAGGCATGCAACTTCTAAAATAAGAACAGCCGATGATTTGTTTCAATTACATACCAAAGGATTTCGCGGAGAAGCCTTGGCAAGTATTGCTGCCATTGCCCATGTAGAATTAAGAACCAAGCAAGCTCAAGATGAAGTGGGTACGTCCATTATTATTGAAGGCAGTGATGTTGTAGCGCAAGAAGTTGTGGTGACACCAAAAGGCACGTCAATTTCCGTTAAAAATTTATTTTTTAATATTCCAGCAAGGCGAAATTTTTTGAAGTCGAATACCGTTGAATTACGTCATGTGATAGATGAATTTCACAGGGTTGCATTGGCGCATCCAACCATTGCATTTGTACTTTATAATAACGGAAGCGAACTCTTTAATTTGCATGAAAGCAATTACAGACAACGCATTGTAAACATTTTTGGAAATAAAACCAATGAAAAATTGGTTCCTGTTATTGAAGATACAGAGATTCTTAAAATATCAGGTTTTGTTGGGAAGCCGGAATTTGCAAAAAAAACCAGAGGTGAACAGTATTTTTTTGTGAACAATCGTTTTATTAAAAGTGCTTATTTAAATCATTCCATCGTCTCAGCATTTGATGGTTTATTGAAACCAGGCATGCACCCAAGTTATTTTTTAAACTTAACGGTAAACCCACAAAGCATTGATATTAATATCCATCCTACAAAAACAGAAATTAAGTTTGATGATGAGCATGCGTTATACGCTTTATTGCGTTCTGCTGTGAAGCATAGTTTAGGACAGTTTAATATTGCACCGGTTTTAGATTTTGAACGTGACCCTAATTTGGATGTTCCTTATAATTATAATCAAAATGCGGGAAATAGGCCGGTTATTGAAATTGATAGAAATTTTAATCCTTTTAATGACCAGAGAAATTCTCAAACGCATACAACAACTTATAAAAAAGAAGCTGCAACAGGCTGGGAAAATTTATATGAAGGATTAGAATCAAAAGGAACCAAAACACAGCAAGATTTTAGTGAAGTTCATTTTGAGAGTGAAAGTAATTCGAAAATATTATTTGATGATAAATATTTAGATACTGTTCAAACAACCTATCAATTGCACAATAAATATATTGTTAGCACTATTAAATCCGGTATGTTGTTAATTGATCAACAGCGAGCACATCAACGGGTTTTATACGAAAATTTATTAGAACAATTAACAGTTGAGGGCGCCTCAAGTCAGCAATTATTATTTCCGTTGACACTTCATTTTTCCACGCCAGAAATTGAAATAATTAAACAACTAAAAGAAGATCTTAAACATACAGGCTTTATATTTTCAAACCTAACCAAAGAGTCTGTTGAAATTACAGGAGTGCCTGTCAGTATTCCGGAAAGTGAAGTATCCATTATTTTAGAGCAATTAATTAGTGATGTAGAAAATGAGGTGCCCGATAGTAATTTTAGTATTACCGACCTGTTGGCAAAATCTTTGGCGAAAAGTTTAGCGATTAAAACAGGACAACCACTTAAAAAAAACGAACAAGAACATTTAGTTAATAGTTTGTTTGCATGCAAAGAACCAAATGTGTCACCTACTAACAGAAGCACATTTATAACCATGAGTGTGGACGAATTGGATAAAAAATTTATTTAAATATGATGAGAATATCAGAAACCGTTAAACATTTATTAATCATTAACGTGATTATGTTTGTTGCGACGTTAGCAATTGGAAATGGCACGTTATTTTATGATTTATTTGCATTGCATTTTCCTAAAAACCCGGATTTTGAATACTGGCAAATTATAACACATATGTTTATGCACGGAGGTTTTGGCCATATTTTATTTAATATGTTTGCCCTTTGGATGTTTGGTTCACCTGTTGAACAATATTTGGGCAGTAAAAAGTTTTTGTTTATTTACATATCTGCGGGATTAGGGGCACTTGTTTTGCAGACAGCTTTTTATTATTTTAATTTTTTACCGTCATATAATTCCTTAATTAACTCTGGAATATCTGCGGATGATATATCAAAAATGTTAACCAATAACGAGGCTATCAGAGGTATAACACAAGCACAATTTGCCAATCTTCAACATATAGCCCCAATTTTTAATGTAACAATGGTTGGTGCCTCTGGATGTATTATGGGTATTTTGGTGGCTTTTGGGATGATGAACCCGGAAGCTGAACTGATGTTGATATTTTTGCCCATTCCTATTAAAGCAAAATATTTTATTCCAGGAATTATCATATTAGATTTAATTTCAGGGCTAACAGGACAGTCTTTTTTCAGTCCGAGTAATACCGCATATATGGCACATGTTGGTGGCGCATTAACCGGATTTTTTATCATGTGGTATTGGAAAAAAACACAGTTTAATAAAAATCGTTGGTATTAATGACCCTCTCTCAAGATTTAAAAAATAAGTTATCAAGACTCAATGTTCTTGAAAAGATTATAGCCGTTAATGTTGTAATTTATATTATAGGTTTATTGCTGCAATTAACGCAAAGCATTGCACCCCAGTCAGGCTTGAGTTGGTTTGAACTTCCAAGTGATTTTTCAGATTTTATTGTGAAACCCTGGGCTATAATCACCTATGCATTTGTTCATTATGATTTTTTGCACATTCTTTTTAATATGCTTTGGCTCTATGTAATTGGACAACTATTCCTTAATTTATTCAACCCTAAACTCGCCTTAAACATCTATTTTTTAGGCGCTATTGCAGGCGGTTTATTATTTGTAACTTGTTATAGTTTGTTTCCACAGGTGTTTACAACAGGAAATAGGCTTGTAGGTGCTTCAGCAGCGGTTAGGGCGTTGTTGATTTTCTTGTGCGCTTATATGCCCAATAAAGAAGTCCGCTTTTTTACTTTCAATTTAAAGCTCTGGTATTTTGGATTGGCTATTGTGGTCCTTGATGTTATTGGATTATTTGGGATGAATTCAGGAGGGAATTTAGCTCATATAGGTGGCGCGTTGTTAGGTTATTATTATGCCATACAATTACGAAAAGGGTATGATATTGGTAAAGGATTTGAACGGTTAATGGATGGTATTGGGAATTATTTTAAAACTTCAAAAAAAGGGCCATTAAAAACAGTGCACAAAAATAAATCAAAAGTTGGAGGTTTTGCTAAAGGTGATTTTGACCAATTTAATAAACAGAAGAAAATTGATGTTATTTTAGATAAAATAAGTAAAAGTGGTTATGATAGTTTAACCGCTGAAGAAAAAGAATTTTTATTTAAAGCAGGGGAATAAATGTTATGAAGACATTGGGTGGTGTTGATAAATTGGTGTATGTATTGAATGCTTTAGCAGCAACACTGCTACTATTGATGTTGATTCTTCCATTTGTACCGCCAAAAACATTTTCAGTGCTTTCAGTACTTAGTTTAGGTGTGCCATTGGTAATCCTTCTTAATGTCCTGTTTTTTTTATATTGGTTATTTAAGTTAAAAAAACAAATTGTTTTATCATTTGTTGTTTTGTGTTTGAGTTATTTCCTCAATGGTTCCTTATATAAATTTTCTTCTTCTTCAGATGAAAATGTAAAGAATGATATTAAAGTCATGAACTTTAATGTACGCCTGTTTAATTTATATGACTGGATCAAAGAAAAGAATATTGATACTAAAATTGTTGATTTTATTAAATCAGAAGCGCCTGATATTTTAAGCATTCAAGAATATCATCCAGATTCAAATATTGATTTTTCGTTTTTTAAATATAAGTATGAGAAGCTTTCTGGTACAAAAACAAAACATGGTCAAGTAATTTTTTCGCAATATCCTATTGTAAATTCTGGCTCTGTTGAATTCCCTGAAACCCCTAACAATGCCATTTTTGCTGATATTGTAAAAGGCAAGGATACCATCCGGGTTTATAATATTCATCTGGAATCCTTACGGATTAATACAGATGTTGATAAACTTAAAGTAGAAGGGTCAGAGCGTCTTTTTAAACTTGCCGGAATTACTTTTAAAAGGCAACAATTTCAAACTGATTTATTTTTAATGCATAAGCAGGAAAGTAAATATAAAATGATTATATGTGGTGATTTTAATAATACGGCGTATTCCTATGTATATAGAAAAATTAAAGGTGATTTGAAAGATACTTTTAAAAAAGCCGGTAATGGTTTTGGCAGAACCTATCATTTTAAATATTTCCCTATTAGAATTGATTTTATTTTTGCTGATGAATCATTTAAGGTAAATACTTTTAAAACCTATGATGATCATTTATCAGACCATTTCCCAATAATGACGTCACTTAGTTTAGAAGATTAATTTCTGTTTTACATAAAAGAACAATCAATAAAATCCGAAAAGATATGTATTGCCAAACCTAAACCTATTAAACGGGTTTTCTTCGGAAGTAATAATAACACATAAACACCAACGGCATAATAGGAATGAAGTGGATGAAAATTTATGCTGCATCTGCTGGATTCAAAAATGGGGTTCGCCAGAAGATGATCCAAATCTATCAATAAGCCGGAAAGCATAATTATAAAAGCCTTAAACCAAATTTTTCTATAGGCTATCAACGCAACAAATAACGGTATAAAGACATGACAACCGTAATGAACCCATGTTTGAAGCATCAGATTGTTTTTAAAGATTGCCTTTCTAAATAGCTAAGCGCATTTGGGCCTTCATTAAATAACAAATCCAATATGCTTAAATTATTTAAAAATCCATGTTTGGAATTAAACACCTGTGTGTAAGGTTCAAATTGTGGTTGTTCCATTTTAGCATTCACTAAATATCTAAAATCAGTTAGGTCCTCAACTTGCTTTTGGTAGCTTTCAGATTTTGAAAAAGTAATGTCAATTTGTAAGCAATCACAAACCACTTCAAAACATTTCATATTAAAATCTAAGATACAGTCCATCTTCTTGTTGAACAATGGCCGCAAATCATCTTCATAATATTCAAAAAAAGGAGAGGTTCTGTACGCTGATTGTATTGATTTCCAATGTAAATCTTGCCACTCAGTGTTTTGAAAAATTTTTACATCACGATATTTTTGACGATTTTTTTGTGTATGAACCACCGGAATATTCAAAAGCAACAATCCATTAGCCGCATAGATATGTGTGCGGTTTCTAAAGGTTTGTTTTAAAAAATTATCATCCGCCTCAAAGGTCACATTTTTAGCTTTAACCATAGCTACAAAATGTGCGATATTTGGGAAATATGTAGGATGAATTAAAATGTCCATTTGTTGATGCGTTTATTTGTTTATTTGTTTATTTGATAGTTTCTTAACGCATTCAATTTATTTGTAATACTTTCAATTTGTTCTCTTAAACTTGTGTATTGTTTTAAATCAATAAAATCTAACTCATGTGCAATAATAATTTGATTTAAAACTTCAACAGCAGAACTAAAAGCCATTATTGTAAAATGAGCCTTGTCTTTATTTGTTTTTCTAGCTGAACCTTCAGCAATATTGGAGCATATGGATATAGATGCCCTTTTTAATTGTGATGTTAAACCAAATTTTTCATCAAGAGGAAATTCATTAGTAATAATATAAATATTTTTTGAAAGTGCTTTTGATTCAATCCAAACATCTAACTTTTCAAACTATAAGTATACATTTCAAATTACCGAATTAACAAAAAACAAATCAACTATTTTTTTTACGTCTTCTCCATTTATTATAGCCCATCCATCCAAAAAGAATGACTAAAAACGGAATAAAATAAGACACCGGTTGCCCACTTCCTCCAACAGTAGTAAATAATCTATCAAAACGTATTTTTTCCAGACCTTTACCATTGGTATTCCAGCTCATCCAAATAAATACAGGCTTACCAACAACGTGATCAAAAGGTACAAATCCCCATGCTCTGGCGTCTTGTGAATTATGCCTATTATCACCCATCATCCAATAGTAATCTTGTTTAAAGGTATAGGTAGTTGCAATCTTTCCGTTAATTAAAATTTGGTTCCCTTGAATTTTAAGCGTATTGCCTTCATATGCGGTAATAACCCGTTTATAAAGCGGTAATACATTTAAATTAATATCGATGGTTTTTCCTGCTTGGGGTATGTACAATGGGCCAAAGAAATCATTGTTCCAGTTGTAATCTGGGTTCTGAGGGAAAATATTGGGGTCTCTTTTACCTTTTTCTTCCTTTAATGGTGTGATACTTTTAACGTTGGGATGATTTTTAAATGTATTCAAATCTTCATCCGTTATGGCAGGAAAATAGCTGACGGATCCATCCTGATTATACTGCGGAAAATCTGTGATATTGTATCTGTTGGCTAATTGAGAACTATTAAATGGGCCATTTTTAGTTTCAATCATATATGAAAACTGAAGCTTTGCACGGTCTGGTAAAACATTTTGTTTCCCATTAATGTAAACAAAACCATTTTTTACTTCAAGAGAATCCCCAGGAAGTCCAACACAACGTTTTACATAATTGGTTTTTTTATCTATGGGCTTATAATAGTATTTATCGGTATGTCTCATGTCCAGCATGGTATCAACAGGCCAGTTGAAAACAACAATATCATTATGTTTAATTTTTTGAAATGCTGGAAATCTTAAATAAGGCAACTCAAATCTTGAAACATACGATTTGATTTTTGGAAAAGGAATAGTATCATGAACCATTGGAGCTGCTATGGTTGTCATAGGTATTCTGGCTCCATAATTAAGCTTGCTAACAAACAGAAAATCGCCAACCAACAGTGTTTTTTCCAATGATGACGTTGGTATGGTAAATGGTTGAATAAAATAGGTATGCACAATGGTAGCCGCAACAATGGCAAATAAGATAGAGCTTACCCAATCTCCTAAACCAGTTCTTGGTTGTAAACTTCTGTCTTTATTATGTTCAACTTCAGCAAAATAATTTAAGTAGTAATTATAAAAACCTAAAGTTAAAACTGCTAATAAGCTATCAATATTAGAATTTTTTCCAAAGCTTCTGGCAGTTTCTACCCAAACTACAGCAAACATAATGAGGTTTACAATGGGTAAAAACAATAAGATAGTCCACCACCAAGGTCTATTTATTATTTTCATTAATACCACGGCATTATAAACAGGGATAAATGCTTCCCAAGCTTGTCTGCCTGCTTTTATATATAATTTCCAGGTTCCTAAACCATGAATGCCTTGAATCACCAAGAAAAATATAAACCATTGCATTAAAGTCATAATTATTTTATTTTATAGTTAGTGGTATTAAATTTTATTATGTTACTCTTTTTAAAAGGATTAACCAATATTTAACACATCATTCATGGTAAACACACCTTTTTTTCCAACAATCCATTCCGCAGCAATAACGGCACCAAGAGCAAACCCTTGTCTGTTATGTGCCTGATGTTCAATAGTTATGGTATCTACGTCACTTTTATAAGTAACCGTGTGGGTTCCGGGGACATCTTCAATGCGTTTTGCAGTAATAGGAATAACTTTATTTTCATTGGAATCAAGCTTCCAGTTTTCATAACCAGAATGTTCTGAAATAATACCATTTGCCAAAGTTATAGCAGTTCCGCTTGGGGCATCTAATTTTTGGGTATGATGAATTTCTTCCAAACTTACTTGATATTGTTGAAGTTGCCCCATCATTTTTGCAAGCGTTTTATTGAGTTCGAAAAAAATATTGACGCCTAAACTAAAATTTGACGCATAAATAAGTGCAGCGTCTTTTTCTTTACAAAGTGCAACTGCTTTATCATAATCTTGAAGCCATCCTGTTGTTCCTGAAATCACAGGAACTTTATGGTTTATACAATTTGAAATATTATTAAAAGCTACCGTTGGAATACTGAAATCAATGGCTACGTCGGCTTTTGTAATATCATAATCGTCATCATCCTTATCCACCGTAAGTATGATTTGATGCCCACGCTGTATTGCTATTTGCTCAATGGTTTTACCCATTTTTCCGTAACCTAATAATGCGATTTTCATCTTTTTATTTAATGGCTTTTTGTAGTTATTAAAATTTAAAATTTAAGGTTAATCCCACATCACTTTTTGCGTTTATTTCATTGATGATAACATGTGGTGCAAGCGTTAAATTTTCATCTATGTTATATTGCATTAAATGAGCGTCCACGTTGGCATCAATAATATTTAAAGCGTACATCCCCATGGTAACCAAAAGAGAGATTTCTTTGTTTTTTCGGTATAATTTTTGGGCACGTTGCAAACCATCCAGAGTAATCCTGCCAAAAAATTCATCATCCTCAAATCCTGCCAATCGCCTTTTATAGGCATCTCTGTAAAGGTTATAATTTTTATTGTTATCAATATAAAAATAGATGCCGGTACCTAAAGCGGCATATACGATGGGGATTTTCCAATATTTTTTATTATATGCTTGTCCTAAACCAGGTAATACTGCTGAGTAAAAGGCAGCTTTTGCAGGTGCTAACGGATTAATTGGTTCGGCAATTTCTATTTCGTCTTCAGTAGTAATAGTGGCAGGTAAATTATCTTTTTCTTGGTTTTGTGCTGTGATATAATAACAAGACAAAAACAAGAATACATATAGTATTAATAATTTACTTGGCACGTTTAACAAGTTTTTTTAGACGGTTAAAATCTTCTTCGGAATGAAAAGGAATGGTAATTTTTCCTGCTCCATTTTTTGATACTTTAACGTCTATTTTGTGTCCAAAGTATTCTGAAAATTCTTTTATACCTTTTTGTATAAATTCAGGAATCTCAGGTGTGGTTTCATTTTTAGGTGTTATAACACTAGTTTCTGGATTGTTATAATTTCGTACCAAGGCTTCAGTTTCTCTTACAGATAATTTATTAGAAAGAAGTTTTTCATAGATATCCAGTTGAGCCGCTTGGTCTTCAATAGTAATAATGGCACGACCATGACCCATGGAGATAAACCCATCACGCATTCCCGTTTGGATTATAGGATCTAGTTTTAATAAACGTAAATAATTAGCAATGGTTGAACGTTTTTTTCCAACGCGTTCACTTAACACCTCTTGTGTAACCTTAATTTCTTCAATTAATCGTTGGTAGGATAAGGCAATTTCAATAGGATCTAAATCTTGACGTTGAATATTTTCAACCAAGGCCATTTCTAATGATTCTTGGTCGTTAGCTAATCTTATATAAGCCGGAATGGTTTCTAATCCAATTAATTTTGAAGCTCTGAAACGACGTTCTCCAGATACGAGCTGGTAGCTGTTAAACCCTAATTTTCTAACAGTTATGGGTTGTATAACCCCGAGTTCTTTAATGGAAGAGGCTAACTCTCGAAGTGATTCTTCATTAAAATTTGTTCGGGGCTGAAATGGATTTACATCAATAGCATCAATATCAAGATCAATAATACTTCCAATAACTTTATTGGCATTCTTATCTTGAACAGATTGAATGTCATTACTAGGATCTTTTAAAAGCGCTGATAAACCTCTACCTAAAGCTTGTTTCTTAATTGCTTTAGCCATAATTTAGGAGTTTTTATTGATAATTTCTTTTGCCAAACTTAAGTAATTTGTGGCACCTTTGCTAGTTGCATCATATTTAATTATGTTCTCTCCGTAACTTGGTGCTTCGCTTAAACGCACATTTCGTTGAATAATAGTTTGAAATACCATGTTATTGAAATGCTTTTGAACTTCTTCAACCACTTGATTTGATAATCTTAATCTGGAGTCATACATGGTAAGCAATAAACCTTCAATATCCAGCTCTGGATTGTGAATTTTTTGAACACTTTTTATGGTGTTTAACAATTTCCCTAAACCTTCAAGCGCAAAATATTCACATTGAATAGGAATAATTACGGCATCTGCTGCGGTAAGAGCATTTAAGGTTAGTAATCCAAGTGATGGCGCACAATCAATTATAATAAAGTCATAGTCATTTTTAATGTCCACTAAGGCTTTTTTAAGCATATATTCTCGTTCCTCCTTATCTACCAATTCAATTTCAATAGCAACTAAGTCTATATGTGAAGGAATGATGTCTAAATTTGGCGTATCAGTGGTTATAACGGCTTCTTTGGCCGAATTAGAGTGTTCTAAAAGTTGATACGTTCCTATTTCAACGGTATCCACGTTTATTCCTAAACCTGATGTTGCATTTGCCTGAGGGTCAGCATCTATAAGTAATACTTTTTTTTCAAGTACGCCGAGTGAAGCGGCTAAATTGATTGACGTTGTTGTTTTTCCAACGCCACCTTTTTGGTTGGCAATTGCAATGATTTTACCCATTAATTCGATTTGGTTTTATGAGCGGTAAAAATACGATTATTTATGAGGAATAAAAATCGAACTTGTTAACATTAATCCCTATTATTTTTAGTCTAATATTAAAATTTAAGAAGATTCACACATAAAGTAAAAAATTGATTTGCTAAAAAATAAGACTAGTTTTATTTAATCTAAAATTTATGCCCTATTTTTTAATGAACTTCAGGAATTATTGAAATTATTGAGTTACATTAAAATCAACTTTTGCTTGTGGTTTTTCTGCTTTAATTTGCGTAAAATCAACATCAAATAATCTGGCATAAAATAAATCAAAAGCAACGTAGGTAGCTAAATATTTGTCGTTAATCACAGATCCATAGTTGGATATTAATGGTGCATTAAATAATTTAGAACTCATGCTATTGGTTGATAACAAGGCGTTTAATGTGGTTTTTAAATCTTTATCGCCAATATTTTTTGCAATACAATTCATCAAAGAACTCTTGTAATTAAAATGATCTGTGGAATTATTTGAATTCCATAAATCAGAATCTTTTTTTAAGGCTTCAAAAACTTGTAATGTATGAGGAGAGACAATTTCTGTAAATTTTACTTGGTTAAACGCAGAAGCTCTAATAAATTGAGAATATGATCTTGATAGACTATTTTTATCTTTACTGTAAAAATTTGCAATATCATTTTCAAAAGAATAAAGGGCTTCTTGATACAGTTTTGAATTTAAGTTTTCACAGTTTAAAACAACTGGTTGGTCTGCATATTTGAAGTCTGTAAAAGTATTGTTTTGTTTACAGCTAAATAATGTAAACAGACATAACAATGTCATTAGGTAAAATTTTGTTTTCATTTTAATCTTCTGTTTTTAATCGTTGTTGTTCTAGTTTTTCTGATAATCTTTTTTCAATTATTGGTTCAATCAAGGTTTTTCTTTGGTTTGTTTTGACAAAAGGATAAAGTTCAAGCTCATTTTTCATTTTATCATTGGGATTTACGTTTTTGTTACTGCCAACTAAAATTTTTTCGTCATTGTCAAACCGCTGTTGTTCTTTGGTGGCACTTTCTTTTATTTTTCTCTGAATGGTCCCTGTTTTTAATTGGGTTAAAAAACCACCATTTGCTTCTATGTTTTTAAATAATTCCAAGGCTTTTTCAGCTAATTGGTTGGTTAATGTTTCAATAAAGTAGGAACCATCTGCCGGATTAGCTACTTTATCAAAATAACTTTCATATTTCAAAATTAATAGTTGATTGCGGGCTATACGTTCTCCAAATTCATTGTCTTTATGATATAACGCATCATATGATAAGCTACAAACGGAATTGGCTCCACCCAATATGGCACTCATATATTCGGTTGTGGTTCGCAACATGTTGGTGTTGTAATCATACAGCGTTTTGTTGCGTTTTGTTGGGGTTACATTAATCAGACACGCGGTATTATAACCATATTGGGATGCTAGTGTTTTCCACGAAATTCGTAGAGCTCTGAGTTTAGCAATTTCAAAAAAATAGTTTGTTCCCATTGAAACATTAAAAATTACTTTAGTTGATTGCTTTTTATCTTTCTCAAGAATGGAATCAAAATGAGATAAGTATTCATTGGAATGAGATAAAGCATATGCCAATTGCTGCACCATGTTGGCGCCAGAGTTTTGATATAAGGTAGCGTCAATGGTTAAAGTATTGGTTTGCTTTACAATGGCTTCCAGTAATATATGGTCATTTTTAAGTGAACTAAACCAGTTTCCACTTTTGGCGAGATTTCCAATAATATCAGTTTGAATATGGATGTTTTCTTTGTTGGAAATGGTTAAAAATCGACTGATATATTTTTCAGAAAGGAATTCCATTTCAAAGTAAAGTGGGGTAGAAGCGATGTCAATATTTTCAATTAGATTGGTTATGGAAATGGTTTCATCTGGAATAATAAATTTGATGCTTTCAGCACCTCTTTCAATAGCATCTACAGCTTTTTTATTTGATTTTTTTACATCAGCAACATAGATAGTTTGACAAATATTCCATGACGTGGCCCCATTATTTGATAGTTTGGGTGAAACCTTGAATTCATCAGCGTGATAAAATGGTTTTACGTCAATATCTTCAACAGTTTTCCAAATAAGCGCATCATTATAATTGGCGCCTTTCAGGTCAAATTGTATTTGTTGTTTCCACTGTTTTGAAGTTACGGCATCAAATCCATTAAATAATTTACTCATTATCTGTTGTTTTTAAACTGTCTTCGTATTCAATAATAAATATTTCCTCGCTATCACGCTTCATATAATACTCTTCGCGCGCAAATTTTTCCAAACCTTCTTCAGTGCTCAGTTTTTTTATGGCTTTTTTATCTTTTTCAATCTCTTTTTGATAATATTCTTTTTGTGATTCTAAATCATCAATATCTGAATTTAATTCATGATGGATAAGCCAGGAGTTGGCATCAAAAAACAGCATCCAAACAATAAAAACCACTAAAATGAGGATAAACACATTTTTAAATGGTTTTAAAAATTTGGATTTATGTTTGAAAACAGACATTTATAGTTTTTGTGAAATAATGGATTTAACAATGTCTATGGCAACCGTATTGTGTTTATTGTTTGGAATAATCATATCGGCATACTCTTTCATAGGTTCAATAAACTGATCATGCATGGGTTTTAAAGTGTTTTGATAGCGCAATAAAACCTCGTCTAAATCCCTGCCACGTTCAGATATATCACGTTTCAAACGTCTGATTAAGCGTTCATCTGTATCAGCATGTACAAACAATTTAATATCAAACATATCCCTTAGTTCGGGGTTTGTAAATATTAAAATACCTTCAACAATCATTACTTTTCTTGAGTGCGTTAAAATGGTATCTCCGGTTCTATTATGTTTAACGAACGAATAGACAGGTTGGTGTATAGCAATGTTTTTTTTTAGGGATTCCAAATGGGTCACCAAAAGTTCAAAATCTATAGATCTTGGGTGATCAAAATTTATCTTAATACGCTCTTCATAGCTTAAATGCGATGTATCTTTATAATAGGAATCTTGTGAGATGACACCAACTTCACCTTCGGGGAGTTCATTTATAATTTTATTTACTACCGTTGTTTTTCCACAACCTGTGCCACCGGCAATTCCTATGATCAGCATTCTTGTTTGTTTTGTTTAATGATACAAAGTTAATTAAATGGAAAGGTATAAAAGGCTTTAAAATTTATTTTTTAATTGCAGAAACTTCTTCTGGAGTAATCATTTTGTTATTTGAATTTCCCCAACTGTTGGTTATATAATTCATAACATCTGCCACTTCGGCATCACTTAAACCTAAAGGGGCCATGACATTATTATACACCATATCGTTTACTGTCATTTCGCCTTCTTGTCCAAATTTAATGCCTCTTATACTTGCTTCTCTGTTATTTCTTAAATAATCTGAGTTTACCAAAGGAGGATATGTGTTTTCAGTCCCTAAGCCAGAAGGTAAGTGACACGTGATACAAAAATCGATATAAATTTCTTTGCCTCTAACTATGCTTTCTTTTAAAGGATCATTTTGCGGAATAAGTGTAATAGTTAGTATAAATATTACTAGAAATGCAGTTATAACTAACTTCATTTTTATTTTTGAGGAATTATTTTAATAATTCCTTTGCCTTCAATTCCGGCATAAATATAGCCATCTGGTCCTTGAATTACATTTCTTACCCGCCCAATACCTTCAAGTAATTTTTCTCGTTTTACAACTTGATTGTTTTCTATAACCAGTCGTTCAATATAATTGAATTTCAAAGAACCAACTAAAAGATTGCCCTTCCAATCTGGGTATAGGTTTGAAGTAACAAAGGTCATTCCGCTAGGTGCAATAGAAGGCGTCCAATAGAAAAACGGTTGTTCCATACCTTCTTTTTCAGTGATGTCTGTAAATGAAGTGCCATCATAATTAATACCATAAGAGATAACTGGCCATCCATAATTTTTCCCTTTTTCAATGATGTTTATTTCATCGCCACCTTGAGGGCCATGTTCATGTTCCCAAATTTTCCCAGTTACAGGGTGCTTTATGAGGCCTTGAGGATTGCGATGTCCATAGCTGTAAATGGCTTTTTTTGCATTGGGTACATTAATAAATGGATTGTCTTCTGGTATTCTGCCATCATCATAAAGTCTATATATTTTTCCGCAATCTCTTGTGATATCTTGCGGATTGACATCACGATTACCGCGTTCACCAATTGAAAAATATAAATACCCGTCATTATCAAATTCTATTCTTGAGCCAAAATGTTGGCCTTTGGTGGAGTTAGGACTTGCCTTATAAAGCACTTTTTTTTCAATTAAGGTATTTCCGTTAAGTTTTGCTCTCATAATGGCAGTGTTCCCACCATCACCTTCACCTAAAGGGGATGCGTATGTTAAGTAAATCCATCCATTTTCTTCATATTTTGGATGCAATTTAACATCCATTAATCCACCTTGTCCACGTACGTAAATTTCAGGCATACCTTCAATAACGTGTTTTTCACCATTTATAACATGATAAAATTCACCGGTTTTTTCAGTAACAAGCATACTGCCGTCCGGTAAAAAGGCCATTCCCCAAGGGATATTTAAACCTGGGATTACAACTTCACTAGTGAAATTAACTACCTCTGGATCTTCTGCTAAAATTTTTGTTGGGTGCGGTTGTGCACAGGAGAAAGAGGATAAAAAAATCACGGATAGTAATGCAAAATATTGTTTCATCGTTTTTTTTTATTAAAATAAGAAATTTAAATTAAATCCGGAATAATAATTTATTGAATTTCCTGGATAATAATATCTAGGGGCACTTCCGCCAAAGCCTATGGCGTTAATGAGTATTTGTGATGCATATTGCTCATCAAAAACATTGTCAAGTCCAAAATATATATTCAAATTCAGGTTCTTATAAATAGATAGTTTATAACCTGCTTTTAGGTTTGTAAGATTATAATCATCTGAATAAAGGGAATTACTATCTGTCATGGGTATTTTTCCAACATGTTGAAATTGGATGGTTCCGTAAATTCCTGTTCCTGATGTAAAATCTATTCCGGTGTTGAATATATTTGATGGGACACCAGTTAATTTGTTGCCAGAATAATTGTTGTTGTCATCAATAAATTCCTTAAAAACAAAATTATTTAGAGTATAGGTAAGGAATTGTGTTAATGTAAACTTTTTAGATGTGAGCCATTGATTTTGCAAAGATAACTCTAGGCCATCGTGTTGCGTTTTTCCGGCATTAACCCCAATAAACTGATCGTCGGAAGTTCTTCTTGCAACAAGTAAATTTTTGACATTAAGCCTGTAAATTGCTATATTTAATTGCAGACGGTTGCTGTTAAAGGTTGTACGCGTGCCAATCTCATAATTCCAACCTGTTTCTGGTTTTATATTGGAATTTATTAAACCATCTGGCAATAAAGTTTCAGTTGTTGTAGGTGGCGAAAAGCCATGGCTAATATTTGAATATACACTTATATTATCAGAAAAAATATGAGAAACACCAAACTTGGGAGATAACATTGCATTAAACGTATAAGAACCAGATTGGTCTGGGTTCGCTTCTGTGACAAATCTATCTTTTAATTTATAATGTGTTTTATTATAATTTAAACCAATAGAAAGGGTGGTCTTCTCGGTAAGGCTATAGTTTGTTTCAAAAAAGACATTATAATAGGTTCTTTTTTCTTTGAAATCAGATAATAATGCTCCTTGTACACTTCCTGTTCCAGCAGGATAATCTTGATATAAATTTTCAAAGGTTCCATATTTATAGTTATCTTTAAAAACTTCGACTCCCATAGTCCAATTCAAGTTATTGTTAAATAAGGTATGTGTTCCTAATAATCGGGTTCTAATACCTAATGCAACGGTGTTTTCTTTTAGAACATCAAAAGGTCTTGGCTCATATGCTTTTTTAAAGGAAGTAAAAACACTGGTTAAATGTTTTATATGGTTATTGTATCGATGATCCCAAGAAACCCCAAAAACACCTCTTTGTGAGTCTTCATAGCCTTTTGATTGCTTCCATGTAAAAGCAGCCGATGTAGGGTTGTTTTTATAAGCTTCTTCATCAATGGAACTTGGGATAAATGATTTTAAATCGACATAACTTCCTATAAAGGTTATTTGATTTTTCTCGTTTAAATAGTGATTGGAATTAAATGTGAAAGTTTGTCTGTCATATTCATTGTTTTTTCTATACCCATTGCTATGCGTATTGCTATAAATGACTCTTAGGCTATTGGTTTTGGTTCCGTGATTAATATTAATAATGCCTTTAATCAAACCATATGAACCCATTGAAAACTCACTTTGGATATTTGATTGATTGAGATAGGAGTTTTGAGGCATTAAATGAATTGTGCCACCTAATCCAGCCCCATAAATACTTGAAGCTGCACCTTTTATGATTTCAAAACGAGAAATTGACCCAAGTTCAAAATCTTCTATGGAAGTTTCGCCGTTACCCGTTGTTAAAGGAATGTCCTTAAAATAGGCTCTTATTTTTGATGTTCCATATAAGTTTCTTGAACCAATACCTCTAATGGATATTTTATTGGTGTTTAAGGAACCTGTTTGCATAAAAACACCTGGAACTTGATTTAAAACAGTATTGAAATTAATATTATTTGAATTCTCGATGGCTTTAGAAGTAATGATATTTATGGTCGAAACAGATTTTCTTAATTTTTCGGGTATTTGATTGGTACTGACTATAACTTCATTTAATTCTGATGGGTTTATATAAAGTTGCACAATAAGGTATCCTGAATTTATAATAGTAATTTCTTGATCTTGATATCCCGTTTTACTGAATCTATGAATTCCGGCTTCATATATTACAAATTCTCCATTGTCATTTGTGTTTTTAATGACATTCGTTTGAAGATTTAAAATTTGAACATTGGCAACTGAAGCACCATTTTCATTGTCAATTACTTTTCCTTTAACACTAATTTGTGAATAGGAAAACAATAAACTAAAATGCAAAATAATAGTTAGTAGACTCTCTTTATTTTTGAAAATCATTAAAATATATTTTGAAGCTAATTTAAAGTTTTTTATTTGAATGCTATTAAGTGGTTTTTTGTTAAAAATTAAGAAAATATATCGTTGGTTATTGTATAAAAAAAGTATATTTGCTCCCCGTTAAAGAAATTTTTTCGGGGTGTAGCGTAGCCCGGTTATCGCGCCTGCTTTGGGAGCAGGAGGTCGCAGGTTCGAATCCTGCCACCCCGACTTTTTAACATATCAATTGTTACTAAAAACCTGTTAATCGAATGATTATCAGGTTTTTTATTTTTTAGAGAAATCAAATGATTCGATTTAATGCGTCAACAAAAGTCAACAAATCGGATAACAAAACCGTTTTAACATTTGTGTTGACCTAATTGTTAAAGCAGCCTTTTTGGTTCGGTAAATAAATGTATCTTTATAAGTGATTTGGCTTTCGTCTGACAACACCTGTTGTTAACTAAAAGACGAAACAAATGAAAACATCGACCACCTTCAGTATTTTGTTCTGGGCAGACTTCGCAAGGGCAAAAGACAAGCAAGCTTCCCTCTATGCCAGAATTACCGTAAACGGAAAACGGGCGACCATTAGCCTAAAACGAAAAACTCTGGTCTCCGATTGGGACATCCACAGAAACAGGGCAAAGGGAAACAACCAAAAATCCAGAATGCTCAACAGCTATCTGGACGAAACCTACACCTTTCTTTTTGAATGCTACCGGGAATTAAAAACGGAACGCAAACTAATTACCGCACAAGCCGTAAAAGCAAGGTATTTTGGAGAGGACGACGATAGCCATTCCATTATGGACATCATTAATTACCATAATGAGGATATGGAGGGCAAGCTGAAATGGGGCACCCAAAAAAACTATTTCACTACCCAACGCTATATTTTCAAGTTCCTAAAAAAAGCATATAAGACTACCGATAAGTATTTACAGGAACTGGATTATGATTTTATAATAAAGTTCGAAAAGTATCTGCGGAGCTACGTTCCGGAGGACCACCAGAAACCGATGGGCAACAATACCGTAATGAAACATATCGAGCGGTTCAGAAAGTTGGTACACCTGTCGCAAAAATTGGGATGGATAGAACGTGACCCGTTCATCAACTTTAAATCCAAGTTCATAAAAAAGGAACGCGGGTTTTTGAGTCTGGACGAACTCCAGGAAATCGAAAATAAGGAACTGACCATTGCAAGGTTACAAATGGTAAGGGATTTGTTCGTTTTCAGTTGCTATACAAGTTTGAGCTATATCGATGTCATCCATTTGACGGAAGATAACATCTGTATAGGCATTGATGGAGAATTATGGATTCATTACAGACGTGAAAAAACAACCAAACCCATCCGTATACCATTGCTTCCAAAAGCTTTGGCCATTATCGAAAAATACAGAAACAATTACAAAGCCGTTGCCCAGGGTAGACTCTTTCCCAAAATATCCAACCAAAAGCTGAACTCTTATTTAAAGGAGATTGCGGATGTCTGTGGTATCAAAAAGAACCTGACCTTTCACATTGCCAGGCACACATTTGCTACTACCGTTACATTGAGCAATGGTATACCTATTGAAACGGTATCGAAGCTGTTGGGTCACTCGAAAATTTCGACCACCCAGATTTATGCCAAGGTCATTGAGCGTAAAGTAAGCGATGATATGCAAAAATTAAGGGTGCAATTTTCTGAACAGAAAGATGATTCAAACAAAGCTTATCACAATATGTGATAGGCACTTTAATAACCAAAAACTATAAAATGGAACTATCAATAATAAAAGAAAAAATCTTTACGATTAGAGGATATAAAGTCATGTTGGATTTTGACCTGGCCGAACTTTATGGAGTTGAAACAAGAGTGCTGAAACAGGCAGTGAGACGGAACATCGACCGTTTCCCCAATGATTTTATGTTTGAACTGACCAAAGAGGAGTTGGAGAATTGGAGGTCACAATTTGTGATGTCCAATGAATCTAACAAAATGGGATTACGATATGCTCCCTTTGCATTTTCTGAACAAGGGGTTGCCATGCTCTCCAGTGTACTGAAGAGTAAAAAGGCCATACAGGTAAACATTTCCATTGTTAGGGCTTTTGTAATGTATAGAAAGCATCTTGCGGACTATGGGGATTTAAAGGAACAAATAGCCAAACTTGAAAAAGAAATGAACGTTAAATTCAAGGACATCCACCAAGCGTTGAACTACCTATTGCAAAAAGATAAAGTACAGATTGACCAACAGAATAGGGAACGAATTGGGTTTAAAACCAATGATAAAAAACCAAGCCGATAAAGCTTGGTTTTTAGGTTTATATAGTACAGTAATTTTGTTAAAGAGTTGTCTCCAATACCACTTTTCTGCTCCCGTTCCGTTCCATCAGTTCCAGCATCAACTTTTCGTTATCGCCTAGGACAAACTTTGGAAGCACAAATACAAACCGTTGCGATTTCCCATCAGCAATAGCGTTGGGCATTTTATATTTATAAACAACCTCTTGTCTCAACCGTTGGTAAGAGGCTTTCCGTTTATTGTTGCCATTGGTCCGGTACACATTGAGATAGTCAATTTCGAAATCGATTCCGGATTTGTTCTTGACCTCCATTACCAGATGCACCTCGGAAGCATCGTAGACCATTTTCTGTAACTTTAATCGGATTCCTTTTTTACGTTTTACGGCAATGGTTTCAGAACCGGATCTGAGTAAATATTCACTAGCTCTTTGAAAATAAGCGGTTCTATCCTTATTGGTGGCGGTTGCTGGATTTTCAGTTTTGAGTATTTCCATTGTGGGGCTTTCATTGCCAATGCTTTCATCCTCGTCGATGAAGTAGTTCAGTTTGGTAAGTTTTTCGGAATATTTCAAGATATAGGAATACACCTTACCGTCACTGGTAACGGCCAAAAGATTGCTCTCGGTTCCCGGTTTTGCCTGTAACAGTCCAAAATACTGTTCCTTTTCACGGTTGTAGGTGAACACAAAATGGGAAATTCCTGTAATGCCCTGCCTTATGGGATTGGGAAAAAACAGGGCAACGTTCTTTTGGTCATTGGCATAAATGGTGTCGAGTGGTTTCTGTGCCTGTATAGATGTTGTAAAGGCCAATAGCAGTAATGTGATAAAAGTTTTCATAAGAGTAAGTTTAATAATTGCCCATCATGGGCTTTCCTTGAAATTTGGTCTTGGATATTTTTAAAATGAGTTTGTAGTTATCAGTTATTGTAACCTTGACATTGCGATGGTTACGCTGGAAAATTTTTTTGAAACCACTGACCTGAGGCACTCCGGTAATGTTAATGTCGTCCACCATATCCCCAACGATTTCATTGGTAACTTCTGCCCTAAAACTGTTTTCCACATAAATTCCCTCGCTACCGTCCTGATAGTCATGTGCCCTTAATCTTACGGGTTGATGGTTGATGTTTTCAATATCGATGATGGCCCTATTGGGCTTAAAACTGATAAATCCATAAATGGGCGTATTCCTGGAATAACGTTGCCCATAAATCATGGCATCCTTTAGGAGCCGCATCTGTAAGCGATAATTGTTTTTGACGGTCTGCGTACCATCTACACGGACGTAGATAAAACCGTCCGTATTTTTTGCATTCAAATCGTCATTCTCGATGGGGTGGGAAGCAAAAAAGAGTTGGTGCTCCAAAGCACGTTCCTTGACCTCGACTTCGGTTTCCTGCTCATCCTTGACGTCGATGGTGTCCTTTTCCTTCTTAATGGTCGGTTTTGATGGCCTGTACCTCGGATTGATATGTTCATAGGATTGTTCTGAATATTTTATCTGCCCTTGTTTGTAGATACTGTCCACCAATCGCATCTTTTCCTTGTCCAACAAATCCGGGTCATAAACGCCCGTAGAATCCAGTAGCCGTTCATCGTAGATGCTTGGGGCATTGGTTTGCCTAACCTCCTTCAAATCGTTCAGGGCATCCAATTTTGAATCGTACTGTTTTTGATCGTCCTCCAATTCTGGCACGGGAACCTGGTTGTTCTCTAGGGTCGGTTCTTCATCCTCTCCCAATACCAGCATGGCATAGCTTCCTATAAAAAGTAGGATACATACCAATACAATGGAAAAGATGATTTTGTTTTTTTCTACTTTCATTTTATACGGGTTTTATCGTTCACCATTGATTTTTCGTAATGTTTTTTCAAAAAAGTCGGTAATCAGCAATCCGTGGGTATTGTTCGGAAAGTTCCTATCCACCTTGATAAGGTTGCCCGTTGTGATAAGCTCGTAGGTATCGGTTATGGAACCCCGGTTGATTTCAAAAACGGTCCTGGTCTCAAACCTGTAAGGCTCGTTTTGGATATCCACTTTGGATTCGATGCTCAACACTTTTTGCACCAATGAATACTGTAACAAACGGTTATAGACCCCATCGGCCTTTTTCTGTCGATAGAGGGCATCCACTGAGCTGTTGCCCAGCCATAATGCCTTTTCCAGATTCCTTTCATAATTGCTCGCATCGATGTTGTAGAAGTAGGTATGGAACAGCTCCAGGTGCGCCAATGCCTCCACGTTCAGGTTTTCTTGTTGGGAAACGAGCTTCAAGGGAATTACACTACCGTTTGAGTTGACCACAAAGGCACTGCCCACGGTCTCCTTGTGCAGTTTGATGACCATCAGCATGGAAACAATACAGGTGAGCACAGCCCCTACAACGGCCGTCAATACAATAAAGCGGTTCAGCTTAAGGATGTTGTATATGTTTTTATAAGGTGTTTTCATTTTAAGTATGGATGATTAATTGTCTAATGTGCCTTTTAATGTGGATTATCCACCAGTGAAAAGTTTAAGGGTGAACGAGATGGCCCTACGGTACAGTTTGAACTTCAGGAATACGATAAACCCGATGGAGCCCAGTTGCAGCAACGGGGCAAAAAAGCTACTTCCCCAATCCGTTCCGAATAGGTTGCTCCAAAAATTGGTGTTGATTTCGGTATAGAGGTTGTTCAGGAATACATTGACCAAAAAGAAGGCGGCACCAGCATATACACCCCAGCATAGAGCTTAAAGAAATTGTAGGCCAAGGACCGGAACTTTTCAAATACGGCCAGACTGATGACCAATGGAAAAAACGCCTGCATGATGCCCAAAAGGAAAAACCGCTCCGCCAAGAACAAGGGATAGATGAACAAATCCAACAACCACAGAAAAACCCCGATGATAAAGGCTAGCATCTTCAACCCGTACAAAGGGGTGACCAGAGCCTCGTAGAGTATGGCCATTGCTTTTTTGGCGGCTTCCAAGGCACCCACATCCTGTTCGATGTCAATATCCTGCATCTGCAACGGGAGGAGTGCCGGAGCCGTGTCCCGGTATTGGGTCTCGATGGCCACCAAAATGGCATCGAAAACGCCCAATACCTGTGTAGAAAAAATGACCAAAATGACCACAGCTAAGTTTTTGGCCAGTTCCGCAGGGGTCAACCCCCAGGTATAGCCCTCGTTGTTCGCTACGCCCTCGTTGAACCCGTTAAAGTAAGTGTTGGTAAGCTCTAATATTTCGCTCTCTTTTAATTGGGTAAGGGACACCTTTCGGCTATTGTTGACAAAGGAAACGGCATCGTTTACCGAAGCGATGAACTCCTGTACAGTATGGTCCATCTGTTTATGGATGCCCTTTTCGACCTTACGGAACGGGTAGGTAAACTTGGTGGCGTTCAATGCCTTGTTGTATGGGAGAACAAAGAACAGATATGAACTATGTTTTAAATAACCACGCCCTTTAAAATAATCGTGGGTCGCTTTTTGGAGAAAGGTATCGTTGGGCAATTCGTTCGCCGTATAAAGGCTTTTTCTTTAAATGTCCTGTTTGTGAATAACCGTGGCCACGGGCAGTGATTTGGACGCCTGGAACCATGAACCGTGTATGTCCTCAAAATCCTTCTCAGATAAGGAGTATATTTCAGGGGTATCCACTTGGTAACCCAAAACCAAATTGCCATTGTTAGCAAAGATGATATGCCCCTGGATGTCCAAAATGGGATGGTATGCCGATAGGTTAATCCTTCTCATAGTATAAGTGGCTGCTTCTTTTGTTACTAATGGTCTGTGGGAACACCCTGTTGATGTGCATCAAAGCAGGGTTTTTGGTAAGGTGGGTCAGCACTGTATATAATGCTCCGTTCCATAGAAATATGGAAACGATGACCACAAAACTGAACGAAAAGATGATAAACAATAAAGAGCCGATAACGGATGTCATCATCAAGGCGAACAGGGATATGGGCAACCCCATAATCACCGCCCGCTTACGTATGTTTTTATAGACCTCGAACCGTTTCATTACACTACTATGCCTATTAAATAGGTGAAGATGCCCACTACAGCTCCGGCTATGAGGACAAAGACCAGTACTCGTGTAATCCCTTTTTTCAAATCGGCATTTTCACCGAAGAAATGTCCCGCATTGAAGAGGAAGCCGATAAGGAAGATGACCCCAAGGATAATCGGGAAAATGGCACGGATGGTATCGGAAACATCGTTGACGGAATCTTCGATGCCCCCTATTTGGGCAAAGGTTGTACTTGAAATGAGCAAGAGTAGGGTGGTTACATACAATGATTTTTTCATAATGAAATCGATTTAAAATTTGCCTGATTTTGATATTTGAAAAATACTGTATATTGTAATTCAAATAATTGATAATCAGTTGTTTGTGAATAAAATAAATTTTAAATCCGATTGTTTTTGTTTGATGCCAATTGGCATTAAATCATATGGAAATCTGAAAAGACTATGTTGATAACTCTAAAATTTTGGAAGTGCCTGGGCCTCAAAAACGTCAGTTTTTGGATTTCGCTCCTGCAATTCTGCTTTGTTTTTGGTCAGCAAAAAGTGATTATCATCGACCCCGGACATGGTGGAACCGATTCCGGTGCCATAGGTAGAAATGATATATTGGAAAAAGATGTGGTTTTGAATGTAGCCAAAGAAATTACCATACTTAACAAAACCCTTTTTGATGATAGGTTTGCTATCTATTTGACCCGATATGCCGATACCCTGGTTTCCCTAAAAGATAGGGGCCGATTGGCCGGGTCACTTAAAGCAGATGTGTTTGTGTCGTTGCACTGCAATGCATCTTCCAGAACCTCACAAGGAATAGAGGTGTATGTCCATACTTCCAGAAAAAAAGTAAAACATATCAAGGTATCCATTGCCATAGGACTCTCCATTTTAAAAGAAAGTACAGGAAAGCTCGGTTTTAAGGAACGAGGCGTGAAATTTGCCAATTTTCAGATACTTCGGGAGACTGTTGTGTATTGCCCAACGGTACTTGTTGAAATGGGATTTATTACCAATGCCGATGAAGCAGATTATTATTTGAATCCAAAAAACATCAGGGCTATGGCGTTGGCTATTTTGATGGGAATAAAATCATAGTCTATTCCGGATCTTTCTACAAAGATTTGGAAATTGATTTCTTTAAATTTATCAACTCATTCTTTTGTTCATTAATTAGACTTTCAAGTTCATTAAAAATATAATCAAATTTTTCCTTTTTAGAAGTCTTTTCAATGGCATTGGTATCTATAGAACTGGTATTCTTCAGTTGTATCATCATATCCAAATGACTAATAATTTCCTTTTCTTCTTTGGAAAGAAACTCACCATGTTCATTGTACCATTCTTTCTCTTTAAAGATGATTTCTTCATTAAAATTTACATCCATGCATTGATTGAAAATTTTTTCAGAATTATTTTTGACCAGATCTACAAAACTCGCCCATTTATTATCACGTGGAAGTGCCCTGTATTCAAGCCAACGAGGGGATATTAAAAAATCACGTTCCTTAAATACTTCTAAAATTTCTAGTATTGGAGCTACATTTTGTAGAGGCTTCTTCATAGGAAGAAATTCTCTATTTCTCCATAACTCTAATATTGCTTGGCAACATTCTTTTCTCAATTGTTCTTTTTTCTTTCCTGATGGGGCTTTATCAGCATTTTCCATTAACTCGGATATATAGTGAATCATCCATCTTACTAATGTGTTTCCGGTATGTTCTAGCTGTAGTTCTTTAATTATTTTTTTACCCAATTTTAAAATTGCGTCCTCTGAGTGTTTTAACTTTTCCATCTGGTCGTATAAGATAAATTTTTGTGTTGTTCGCTAATCCTAGATCTCGTTTTTCTAAACCATAGACTTTTTCATTTAGTTGTCTTTCAATCTCACATTTAAGAATCAAACACATATTCATCTCCTTTAAAAAATTTAAAATAAAATGAATATTCACTTTGAAAATTACACCGCTGCTTTCAACTTTATCGTGATATTTATATTCCGTAGTTTCGTTCCATTGCCTATATTCTGAAACCACCTTATTTTCAAAGAATGCTTCTTTATGGTATTCACTGTATGAAATATCAAATATGCTTTCAATTTGTTTTCCAAAACAGATATAGTCTCTTCCAATATCCTTCTTAAAGGGATCTTGAACGTCCAATCCTTCATAATCTGAGGATGGATTTCTTAACCATCCTATATATTGAAAACCATTTACGTCAATTTCAAAATCATATTCATCTTTTTCAAAAGGTATTGCGTAGTCATAGGAATCTTCAGCTGACTGAAACGCTCTTAACAAGGCTTCTGAACCCTTATTAGAAACCAAAGCGGACCGAATAGAAATGGATTCATAATTCTCCCCAAAATTCCGACGTACGGATGAAAATGCCATTATCTGATTATTATCAAAAAAATGATCGAACCCCACTTCAGTGTCATATTTTTCATCGTCTATTATGCTTCTCCAATTTTCGTCAAATTTTTCAAACTCATTGTTCCAGTATTTATCTTCTAAGGGAACAGTATCCGCAATATCGGATAACCAATAATTTCCCCAAGTGTTTCCCTTGGATTTTATCCAATAATCCCATGTACCCCATTGGTCTTTATATTCAGGTTCCACGGTTGGCTGAAATTCCAATAACTGATTTACCGCACAAAACATAGCATGATATTCAAAATAGGTTTCCAAATCCTCAACAACGGGGTCGCTTCCGTGTCTTTTACTCATCAAATGGTAATCCCTATCACTCATTTGATTTCTAATATAATCGTCTTCATTAGGGTTACCTGTATAGCCCCATTTGTTGGTTATGAAATAATCTGCAATATTGGCGACATCATTCTCTAAAAGGTTAAAAGGTCGAGCGGCTCCACTATACCAATAAGGTAGAGTATCCATAGGATCGAAATGAAAATTCCTTTCTCTAGAAAATGAAATTTTTGAATTCAATTCGGCTTTACCACCATAGTCATTTTTAATCATATCTAACCCGCTTATCAAAGAGTTATCAATGTTTATTTTTTCTTCCGGGCTAAATATTGAAGTATCATGTTTATATAGGTTAATACAGACTTTCTTAATAAAGAATTTTATTAGAGCATGTGGTAAGTCTTGGTTTAAAAGCTCTTGATATATTTCGTTTTTTAATGAAACCAATTTTATAGGAGATTCTTGGCTGGCTCTCTCAATAGCAATCCACAGGTAAAGTTTAGCTGACATCCAATAAAACATATATTCTTTATCCTGAAAAGGGAAACACTCCTTATGGTTTTGGAATTCAAAGAGCTTTTTTATTATACCTATTTCTCCAAAATTTATAAGTCTTCGGATACAGTGTACCGCCCTCCATCTTAATCTTTTGTCGGGATGACCAAGTATGAATCTTAAGACATCACAAACAATTTGTTCAGGATTGGAAGGTGGAATGAGTTTATCATACCATGAACCATCGCCCGCTTCTTTCTCTATTTTTGAGGTCCATCGTTCTAAGGCCCAGAAAATTAGATTTTCATTTTCTTCAATAGTTAAGTGATTATTTATCGTCAAGCTCAATCCATAAAGTGACTCGTCAGTAAGTTGCTCTATCTTATCCGGAATAACATGAATAATAGCATCAAACAAAACATCATCAGAAACTGAGAATATCTTTGAAAAGCTTCTGACATGAGCTAAAAAGAGGTAGTCATCTTCATTTAATTTATTAAACCATTTGTTTAGAACATATTTGAACTTTTCTTGACTCCATTTTCTCACTCCAGGATGAATTCTCCATTCCTTTAACCTTTCATCAAGTGCTTTTTCTAAGGAATAATAGTTCAACACCTCATTTGAAACATCTACCAAGGCATTTAAATGTCCAACGTATTCCTGTGGGACACAATTCGCTTTTATATCTGAAAGAAAGTTTTCTATTTTCCATCTCTGTTGATAGTCATTATCACGACTAACAATATTCCTTATAGCAATTTCAAGGTCCTTTGAGGAACTTAAATCAATGTTGTCTAAGTTGATCTCATGGGCGTAATCCTCTTTAGAAGAATTGTTACTATATTTGGACTCCTTCTTCCTCTTACTATATGTTCTAAACTCAATAAATTCCTTTAATTGGTTAAGATACTCTTTAGCAATAATTTTACAATTACTTAATTCAGAATACAATGCTTTTATGTGTTCTAAATTTTGCTCCAATAATAAATCTCTTGAGACTATTTTGACAAAATATTTTAGGTTTTCAGAATCTCCATCTGAATTGAACCTAGAAATTGTAGTCCTATACAATCCCATTATATCCTCATGGTAGTAATTACTGTTCAAAGGAAGGAGTGAACTGGCGACTTTATGATTTATAATATTGTTTTCTAATGTTGCTTTTAATAAAATAGGGATATACTTATTTAAACTAATGACATCTCGGTGGTGCCAACGGCAAACTGTCGAAAACACGGATGCAGGATCTAGATTGAAAATACCTTTTATTCCTTCTCCGTATGGAAAATGTTTTTTATCATAATAGCTGAGTTTTTCATCCGCATATTCCAAAAATTGTGCTAATCTATAGGACATTTGAGGATTACTTTGAGTAATTCCCATTTCACTTAATTCTGAAACACATCTAATCTGATAAAATGCTTCATAGTCTACATCTGAGACTGCTTCAATTGCCTTATCAAAATAATATTTTCCAGTTTCCCTATCAATTTTAGAGCCTTTTATTGAGCACTTAATATATAGTTCAGTTGTTTCGGAAGCAGATATCTTGCTCTCGCTAATAAAACTATCTATTTCATTGAGCAGCTTAAGACATAGAGTATGTTTATCCCTTCGATTGATTAATTTCTCCAAAGCTATCAATCTAATCGAGATGCGATTCGAAGTTTTGTTTGAGAATGAATCCAGTATCAAATCAACTTGATCATCGGAAAACTTATTTAACATTAAAACCTCAATAGCTATGGAAGCCAAAAAGTTAAGTTGATCATTTGCCCAATGGGAATAATATCTTAAATCCCAATCGTCTTTAATGTTTTTACAAACAAGCTCAAATTTGGGTGTAAAATCTTTTTCATTTAACCTTGAAGTCAATCTATCAGCCCTTAATTTATAAATAGGCACAGCATGTTTAAAGAATCTTTTAAATTCCCTTTTCTCGTCAGCAAGACTCCTCCTCTTCTTTGGATCTTTCAATTTTTCAGCTTCTATATATTTCTTAGGATAAATATCCTCTACAGTCATTTCTCTACTATTGATTGACTGTATTAACGTTTCTGCCTTAAGACTCAAATGCATTTCCAGTTCTGAGGACTTATCAAAATTGTTGCTGGAAAAATGCGGCACCCTAGTTGGTAAACTATATACTATTTTACTAAGGACCGCAAGGATTTCCTTTTTTGAGAAAAGATTTTGAAAAACCAATACTTCAATGAAATCAATAATAAGAAGGTAAAATGAGTTGTTATACTTCTCTTTACCAGAAATGACTTTGGATAAGTATTCTATAATTTGTTTGAAATTAAAACTATCCGTATTAAAATTGGCCTTGAACAATTTATTAATCAAAAAAACCTGTACTAATATGGGGAGTTTCAAATCTGTTAACCAACCTTTTACCTGATTGCTTGACGAGCGAAGCAAAACATTATCTACAAAGTAATTTCCAGCGGTATAGCGTACACTTTTTGGTTTCCAACGAGAAATGGACAGATAAGACTTATATGGTCCTAGTAATCTTAGTATTGCTTCTGTTTCAAATGCAATATCCAAACTGCTAATAGGATATCTATCCAAGTTTTCATCATTCCTGATTTTATGCCTCCAATCCAACCAATCATTGGCTGTTTTTAGATGTTTTTTAGCTATTTCTATTGTTGATTTCTCCCTTGAATATATTCCTGATAATTTGAGATGGAAAGAACCGCCCCATGTCTTTCTATCTGATACGGCATTAAGCTTAGTTAATGATGCTTCATCTCCAAATTGTATGACCAAATCCGGGTTCTCAATTAATAAATCGCTTAATGCCTTGTCCGTTTTGGATTGTTCAGCTGCAATAAACAATAATTTAAAAAATGTTAGATTATCTGTTTCCCGGTGCGTCATCTTCATAGCCAATTTAGCACGCTCAACATATACTTCTTTATTTCTTATTGGATCTAATGGATATTTCCTTAGTTTTTCATTTAATACAATATCTTTTAGTTCATTTCCAAGACCTGCCTCAAATAATAAATTCCCAAGATTAATGGAAGCATAATCTTCTTTAACAGCCCTCAAAAGAAAGAGATTAGCAATCTTTGTTATTTGCTGGTCATTGGCCTGGTATTTCTTTCTAATGTGATTTTCAAAATCTTCATCTCTGAAACTCAGGTTTCCATTTGACAAAATCAATCCATGCCATATATCAGAGGCAAGATCTATTATTAGATCTTTATCCGTTTCTAGAAGCTCTGCCAAATACAGCACTGGTACTGGACGGGGCAATGTTATTAAATTTATAAATAGATGATCTACCAATACCCAACCATTATTGCCAATTTTGTTTACTGCCTCCAAAATCCTTTCATCAATTAAATCCTCAACAGTTTTTCCATTTGGACGTAGATAATTGATGACTTCTTGAACCCCCTCTTTTTTTAACCCAATTGAATAAGATTGGACTCTTGGAATACCTTGGGTAAGGTCGTGAAAGTGACGAGCCTCATCGTCAGAACTCTTAGGAAAAAAGTGCTTTAAGTGTTGTTCGCTTTCTATCTCCGTAAAGGGTTTCAATAAAATATCCAAGTAATTCTTAGGCAATAGCAGTGATTCTTTTCTATAGGTTCTGGTTGTTACAACTAATTTGAATTCAGGAGGAAATGGCTCTTCCAATAAATCATGTATAAAGGAAGTTTCGTTTCTTTTATTTGCGGCAGTTATACTATTGTCAGCTGCATCAATGATGATTACTAAATATGCATTCTCATTTCTTTTTTTTAGAATTTCTATCGCATCTAAAACCCTTCTCTTAAATTCTTTAATGTAAACATCCTCTGAATCCTCTTTAAAGACTAAAAAGTTTACACCTACTCGTTTTGCAATTTCATTGGATAATTGAACCAAAGCATTCTTATGTAAATGTCTTCTGTCTGTGGGATCCAAATACGACCCATTTCCATAACAATCAAAAGCGATACATTCACAGAAATCAGGTATGGAATTTCTAATTTGCATTGATATTGTTGATTTTCCAATACCTGCAGGACCATGAACACATATGGGGTTACCTGTATTTTTTTCTATCTCTTGAAGTATCGTCTCTAATTGCTCCCTTGGGACACTTTTTGGTAACTTTTCAAAGTTCTGGGGCACAGGGAATAAATTCTCAAGGCTTCCATTATTAAATCCCAGAGTAGCAATGACATCGGTAAGTGTTATTCTAATGTTAGTTTTAGATTCGGGCATCATTTTATCTAAAATTAGCCTTGTTAAACCATTAAATTGGTTTCTGGATACAACACTGGTATTACTAATAGCCTGAATTAACTCTTTCCTTAAATTATCCCTTGAGTTTGAACCGCAGTCTTCAAAATCCAGAAGTCTTATAAAATCTGAAAATTCTGTAACCTTTAAACCAGAAGCATCCATAAGTTTCTGAAAAGCCTCTATATATTTCCTATTTCCTTTTAATAATTGATTAAAACTTACTTTCTTTCCAATGAGCTGTAATTCTTTTTGTATTTCTTGAATAGCACTTAATTGGACAGGATTGAAATTTCGATTACTAACTAATTTTATCTTAATCTTTTTTTGAACCAAGTCTCTTCCATAATTTTGACGAAATGCTTTGTAGATATTAGCTAACCTATGGATTATGGATCCTTGCGATGATTTAGCTTTTTTCCCTTTATAAAGACTATAAAAAGTAAGATTCTTATTGGCATTTCGAGTACTATATTTTAATTGAGATATAATTACTCGGTTAGCTTTCTCGAAATTATCAGAAGAATAATATTCGATTAAATCTATTCCTAATAGTTTCCCCCCACTTGGATCAATTCTATGAGAAAGTGGAGCCTCAATTCCTTCAATAAGAACCGCTTTCAAACCATGTTTGTCAAAATTCAAAAGATCTAAAGACTTTTGAATTGCCCATAATATATGGTAATCATCTCCAGCATTGGATAGATCAGCATCCGGTATAGAGGTATTGTTAATCATCTGTTTTGATGTACTAAGACTTTAATAAACAAAAAAAGCCAATGAATACTCATTAGCTCTCCTATATATTGTTCTATGTGTAATCGCTCATAAATATATTAATTTTTTAACATATTTTCTTGCGGATTCCTACATTTAATTATCTCTTTTATAAGACTATACTCTCTTATCGTTACTCCCTCTGTCAAAAGCCACCAAATTGAACAACTGCCGCATCCGTGAACGAACCCGATTCCCGTAGCGTTCCTCCAACTCCTGGGCATTAAGGTTGGTGGTGGCGTGGGTCTGGATATGATGGTTCAAGAACAGCTCGTAACGGGACAACAATATTTCGCCAAGTACGTTGCAGTCTTTCCCGAAATGCCGTCCGGTAGGTTCTACACCCAAGTCGTCAAAGCAGTAGAATTTTTTATCACTATAATCCTCAATGATTTTATAGCCGATGTTGTTAAAGGCAAAGGCAATATTCCGGGTGGGAATAACCTCATAAAGTTTACGGTGTGGTACAATATGGCGTAGGAGTTTCATCAGGTTGGTTTTGCCACAACCCACAGGACCGGAAAGCAAAATGCCCTTATGGATGTCGATACCGAGTTTTTTACAATTTGCTTCGTCCTTGATGTAATAATTGCACAGCTTGAAAAGTATGTTTCGGTCTTCCTCATAGATCCTGAATTTTTTGCCAAAGAGCAATTTCCCTTTGGCATTGAGATAAACGAGCATTTTATCAAAATCGTAAATGATTTCATTGTTCCTAAATGTTCCTAAGGTATATTGAACACTGCCCTCGATGATGATATGTGGTTTATGGGAACTCATAGGGGATCACTATAATTTTTATTGGAACTTGTCTTTAGGTTGTCCGTATTTTGGCTAACTGCAACCACTGTCTTAACTGTTTTGAGCTCGTCGGCTTTTAGCATCCAGTTGCGGGCGGTAGCCTGCCAATCGATAATCTTTGTTTTACCGCCTACTTTCCAGCCGATGCCTTGGTAATGGTTGTAAAATTTTTTGGCCTCCAGTTCCGGCCAATTTTCTTCTTGAAAAAAAACGATGACCTCATTTTCATTTTTGGGCCGGTCAAGTTTATTCCCGTTTGTATTGTTTATTACTGTTTGTATATGTTTGTTTATAGGTACCACCGCTTGTCCATTGCTTGTCCCGATATTGGTATGGCTTGGGTACAGAACTTGTCCATCACTTGTCCCAAAATTGAACATCTTGATTTTGCTGCCGTGGAATGGATTGTGGGAAGGTTCGTATAGCAGGTATTTCCAATGGTGCAGTTCTTTGATACAACGGTGGTAGGTGGTCTTTGAACCGATTTTTGAAAACTGAATCACTTCTTCCCGGTTGATATGGAAATTAACGGGGAAGTGGTAATTGTTCCACAACTGGAACAAGGTCACGTACAGACTGATGTGCGTGGGATTCAAACGGCCGTCTTTCGAGAATTGCAGGAACACGGCATTCAGGTGCTTGATGTAATTTATCTGCTCCAAAGAAATATCAGAATTTGTTATGGATTTTGTTCTTTTCCATCACGTTCATAATTTCCTCATAATCGTAATAGAGTACACCACCCACTTTGGTATAGGGTAATGTGCCATTGATTCTTAGGTTCTGTAAGGTGCCGGAAGAGATTCCCAAAAGCTTTTTTACCTCTGGGGATTTTAGCCATTTTTTAGAAACGTGTCCTGATTGGTTTTGTAAAAGTTGTTTGATGTCATCGAGCAATTCTGTTTTGAATTCCCGAAGATCTTCGGTGGTAATGATGGTTGCTGCCATAATAAAACGATTTAAATAAAAGAGACCATCGCATTACTGTCACCTAATTTGATGGCCTCTTTGCTGATTTGACTTTCGTTTTACAAAATTGATGGGCTTTGGTGAGTTTTATTCACAAGACAGGACATCTTGGGTATTATTTTTTGTTGATTTTAAATGACTTATATTGTATTCGTTTGGGTGTTTGCAAGTTTTGATAGTTAGCTAAAAGGTATCAAAGAAAATGAGCGTTGTCCCTTAAAACGGAAACACCCAAGTTATCGAACTTTGGTGTTTTTATTCATCGATTTCATCCATGCGTTTTTCGAGATTTTCCTTTAGTGCATCAAGGAATTTGGTCCTTCCTTTTTTTCGCATTCGTATTTCCAAAAAAGCTCTGTAATAATCACCAAGATCGACTTTGAAAATACGTTCAGCGGCGTATGCAATATCTTTGATATCCGCCCTTCCTTTGTTTACACAATTGGTACTGTACAAAGCATAAATAAGTTCTATCAAATCTATTTTATTGTTGGTCCACATCATTCGAGACTCTCGAAGGGACCCATTATTTTCTAATCTATCTATCTCTCTTTTTATATATATAATGAGCAAGTCGTAAGCCATAATCTGGGCTACCATGCTATCATGGCTTGTTGAAAATTGTTCGTCTGTTAAAAAGTGGAAAGTTCCAGGGAAGAGCTTAATTGTTGCGTTACCTCTCAAAAAGTAATACTCATCGAAAATAGATGATTCCCTTCGATAATAAGTATAGAAATCCAGATTGTCATTCAGATACGTTTGCAGTTTATTTATCTGGGAATTAAAATATTTGATTTGTGATTTCGTACTTCCTCTTGGTCTTTTGTTTTCAATATCAAATAGTTTAAGATGGTAAATGAGTTTACTGTAGAGCTTGGGCTTGATTATTTTAAAAAAGTAAATCTCACTTTCCTTATTGTCAAACCCTTGAGAAAGCACGATTTTCCGAGCCTTTTTAAGACTTTCCTTAGCCTTCTCAATAATTTTTTCAGCTTTGAATATTATTGAGGTACTATTGTCAAACTCCAAGAATTCAATATGCCTTTCAAGGTCGCTTAATATGTTTGCGTACTTTTTCAATGAGAATGTTATGGATTCTGTTAAAATTATTAAAAATGAGCCCGATTGAAACTACACTTATGGGTAGGATTCAATTCAACTATTAACCCTAATTTTGATATCAAAACAATAAACAGGAATGCAAGAACGATACCTGCGAAATAGAATATACATTAGTGATGAAGAGCAAAAAATCATTAAGGATTGTCCCATAATATTGGGGGGTAGCGGAATAGGAAGTGTAATTGCCGAGTGTGCCCTACGTTTGGGGTTTGAGAATATCACTATTATAGATGGCGACAAGGTAGAGCTATCCAATTTGAACCGACAGAATTATACTGAAGAGGATATCGCCTCCGAGAAAGTAGAGTCCATAAATGCTAGATTGAAGGCTATCAATAAAGAAGCTAATATTGAGGTTTATAACAGTTTTATAACTGAAACCAATGTTGAAAAGTTTATAAAAGGCCATGCAATTGCTATTAATGCCTTGGATTTTACAACAGATATCCCATTACAGTTTGACAAAGTTTGTCAAGAAAATAATATTCCTGTAATTCACCCGTATAATTTAGGTTGGGGAGGACTTGTTACGGTAATTGCTCCAGATGGTATGTCATTATCTGCTATTGCAAAACCAAATGAGAAATTTAATGAGGTCAATATGGTTGAATACATGTCAACGTATATGAGATTTTGGGGAAATCCTCAAGATTGGATCGATGAAATCATCGAGAAATACAAAAGCGAAAAGGAAAATTTGCCACCTCCACAACTTTCAATTGCCTCTTGGAAAGTTGCCGCCATGTGTACCCATATCCTCTTTGATATCGCTACAGGAAGAGCAGTAAAAAAATTTCCTGAATTTTATTTATCGACGATATTGAATTCTTGAATAATGGACTAACATAATTATGTTTGTTTGCCAGAGCCTTACAATCTAAATGAGTTTATTATTGGTGGCATACATAATAGCTTCGGATATATTGGTCACTTCCAGTTTGTCGAATAACTTTCTTCTATGGAATTTTACTGTATCCGGAGACACATAAATTGATTCGGATATTTCATTTATGGTAAAACCTCTGGTCGATAGCTGTAATATTTCTTTTTCCCTCGATGAAAGTTTTATTTTTTCATCGGCTTTCCAAAAGTCACCATCAAGATCATACTTGAAAATTTTATTGTCCCCCTTTTTGTAAATTTTTATGTTTCCTGCTTGTCGTTCTGCAGATAAGGAAACAATACATATGGCTTTCCATATTTTGCCATTATTGGTCAAGAACATGGGGGTCAATTTTTGATTTATCAAAATGGTTTTTCCTTCTTGGTTTTTTATATGAAAATCATATGAGATAGTATGATTCTTTCTTTCCTCCATTGGGATTTTATCATAAAATTCGAACCCTGCCGTGTTGATTTTAATCAGCAGATCCAAATCGGACTTTATTACATATTTAAAGTAAAATGCGTACCCCATCTCCTTAATTTCTTCGGCAGTATGGCCACAAAGAAACAATGGGTTGTCCGATACATACTCAAAGCCCCTTTTCTGATAATCAATCACATAGATGCTTTTGTATGTAGTCCTTGAGAAAGCTTTTATAGCTTCTAAATAATCTAATGTTTGTCCTTGACTTCCCTCTGGAATTTCATTAACCGAATTCTTAAAGGAAAAGAAGTCTTTCATGTCTGCCATATAGTGTAGGTATAAGTGTTTACTGTTACAAATGTAACTTTTTTCTTAACATTTTAAAAACTACACTTTAGTATAGTTTTTATGTAACTAACTAACAACTACCATTTTGTGTAAAAATAAAGCTATGTAGTCCCAATAGATTTGGAAGTAAAACCAGAATTATGATACTTCCAAAAAATTATTTAAAAAGATTAGAGTTAGAACAACTATTTGACCTGGCCAAGTTTGTAGTCAATGAAAACTTCAAGCATCACACAAGTAGTATTTACCCTGAAAATTATGAAAATGACATAAGTTCAATTTTCCAGGAAGAGATGCTTTATTTTAAAAATGCTGGAATTTTTGTTTCCAAAGACGAGGATAATTCCATAATAGGATCGATTAGGGTACTACGGTGGAATTACAAGGACATATTGCCTATCCAGAAAATATTCGGTATTAATCCATTACTGTTAAATGGTTATGACATTAATAAATCCATTTGGCATATTGGCAGATTCGCCATAAAAAAAGGAGTTAAGGATATCAATTTATTTAAGAGGCTTATGGTTTGTGCCATAGCTCCTATATGTCAAGATAAAAACGCTGTAGCTTATGCAGAGTGCGACAGTAAACTTTTAAGGGTCATGCTAGCGTTGGGAATTAAGGCCACTCCTGTAGATAAACCTATCAATTATTTAGGTTCCGAAACCATTCCCGTGAGTATGCGGTATAAAGACTTAATTGGCTTCTATAATAAAAACAAGTCTTTGGTTCCTGTAGATTTTTTGACTTCAACCATGAATTCAGAACTACCCAAAAGGGTAGTTTCTCCTGTTCATCAATACAACTACTCTTTAGTGTAGCATTAAGTAAAGTACTAAAATATAGTTTTATACACGAAGAGTTGATTGTAAAAACAAACAATATACTCTTGGCCGAGAGATAGACCGAAGAGCAATTAATGTCTTGAAACTAAAATTGAATCTTATATAATTATAAATTTTTTTAAAAATGAAAAATTCGAATCCAGAAAAATTCTTGGACACTCAGGAGCTATCAGCTTTGGAAAACGAAACCTTAAAGGGTGGAAATGCCGAAACTGATGTTAAGGTAGAAAAGAAAAAGGAGAAAAAACAAGAGTAATAACCAATCTTAAATTTTTTAAAAATGAAAAATTCGAATCCAGAAAAATTCTTGGACACTCAAGAACTATCAGCTTTGGAAAACGAAACCTTAAAAGGTGGAAATACCGCTGTTGATGATGTTGAAGTAAAAAAGGAAAAGAAGAAGGAGAAAGCTTCCGAGTAGGGAGTCTTTGATTATTAAGGAGGTGTTTATAAATATACGCCTCCTTATTACCAATAACCAAAAAATCACTTAAAAATAGAAAATAAGATAAAGGCACCAGATAACTTTTTAGAAACTGAAAAACTATCAGCACTTGAGAAGTTGACTATAAGAGATGGTATTGATGAACAGGATGATAAGAGGGTTGGAAAGAGAGTAGCCATAGTTAAATAATAATGACAGAAGAAATGATCAATTAAAAATATATTATGAAGACAAAAAATTTTACAAAGGATTGGTGGTTCTCATTTATCGAGAAAAATCTCTCTTTCTCAGAAACACAAGTTTATAAAAAGGCAATCTCTGAAGATACTTTAGATGCATTAAACAATGGAGCTAGAGAAATGTTAAGATCAAGGATAAATAGACTTGATATTACGAATGGGTTCAGACTTTATATAGATGATAAGGAGTTGAGTGACTCAGAAATAAGAAGGCTGATTAAAGATAATAAACTTAACGATTCGGAAAGTATCGAATCATACTGCACCCGTGTGTTTGGCAAAAAATTTGGAATAATCACCAATTATGGAGAAAAGCATTCAGAAATTCTTGCAAGTACTATTTTAAAAACGATTCGTCCTCTATTCGATATTGTTGGAATTCCACCGTGGGGTTTAGAGTTAACAACTTTTATAGGAAACTATGGGTGGACACCACTGGGAATACATACTGATAATAGAGGGGAAAATGTATTACACTATCATTTGGGTCCTGGTAATAAGAGTATGTATGTGTGGGATGAAGATTTGTATGAAAAGGTAGGAAAGGGAATTTCTAATAATAAAAATGTTGACCCACTCCTAAAATATGCAAAAAAATATGAGTTTGGCTCTGGGGATTTATATTATATGCCTTGGAACAAACATCATATTGGGTATTCCGGGGATTTCTCAATTGGAGTAACATTATGGTTTAATAATCCTACCAGGTATGATTTTTCCAAATTAATGATTGAGACCATTAAAAATTTATTTCTCAAAAATGATCAAAGTATTATAGAAAGTCAGTTAGATTATTTAAGTAACGAAAATACGTTTACTGATTTTGTTAATACCCTAAATATTGATAAAGACATTTTAGAAAAGCCTTTATTGGATTTTTTAAAGCTAACTTATAATGAGTACAAAAAATGCTTAATCAGTAATGGAGGGTGGCAAAATATACCTCTTAGTTACCATAAAAAAATAGATAGTCAAAAAGAGTATTTCCCGAATCTTGAAACCAAATTCATAATTCCAAACGATTTATTTGAAATTAATTCGGAAAAAATAGAAGATAGATTATATGTCTATGTCAGAGGTTCAAGATTATCATTCAAGTATTTTCCAGAACTCGTATCCATACTAGATACTATCAACACATGCAAAGTTGGCGTTGAAGTTAAATCAATTATTGATGAACATAAGAGTTTACCAAAAGAAGTAACACTGTATTTCTTAAAAGTCTTGATCAATAATAAAGGGGTTAGGGTGAAAGAACTGGAATTAATAGAACCATTACCATAATGAATAGTTATAACATTAATAAGGAAGGAAGGAACAAATACGTCTTTGTGACTGATGATAATGTTGAATATCAGTTAGTGATAAAGCCTTCTGGAATTATATACAAAGACTCAAAGGGAGCTAATAAAAATGTTATTGAACTGGCTCTTAATTGTGATATCAATACAGCGAGTAAAGATTACAAAACCGTGAAAACTCTAGCAAAATTCTATGCCGAAGTTTCTAGTATGTATGATGCTATTTATATGCAAATACACAATCAACCAGAAAGTATTAATAATGGCAAAATTGAAAGAAGGGGATTGTCAAGAGTTAAACTTTGGAATCGTTCAATATCAAGATATTATGGTAATTATATACTGCTAACAAATTTAATTCTTAGTCCTAACAAGAATAGTGATATTTTAAGTATCCTGATAAAAAAGGACTCCCTTTACTTTAAGCAATTCGTAACGAACTTTTATAGATTCTGTTACTCTAAGATGTACAAAACGGCTTCTTGATTAATAATAATGTTCAGAAAAAAAGACCAGCATATCGAATTAATCCGTCAACATGATTTAATGGATTGTGGGCCAGCTTCATTAAGTATGGTGACTAGCTATTTTGGAAATAAATTCTCACTTCACAATCTTAGAGAATTTTGTCAAATAGGTAAGGATGGTGTTTCTATGCTAGGAATTATTCATGCAGCAAAAAAAATTGGATTTAAGACTCAATCTGTTAAATTGGATTTAAGACAGCTCGTAAATAATTTTAATTCGCCATGCATACTATATTGGAACAAAAACCATTTTTTGGTTTTAGAGGCAATCTCTTTCACAGGTGAAAATAGGACTTTTAAGATTGCAGATCCAGCTCATGGAAAAGTTACTTTGGATGAAGAACAATTTAAACAATCATGGCTGAAAGGGGAAGAAAAAGGAATTGCTCTATTTCTCGATCCTACTGACAAGTTTTATTCTTTAAAGGACCAAAACGATTTCAAAGAACGGATAAATCACATATTAAGATTATTTCTTCCATACAAGAAAAAGATTTTCTTGTTGATGTTTTTTGTATTAATAGGCAGCCTTTTAAGTATAGCTCTCCCTTTTTTGACGGAAGCTTTGATAGATAAAGGAGTAAGCAAGAAGGATTTAAACTTTATTACCTTAATTCTCTTGGCTCAACTGTTTGTTTTTCTTGGAATAATGGGAATCAATATTCTGAGGAATTGGTACACTCTAGTCATTGGGGCAAACTTTAGCATTGATGTTATTTATTCGTATTTGGATAAGATTCTAAAACTTCCCATCAGTTTCTTTGATACTAAAAATTCAGGTGATTTTAATCAAAGAATACAGGACAATGTAAAAGTTGAAGAGTTTTTTACTTCGGACAGCATATTAACTGTTTTTTCGATTTTAACGTTAATTATTTATTCCATTATTCTATTCTACTATGACATTTACCTGTTTGTAATATACTTAGGACTTACTTCCTTATCTGTAGTATGGTCATTCTTTTGGTTAAGAAGAAGAAAAACTTTGGATTATCAATTATTTAGGGCAAAATCAGAAAACCAGGAAGCGGTTTATGAGTTTTATAATGGTATCAAGGAGATGAAACTTAACCAATATGAGGATTATAAGAAAAATGAATGGATTGACCTTCAAAACAATTTATTGAAAATTAATATTAAATCACTTAAGATTGATCAATTCCAATCTATTGGATTTACATTTTTTAATCAACTCAAAAATATTTTGGTCACGTTCTTGGCGGCTAATTATGTTGTAAAAGATACAATGACATTGGGGGCTTTATTGAGTGTTTCTTTTATAATTGGTCAAATGAATTCCCCAATACACCAACTATTGAACTTTATAAAATCTCAACAAGATGCTTTTTTAAGTTTTAATAGACTGAGCGAAGTATATACTCAAAAAAATGAGGAAAAAGAGTCAGATAAGAAACTTAATCCGGAAATAGTTCCAGTTGATATTAAAATACAAAATGTCAATTTCAAATACAATATACTTTCTCATAAATATATCCTTCAGGATATCAATTTGATGATCCCAAAAGGGAAGGTTACAGCAATTGTAGGCCATAGTGGAAGTGGAAAAACAACTTTAATGAAGTTGTTATTGAACTTTTTTCCTCCATTATCTGGAAAGATTTTATATGGCTTGGATGAAATAAGTGAAATATCGGCGAAGAGTATCAGAGAGAATTCGGGAATTGTGATGCAAGACGGATATATATTCAATGATACTATTGAAAGAAATATTGCTATGAACGATACAAATGTTGACAAAATAAAAATGAATAATGTTTTAAAAGCTGTCAATCTATTTGATTTTGTCAATTCATTAGCACTTAAAGAATTCACTAAAATAGGTTCAGGGGGAAATGATCTTTCAGGAGGCCAAAAACAAAGAATATTAATTGCAAGGGCAATCTATAAAAATCCAAAGTATATTTTCTTGGACGAAGCAACTTCAGCTTTAGATGCTACTAATGAAAAAGAAGTACATAATAATTTGCAGAAGTTGTTTAGGAATAAAACGGTTGTCATAATAGCTCATCGTTTAAGTACCGTTCAAAAGGCAGACCAGATAATAGTTTTATCTGAAGGAAAAATGGTAGAACAAGGTACACATACAGAGTTAATAGATAAGAAAAATTTTTATTACACATTAGTTAAAAATCAATTAAATATATAGAAATTATGAATTTAAAAATATTAAAAATCAGTTTGTTAATGATGGTTGCTGTTAGTTGTAGCACAACGAACTCTATCGTACCATCTAAGTATGAAACGGTATCTTCTACAACCATAGATAATGATGAGTATTCTTCAATCTATCAAATACTTAAGAGCAATTTTGATGATTTTCCAGAGAAGAGTAATAGGAAAATTAATTATGAAAAACACAATGAAGATTATTCGTTTCAAATAAGATTGAAAAAAAATCACTTCAAAATGAAATATAGTAGTGATAAGGGATATAATGACAAAATAAATTCAATCAAGTCAAAGATTGAAAATATAGTGAAATAAAGAAAATTTATGAGAATTAGTATAATAATATATGTTTTGCTGAATACGGGATTATTGTATTCTCAAAATAGCATTTCTGGTAAGATTGTTGATAAATCAGAAGAGCCATTACCTTTTGCAAATATTGTCTTATATCATGCTGATACTGATAAGGTGGTAACAGGAGCCGTGAGTGATGATAAAGGGGTATATTCCTTTATGGATATTCCTAATGGAAATTATTTACTGGAGGTTTCTGTCCTAGGTTTTAAGACCCAAAAATCAGATTCCTTTACCCTTTCTGATGAAAACCAAAATGTAACATATAGTTTTACCTTAGAGGAAGAAGCTCAAGCATTAAACGAAGTTGTTGTTAAAAGTAATCGTCCGATAATTCGGCAAACAGCGGAAAAATTGATAGTTAATTTGGAGCAATCTGAAATGGTGAGTTCCAATTTACAGGATGTCATGAAGAAAGTACCGGGTATTATCGTTACCAATGGAAATATTACTTATGGCGGACAACAAGGCATAACCATTTTAATAAATGGAAAAACAACCGAGTATATGGATATTTCATCCTTATTGCGAGACCTCCCAGCGGACAATATCTCAAAGGTTGAATTGGTTCAACAACCTGGTGCTGAGTTTGATGCCGAAGGGTCAGGTCCATTAATCAATATTATCCTCAAAAAAAATGTTAGACTAGGCACTAATGGAAACCTTAAACTTTATACGGGATATGATAATCGACCTGAATATGGGGTGAGTGGCTCAATTGCAAGCTATAAGAATAAACTTAATTGGCAATTAGGTGCAGGGTATAGAAAATCAGCATGGAGAGAAGACCTTTTTATAACTAGAAGGGTAAATGGAGAAATTTATGACCAATCGACTATTTCACCATATAATCCAAAAACTTATAGATTCAATGGAGGGCTAGACTATTACATAAATGAGCATCATACCATAGGATTTGGAACAAGATTTATTAATACAGATTCCGACAGGATAGCATCTAACAGTACCCAAATTATTGAAACGGGTTCATCAGAATCCTTACTCACTGAAAATAGTTTTGATCGTAATAGAAAAACTTATAATATAAACCCATACTATAAGTTTGAAGATGAAAAAAATAAGTTCATTCTAGATTTTGATTACGTTGATTACAACAATGATAATATTAACAATTTATATAAAGTCGGACAGAGTCCAATTTCATACGATGACCAACGATATTTTCAAGATGGAAAATATCAAATATTGACTTATAAAGGAGATTATAAACGTACTTTAAATCAAGATTTTAATTGGATGTTCGGAACAAAATACTCAAGGGTTTCCACGGATAGTGACTTACGTTCTTTTGTACAAAATACGAATGGGGATTTCACTTTGGATGCTGACCAAAGTAACCGTTTTTTGGTAGATGAAGACATCTTGGCCATATACTTAAAAATGGTGAAAAAGTGGGAAAATTGGTCATTTTCTGGTGGGTTACGTTGGGAAAACAGTAATACAAAGGGAACTTCCACCAATACAAATGAAGTAAGGAGCAGGAGAATTTCGAAATTATTTCCAAGTGCTAGCATCGATAGAAAAATTAATGACAAATTTGGAGCTAATCTATCTTATAGCTATCGAATTTTAAGGCCTTCTTATAATTCCCTAAATGCATTTGTCTATTATTACGACCCTTATACTTTTGAGCAAGGAAATCCAAACTTAAAACCTGAATTCACCAATAGTTTTCAATTTAATCTTACTTATGATAATCAACCCTTTTTTAGCATAGGATACAAGAATACAGACGACGCCTTATTCGAAATTATATCTCAAGATGATGCCACGGCCCAAACCTCCAGGTCGGTAATCAATCTTGCCAAGAGGGAAAATTGGAGCTTTAGGGGTTTTGCACCTGTAAGTTTTCTTGATGGTTTGGATGGCTATACCGGAATTATAGTAAATTATAATAAATACGAATCAGAAAATTTGACCCCAAAACTCGATTTGGATAAATGGAGTTTGACATGGTACACAAACCTGGAGTATCAACTTCCCTGGGATATGAATTCAGAATTGACGGGATACTATACCACCGGCGGACTTCAGGGGCAAATAGAACACGATTGGTTGGCCGGACTTAGTTTTGCCATAAGCAAAAAGTTTATGGATGATAAATTCAAAATCAATTTGGGTATTGAGGAGATTTTGAATCGCAAATTCTATGGCAATATTATTTATGATAATATTGATGCCGATATTATAAGCGATTGGTCCCGTCAAAATGTCTATTTTCAATTGACATACAATTTTGGGTCGAATTTTAATAAGGAAAAGGATAAAAGAAACCCTTCTGAAGAAGAGCAGGGCAGAATAAAGGATAATAATTGAATTTAAAATTTACTAACCTATTTTTAGATAAAGCTCTGGGTGTATGAACAATAATATGATAAGAAAGAAATTTTAAGGTATTCTATTTTTAATAATCTGTATTTCTGCAAAAGCACAATTGGATACAATTTCTTTGGTATTTGGAAAGAAGCTAGCATTAAAATCAGAAATACTAAATGAAGAAATAGAAACTTGGTTAAGATTTCCAACTGATTTTGAAAAACATAAAGGCAGTTTATCAATCCTTGTTCTTTTGGATGGAGATGAATATTTTAAAATAGCTTCAGACGTCATAGAATTATATGAATGCACAATCTTCTAAGTCGAAGTTCCAATTTTTAGAACCAATTATCACATCTAGTAAAGGCTTTAATTTCCTAACTTCGTTTTGTGAATTTACTGATGTACGAAAAATTGATATTTCTTTTTTTGAAGTTTCTTTTATTAAATCTGCCATTTAATTTTAAGCGAATTTTACACCCCGTTTTAATTATACTCTTATATTTTTAAACTTCCATTTTTTTAAACCTCCAAATAAAAACAGTAACCCTATGCCTAAAGCAACAATAGAATAAATTGTTTCTAAACTGGATACAGCCTTTTGTTGAGGAATACCAAACAATAATTCTCCAGCACCGCGAATTATATACACTCCTGAAATTATAAATATTCCATATTTTAAATTTGGGAGTTTTTTAATTTTTCCATCTGCGGAAAGTCCATAAAGTCCAAAAATGAAAAAGACAATAGCAACAAAAATCGTCAATAGGTAAGGTAATGAGAAATGTATTTGAGAAAGCTTAACCATTTCTTCTCCTATCCCTGTTATCTCAAATATTTTTTCTGCCCAAAATAGACCGATAATGTGAGCAAATGCTATTATTATATTTATATATCCACCAAGTCTTAACATAACAATTCTACTTTACTACTGTTCTACTAATTCTTTAAGTTCTCTATTCATTTTTTTAAAAATTTCTAGTTCTTTAAAAATCTTTTTTCTAAACAGAGAGGCAATAATGCCTTTTAATTCCCATTTTTGAATAAAAACAACATTCTGTTCGTCTACCTCTTCAATTATAAAACTATGTGTTGCCTTAAAAAACCAATTCAGCATAACAACTTGAGTAGCAGAAAATGATTTAAAATCATTTTTACTAACTGCCTTAGCTTTAAAATTTGAACTTTTGCCATTTGGTTGTGTAATTGTTACTTTGAATTTATTCCCCACAATTAAGTTATTGTTACTTTCCATTTTTAAAACAGAATTCCAACTAGGATAATTTTCAAAATTTGTTATCACCTCCCAGACTTTTTCTTTTGAAGCTTTTACAGCTATTTCAATTTTATATTCTTTCATTTTTTGAGCATTAACATTAATAAAGAAGGCACTAGCAAATAGGACTAATAAAACTTTCATAATAAACAGTTTGTAATTTGGTTTAACTTTATCTAATTTTTGATTTACTTCTTTTTAAGAAACATCCTTACACTATCGTTTTATTACTTAAAAACTATATTTAAACCTTAAATAAATACTATTTCCAAGGTTAGAAAAATTATCTTTTTGCTTACCATAAAAAAGTTGCCCAGTAACATCAAAATCCCAATTTTGGGATATACTATAAGTAAACTGTGGCATAAAAAAAATCATATCAATATCAGCAGCATATATAGAAGCCATTGAACCTGCTATTGCTGGTGTAAATGTTTTAGAAGCTTGACCAAAAAAGGACCATTTATTTGGCATCAGGTGTTTTACGTCAATAGATTCACTGTATAATTGAGAAGCATCGTAAGCATTTGTGGTACTTATACCATCACTATTATATAATGTAGAAACATTTAAGGAAATATCATTTTTGAAATAATAATCAAACGAAATGGAACCTACAAAAGCATTGTCTTCGATGGAATTGCCATAGGGCATAAAATAACTTAATTCTCCTTTGAAACCCATATCTTTTATAACACCTTCCCAGCCTAACCCCAAGGTGTAATTTTCCAAATATTTGGCGACTATCATTTGAAAATCATATTGAAATTTGTTGAAATTATACTTTATAGCCACTGTATTATTTTTCCATTCATCTGTATAATTAATAGCAAATTCGAAACTAGAATTTCCAGAAGTGAAATATTTTGCTCTTAAAGCATCTGTCCCTGGTCGCTCTTCGTAATCAAAATCAAAAAAGCTGTAAGCATTAAAAAGGTCATTAGGATTCCAAACTA
>CAXBJF010000020.1:0-65910 GCA_963976005.1 uncultured Flavobacteriales bacterium | reverse complement strand
AAATAAGTTATTAAATTAATAATCAACAACTTGAGGGTTTACGACCAGACACTAGTTAACACCTATGCTATATTAAGAGTGTTTTTTTGTATGCGTAGAAATAAGTGCTTTATTCTAATATAAGTTTAACGCTTTTTTGAATAAGCCCTTTACTAGTATTAAAGGTGAAAAGTCCAAAAATAATTTGACCGCGCATCGCATCTAATTCTTTTAAATTCATAATAATAGAATTATGCCCTGAATTAAAATTAAAATCAGGCTTCGTTGGCATTAATTCCCTACCCAAAACATCAAAAAACGTAGCTTTTAAATTACCTGATAATGTAGATTGAAAATCTAGAAAAATAAAATCTGTGATGGGATTTGGATATACTTTTAGATTAAAATTATCACTAATCTCCATATCTGTTAGACCTAACGTTTCAGTTATACATTCTGTGACATCAATATTTTTATTTAGTACTCTATTGAATAAAATATTATGACCACTATCATTAAGATGAATTCCATCCCCATAACTCAATTCAGAAAGAATAGTGCCATCCGTTTCAGCAATGCCATTCCAAAAGTCTATGGCTTTATTTGTATAAATAGTCAGAACGGCATCTTTAACTTCAATTTGAGTTTGTAATTTCGCGGTTCCAAAATCTCTAGGTTGTGGTGTTGCTATCCATAAACCTACTGAATTGGTATTACATTTATTATTTAATGCATTATAGTTTTCTAACTGAGCACTGGCGGTATAGCCATTATATGTATCATTTGAAGGCATATTAATTATTATAGCTACAGGGTTGTATGATAATGCTTTTGTTATATTTCTAGTTACATCTATAGTAACAGTTACACCAACTGGCAGTACAGTTCCAGTAGGAAGAATGTGATAGGTAGTATATCCTGCAGCGCTCAAATTAATAACGTTGAGTTTAGTGTTTTTCTGGAATATTGTTGAACTATACAAATTTACCCAAGAATTTTCTGGTGTAGATGAACCATTACCTAATGCAGTAGATGACCCTAAAACGACAATGGTGCAAGATGAAGTGTCTTCAGAAATTTCAAAAACAGCATCACCATAATCATCCACAGAACCTGATGTAGCACGCACGAAGCATTGTTGAGAGGTATTATTTGGAATGCTCCACGTATAACTGTTTTGAGCCCTAGGAACTGTAGCAATTGGCAACCAAGTGCTGCCATTATTTATTGAATACTCTATATCAATATCAGTAACTAAACCTTGGCTTTCCCAAACAATATTTGGTGTTTTTCCAACCTGCCAAAACTCACCTCCGTTAGGAGATGTTATTGTTAATGAGGCAAGTGAATTGTCTTCATGTTTTATCGCTTCAACATAAGTGAGTTCATCACTAATAAATGTATTAGAATTATTATTAATTATATTATTTGAAGATGGCACATCATTACTAACCAGCTTCGTATGATATATTGATGCAAATAAATTACCATTTAAAAAGTATATACTTAATAGTAATATGATGGAGTGTTTGAAAGAAATCTTTTGGAGCATAAGCAAATATTATCTTAAATAATTTGCAAATTTAGCTTTAAATAATTAGTTGTGGAATAAATTAGATATAGCGTTAGATTATAACTTTTAACGGGTTCTATAATTATAATGAATGATTTTTAATAAGACTATTTTCCATTCCATTCTCTATAAAATTGTTTTAAGAAGGACTCCATATATTCATGTCTTTGTAGTGCTATTTTATGGCCCGTTTTGGTATTCATTTTATCTTTTAGCAGGAGTAATTTTTCGTAAAAGTGATTAATAGTTGGAGCAATAGATGATTTATATGCCTCTTTACTCATATTAAGATTTGGCTTAATATCCGGGTTGTAAAGTGGTCGGTTTTTAAATCCACCATAATTGAAGCAACGCGCAATACCAACAGCGCCAATGGCATCTAATCTGTCTGCATCCTGAACAACATCTAATTCTTTAGAATGAAATTTTTGTGCTTCATTACCACCTTTAAAAGAAATGTTTTCAATAATATGAATCACATGTTCAATGACTAAGGAATCGACATTCATTTCAAATAAAAATTCACGCGCTATTTTTGGGCCAACAGTTTCATCGCCGTTGTGAAATTTACTATCTGCAATATCATGAAGTAGCGCACCAAATGCCACGACTAATGCATCAACATGTTCTGACTTTGAAATCAGTATGGCGTTTTTATAAACACGCTCAATATGAAACCAATCATGTCCGCCTTCAGCATCAGCAAGTTTTTCTTTTACAAAAGCAATGGTCTTTGCTATTTTATCTTCAGAAGTACTCATCTTATAAAAATAAAAAAGAGGTAGTCTAAAAAGGCTAGTTCTTTGTCATATTGAGCTTGTCGAAATAAAAAAACTTATTGATAATCTGCAATTGGTTTCGACAAGCTCAACCTGACAATTTGAAAATAGTGACTTTTTAGATAGCCTCTTAAATTTAATATTTAAAAACTAATTATAATTTTAAGCTTGCCGGTTCAACCCATTTAAACTGAAAAGAGTTTTCCGGTATTTTTACACGGTCAGCCAAACGCCACATACGCTCGGGTAATTTCATTAAATAATCTCTGGCTTTTTCAGCTTCTTCAGAAAGATTAGTGATTTTATCAATTTCCCAACGCGCTATAAGCTTTTCTAAAATTTCAATATAATCTCTTGATGTATAAACACCAATTCGTTGGGCTGTATTTGAAAATTCATCGAAAGCAGTCCCTATTTTATTTCCGGCTTCTCTTAAAAAAACGGCGGGCATTGTTATTTTTTGTTTCATCATGTACTGAAAGGCCATCATCATTTGATTTGGGTCAACCTTAAAAATACGTTCTACAAATTCAGAATACGCATGATGATGTCTCATTTCATCTCCAGAAATGATGCTACACATTTTTGCTAATTGCTTGTTACCTTTTTCTTTTGCAATTTTAGCAACTCTATTGTGTGACACATAGGTTGCTAATTCTTGAAAACTTGTATAAACAAAGTTTTTATATGGGTCTCTATCTGTGCCTATATCAAAACCGTCAGCAATAAGATATTGTGTTGTTTTTTCAATTTCCTTCATATTGACACGTCCGGAAAGGTATAAGTATTTGTTCAATACATCACCGTGTCTATTTTCCTCGCCTGTCCATTGGCGTACCCATTTTGACCAACCGTTGTTTTCTACTTGTCCAACACCTTCCACATCCATTAACCAAGACTCATACGTTGGTAATGCTTCTTCAGTAATCATATCACCTACCAAAACAACCCAAAAATCATAAGGTAATTCCTTTGATAATTCTCTGATTTCTCGTACTTCTTCAAAAAAATTATCACCTTCAGAATTTGGTAAAAAATCACTAGGTTGCCAAATTTTTTCTATTGGAATCAGGTATTTTTCTATGAGGCTATTTACGTCTTTTTCCAAAAACTGCATAACTTCCAAACGAACATTTTTCAAGGACATATGTTATAATTAAGGGTGAATATGGTTTTTTATTGTAGCTTCAATGGTGCTAATTAGAGTTTCTTTATTTACAAAGGTAGATAATTTTATGGGCTCATGTACAGTAAAATTGATATGAGAACCTAAACCTAATGGAAAATTTCCATAACGGACTGTTTTCCAGGAGTTATTTATAGAAATTGGGACTATTAACGCAGAAGGTATTTTTTTGATTAATATTTCTAGACCTTTGGTTTGAAACTCTTTAGGGACCCCATTTTCGCTTCTTGTGCCTTCAGGAAAAATGACTGCCGCACGTTTTGTAGATTCAATATAGTCACCAAATTTCATAATGGCTGGTAAGGATTGTCTAGGGTTTTTTCTATCAATCAAGACAGAACCACCATGGCGTAAATTGTAAGACACACTAGGAATACCTTTACCAAGCTCCATTTTACTTATAAATTTTGGATGATGTTTACGCATGTACCACATAATAGGTGATATATCATACATACTTTGATGATTAGCGACAATGATTAATGGTTGATTGGTTTCAATATGATGTGGATTGATAAACGTAAAACGGGTACCTAAAATATTTGCACAACGCATTAAGAAAAATTGAAAAATATCGACACTTTTTTTATGTGCTTGATAGCCAAATACATTAAAGCAAATCCACTGTATAGGATGAAATATTACTAAGGTCATTATAAAAAAGACGTAGTATACAATGGTTAATGGGTATGATAATACTTTTTGCATGCTCAAAAATAAATAAAAAATCCACGAATTTGTCGTGGATTTTTTATTTTTCAGTCTCAAATTTCAGACTATAAATGATATTTAACAATATTCGTTGTAAGCGTCCATAAGATTTTCAGAAATAATTTCTGCAGGTCTGCCTTCAATATGGTGACGTTCTAACATATGAACTAATTCACCATCTTTAAATAAAGCCAAACAAGGTGAGCTTGGAGGAAATGGGATCATATGCTGTCTTGCTTGATCAACAGCTTCTTTGTCAACCCCTGCGAAAACCGTCACTATATGGTCTGGGTGTTTTGCATTTTGCAAACTCATTCTAGCTCCCGGACGTGCATTTGCTGCCGCACAACCACAAACTGAATTAACAACTATTAAGGTAGTCCCTTCTTTTGCTAAAGCCAAATCTACTGCTTCGGCTGTATGTAATTCTTCAAAACCAACTTTGGTCAAATCTTCACGCATTGGTTTAACTAATTCTGCTGGATACATATTTTTAAATTTTATTGATTAACTCATTCAGATTGCAAAGATATCAATTGTGTAACAAAACAAGCTAGCAATCTACTAACAAATAATATTTACCCTGATTATTTTTATTTTAATAAATAGTCCAGAGTAAACCAATTTATTATAAGTTCTTCTTTTAAAAGAATTATTTTATATGTAGGTTTGGTCACAAAAAACACAGATTACTTACATGGGATTTTCAAAATGGATAGGTGCAACTTTAGGATGGTCTTTTGGCGGTCCAATTGGCGCCATTATAGGTTTAGCATTAGGAAGTGTGGTTGACGCTATGGGAAATGGATCTGACCTTTCTCAACAAACTAATACTAGAAGAACGGTGAGCACAAAACCAGGTGATTTTGAAGTAAGCTTACTTATTTTAGCATCCATTGTTATAAAAGCAGATGGCAAACAAAATCAATTGGAATTGGACTTTGTGCGTCAGCAATTTGTGGGAATGTATGGTAAAGAACGCGCCAATCATTCTTTTAAGTTGTTTAAAGAAATTAGTAAACAAAAAGATATTTCAACGCGCCAAGTTTGTTTACAAATAAGGCAAATGATGGATCACCCATCACGCTTACAGCTTATTCATTTTTTATTTGGCATTGCAAAAGCAGATGGTTTAGTAACAGAAGATGAGGTTAATGAAATTCATTCAATGGCAAATTATTTAGGCATTAGTTTAAATGATTTTGAAAGCATAAAAGCGATGTTTTTTAATAGCAGTGATAATGCCTATAAAATTCTGGAAATTGATAAAACAGCTACCATTGATGATATTAAAAAGGCCTACAGAACCATGGCAAAAAAGTATCATCCTGATAAGGTGATTCACTTAGGTAAAGAACACCAAAATGGGGCTGAAGAAAAATTCAGACAAGTGCAAAATGCTTATGAACAATTACAAAAGGAACGCGGATTTTAGTTTTTAAAATCAACCGTAGACTGTTCACTGCTCACTGTTAACTCAACCGTTCTTCCTAAAATCATAGCTCTGTTGTCTTTTTCATGTCCTGCCGGCATATTAAAGGCTATTGGGAAGTCATAATCTGCCAATTCATCTAAAATCAATTGTTCAATGGAACTTCCCCATAGCGTTGTGTTTTTTCTAAGCTTTGTCATGTCGCCTACTATGAGCCCTTTACATTTATCAAAATAACCAGCACGTTTTAAGCTTTGTAACATACGGTCAATATGATATTTATATTCACCAATATCTTCAATAAATAATATGCTACCGGAAGTATCTAAATTGGTTTTTGAGCCTAACATGGTTTGCAATACGGATAAATTTCCGCCAATAACCGGTGCGGAAACAGTCCCTGTCTTATTATACATGGAACCTTTTAGCGTATAATGTAACGGCTTTCCAAAAATAGCATCTTTAAATGTGGCAATGGTTTCTTTAATCTCTTCATTATTACCCTCTAAACTTGTGCACATCATGGCATGAATACTTTCAAAACCTTCATTATGAACCTGACTATGTAAAGCAGTAATATCACTATAACCAATAATCCATTTTGGTTTATTTCTGAATTTTGAATAATCTAATTTATCTAATATTCTAACAGTTCCATAACCGCCTCTGGCACACCATATGGCTTTAATTGTTGGGTCATCCATGGCCTTTTGAAAATCCTCACAACGTTCATCATCAGTGCCAGCAAAATGATTATTTTGATTAAATACATGTTTACCAATCACATAATGTAACCCCCAACTTTTTAATAAGTCTTTGGCTCGTTGAATTTCTTTGTCTTTATTTTTTAAAATTCCGGAAGGAGCAACAATAGCTACTGTATCTCCTGCTGTTAAATACGGTGGTTGTACCAAAATAGTTTCCTGTTTATAAAATTGATCTTGTTGTGCTGAAAGGTCGCTTATTCCAAAGAACAAGATAAGACTTGGCAGCATGAAAATTAATCCTTTTTTTGACATATTGTAAATGTACATTTTTTTTCTAAATCCCTCTCAAATTGATTACTTTTGTGCCTTTAAAATAATATGTCATTACGAGTGTAACGAAGTAATCTGTTTGTTGGAGATTTAAATTGTTGAGATTGCCACAGTCGTATCTCCTTCGCAATGACGCAAAATTAATTTTCAAATTAATGAATAAACCAAAACGATATACTATCACAGCTGCATTACCATATACAAATGGCCCCATACATATTGGTCATTTAGCGGGTGTGTATGTGCCAGCTGATATTTATGCAAGGTTTTTAAGATTGACAGGGAATGATGTTGCATTTATTTGTGGTAGTGATGAACATGGAGTCCCAATTACAATAAAAGCAAAGAAGGAAGGCGTATCACCCCAAGATATTGTTGATAAATATCATGCCATAATCAAGCAATCGTTCAAAGAGTTTGGAATTTCCTTTGATAATTATTCGCGTACTTCGGCAAAAATCCATCATAAAACGGCCTCAGAATTTTTCACAACGTTGTATGATAAAGGCGAGTTTATTGAAGAAACCAGTGAGCAACTTTATGATGAAAAAGCGAACCAGTTTTTGGCAGATCGTTTTATTATAGGTACCTGCCCAAAATGTGGAAATGAAGAAAGTTATGGTGACCAGTGTGAAAATTGTGGAACGAGTCATAATGCGACCGATTTAATTAATCCCAAGTCTGCTATTACGGGTAATGTGCCTTCTTTAAAACAAACAAAACACTGGTTTTTGCCTTTAGATAGACATGAAGCGTTTTTAAGAGAATGGATTTTAGATGGTCATAAAAACGATTGGAAACCTAACGTTTATGGGCAAGTAAAATCATGGATTGATGATGGTTTACGGCCAAGAGCAGTAACCCGAGATTTGGATTGGGGCATTCCTGTTCCTCTTGAAGGAGCCGAAGGAAAAGTGCTTTACGTTTGGTTTGATGCGCCTATCGGGTACATTTCATCAACCAAAGAATGGGCAAAACGTGTAGGAAAAGATTGGGTACCTTATTGGAAAGATAAAAACACCAAACTGGTTCATTTTATTGGGAAAGACAACATTGTTTTTCACTGCATTATTTTTCCGACGATGTTAAAAGCCGAAGGAAGCTATATTTTACCTGAAAATGTGCCTGCAAATGAGTTTTTAAATTTAGAAGGCAATAAGCTCTCCACTTCAAAAAATTGGGCCGTTTGGTTGCCAGAATATTTACTTGAGTTTCCAAATCAACAAGATGTGTTGCGTTATGCATTAACGGCAAATGCGCCTGAAGCCAAGGATACTGATTTTACCTGGAAAGATTTTCAAGCGAGAAATAATAATGAATTGGTTGCTATTTTTGGAAATTTCATAAATCGTGTGGTTGTGTTAACCCATAAATATTATAACGGCATGGTTCCAAAACCAAATGACTTTTCACAAATAGATAAGGAAACATTAGCTTCAATAAAATCATTTCCAGAGGACATTTCTAATTCTATTGAGCGGTATCGTTTTAGAGAGGCTCAACAGGAACTCATGAATTTGGCAAGACTTGGCAACAAGTATTTAGCTGATGAAGAACCTTGGAAAGTGATTAAAGTTGATGAAACTCGTGTTCAAACTATCATGTATGTGGCTTTGCAAATTTCAACGGCTTTGGCAATATTAAGCGAGCCTTTTTTACCCTTTACTTCATCAAAATTAAAAGGGATTCTTGGTTTACGTCATAACGAGGAACGAAGTGATGTGGTTATCTCTTCAATTGAACAGATCGCCACGACTCATAAAAATGAGTCTCGCAATGACGATTTAACATGGGGCGATATTTTAACAAAGAAAATACTACTTTCTGCAGGACATCAAATTGGCGAAGCGGAATTGTTATTTTTAAAAATTGAAGATGATGCTATTCAAAAGCAAATAGATAAACTCATTGCAAGCAAAAAGGCAAATGAAGCGGCCAGTAAAACTATTGAACCTCAAAAAGAGACCATTACTTTTGATGATTTCACAAAGCTTGATATTCGGGTAGGAACTATTCTAGAGGCCGAAAAAATGCCAAAAGCTAAAAAACTGTTAGTATTAAAAGTGGATACCGGCATGGATGTACGTACGATTGTTTCAGGAATTGCCGAAAGTTTTACGGCAGAAGAAGTTATTGGAAAAAAAGTAACGGTTTTGGTTAATTTGGCCCCAAGAGCGCTTCGTGGCGTTGAAAGTCAAGGTATGATTTTAATGACTGAAAACCCTGAAGGCAAATTGGTGTTTGTGAATCCTGATGATGTTTCTGTTTCTAATGGATTGCATATTAGCTAAAATTATATATATTTGATTAATGTATTATAGAAGAAAAATAGCATTATCCTTATTGCAAGTGTTTAATAATGAACTTGATAAAATACAAGTTCAAAAATTATTGTTTTTATACAGTACGTATAAAACAAAGAAAAAAACCTATGATTTTGTGCCATATAAATTAGGTTGTTTTTCTTTTCAGGCCAATGCAGATTTAAATACATTAAAGAAGTATGGCATTGTTACCGAAACATCTAAATCTTGGAAAAAATTAGATTCAACAAATTATTTAACACAATTGGATAAAGAAGATAAAAAAATAATTTCTGACTTTGCTATAATTTATAAAGGTAAAACAAGTGATGATTTAATTGATATAACTTATAAAAGATATCCTTATTATGCTATTAATAGTATAATTGCCGATAAGTATCTTTCAAATGAAGAATTAGAGAATTTAAATAAATATAGATCATTTGATGATGAAATAATACTTTTTACAATTGGTTATCAAGGCATTTCACTCGAATATTATCTTAACAAGTTAATTAAAAACAATATAAAAGTTCTTTGTGATGTAAGAAAAAATGCTTTAAGTATGAAATATGGGTTTAGTAAAAGCCAACTCAAAAATGCATGTGAAGGAGTAGGTATAAAATATATCCATATTCCGGAAGTAGGCATTAATTCTGACAAACGTCAAGAATTAAACTCACAAAACGACTATGATAAATTGTTTTTAGAATACATTTCAAATAATTTATCATTGACAAAAAATTATCAAAAAGAGATTTTCAATTTGTTAATAGAAAATAAAAGAATAGCTTTAACTTGTTTTGAAGCGGACAATTGTCAATGTCATAGAACGCATTTAGCAGAAGCAATTTCTGATTTTAATGAATTTGAATACGAAGTAGAGCATTTATAAGCGATGCCAGTAAAAAAAATTCTAATAACCGTTACTACGTATCCTTTGCCATCACGAAGTTATGATGAATTAGTTTGTACAGCTGGAATTTTAGAAGATGGCTCTTGGATTAGAATTTATCCTGTTCCATTAAGTTTTTTGAAAGATTTAAAAAAGGATACCGGATTTAAAAAATATACTTGGATAGAACTTGATGTAAAATCTAGAACTGATGACTTTAGACCTGAAAGCCATTCTCCAAACAATTATGACATTAAAATATTAGATACTTTAGACACTAAAAATTATTGGAGAGAACGGAAAAAGTTTTGTTTAAATAATATTTACACCAATAAAGGTAAATTAATTGATGACTCTCAAAAACCAAAAAACATCTCTTTAGCGACTTTTAAACCTTCAAAAATCATTGATTTTGTAATTGAAGAGGATTCAAAAGAGTGGAAAGATGAATGGGTAGAATTAAGAAAGCAAACAGATTTATTTGCAGAAATAGAAAGTGATCCAGAAAAACTGATTCCAAAAATCCCTTATAAATTTTATTATGTTTTTGAAGATGACGAAGGAGCCTCAAGTAAATTAATGATAGAAGATTGGGAAGTATTTGAACTATATAAAAATTGTTTTAATAGAACTCTTAATCAAAAAAAAGCCATTGAACTTGTTAAAAAAAAGTATTATGATGAGTTTATCAACAAAAATGATATTTATCTTTTTTTGGGGACAACTATGCAATGGCACAGAAGGAGAGCTACAAACCCTTTTGTAATAATAGGTGTTTTTTATCCTTTAATTGAACAACAATTCCGCTTGGATTTATAAAATTCAAAACCAACCAACCCTAACGCAAAATCATTAGTAAAGAAATACTGTTTAGTAATTAGACGTCGAATGTACATTCTATTTATAAATAAAACTACCACTGTTTTAGTCAATTTAGCATTAAGAAAACTAAAATAGCATAAGATATTTATTGTTAGCACACCCTTTAAATTTAAATGTTAAGTATATCTGTTATCAAAAATATTTTTTAAAGCGAATTAAATACATTTAAAAGGGAAGATCAATTAAAAATCGATGAAATGCTTCAATGGTTAAAAAATGAAAATTATATAATCAAAAATAAAAATCTTGTAATATAAAATTATTAAACATTTTGCATCTTTGTGATGTATAAAAACACAAATAATTATGAAAAAGATATTATTAATTTTTTTAGCAATTGGTTTATTCAGTTGTGGAACATCAAAAACAGTTAGAAACTCCAAAAAAGTCATTAAAGGTGAATGGACCCTTAGCACAATAACATTCAGTAAAACAGGAAAATATAATGTAACATTGCTTAACGATACTTCCAAAGATTGTTTTGAAGGAAGTACATGGCAGTTTGTTCCAAATAATAATACCGGAACGTATACTATAAACGAATCCAGTTGTTCTACAGGTGTTCGTAATTTTGTGTTTACCATTCAAGAAGTGAATGCTGAAACTGGGCTTTACGACTTTTTATTAAAACCTACAAACGAAAAAAATAAATCTGATACTAATCAGGGGTTTCGTTTAAGCTTAAAATCACTGACAGAAACGGCCATGCAATGGCAACAAACGGTTGTAGTTAATGGAGAATATTTTATTATAAACATGAATTTCACTAAATTTTAAAAAACTTAAAAACGTTTTAACTAAAATTCTCGTAAATAGTAAGAGAAGTTTTAACGATTCTGTGTAATCTTATAAATGAAATAAACATGAAAACAATATTAAATAAAATTGGAGTTGTACTTATTACAATCATACTAAGCATCAGTTTAACTAACTGTAAAGCAGTTCAAAATGCCAATAACAAACAAAAAGGAGCAGTCATTGGCGCTACTGGAGGTGCCATATTAGGCGCTATTATTGGGAACAATGTTGGCAAAGGTGGTAATGGCGAATTAGGTGCTGTTATTGGTGGCGTTGTTGGAGGAGGCGCTGGTATTCTTATCGGAAATAAAATGGACAAACAGGCTCAAAAAATTGAAGAAGAAATTCCTGGAGCCCAAGTAGAGCGTGTTGATGAAGGTATTGTTGTGACATTTGATGAAAGTAGTGGCGTGTATTTTGACACCAACAAATATAATATCAATACGGCATCCCAAGAAACATTAAATAAGCTGATAGGTATTTTTAAAGAATACCCGGATACTAATATTCTTGTAGTTGGACATACTGATAGTGTTGGAGCGGAAGATTATAACATGACACTTTCAAAAAACAGAGCCTATGCGGTAACCGATTATTTGTCTCATAACGGTGTGAGTCAATCACGTTTAACCACCAACTGGTTTGGAGAAACTCAACCACTTCATGACAACAAGACGGCAGAAGGAAGAGCTAAAAACAGACGTGTAAACGTTGCTATTTTACCAAATCAAAAAATGATACAAGACGCTAAAGTTCAAGCTGGGAACTAATTTTTAAGATTGAAAAAGCGTTAGTTCAAGGGTTGTTTATAAACCCCTATGTAATTATGCAGCTTTTGAATTGCGTACCTTTGATATATGGAGGATTCTTTTAACATAAAGGAACACTGGGATACTGCTTACAATAAAGAAGACGATCAATTAGGTTGGTTTGAAAGCAATCCTAAAAAAACTATGCAGTTAATTGCTAAAACAGATTTAGCAAAAGATGCTCTAATTTTAAATGTTGGCGCAGGAACCACTACATTAATGGAAGCACTTTTAAATGCAGGTTATACCAATATTATTGCAAATGATTTGAGTGATGTTGCTTTACAAAAGCTAAAAGAGCGTATTAAAAAATCAAATAATTTCGATTTAAATTGTATTGTTGATGATTTAACAAATCCAAAGGAATTAAGTCATCTTAAAAAGGTGGATTTATGGATTGATCGCGCGGTGTTGCATTTCTTTTTAAAAGGTGAAGATCAGGATGCCTATTTTAATTTAATTCATAAAATCATTTCAAAAAACGGGTATGTTCTTATGGCTGTTTTTGCCGAAAACGGCGCAAAAAAATGTAGTGGTTTACCGTTACAACTTTATAGTGTTGAAAAACTACAAGATAAATTAGGTTCAAATTTTAAGTTAATTGAATCTTTCAACTATACCTTTATAAACCCATCTGGAGGAGAACGCCCTTATATTTACACATTATTTCAAAAACAATAGCAAGTTTTTGTTCCATTAAAAAAATCAAATTTCGGAATAAAAAATTGGTTAGTTATAGCTAAAAATTGGTAAGAAATTTCAAAGAATTCCTTAACTTTACAAAAAACGAATATTATGGTATCCAAAATCATTGAAAAAGCTCTTAATGAGCAAATTAAGATAGAAGCAGAGTCTTCACAAATTTATTTATCTATGGCATGTTGGGCAGAAGTTAAAGGCTTTGAAGGTGTTGCTGGTTTTATGTTTGACCAGTCTCAAGAAGAAAGAGACCATATGCTTAAACTTATTAAATTTGTAAATGAGCGTGGTGGGCAGGCCAAAATCTCTAAACTTTCCGAACCGAATGTGGATTTTAAAACCATTAAGGAGATGTTTGAAATGCTTTTAAAACATGAAGTTTATGTTTCAGATAGCATTAATGAGTTGGTACATATAACATTACAAGAAAAGGATTATGCTACGCATAACTTTTTACAATGGTATGTATCTGAGCAAATTGAAGAAGAAGCCATGGCGCGCACTATATTGGATAAAATAAATCTTATTGGAGATGATAAAGGAGGACTTTATTTATTTGACAGAGACATTCAGCAGTTAACAGTGGTGAGTTCAGTGGCTTTACAAACAGGGGTTTAAATGTTAAATATTATTTAGATTCAATTTAAATAGCTATTATTGCACTATTGATTTTGATACATTCAATGGGCAAAAAGAAAAATAGAAAACTCAAAAAGGAACGTCTTCTGGCCATTCAACAGAAGGGCCCTGAAATTTTAGGAGAGGTACATGAAGAGTGCTGTAAAAAATTTAAAAAATCTGAAAAAAAGCGGTGCGATAAGTGCCCATGTTTTGATTTAATAAAAAAAATTGCCTAAACCATTTCTTCAAAGCATTTTAATATCTAGATTATTATCAAAAACACATTTGCACAAACAGATTCATTAATGCAGTTGATACAGTTTATAACTACCCAAACACAACTACCTGAGACGTCTATAAAAAATACCGTTCAATTACTAAATGAAGATTGCACTATTCCGTTTATTTCACGTTATAGAAAAGAGCGAACTGGCAATTTAGACGAGGTTCAAATTGGTGATATTCTAAAATATAAGGAGCAGTTTGAAACTCTTGAAAAACGTAAAGCCACTATTTTAAAGGCGCTTGAAGAGCAAGATGTTTTAACATCAGAATTAAAACAAAAAATAGAATCTGCTCAGAATATCACGACACTTGAAGATTTATACTTACCATTCAAAAAGAGCAGAAAAACTAAAGCAGAAACCGCAAGAAAAAATGGGTTAGAGCCTTTGGCAAAAATCATTATGAGCCAAAATTCTAATGATTTGGAATCTATCGCCTTAAAATATATCAAATCCGATATTACCACTGTTGAGCAAGCTTTAGAAGGTGCCAGACATATCATTGCCGAATGGATTAATGAGCGGACAGACATTAGAAACAATATTAGACATCAATTAGAGCGTTTTGCAATGATTTCTACGAAAGTGGTAAAGGCAAAGGAAACCGATGAAAATGCACAAAAATATAGAGATTATTTTGATTGGTCAGAATCTTTAAACAGGATTCCGTCTCACCGATTATTGGCCATTTTAAGAGCAGAAAATGAAGGTTTTATAAAGGTTAAGATTGAAATTGATGATGAGAAAGCAATAAATAGAATTGAAGAAATAATCATTCGTTCTAAAAATACCTGTACTGACCAAATTCAAATTGCTATTCAAGATGCATATAAGCGGTTATTATTTCCGTCCTTATCCAATGAAACCTTGCAACGGGCTAAAGAAGTGGCAGATGATTCTGCCATATCTGTATTTGCAAAAAACCTAAAGCAATTATTATTAGGATCTCCAATAGGTGAAAAAAGAGTTTTAGCTATTGACCCGGGCTTTAGAAGTGGATGTAAACTGGTTTGTTTAGACGCACAAGGTCAGTTAAAATATAATGAAACCATTTATCCGCATCCACCAAAAAACGATGCCATTGGAGCCATGAAAAAAATCAGTTCTTTGGCTGATGCTTATAAAATTGAAGCTATTGCCATTGGAAATGGAACGGCATCAAGAGAAACGGAAGCACTCATAAGAAAAATTCATTTTAAAAATGATATTCAAGTTTTTGTGGTGAGTGAAGCCGGAGCTTCCATCTATTCGGCATCCAAAATAGCAAGAGAGGAATTTCCAAATTATGATGTGACGGTTAGGGGGTCTGTTTCTATCGGGAGACGTTTGCAAGATCCGTTGGCAGAATTGGTTAAAATTGATGCCAAATCTATTGGTGTTGGGCAATACCAGCATGATGTAGATCAAAATAAACTTCAAAAATCACTGGATGTTGTAGTTGAAAATTGTGTAAATTCAATTGGGGTAAACATCAATACAGCCAGTAAATCGTTGCTTAGTTATGTTTCAGGAATTGGACCAAAACTAGCTGAAAACATTTTTGAATACCGCAATAAAAACGGCGCTTTTTCATCAAGACTGGCTATTAAAAAAGTGCCTCGTTTAGGAGATAAAGCCTTTGAACAAGGGGCTGCTTTTTTAAGAATAAAAGAGGCTAAAAATCCATTGGATAATTCGGCAGTTCATCCTGAAAGTTATAGTATTGTAGAAAAAATGGCAAAAGATCTAGGGAAAACCGTTCAAGAATTAATTGGTAATTCGGGAATACTTCAAAAACTAGATTTGAAAAATTATGTTTCTAATTCAGTTGGTTTACCAACACTACAAGATATATTAAAGGAACTTGAAAAACCTGGTTTAGATATTCGTGAGCAAGCAAAGGTCTTTACTTTTAATCAGAATATCAAAACGATCAATGATTTATGTGAAGGTCAATTACTTCCTGGTATCGTTAATAACATTACCAATTTTGGTTGTTTTGTTGATGTAGGAATTAAAGAAAGCGGATTGATTCATGTATCAAACCTTTCAGATAGTTTTGTAACAGATGTAAATGAATTTATACAGTTGCATCAACAAATTATTGTAAAAGTTTTAGAAGTAGATATCCCACGGAAGCGCATTCAACTTAAATTGCATAAATAATAAATCAAACTTCATTACTTATAAGATATCCTGTGTAAGTTATAAATGTTACTAATAAAATAACAGCTTCCCATCGGTCTAGTTTTTTCTTTTTACCAGTAAACATGGCTATAAATAGAAAAAATGTGCCGCCAATTAATAAATAAATATCTGTATTAAAAGCCTTAGAGTATTGTATTGGTCTAACAAAAGCACTTATTGAGAGAATTAAAAAAATATTGAATATGTTAGAGCCAATTATATTGCCAATAGCAATATCACTATTCTTTTTTAAGGCAGCCACTACCGATGTCATTAATTCAGGTAAAGAGGTGCCAGCAGCAATAATGGTTAATCCTATAACTTTTTCGCTTATACCTAAATTTGTGGCGATGTTAACAGCGTTGTCTACAACCAGTTTCCCGCCTAATATAAGTCCTGTAAGCCCAACTAGGATAAGCCCCCAAATTTTTAATGTTGAAAATTCTTGAACATTTTTAGTTTGCTCTTCAGACTTTTCTTTGGTCATCTGCTTATATATATAAGCAAGAAATCCCACAAATAGAGAAAATAGTATAAAACCATCCCATCTAGAAACGACAAGGTTTTCGTTTAGAAAGAAATCATTACATAGAATAAGTAATATACATGCACCCAAAAACGAAATAGGAATTTCTTTCCAAACAGTTGAAGATTGCACTGTAATAGGAAATATAAAACCTACAAGTCCTAAAATCATAAATAGATTGAAATTATTGCTTCCTATTATGTTACCCAATACTATATCAGAATGATTTTCATAAGAGGCAACAGTATTTACTATAAGTTCAGGGGCTGAAGTGCCGAAAGCAACAATAGTTAATCCAATTACTAAATCGGGGATGTTATTCTTTTTTGCAAGAAAAGAAGCCCCACTTACTAACCAACTAGCCCCCTTAATTAAGAGTGCAAACCCTAGCAATACAAAAAAAACAGAAAGCAACATATTAATAAAGGTTATAGGTTATACGTGATTTTTTCAAAATTTTTAATATTTGTAGACGTTTTTATTTACTGATGTATCTATTACTTTAAAACAAAATTTATGAAGCTATTTTAATGGATGTTTGTAATGGCATAGCGTTCAAAATTAATTTATGCCATTTTTCGATGCGCTGTATTTCAAAATCTTCGATTAAGTCGTTATCTATATTAAAAAAAGGAATTATTAAATTTTTATTTGTAGGCAGTTTGAAAATAAGCTCTAAATCTAAACTTTTTAAGCTTATAGCATTGCTTTTATCTTTACTGTAATTCTTTATAACATTACATTGTTTTAAATTTTCTAAATTAATATTGTTGATATTATATTTTTCATTGCTAAAAACTATATAAGTCAATATTTTATTATCATTACTTATACCAATAAAATTTTTACGCCATATTTCATTATGGGTATAAATAATTCCATTGTTTTTTATAATAGAATTTATAAATGTTTTGGTGTTTGACGTATTTTTTACTCCGATATAAACAAATAATAGAAAAGGGAGGGCCATGCTTAATACTAAAATGGTAGAAATAAATATTATTGAAATTTTCATCTTTTGTTTTTTTAATTGTTAAACTGCTCATCATAACCTGTTTTAGAAATGAGCTCTATCTAATGTTAATAAAAAAAAGATGGATTTATAAGAAAGAATGAAAAGGGTAAATAATTATACTAACTGTTAAATTCAAATTAAAGAAATCACAGACTTTTAAATAATGGATATTATTTTCTAAAAGTGAACCATTTAAAGTAGCATAAACATTTAAATGAGTACCATTAGTTTGTTTTTTTTGTTTTTCAAAATGTCTAAATTCTTTAAGAGATTTAATATTTGTAGGTAGGGTTCCAAAATTAATAGAATTGTCATTTTGAAAATTATGAACCGGCGCATTTTTTTTAAAAGAAATACAACTTTCTGTTTTAGAAAGAATTATGGTAAATAAACTTAACGAAATTGCAAAAAGCAAACAGTTAATCTTTATCATAGTATCATAAAAAATAGCATACAAATGTATAAAGAAAAAATGTTAAAAAAACAATAATTAAATCAATATTTATGAAAAGAATTATTAATCTTTAGATAAAGAAAAAAGGATAATTTTTGAGGTGAAACAGCAATATAGAATATTAAAATTGACAGGGTTCTTATTTATTCATGTTTTTAATTTCATGAATAAACGTATCTAAATCAACGCCGTTATGTACTAAGGTTAAAGCTTTATCAACAATATATCTTACGTTTACAGCATGAAAACCAAGTCCTACACCAATTTTATTTAAAAGCTTGTGTTCTGGATCTCCTTCAATTTGATCAACATATACCATTCTAACTAAATCGTATAAACGTTCCAATCTATGGTCATAAGATACAGGTGGATTTATTGGATGTGATTGGTAGTCCTTTAAAATCAATTTATAATCAGCCTCACTAATATCTAAATTACGAGCCAATCGGTCTAAAAACGATTTTTCTTCAGGAGAAATAATACCATTATCCATGGCTACACGCACTATTGCTGCAAAATGATCTTCATTACGCTTTTTAAAACCACTATCAAATAAATCTGAAATCGACATTTTTTTTATTTTTTGTGCTGCAAATATAAATAAACAAACAGGCTATTTAAAATAAATAAGTCCTTTTTTACCTATAAATTTGATTGAAAAAGAATATAATATACGAGGTTGATGAATTCTTTTTACAAACCAATGATTACACATAATTTACCACACTTTTTTATTTTGAAACCTAATGAGTTAAAACAATTTTTTTAATCCTTACCGGATTCTAACATATAAAAATAACAAAACCAAATTCATTTTTCGTAATTCTTAAACTATATTTGCACCTCAAAACGCCAAAGCAACAAATAAATTGGTGTATAAAAGTAAATATTGAGTAAAACGGCTCTGTTACAATCTTACGCACAGGTTTTGCAAACGCAAAATCTTCAATCTGCTATTGCCGTACCTCAAAATAAAACGCATTTAAAAGGCTTAGTAGGTTCCTCACTTTCATTTGTTATTTCCAATGTTTTTAATCAATCAGAAAAACCGTTTTTAATTGTTTTTAATGACAAAGAAGAGGCTGCTTTTTACTTGAATGATTTAGAACAACTTTGCGGCGAAAAAGAGGTGTTTTTTTATCCGGGAAGTTACCGTAGGCCATACCAAATTGAGGAAACTGATAATGCAAATGTATTGTTGCGAGCTGAGGTTTTAAACCGGATAAACTCACGAAAAAAACCAGCAATTATTGTTACCTATCCGGATGCACTTTTCGAGAAAGTGGTGACCAGAAAAGAGCTTGAGCGTAACACCTTAAAAATTGCTGTAAATGACAAATTATCGATTGATTTTGTAAACGAAGTACTGTTTGAATATCAGTTTAAGCGCGTAGATTTTGTTACCGAACCAGGAGAATTTTCAGTAAGAGGTGGCATTGTAGATGTGTTTTCTTTTTCCAACGATGAACCATATCGGATAGAATTTTTTGGCGATGAAGTGGATAGTATCCGGACGTTTGATGTGGAGACGCAACTGTCCATTGAGCAAATAAAAAAAATCAATATAATCCCAAATGTTGAAAATAAATTTTTAGATGAACAACGCGAAAGTTTTCTAAAATATATAGCTCAAAAAACAGTGATATTTTTCAAAAATGCCGATTTGTGTTTTTCAAGGATTGATGACTTTTTTACGAAAGCTGAAGAGGCTTTTAAAACGCTTTCTTCAACTTTAAAACATGCGGCACCAAATGAATTGTTTTGTAATTCAGAACTTCTAAAAAGACAAATATTAGATTTTAACCTGGTAGAATTCGGTACAGTTTCATTTTTCAAAAACAATGTCATTGCGAGTCCCGATAGCTATCGGGAGAAGCAATCTGTTTCAATGGATGAGATTACCACGTCGCTCCCGATAGCCATCGGGACTCCTCGTAATGACGAAATCATTTTCAATACCGCACCCCAACCTACTTTTAATAAACAGTTTAATTTACTTATTGAAGATTTAAACAATCATTATAACAATGGGTTTACCAACTATATTGCTTGCGTAAGTGAACAACAAGCCAAACGGTTTCATGATATTTTTGATGATTCACATTTAGAAGTAAAACCGTATAAAACCATTGTACTTTCATTGCATCAGGGGTTTGTTGATCAGGACCAAAAAATGGTTTGTTATACAGATCATCAAATATTTGAAAGGTACCATAAATTTCATCTGAAAAACGGGTATGCCAAAAAGCAAGCCATTACCCTAAAAGAGCTTACCAATCTTGCCTTAGGTGATTATGTAACACATATTGATCATGGGATTGGACGCTTTGGTGGTTTGCAAAAAATTGATGTTGAAGGGAAAAAGCAAGAAGCCATTAAATTAGTGTATGGTGAGCGTGATATTTTATATTTAAGCATCCATTCATTACATAAAATCACCAAGTTTAACGGGAAAGATGGCAAACCGCCAAAAATCTATAAACTAGGTAGCAATGCTTGGAAAGTTCTAAAGCAAAAAACTAAAACCAGGGCTAAGGAAATTGCTTTTAACTTAATTCAGTTGTATGCAAAGCGAAAAACTGAAAAAGGATATCAATATCATCCGGATAGTTATATGCAATTGGAGTTGGAGTCATCATTTATATATGAAGATACGCCAGACCAAATTACTGCTACGGCTGATATAAAAGCCGATATGGAAAGTGAAAGACCAATGGATAGATTGGTATGTGGTGATGTTGGTTTTGGCAAAACAGAAGTGGCTATTCGAGCAGCTTTTAAAGCCGTGGATAATGGGAAACAAGTAGCTGTTTTAGTGCCCACTACCATTTTGGCATATCAGCATTCCAGAACCTTCAAAGAACGATTAATAGATTTCCCGGTTACTGTAGATTATTTAAATAGGTTTAGAACCACTAAAGAAAGGCGGGAAACCTTAGAAAATTTGGAAGCTGGTAAAGTAGATATCATTATTGGCACCCATCAATTGGTAAGTCAACAGGTGAAGTTTAAAGATTTAGGATTGCTTATCGTTGATGAAGAACAGAAATTTGGTGTCGCCGTTAAAGAAAAACTTAAAACTATAAAAGAGAATGTAGATGTCTTAACCCTTACGGCAACCCCAATACCAAGAACCTTACAGTTTAGTTTAATGGCGGCGAGGGATTTATCAGTCATCAACACACCACCACCAAACAGGTATCCCATTGAGAGTCATGTTATCAGATTTAATGAGGAAACCATCCGCGATGCCGTAAGCTATGAGATTGAACGTGGTGGGCAAATATTTTTTATTCACAACCGAATTGAAAACATAAAAGAAGTTGCAGGTATGATACAACGCTTGGTGCCTGATGCTAAAATTGGCATTGGCCATGGGCAACTTGATGGCAAAAAATTAGAGCAGCTTATGTTGGCTTTTATGAATGGTGAATTTGATGTGTTAGTAAGTACCACCATTGTAGAAAGTGGTTTGGATGTGCCGAATGCGAACACCATTTTTATTAACAACGCCAATAATTTTGGGTTAAGTGATTTACATCAAATGCGTGGGCGTGTGGGAAGAAGTAATAAAAAAGCCTTTTGTTATTTTATTACACCAGAATATTCTGCCATGACTGATGATGCCAGAAAACGAATAACAGCTTTAGAACAATTTACTGAGCTTGGTAGCGGTTTCAATATAGCCATGAAAGATTTAGAAATTCGTGGCGCAGGTGACTTGTTAGGTGGTGAACAAAGCGGATTTATAAATGACATTGGGTTTGAAACCTATCAAAAAATACTTAATGAAGCTATTGAAGAGCTGAAAGAAAATGAGTTTAAAGACTTATATAGAAAAGATGACGATGACGAAAAGGAATATGTTAAAGATATTACCATTGATACTGATTTTGAATTGCTTTTTCCTGATGATTATGTGAACAGTATTACAGAACGTTTGAATCTTTACACGCAATTAAATAATATTAAAACTGAAGAAGAGCTAAAAGCATTTGAATCACAACTTCAGGATCGCTTTGGTGCGTTGCCTGTTCAGGTAGTAGATTTATTCAACAGTGTACGCATAAAATGGATAGCCAGTAAAATTGGGTTTGAAAAAATTGTGATGAAACAAGGTAAATTTATTGGGTATTTTATAAATGATCAGCAAAGTAATTTCTATCAAAGTAAATATTTCACTAAAGTACTTCAGTTTATTCAAAACAATCCAAATGCGTACAAAATGAAGGAAAAACAAACACGTAGTGGCTTACGTTTATTACTTACCATTGAATCCATAAAATCTGTAAAGCAAGTTTTAACAAAATTACAACCTATAGTAGCTTGATTATTGATTAGATTTAAATAAATTTATAGTATGTTAAAACGAGTTATTATTTCAGTTTTATTTTTGCCTTGTTTCCTTTTTTCGCAACATTCTATAAAAGGAACTTTTACAAATGCAAAAGATTATAAGTATGCATTGTTATATAAAATAATGCCACTTTCATCGTCCTATATTACAAATGCTGAAATTAATGAAGACGGGAATTTTACCTTGCCTTTAGATTCTACAGTAACTGCAGGCATGTATAAAGTAGTGTACGCAATGCCTAAAGAAGATTATAATTTTGATGTTATCTATAATGGTAAAGAAGACATTGAGCTTACGTTTAATTCTGAAACAGGCATCACGTTTCAAGAATCCATTGAGAATAAGTTATTGGCAGGGTATTCGTCAAGTATGCTTTTAGTAAGCCAAAGTATTTCAAATTTTTACAGACAACACGGTACAGATACCTTGGCGTTAACTTCTATATTCAAAACACAGAGGGAAACACAATCAAATTTTGAAATAGCTGCAAAAGGAACCATGGCCTTGCAATTTATAAAAGCAAATAGCCCTTACATTCCAAATAACTATGAAGATGTTAACACATATGTGAAGAATTTAGAGACTCATTTTTTTGATCATGTGGATTTTAATAATACAACGCTTCAAAGCTCCAATTTTTTACTTGAACGCATGTATAATTATGTATTCGGAATAGATGCTGACAGCAAAAATATTATGGCGCAATACGAGCATAATATGGATGAATTTTGTCTAGCAATGAAAGATGCGCCATTAGCAATTAAAAGCAGTTTATTACTTCAATTATGGCAAATAATGGTAGATTCTGAATTTGAAAGTGTTGCCAATTATATTTCAGACACGTATTTAATTGATATCGCCAAAACATTAAATGACCAAGTTCTTATTGATGGGTTGGTGCAATTTAAAAACACATCCATGGAAAGTAAAGCGCCAGATTTTAGATTAGATGGTACTGAAAATGGTAAAAAACTGAGTGATTTAAGCGGTTCAGAATATTATGTTATAGTTTTTTGGAGTAGTACTTGTTCACATTGTTTAAATGAAATTCCGCAGTTAGAAAATTTTATAAAAACCTTGAAAAAAGGAGAGCTTCAGGTGATAGCCGTTGGGTTGGAAGATGATGAAAAAAGTTGGGCAACTGCCATTAAAAAATCCCCAGAATTTATACACGTGCTCGGTTTAGGTAAATGGGATAATGAAATAGGTGACAAATATGATGTAACGGCAACACCAACGTATTTTGTTTTAGATAAAAATAAGCGCATTATAGCAAAACCTATTGACATTGAAGCGTTAGAAAGTTTCTTTAATTCAAAAAATAATTAAGGTTATTTTATACTGAAAATGTCAACTTATGTTGAGATGATTTCATTAAGACAAAACTTATGAAAAATATTGCAATAGGCTTTATTGTTTTAATCACAATGCAGTTAAATGCCCAAAATAATTCAATGAGTGATTCTTTATCTGTAAAAACCATAGACGGAATAGTAATTCGAGCATTTGATTTATTATCAAGAAAGGACGATAAAATCAAGAATATGGAAAAAACACGAAATTTATATTTGCCAAGTGCAAAATTTACAATACTTAACCATCCAATAGATTCATTACCTCAAAAATACGAAACGGTATCTCTCGACGAATTTCTTAAATATATGAACGAGAACCAAGAATACTATGAAAAAGGATTTACGCAATATGAATTGGGTAAAGTTGTCAATGAATATAATGGAATTGCAAATGTATTTCAGGGTTTTTATGCAAAGGATTCTGAAAATCAGGAAGTAAAAGGAATAACAAGCTACCAATTAATCTATTTTAATGAAAGGTGGTGGATTTCCGACCTTCTTTGGACGACGGATACAAATGGAAATCCGATACCCGAAAAATATTTAAAAAACTAAAATCGGCTGGATTAAAACTATGAGCAGCATTAAAGATATTATTGTGGCTAACAATGTAAAAAACAATGCTAAATTAATTGCTTAATCAAGATTTCAGGCAATTTTGCCAAGTCTGATTTTCCTTTTTGAGAATCCTCGAACTCAAACACGTAAATTTCCTTATACATAAATATTATCTCCAATTAGTTTAACACGACAAGAATCAAATATTTAAAAGAAAAAACAAAAAAATAAGTTAAAATATTTTTTATTTCTAACCGATTGTTTAGTTTTGTCCTGTAATTAGAAATAATGGCAAGAAAAAAAGAATATAATGAAGAACAAGTGATTGAAAAAGCCATGAACTTATTCTGGCGCAATGGATATGAAAATACGTCCATGCAATTGCTAGAAAAAGAAATGGGGATTAACAAGTTTTCTATATACTCAAGTTTTGGTAGTAAACATGGCGTTTTTCTTGAAAGTTTAAAAAGTTATAAGGCGAAGATTAATTTTATATTTGAAAAGTTTAAGAACGCCTCAAATGGCGTTGAAGACATTAAACAATTTTTCTATGACTCTGTTAATATTAGTAATGAACAAGGACATCAAAAAGGTTGTTTGGTAACTAACACTTATAATGAGTTTTCTGGAAGTGAAGATGAAACAATCAAAGATCAGATGAATTTGTTTATGGATAATCTTAAAGCCTTAATCATTGAAAAATTAAAAATGGATAGCTCTAAAGATGAAGAGAGCATAATAAAAGAAGCAAATTATTTACTATTGGCAAAGCATGGTTTAGCCGCTGCGTCAAGAGTAAATACCCAAAAGGAAATAGAAGACTATATTGAAATGACATTTAAAAACTTATAACATTTTTTTAATCCGTAACTAAACGTTTGTTTAGTTATTTAATGACAAATAGGAACAATAAAAATTTTAAAATTATGACAACATTAAAAGTCCACAACATCGAAACTGCACAAGAAGGTAGCAAAGCATTATTAGAAAATTCTCAAAAAGCTTATGGAATGATACCCGGTTTGCATGGAGTTTTGGCAGGAGCCCCTGGTTTATTAGAAGCTTACCAAACATTACATCAATTATTTGTCGATTCATCTTTTAACAATGAAGAGTTAACAGTTGTATGGCAAACCATCAATGTTGAGCATGCATGTCATTATTGCGTACCAGCACATACAGGTATTGCAAATATGATGAAAGTAGATGCAGCATTAAGTGATGCATTAAGAAACCGCAATGCTATGCCAACTGAAAAATTGCAGGCATTACACGATTTCACTTTAAAAATAGTTCGTAATCGTGGGAATGTATCTCAAGAAGATTTAAATACATTTTATGCTTCTGGATATGAAGAAAGACAGGTGCTTGAAATCATTTTAGGATTATCTCAAAAAGTGATTAGCAATTACACAAACCATATTGCTAACACTCCTGTTGATGTCCCTTTCCAAAAATTTTCTTGGTCAAAGGAGAATGTGGAAGTTTAAATTCACAGGTTGATTGATAGCTTTTAAACCTTCCGCTTTAAATACTGAAGGGTTATTAAAAATTTAAGACAAAATCTAAAAAACAAAATCATGAGTATTTCAAAAGAAAACAAAGTAGCTCTAGTAACAACAAATAGAGGAATATAAGAAGCGGTTTCAATTTGGAAACTTCTTCTTAAAACATTCAAAATTAAATTTAAAGAAATACAAAAAAAATGAAAAAAATAGCAATTAATGGGATGGGGCGAATTGGAAGGGCCGCACTCAAAGTAATATTAGACACTCCAAGTTTAGAATTGATAGCAGTTAATGATATAGTTTCTGCAGAAAACATCGCATATTTAATAAAATATGATTCTGTTTACGGAGTTTATGAAAAAGAAGTATCTTTTGATGAAAACAACCTGATTATTGATGGCAAAAAAATTCAATATAATTCATTTCGTAATCCAGAAGAATTACCTTGGAAAGAAAACAATATTGATGTAGTAATTGAAAGTACAGGTTTTTTTACAGCAAGTGAGGATGCAAAAAAACATATTAAAGCAGGTGCCAAATCGGTAATTATATCTGCACCTACAAAAAGTGAAGACATACCAACCGTAGTTCACGGTGTAAATACAGAAGACGGAAAAACCAATATATTTTCTTGTGCAAGTTGTACCACAAATAATATAAGTCCGGTAGTTGAAGTCCTAGGGCGTAGAATTGGGATTAAAAAAGGTATAATGACAACAGTTCATGCCTACACAGCTTCACAAGGAATAGTTGATGCACCATCTAAAAAGAACTTTAGAATGGGTCGTGCAGGAGCAGCCAATATTGTACCCACTACAACGGGAGCAGCGATTGCTACAACAAAAGCTTTGCCTGAGTTTAAAGATAAATTTGATGGAGTTGCTTTGCGTGTTCCAATCCCTGTAGGATCTATTTCAGACTTGACTTTTGTTACGGAACGCCCTGTAACTACAGAAGAAATAAATGCAATTTTTAAAGAAGAAGCTGCAACCGATAGATATAAAAACGTATTGAACACAACTTCAGAGCCTGTAGTGTCTTCAGACATTGTAAAAAACCCTCACGCTTCAACAGTAGATTTGAGTATGACAAGAGTTGTAGACGGAGATTTATTAAAAGTAATGACTTGGTATGATAACGAATGGGGGTTTACCAATCAAATGATTCGTCAAATTTTAGCGGAAGAGAATTATTAAACATTTAAAAAAATAAAAATGATTAAATTAACAGTAATGTACCCGAATAGTTCGGATTTAAAATTCGACAAAGATTATTATTTAAATCAGCACAGTCAATTGCTTTCAGAGCTTTTGGGTAATGCTATAATTGCATCAAATGTAAATTTTGGTATTGCAGGTGGTAGTCCAGAACAAGCTGCACCTTATGTTGTGATTGCAAACCTTTCATTTGAGTCAATGGAAACGTTTCAGCAATCTTTTGGTGCCAATGCCGAAAAGATTCTGGCGGATCTTCCAAATTTTACCAACGTAAAACCAGAAGTTCAAATTAGCGAGGTTGTCCAATAATTGTCAAAATCGTATTGAGTACATGTATTCATATGAAGCAGAAGTTAAAATGAAAGATAAAATTAAAATAGATATAGTTTCCGATGTGGTATGCCCTTGGTGTACCATTGGATACAAACGTCTTGAAAGAGCCATAACTGAATTGGGTATTCAAGACCAAGTAGAAATTGAATGGCAACCTTTTGAACTCAATCCGTACATGCCCGCAGAAGGGCAAAATGTTCAAGAGCATATCACTCAAAAATATGGCTCTACTTTAGAGCAGCAAAAAGAATCTCAACAACGTATGGTTGAAGCAGGTGAAGAGCTCGGTTTTACTTTTGATTATTTTGAAGAAATGAAAATGTCAAATACGTTTGAAGCACATGTATTATTGGAATATGCCAAAGCATTTGGAAAACAAACAGAATTAAAAATGCGATTAACAACATCTTTTTTTAGCGAACGAAAAGATGTATCGAATAGAGATATCTTAAAACAAGCATTATTGGATGTTGGATTAAATGCTGAAGGAGGATTGGCCAAATTAGACAATGATGATGCACGTTACGAGGTGAAAAGCAAAGAAGCGTATTGGCAAAGTCTAGGCGTAAATTCTGTTCCAACAATTGTTTTCAACAGAAAAAGTGCAGTAACAGGTGCACAACCTGTAGAAGTGTTCAAACAAGTATTGTCAGAATTAATTTAAAAGCAACTTCTTACGGAATGATTTCATAAATAGTATAATAACATGAGCTCAAAACTTAGAAACCATATAACCAATGTTGATGGATTAAAACACCTATCAATGTTAGATGCTATCCTTTTATAACGTTTAGGTGACTTAAAAAGAACAATAGAAAAAGTTAACAAAATGAAACATAATAAAACCCCTTTAGATTCTTTACTAAATGATAGACGTGAAGAATCAGCAAAAAAATATTCCGAAGAAAAGAAACAGATTTATGCCGATGGAATTTTAGGTGTGAAAAACTCAGGAATATTAAAGAAGGCCTTAAATATTGGAGACAAAACGCCAGATTTCACGTTAAGCAATGCTTTAAATAAACCCGTTTCTTTGTACAATGAATTAAAAAACGGACCGGTCATACTAACTTGGTACAGAGGCGGATGGTGTCCTTATTGCAATATAACGTTACACAATTTACAGGAAAGACTTCCAGAATTTCAACAAGCAGGAGCAACATTAATGGCACTTACTCCAGAATTACCAGATAAATCATTAAGTACTTCAGAAAAACATAATTTAGAATTTACCGTTTTAAGTGATCTAGGTAATAAAATTGGAAAAGAATATGGAGTAGTGTTTGAACTTACAAGTGATGTGGCTTCAATTTATGAAGATGCTTTTGGACTAATTGAAAGTAATGGGGATGAAAGCAACGAATTACCATTGGCAGCAACATACATAATAGATCAAAATGGAATAATTCAATATGCGTTTTTAGATGCAGATTATAGAAAAAGAGCTGAGCCAAATGAAGTTATCGAAGCTTTAGAAAAACTGAAATAAAACTAATATTCATAAAGAAATAATTTAAATAGATGGAATTAAAAAATAAAAAAGCCATCATAACTGGTGGTAGTAGAGGGTTAGGAAAAGCAACCGCAATAGCATTTGCAAAACTAGGTGTTGATGTTGCTATTACTGGACGTAACGAAGAAAAGCTAAAGGAAACAGTTTCTGAGTTAAAGGGGCTAGGAGTAAACGCTTTTTATGAAGTATTTGATGTGGCTAGTTATGAAGAAGTAAAAACCGGAATAAAAAATATTATTTCAAACTTAGGAACTGTAGATATTTTAGTAAACAATGCGGGTATCGCTGCATTTGGAACTTTAAATGAAATGGAGCCCAATCTATGGGAAAACATTATTAATGTCAATGTATTGGGAATGTATTATGTTACTAAAGAAGTACTTCCATATTTAATTGACAAAAACGAAGGCGATATAATAAATATTTCTTCGACAGCAGGCTTAAGTGGAAATGCCAGTACTTCTGCTTATTCCGCTTCAAAATTTGCCGTTATCGGATTGTCACAATCCTTAATGAAAGAAGTTCGCAAAAATAATATTAGAGTAAATACGTTGACACCAAGTACCATTGCTACAGAAATGTCTTTAGATTTAGGAATTACGGATGGTAATCCCGAAAAAGTATTACAACCAGAGGATTTTGCTCAATTAATTATTGCAGGCTTACAATTACCTAGACGTGCAATGATGGCTAATGGGTCACTATGGTCTACAAATCCATAAAAAATTAAAAAAGAGCCATTAAAGACAGGTTTATCATTTAAATAAGTATAAAAAAACCAAAGACTAATATTTTTGGTTTATATAACAGAAGTGCCAAAGCAGTATCAAATCTATTAGAAAATACTGAAATCATAGATTTATTTGATGGCGTTGTAAGTGTAGAAGATATTAAAATCTTTAAGCCAAGTCCGTTGGTTCTAGGTAATAAAATTGGAAAAGAATATGGGGGTGTATTTGAACTAACAATTGAAGTAGCATCAATTTACGGAGAAGCATTTGGCTTAAATGAAAATAATTGATGAAAGCAATGAATTATCGTTAGCAGCCCCCTACATAATTGGACAAGACAAAGTAATAAAATATACATTTTTAGATGCTGATTATAGAATTTTTAGATGTTGATTATAGAAATAGAGATGAACCTGATGAAATTCATCGATGTTCTTAACGCATTAAAAGCAAAACATTATTAGAGCAATCTCTTAAATCCAATGGGATGGAAAAAGAATACCGAAGTTGCATAATAACATTTTAATATTAACCATTACCCCTCTTGAAAATTCAAAAAGGGTAATTACAAAAAAAGAGAATATGTATTATTCAAAATTAGTTGTTGTAATTATTTTCAGTATGTTATTGGCCGCATGTGGAAATAAAGAAGCTAAAACCAAAGAAACTACCAAAACTGTAGAAGTTAAAATGCCAGAATTTCAAAACAAAGGACACGAATTAGTTTACAAAATGACTCAAGAAACAGGGAGTTATCAAGACTTACTAAATTTGAAAGACATTGTTTTTAATTATACTTACCGTACTCCTGACCAAAAAGAAGATATATCCATTGAATCGTACATTTTTGATGGAGAACTGTCTCATGGTACTTATTTGAAACACGAAAGAACCTTGCCTGATTTAAAAGGAAAAATGCAACAGGGATACAATGGAAAAGACTTTTGGTTAAAAATAGATGGACAAGAAATAACTGATAGTACGGCCATCGCGAGTGTAACCTTTACCCGTAAGACTAACTTTTATTGGTTGGCTATGATGCAAAAATTATTAGATCCAGGCATCAACTATGAACACTTGGGGCAAGACAGTGTGGATGGTGAAATTTACGAAGTGGTGAAAATTACTTTTACATCAGCTGATGATGTAGCTACTGACATTTATCATCTATACATTAATCCGAAAACTCATTTAGTGGATCAGTTTCTATTTACTGTAGTTTCTAAAAATGTGTCCGACCCTTTGTTGATGCGTGTTGAATATGAAAATATCGAAGGTATTTTATTAATGACCTACCGTAAATACACGAAGTCAGATTGGGAAGCTAACGTAATTAATGATGCTTGGGTAGAAGAAATTACTAAAGACATTAAGTTTAATCAGAATTTGGATAGAGCCTTATTCAACAATTAAAATAAATGAAAAAATCAGTAAAAACAGTAACAGGAATTTTAGGATTTATAATGCTAATGTCTGGTTTGGCAAAATTTACAGAGCCATTTAAAACGTTTACATATAAACATCTTGAAATTATTGCCTTTCCCTTTCCAGACATTATGTAACATGTAGTGAAATTTAGTGAAGTTGGTGTTGGATTAGTTATGCTGTTTTTAGCATTTAGAGGAAATAGTTTAAGAAATTCTTTCAGAAATAAAACTTTCTATTTAGGAAATCTAACTATTATAATTATGAAGTTGGTCGCAGTTTATACGCATCTTCATCCTGATGTTCCTGCGGATGTATTACCAATGGAATTTAAACCACCTGTAATGCCTATAGCATATATTGTTTTAGTCTTTTAAATATATATTTAAATAAAAAATCATTTTCAAATGGAAACTAAAATCAGGCCTAAAGTATTATTTTTTGACGTCAACGAGACGCTTTTAGATCTTACAAAAATGAAAAAGCAAGTTGGAGACGCTTTAGGCGGAAATGAAGACTTGTTTCCATTATGGTTTACTACGATGTTACAATATTCATTAGTGATTTCGGCTAGTGGGCGCTATGAACCTTTTGGACTTATTGGTGCTGCGGCTTTACAAATGGTAGCAGCTAATCACGATATTATAATCTCTGAAGAAGATGCTCGTAAAGTTATTCTAACAGGTTTACATGATTTACCAGCTCATCCAGAAGTAATAGAAGCTTTAACCCAATTAAATCAAGCTGGGTATAAATTAGTTTCCTTAACAAACTCATCAAACGCAGGTGTTAAAGAGCAATTTGAAAATGCGGGTTTAACCAAATATTTTGACGAACGATTAAGTGTTGAAGATGTTGGTAAATTCAAACCATTTTCAGACACTTATGCTTGGGGAGCACGAAAAATGGGTGTAAAGCCAGAAGAATGTATGCTTATTGCTGCTCACGGTTGGGATGTTGCTGGAGCACTTTGGGCTGGTTGGCGAGCTGCATTTATTTGCAGACCGGGACAACAGCTGTTTCCCTTGGCCGCTAAAACAGAAATTGTTGAATCCGATTTAAATAAAGTGGCAAAAATACTATTAACCTATAAGTAAAAACCAATTTATAAATTCTGATTAAAAAAATAAATGAACGAAAATAACTGTGCACAAAACATTATATATAAAAAATAGCAGAATAAGTGCTACAACGAAAATATAAAACATTCAATAATAATTAACCTCTCATAAACAGTAAGATCAAAAATGATAAAAAGCGTTTTCCAAATGCTCAATTTTAAACAGTTTTCCTTCTTTTACTATGGCAATAATATCAAAACGCACTTCAACGTCTAACACATTGACCGTAACATATTCATCTACAGCTTTCACGAGGCGCTGAATTTGTTTGGGCTTTACAAAGTCTTGTGGATTTCCAAAATCTGCAGTGGAGCGTGTTTTTACTTCAATAATGGCAAGAGTGTCTTTTAATCGGGCAATAATATCTACTTCGGCCTTATCAAAACGGTAATTCCGTTCCATGATATCATAGCCGCTTTTCAGCAGAAAATCAACGGCTAGTTGTTCGCCTTTTTTACCAAGTTCATTGTGTTTTGCCATTGAGCTAAGGTATTAATATTATTTTATTAAGAGGAAATTTGGCACAATTGATGAAAAATAAATATATTAAAAGTTATATTTGAGTGAGAATAATTTTTATGGAAGAAAGTCAAAGATTAGTATTATTAAATAAGGCAAAAGAATTTTTTAAAAACGAAATTGTAGAAGCACATATTACAATTGGATGTAAGAAAGCTAGTCAATTAAAAAACTATAATGTTAATCCGTTTTTATTCAAATATTTAGCCAATTTTCTTAAAGGGAATGATAATGCAAGAAGTATAGCGGAAGCTCTTGTTTTACCTAGGATTTTGGGAAGTTCTATTAATACATCCTTTGGAATGAGAATTCAAAAGTTAATAAGTGAACTTTTTGAAGGTTTTGGGTCAACAACTCCCGGGATCGATATTGAGTTTATGGATGCGTTAGATGGTAGAAAGAAATATTGCCAACTAAAGTCTGGCCCTAACACCATTAATTTTGATGATGTTAAAACAATTTTTGATCATTTTTCAGGCATAATAAATATTGCAAGAACCAATAATTTGAATATCAGCATTAATGATATGATTGTTGGAGTTATTTATGGAGAAACATCAGAATTAAGTTCTCATTACAAAAGAATCAACGAAAAATATCCAGTAATTGTAGGGAAAGATTTTTGGCATAGACTAACAGGTAAAGAAGATTTTTATTTTGACTTAATTAATGCTGTTGGTGAAGTAGCTTTAGAAGTTGATGGAACAAAAGTTTTGAATCAAACAATTGAAGCACTTTCCAAAGAAAATGAAGCCAAATTTTCTTGATTTTGTGTATCGTATTTATTTAAAAATTTTACTAAAGAATAACCTATTTCTTTAGCTAAATTCACAGGAACTGCATTTCCTATTTGTTTGTATTGCTGCGATATAGAGCCATCAAATACCCATTCATCTGGAAATGTTTGTATGCGGGCATATTCTCTAACTGTAAAAGGACGTGTTTCTTCTGGATGGCAACGTTCTGTTTGTTTTTGGGCAGGACTGCAAGTTAAGGTCAAACAAGGCTCGTCCCAACCAATGCGTCTAGCCATTCCTGTTTTTCCGCCTCCTAAATAGAAACTTTTTTGCATGTATTCTTTTTGAATATCTAATGGTAAATCTCTCCAATACCCTTTTTGTGGTACTAACTTAAGCACTTCTTTTTTATGTTTTGGGTATTCGGAGCCATTCGATTTTGGAACGTCACAATCAAATAATTCACCTTTTTTAAGTGCATCGCTTAAATTATAAATAGTATCATAAGGTAATGGATATTTATATTTTAAATCAATATCCTTTCTAACACCAATTAATATTAAACGTTCTCTTTTTTGCGGAACATTGTAGTTTATTGCTTTTAGAACTTGAACAGGAGTTACTACATTATACCCGATTTCATCTAAAACAGAAATCATTCCTTCAAGTGTTCTTCCTTTTTCATGACTCAACAATCCTTTAACATTTTCCCCAAGACAAATTTTTGGTTTTACCTCACTAACAACACGTGCAAATTCATAAAAAAGAGTACCTCTTGTATCATTCAATCCTAATTTTTTCCCTGCATAACTAAAGGCTTGACAAGGAAATCCACCAGTAACAATATCCACTTCATTTTCATAATTAGAAAAACCATAATTTTTAATATCGCCTTCTAAGACATTCCAATTTGGTCTATTTTTTCGTAGTGTATTGCATGCCCATTTATCAATTTCATTAAGGGCAACGCATTTTAAACCTGCTTTTTCTAACCCCAATCCTAATCCTCCAGCCCCAGCAAAAAGTTCTAAAACAGAATATTCTTTGTTAGAAATAATTTGGTTCCCTAAGAACTTCGAACCATTGATATATTCGTTAAATCTAGGAAATAATTCAAGTTGTTCTTTTCTATATATTCGATAATCGCTCATGGGCTCTCGAGCTGCTGGAAGTTTTCCAGAACTATCCCAGCGTCTTAAGGTTTCTGTACTTTTATCAAGTATCTCCGACACTTCTGAAATAGAATAAAAATCTTTAATAACCATATTACACAACATTATACATGGTTATAAAAATATGTTATAAAAACTTTATTACAAAGATATTATTGAACTAATAATTAATACTTAAAAAATATAATTTTTAGCCTTGTCTAAAAAAATATTTACTTTAGAGTAAAAATATTGTATATTTGTTTGATAATTTAAACGTATGGTTACTTTTTCCGAAGAAAATTATTTAAAAGCTATTTATCATTTGGGTAAGCAAGGTAAAGTTGCTGTCAGTACCAATGCTATTGCTGAAAAAATTGAGACCAAGGCATCATCTGTGACGGACATGATAAAAAAATTAGCCGATAAAAATTTAGCTAATTATGTAAAATATCAAGGGGTAAGCCTAACAAATGAAGGTCGGTTGGCAGCGGCTTTGGTGATTAGAAAACATCGGTTATGGGAAGTGTTTTTAGTTGATAAACTTAATTTTTCATGGGATGAAGTTCATGAGGTTGCAGAACAATTAGAGCATATAAAATCCATGAAACTGGTGGATGAATTGGATGCTTTTTTAAGTTTCCCAAAACAAGATCCTCATGGCGACCCTATTCCAGATAAAAACGGGGATTATTCGCCCATAAAAAGCATCAATATGCTGGAAATTGGCTTGGGTAAAGAAGGGTTTTTATCCTTGGTGAAAGATTCTTCTGATGCTTTTTTAAAATATTTGAACAAAAATAATCTGGCTTTGGGTGATAAGATTAAAATTCTTGATTTTGAACCTTTTGATAGTTCACTGGTCATTGAAACAAGTAATAAAAAGCTGATAATCTCAAAGGATGTTGCACAAAATTTATATTTAAGTCTATAACATGAATACCTATAATCCTATAACGGCACTTATTTTATTTTTTGTAATTGCCGCATTTTTATTTGTCCTGTTCAGGCCAGTAAAAGGCTGGTTTTGGATTGTAAAAAATAGTTTTAAAGGCAATGAAAAAATTATTATTGAAGACATTTTAAAACAATTGTACCATTTTGAAAATTCCGGAAACAGGGTTGATATGAAAACATTGGTACATGTATTGGATTTTAATAACAACAGAATTGTAGAGGCTATTAATAAAATGACCATCAACAATTTAATTTATTTTGAAAAAGATGTGTTGAAATTAACAGATACTGGACGAGAATATGCATTACGAATTGTAAGGGTTCATAGGCTTTGGGAACGTTATTTAGCAGATAAAACAGGTTTTAGTAAAACGGAGTGGCATGATCGGGCTGAACTCATGGAGCATCAATTAAGCCAGGATCAAACAGAACAACTGGCCGTTCATTTAGGAAACCCAAAATTTGATCCCCATGGTGATCCTATTCCCACTAGAACCGGGAAAATAGCTGAGGTTAAAGGTGTGGAGCTGCCATTATTACCGGTAAATTCAATAGGTAGAATTACTCATATTGAAGATGAACCAGATGTTATTTATAAACAGATATTAGCTGAAAACATTCATATTGGGTCACTTCTTAGAGTAGTTGAGAACAATGCTACGCGAATTGTATTTCAGTCTGAAGGCGAGGAGTTTAAACTGGCACCTATTGTAGCTGCAAATCTTACGGTTGCACCTATTGAAAAAGAGGTTAAGTTGGAAGATAATATTGCCAGATTATCAAGTTTGAAAATAGATGAAAAGGCAGAAATTATTGGAATTTCAAAAGAAAGCCGAGGAGAAAGCAGAAGGCGCTTATTGGATTTGGGGTTCGTAAAAGGATCTGATGTGAGCATTGATCTATTGAATCCGTTAGGGGAGCCAAATGCGTACCTCATTAAAGGAACATCCATTGCCTTGCGTAAAAGTCAAGCGGCAAAAATTCTTATTAAAAAAGATTGAATTATGGAAACTAAAATAAAAAGCGCATGTGAAACCTGTGTTCATTTTAATGCTGAAGGCCTAAAAAAATTAGGGATCCATACGGATAATTTTGATTTTGTGATAGCACTGGCCGGCAATCCAAACACAGGGAAAAGCACCGTTTTTAATGCGTTGACAGGACTGCGTCAACACACCGGAAACTGGCCCGGAAAAACGGTTACCAGAGCCGAAGGGGGTTTTGAATATAATAAACAAAAATATAAATTAGTCGATTTACCTGGAACCTATTCATTGCTTTCAACATCAGAAGATGAAACGGCGGCTCGGGATTTTATTCTTTTTGGAAAACCAAACGTCACTGTTATTGTTGTTGATGCCAACAGGTTAGAACGAAACTTAAATTTAGTGCTTCAAATACTGGAAATTACTGATAAAGCTGTATTGTGTTTAAACTTGATGGATGAAGCCAAACGAAATCATATATCTATTGATGTACGTACTTTGGCACGCGATTTAGGAATTCCGGTAGTAGCAACAAGTGCACGGTTTAATGAAGGCATTCCAGAATTAATTCAAACAATAAGTGAAATTGCCAAGGGAACCATTGTTTGTAAGCCACATAGAATCAAAAATGTGCCTGATAATATTGAAAAAGCAGTTAAAACGTTATCTACTGAAATTGAAAAGGAGTTTCCAAATATTGAAAACAGCAGATGGATTGCGTTTAGATTATTGGAAGGTGACAATCAGGTAATTGAGGCCTTAAGAACTGGTGAATTAGTATAAACTGTAAAAGATGAATCATAAAAATATAGACCATATTATTGAGCTTTCCAATGAATTGCGTTGGCAAATTGGCGATGATTTTCATGATAACCTTACGGAAAGTATTTATGCGGATGCTTCTGATATTATTAAAGATTCTGTTCAAACTGATAATTCAAAAAAGCGGGTACGTTTAGATGCTCAGATTGATAAAATTGTGACCAGCAAGACCTTTGGTTTTCCAATTATGTTCTTGATTTTAGGAGTTGTGTTATGGTTAACTATTGTTGGCGCTAATTATCCGTCATCCCTTTTGGCAGATGTGTTGTTGGACAAAGTTCATCCAGCGCTAAAAAGTGGAGCAGTTAGTATTCACATGCCTTGGTGGCTTAGCGGATTATTAATTGACGGTGTATATTTGGCGGTAGCTTGGGTAATTGCTGTTATGTTGCCACCTATGGCCATTTTTTTCCCTATGTTTACCCTTCTTGAAGATTTTGGGTATTTGCCGCGAGTCGCTTTTAATTTGGATAATTTATTCAGAAAATCTGGTGCACATGGTAAACAGGCTTTAACCATGAGTATGGGATTTGGTTGTAATGCGGCAGGTGTCGTGGCTACTAGGATTATTGATAGCCCCAGAGAGCGATTAATAGCTATTATAACCAATAATTTTTCATTATGTAACGGGCGTTGGCCAACACAAATTCTTATAGCAACCATTTTTATTGGCGCTGTAGCACCTTCAGCTATTTCAAGTTTAGTGGCATTATTGGCAGTCATTGGGATTGCCGTTTTAGGTATGGCTTTTATGTTTGGTGTTTCATGGGCCTTATCAAAAACGGTTTTAAAGGGAGAAGTTTCTACATTTAATTTAGAATTACCACCATATAGACCACCACGTTTTTGGAAAACTATTTACACGTCCATAATAGACAGAACATTAATTGTATTATGGCGTGCTGTTGTATTTGCAGCGCCTGCTGGAGCTGTGATTTGGTTGATATCAAATATTTATATAGGAAATGAAAGTATAGCGGCGTGGACTATCAATTCATTAGATGGTTTTGGGTTTTTATTAGGATTAAATGGCGTCATATTATTAGCATATATAGTAGCCATACCGGCAAATGAAATAGTCATCCCAACCATTTTAATGCTTACGGTTTTAGTAACAGGAATAGCAGGAGGATCTGGCGCAGGTGTGATGTTTGAATTAGATTCAATAAATGCTACGGCAGGTATTTTAAAGGCTGGGGGGTGGACTTTGTTAACAGCCATTAATTTGATGCTATTTAGTTTGCTTCACAACCCGTGCAGCACCACTATTTATACTATTTACAAAGAAACTAAAAGTGTGAAATGGACTGTTTTTGCATCTGTGATGCCTGTTATTTTAGGGTTTATAGTAACGTTTTTAGTGGCACAAGTTTGGAGACTTATATTTTGATATAAGGCGTTTATTATCTAGTTATAGGTTAAAACCCTGCAATTGCATTGCAGTTACTTTAGTTTCTATAAACTTTTAAGAGCATCTTGTCATTTCGACAGAGCGAGGAATGAGCGACGAGAAATCTTATAATAATGAGATTCCTCTTCGATTGCTCCGCTATGTACTTTCAATCAAAATATATTTTGATTTCAGTAACATTCGGAATGACAAGCTAACATTAAAAAGAATTTCATTCTTTTGTTTTAAAACTATGGATTTCAAATCCATAGTGGTTTAATTACATATTTCAATTAAATTAATGGCAGCCGCAATCATCTTCACCACAGCCTTTTTTTGATTTCTTTTTTTTCAGAAAGAATTTGGTAATAAGAAATCCTATAGCAATAATTAATGCGGCTATAGCTAAAACATTTTGTATAAAAGGAGTCATAAGATTTTAATTTTTCACTTGTTATTATTTTAATATCTGAAATGCTATTAAAGCAACTATGTAAGCAAATGAACTCATAATCATTAATTGAAGAATGGGCCATTTCCAACTATTTGTTTCTCTTTTAACAATGGCCAACGTGCTCATGCACTGCATGGCAAAAGCATAAAATAATAGCAGCGAAATTCCTGAAGCAAAAGTAAATAATGGGCCTCCTAAAATTGGGTTTACTTCGGCTGCCATTCTATTTTTAATCGTTGCTTCATCATCGTTTCCAACGCTATAAATGGTTGCAAGGGTTCCAACAAATACTTCACGGGCTGCAAATGAACTAATAATGGCTATGCCTATTTTCCAATCATATCCAAGTGGCCTAATCATAGGCTCAATGGCTCTTCCGGTAATACCAATATATGAATATTCTAGTTTCTGTGAAGCTATTTTTTGATGTATTTCTTCAGGGGTTAAATTTTGACTAGCATATGTTTTAGTAATTATCTCTTCTGCGTTATTAAATTCTTTTCCTGGACCAAATGAGGCCAAAAACCAAAGAACAATTGAAATAGCTAAAATAATTTTCCCCGCACCCAAAATAAATGATTTCGTTCTTTCTATAACAGTAAGAGCAACATTTTTTATCAGAGGCAATTTGTAATTAGGCATTTCAACCACAAAAAATGTTTTGCTTTTAATTTTTAATATTTTATTTAAAATGTAGGCTGAGATTATGGCGGCTAAAAACCCAATAAGATATAATAGCATTAATGTGAGTGCTTGATAACCAAGACCAATAAATCGCCCTTCTGGAATGACAAGGGAAATAATGATTAAATATACCGGGAGTCTGGCTGAACAGGTTATAAATGGTGTGACTAAAACGGTTATAAGACGTTCTTTCCAGCTTTCTATGTTTCGGGTTGCCATAATAGCTGGAATAGCACATGCTGTACCTGAAATTAAAGGAACAACACTTTTTCCGCTGAGCCCAAAGCGACGCATGATTCTATCCATTAAAAACACCACGCGACTCATATAACCACTTTCTTCAAGAACAGAAATAAATAAAAACAAGAATGCAATTTGAGGTATAAAAATCACAATACCTCCAAGCCCCGGAATGATGCCTTCAGCTAATAAATTTGTAAAGGCTCCTTGTGGTAACTGATTTTTAGTCCATTCACTAAGTGTTGCAAACGCACCATCAATAAAGTCCATAGGCACACTGGACCAGTCATAAATGGCTTGAAAAATTGTAAGTAAAATGATAAAAAATATAGCATAACCCCAAATTTTATGAGTTAAAATTCTATCTAATTTCATTCTTAAATCTTTAGCTTGAGAGGCGTCTATGGTTTGCCCTTTTTTAAGGACATCATTTATAAATTGATATCGTTTTATAGTTTCTTTTTGTTGCATTCGCTTTAAATCAGCTTTACTTTTAGTTTTAAAATTTGCAACAGCATCAATTTCTTTTCTATCGGTTTTTCCAAAGTTTACATCTTGCGTAATAACAAGCCAAAGTTTGTACAGGAGTTGGTTTGGAAATGCTTTTTTTAAATTATCAAAATAGTCTTTATCTATAACTGAAAGATCAATGCAATGTTCTATGGAAAGCTCTTTATAATTAGTGATCAGGGTTTTTAAGGTGTCTATCCCTTGATTTTTTCTGGTGCTAACCAAAGCAATCTTTGTTTTAAGGCGCTCTTCTAAATACTCTAAATCAAGTGAAATCCCTTTATAGGACATCCTGTCTGCCATATTGATAACCAGCAAAGTTGGAATCTCTAAATCTTTGATTTGCGTAAAGAGTAATAAGTTTCGTTTTAAATTCTCAACATCACTTACAACTACAGCAATATCAGGAAAATCCTTATCATTCTTATTTAAAAGTAATTCTATAACAACATTTTCATCAAGAGAAGATGCATTTAAACTATAAGTTCCGGGAAGGTCAATAATATGGGCCTTAACGCCTCTGGGTAATTTACAAATGCCTTCTTTTTTTTCAACAGTTATACCCGGGTAGTTCCCTACTTTTTGATTTAATCCGGTTAAAGCATTAAAAACAGATGTTTTTCCAGTGTTTGGGTTTCCTATTAAAGCGACATTAATTTGCTTACTCATCTACTATTTTTTTGATTAAAATATGAATAGCAGTTTCCTTTCGTATGGCTAAGTGGGTGCCATTGATATTTAAATACAAAGGGTCATGAAACGGTGCCACCTGAACAAGCTCAACAGAGTTTCCCGGCAAACAGCCCATTTCAAGAAGTTTTAAGGGAATATAAATAGATGACACATCCGTAATTATATATTGTTCTCCCCGTTTTATATTTGCTAAAGTATCTTCCAAGCTTATTTAGATTGATTTTAAAGAAGCAAAAGTAATGTAAAATTTTAGGCTAAAAAAATAGTTAGGATAAAACTAATTATTGGATTCTTTTTTCAGGATTTTTATGTCTTTAATTAAGCGGGCAATATCCTCAGAATTGGTGCCGTCATAAAACCCTCTAATTTGTTTTTTTTTATCAACAAGAACAAAGTTTTCGGTATGAATCATATCAAATTCGTCGCCATTTCCATCCGTTTTTACAACCAGATAACTTTTTCTGGCCAGCTCATAAATCTGCTTCTTATCACCTGTTACCAAATTCCATTTTTGATCATTAACTCCTTTTTCAATAGCATAACGTTTGAGTTGTGCCACACTATCAATTTTGGGAGTTACTGAGTAGGAAAGCAGCATAACATCATCATCATTCATAATGTCTTTTTGAATAATGGCCATATTAGTGGTCATTACCGGACAGATGGATTGACAGGTTGTAAAAAAGAAATCGGCCACATAAATTTTATCCTGATAATCTTTTTGGGTAATTATTTTCCCGTTTTGATTGATGAGTTTAAAATCGGCTATTTTATGATACTTTTTTTGATATTGAATCGTACTATCAACTAACTCCGTACTTACCATAGCTGGTTGAAAAATTGGCAAGGGCTGATACACATTTAATGTGTTATAAATAACTGAGATAATGATAATGGATAAAATAATAAAAACAATGGCGAAGTTTTTATAGCCCTTAAAAAATGATAACATGTAATTATTGTATGTTTAAACCAGAGCAAAAATACAATGAATTTTAAAGGCACAACAAATAGTTGAGACTTAAATTAATGTTAAATGCCGGCACATTATTTAAATGTCTTTTTAAAGTTGGTTTAAAACCTTACTTTTGTCCGATTAAAAAAATTGATTGAAAGCATATGGAGTTTGTTATTAAAATATCTCAATTTTTATTGAGTCTTTCCTTGCTTATTGTTTTGCATGAATTTGGGCATTTTATACCAGCAAAACTTTTCAAAACAAGGGTAGAAAAATTTTATTTATTTTTTGATGTTAAGTTTTCTTTGTTTAAAAAGAAAATTGGAGATACCGTGTATGGTATTGGCTGGTTGCCTTTAGGAGGCTATGTCAAAATATCCGGAATGATTGATGAAAGCATGGATACAGAACAGATGGCGCAACCACCACAGCCTTGGGAATTCCGTTCAAAACCGGCATGGCAGCGATTAATTATTATGCTTGGAGGCGTTACCGTTAATTTTTTATTGGCCATTCTCATTTATATAGGGATGAGTTATTTTTATGGGGATAAATTTTTACCAAATGATAATATTAAAGATGGTCTTTTAATTGAAAGTCCAGTAGCCAACAAGGCGGGGTTATTAACAGGTGATAAAATTATTGCTGTTGATGGCGATAAAATAGAAACATTTTCTGAAATTCCTGAAAAAGTTCTTTTTGGAAAAGAAATAACCATTGAAAGAAACGGACAACAATCAACCATTATATTACCACAGGATTTTTTAGCGCAATTAATTGATTCCAATCACAAAGGATTTATTGATTTAAGGATGCCGTTTGCCATTGTTCAAGTTCCAGATTCATCACATAATAAAACAAGTGGCATACGAAAAGGTGATATTATAGTTGCTTTAAATGATGTAAATACTAAATATGCAGATGAAGTTAAACCGGCCTTAGAAAAGTTTAAAGGGCAACAGGTTGAAGCTACTGTTCTAAGGGACGGCAGTGACATCTCAATACCGTTAACAGTTAGTAATGAAAGCAAATTAGGATTGGTATATTCATCAGGAGCAACACCTGAAACTTTAGAGGCATTGGGATATTACCATTTTGAAACAAAAAAATATGATTTTTTTGAATCCTTTCCAGTTGGATTACATAAGGCAAAAGAAAAAGTTTCATCTTATATAACACAGTTCAAAGCTATTTTCACACCAAGCACAGGTGCTTATAAAGGTGTTGGAGGTTTTAAAGCCATATATGATATTTTCCCAAATTACTGGAATTGGCAAAATTTTTGGAGTATTACAGCATTTTTATCCATTATGTTAGGAGTTTTAAATTTACTGCCAATACCGGCGTTAGACGGTGGCCATGTGGTGTTTTTATTATATGAAATGATTTCTGGAAGAAAACCCGGAGACAAGTTTTTGGAATATGCTCAAATGGTAGGTTTTATTTTATTAATTGCCCTAGTGTTGTTTGCTAACGGGAATGATATTTTTAAAGCTATTTTTAAATAAAAGTGTTTTAAATATTATATTTACGCTGGAAGCTAATATTACGTTTTAAGGACAGCGTGAAACTTTGTTTTAATATAAATTAAAATAAATAAATTTATATTAAAAGTCGTTTTGCTGTAAATAAAAATATATATATATTTGCGCTCGCAAAAGCGAATAGATAACACTCCTCCTTAGCTCAGTTGGTTAGAGCATTTGACTGTTAATCAAAGGGTCCTTGGTTCGAGCCCAAGAGGGGGAGCAAAATCGGAAAAGTCCAATAGAAATGTTGGACTTTTTTTATTCTGTACCACAACAATTTTTGTTCATTTGAATCGGTGGACAAGGTACAGTTCCATAACTACAAAAAACACAGCAGTCTCCTTTATTTGGCTTTAGCATAGTATTACATTGCTTGCATTCATAGAAAAATTGACAAGCATCTTCTGTCATTTTTTCAATTGACTTGTGACTACATTTTGGACACTTTATTTCTGAAAACAATTCAACTCTTCCTTTCAAGACTCTAAGTATTTGATATTCAAATATACCCAATTAAGGGGATATTTATCTAGCCAACTTGTCAAGTTTTCTGTCCTCGGTAACTTTATGATTGGTCCTGCCCTTGGGCCTTAATGGTGTGTCTATAACGCTGGCATCAACAATAACTCCTGTTTTTACTATTATTTTATGGGCTTCCAACTGCCTGTTGATTTCTTTAAATAGCGGCTCGTAGGCTTTTGCTTTTGTCATCAGGCTTCGAAAACGGGACAGCGTACTGTGGTCCGGTGCTACTTGGTCGATGTTAAGGTCACAAAAATAACCAAAAGAAATACTATCGTTTACGCGGTCTTCTACCTCATGGTCACTTAATCCATACCAAGTCTGCAATAAACACATTTTAAACAATAGCAGTCCATCATAACTGGGTGCGCCTGTGGCGCTTTTCCCCTTTATGTAATGCTTGTCTATAAGGCCACTAATTGTGTTCCAGTCTAAAAGAGTGTCCATTTGATTAAAAAATGTCGTTTTGATTTTTCGTGAACGTGTATCACAAATACTATCGGCCAAGGTTGGGTGTTTTATTGCTTTCATAATACTAAAATACAAATTAATATGCTGATAATCAAATAATTAAATTCATATTTTGTTAATTATTTTACACAATCTCCCTTGCAACGGTCTTAAGATATAAGACTACTACTATTTTTAAGAATAAATATATTTTCTTCATAGAGTTTCTAATTCTGGGACATTAATCTTTTTTAGTTAATTAGCAAACACAGTTATAATTGAAAAGTAATTATAATAATTAACAATAGATTTAGTAATACAAGAATTATTAATTATGATTAAATGACTTTATAGTATTTTAGCATGAAATAATTTGTTTAATTATGACAATTCTATTCATTAATGCACTTATTATCATTGTTTTACTTGTATTTATACTTTGGACAATCAGTGTTTTGATAAAAAACGTGAGTATTATCGATTTGTTTTGGGGCGTCGGTTTTGTAATTATTAATGCATTTTATTTTTTAAACTCTGGCCCTTTTCTTCTTAGAAAAATCATATTACTTGTTTTAGTATCCATATGGGGTTTACGTTTATCTATTCATTTAGCGGTAAGAAACTTAGGTAAAGGTGAAGATTTTAGATACCAAGAATTTAGGCAACGGTTTGGTCCAAAACGGTATTGGTGGTTAAGTTTTTTTCAGGTTTTCCTTTTACAAGGTATATTAATTTTATTGGTTGGTCTTCCTTTATTGGCTATAAATTTTTACACAAATTCGGATGAGTTAAATTGGCTGGATTATATAGGAATTTTGTTTTGGGTAGTTGGGTTTAGCTTTGAAACAATTGGTGACTTTCAGCTTAAAAGATTTAAAAGCAATCCAGATAATAAAGATAAAATTTTAAATAGTGGTCTTTGGAAATATACGCGTCATCCCAATTATTTTGGCGACTCAGTGGTTTGATGATCTTTTGCCGTTTTTTCTATTGCAACAGCTAGTTATTGGCCAATTATTGGTTCGGTATTGATGACCTATTTAATTGTTAAGGTATCTGGTGTTGCATTATTAGAAAAAACACTAAAGACGAAACCTAAATATGAAAATTACATTAAAAACACCAGTTCGTTTTTCCCTTGGTTTCCCAAAAAATAGATTATGATAGATTTTATAACTACTCATATTTGGTTTATTCTTTTTATAATTTGGGGATTACCATTATCGCATTATAGAAGCAAATTCAGAAAAATTGTGTATCAAACAGATAGTTGGATTATCAATATAAAACCGGTATTTGTTAAAGAAGTTAAGGCCTTAATAGGGAATATTTATCCAGATAATTCTATGTATATAAAATCAAGAAACTTTTATCGTTTCTATCTAGTTGTATACCTTATTTTATTTCTGCTATATTTAAAATTAGGCAGTAATTAAAAGTTTAGAAGAAGCGAAAAAAAGGAATGTTCTTTAAGAAAACGATTTTTTTTAAATCGCTTTTCTTACTATCACTTGTCTTTTATAACTTTTCAAGTTTTGAATGGTTATATAAATAAACTACTTTTGCATGTGTTTTTTTGATTTCGGCTCCATAGTTCAAGGGATAGAACAAAAGTTTCCTAAACTTTAGATCCAGGTTCGAATCCTGGTGGAGTCACTATAGTTTTAAAATATCACTAAGTTTTTAAATTAGTGAAACTGGTTTTTATGTTTTTTCAAAAGGTTTATATCCTGAATAAATAGATTTTTATGAATTCTTTGTTAAATAATCCTATATGGAATGCGCTTACAACACAGGATATCGACAAAAATATTGGTTCTAAGGATTTTGCTTATTTAAATGCTGAAATTGCGCCATTCATTGGGATGCCACATTGGAATAAAAAGCATCAACATGAATTATTGCATAATGTACCCATTAACCGCTCCTGGTTTTTATTAATAGCTGAAGAGGTCGATTTTATTGCCGAAATTGAAGTTGTTTTTTCATTGCCATTATATCAAATGACTTGTTCAGAATTAATCTATATTAATTCATCAAAAGGACATGTAGAATTAGTCCAATTAGGGGAACATCATATTGATCAAATGATAGCATTAACCCAACTTACTAAACCGGGTCCATTTACAAAACGCACCATTGAGTTTGGTGGTTACCATGGTGTTTTTGATGGGGATAAATTAGTGGCTATGGGCGGAGAAAGATTGCATATGGATGGATTCACAGAAATAAGCGCTATTTGTACACATCCCAATTATCAAGGCTTAGGGTATGCTGCAAAAATAACTAAATTCTTATCTGAGTCTGTCTTTAATAAAGGTCAAATTCCGTTTTTGCATGTTAGGACAGATAACGTTAGGGCCATCGACATGTATAAAAGATTGGGTTTTGAAATCAGATCAAATATTTATTTTTATATCATAAGAAGCAAAAAGCTCAATCCTGTTTAAAGCTTTACTCAAAATGCAGTCACTTATTTTTGAGAAAGGTATCCTTTTACATTTTCTATGACCTGTTTTGAGTTTCCAATAAAAATAGCATCGTCCATGATGATCACCGGGCGGCTTAAAAACGTATAATGATCTAATATATAGTGTTTATAATCACGCTCTTGTAAAGTTTGATTTTTTAAATCCATTTCTTTATACAGCTTCGCTTTTTTACTGAAAAACGCTTCATAACTTCCGGCAAGAGTTTTCATGTACTCTAACTGTTTTACCGTTATTTCTTCTGATTTAATATCCTGTAAAATAAAGTCTGAAGACAGATTCAAATCTTTTAAAATGCGTATGCAGGTACTACATGTTTTTAAGTAATATACTTTTTTCATTTTATTGATAATTTAAATAATATGAAATGGCACTGTACGGAATAGTAAAATCTAGTGGGCCTTTAGAAAAAGTATTTATTTCATTCATATTATATAATAATAGAATGCCTTTTGTAGAATAACCAATATTCATAGGAAGGGTAAATTTTTCAGACTCCATTGAAATTCCTTCAGACTCAAACTCCTTTTGATAATACATTTTAGCTATTTTAAAAAAACCATCATAGTCATTAAACAAATCTTTATTTAATATTGTTTTTCCCGTTTGGGCATTGAAATTGTAAATGGAAATGTGCAAAATCCCTTGCGCACCACCGGTGTTTATATAGGAAGTTAAAGCAATGCTAATGATTGCTTCAGATTGAAACATGATATCACCATCAATTTGGGCTTCCCATAGCGGCGTATTGTCTGGAAAATCATTTTTAAAATTTGAATATTCTTTACTGAAACCAGCGATGCTTTCTTGAATGGTGTTTGCATTTATGCCTTCGGTTTCACCGGCTAATAGCTCATAAATAATATGTTTTTCAATGGTAGCATTTATTGATGTAGCTATCGAATCCTCGCCTTGTGCCACAGGGATATTTATATCCACAAGACCATTTTGGTCCGATGAAAAATGGGATTCTTGAAAGGTCATTAAAGCGTCCTCTTTACATGAAACAATCATAAAAAGACAACAACTATATAGGAGAAAGTTTTTATTGAACATCATAATGGTATTTACGTTCCCTAAAGGTAATTATTGCATTTGAATACACCGAATTATAAACTACATTTGTAAAAATTATTATTATGAAATTCAATACGAAAACCATTCATGGCGGTCAAGAGCATGAGGTTGCTTATGGCGCTGTGATGCCGCCAATTTATCAAACTTCAACATACGCTCAAACGACTCCTGGGGGTCATAAAGGATATGAGTATTCAAGATCTCAAAACCCTACACGTCATGCATTGGAAAAAGCGTTTGCAAGTATTGAAAATGGTGATTATGGACTTGCTTTTGGTTCTGGTCTTGCGGCAATTGATGCCGTAATGAAACTGTTAAAGCCAGGGGACGAAGTTATTTCAACCAATGATTTATATGGAGGTTCCTATAGATTATTTACAAAAATATTTGAAGGCTTTGGAATAAAATTCCATTTTATAGGGATGCAAAATGCTGCCAATATTGAAAAGTATATTAATAAGAACACCAAGCTCATTTGGGTTGAAACGCCAACCAATCCCATGATGACCATTATTGATATAAAAGCAACCTCAGTAATTGCCAAAAAACACAATATTTTATTAGCGGTAGATAATACGTTTGCGACACCCTATTTACAACAACCACTTGAATTGGGTGCTGATCTTGTCATGCATTCTGCAACAAAATACCTTGGTGGCCATAGTGATGTGGTGATGGGTGCTCTAATAGTAAAAGACAAATCATTAGCTGATAAGTTATATTTTATTCAAAATGCCAGTGGCGCCATATGTGGGCCTCAAGACAGTTTTTTAGTATTACGAGGAATTAAAACACTTCATATTAGAATGCAACGTCATTGTGAAAATGGTAAAGCAGTAGCATTATATTTAAAAAAACATCCAAAAATTGAAAACGTGTACTGGCCAGGTTTTGAAGATCATCCAAATCATGATATAGCAAAATCTCAAATGAAAGATTTTGGCGGCATGATTTCATTTACTACAAAGGGGAATAATTATAAGGATGCCATTAAAATAGTTGAAAACTTAGAAATTTTCACCCTAGCAGAATCGTTGGGAGGAGTAGAATCACTTTCTGGTCATCCGGCAAGTATGACGCATGCAAGCATACCAAAAGAAGAACGAGAAAAAACAGGTGTTGTTGATTCTTTAATTAGATTGAGTGTTGGAATTGAGGATATTGATGATTTAATTACTGATTTAAAACAAGCTTTAAAATAGAAAGTTTACCTATTTAAATAATAAATATAACCAACATTTACCCAAAGCAACCAATCGTTGTATTTGTTTGAAGGTAATTGGTGATTTAAACCATCTACCCAATCATTAAAATAATATTGCCCTCTTAAATTAAGCATTAAATCGGATAGTTTGTTAAGTTTATAACGTACACCTATACTGGATACCAGGGATAATGTGTTACCGGGAGAAGCATTTACAGATCCCGGATTCCAATATGAATAAAAATTTGAGGCATCCAAAACATTTCCGTAAGCACCAGGATTAGGATTGTCGTATGTAGTGCTAACCTTTGGAGTAAAAAATGTGTAATGCACCCCTAAACTTACAAAGGGTGCAAAACTATATTGCAATGATTCAAATGCATGAATATCAAGAGGGAAAAATTCCAGCTCAGTTCCTATATCCAAATTATTGGCTTCACCTTTATGCCCTCTTAATCGCTTGGCGTTTTCTGTGGTTTTTGAAGGATCCACCCAATTGCCTAAATGTTCAAGCTTTGTCTTATTCCAGGATAATTCATTTCTTATTTTAAAATGTTCACTAAAATAAGAATCCCTGTACAAGTAACTGTAATTTTTTCTATAGGAGAAATTGATGTAATGAACAATGCCAATACCAAATCCTGAATTCCCAAAATTTGTTTTATCATTATCACGAGCACCAAAATCCGATCGAAATTGTAAAGGACCTGCAACGACTCCTATTTCATTTGAAAAACCTACCTGAGAATATGTTGTTTGTGTTGTTAAAAACAAACACAAAGCAAGTGAGAAATATTTCAAGTTAAGCATTATAAGGTTCGTTTTTTGGAGGCATTAGCAACACAAATATATAAAAACAGAATTAAGAATCAAATATTTATAAAAACGCTAAAATAATGTAAAAATTATGCATTGCGAATTTCAATAAAAAATAACATCTTTTTTAAAGATATCGTATCTTTATGGCATAAAATTATAAAGTCTATAATTGGTAACACAAATTTGTTTAAATGAAAAGTAATATTAAAGCATTTTTAGATCTTGTAAAAGTTAGAAATGGTAATGAACCAGAATTTTTACAAGCGGTTGAGGAAGTAGCTGAAACAGTAATTCCTTACATAATTCAACACGATATTTATTATGGTAAAAACATTTTATTAAGAATGGTGGAGCCAGAACGTGTTATTACATTCAGGGTTTGCTGGGTTGATGATTCAGGTGAAATCCAGGTTAATAGAGGATATAGAATTCAAATGAATTCTGCTATTGGACCGTATAAAGGAGGGCTTCGTTTTCATCCAACGGTAAACTTAAGTATTTTAAAATTTTTAGCGTTTGAACAAGTGTTTAAAAACAGTTTAACCACATTGCCTATGGGTGGTGGAAAAGGAGGAAGTGATTTCGATCCTAAAGGGAAAAGTGATGGTGAAATCATGCGTTTTTGTCATTCATTTATGAGTGAATTATCCAAACATATTGGGTCCAATACAGATGTGCCAGCGGGTGATATTGGGGTTGGTGCCAGAGAAATAGGATTCCTTTTTGGGATGTATAAAAAGTTAAGAAATGAATTTACCGGTGTATTAACAGGAAAAGGATTGTCTTGGGGCGGATCATTAATCCGTCCAGAAGCCACTGGTTATGGAACTGTATATTTTGCAGAAAGCATGTTAAAAACAAAAGGGTTAGGTTTAAAAGGCAAAAATGTGGTTGTCTCCGGATCTGGAAATGTGGCTCAATATGCTGCTGAAAAATGTATCCACTTAGGAGCTAAGGTTTTAACACTTTCAGATTCATCAGGATATATTTATGATTCTGAAGGAATAGATGCTAAGAAATTAGCATATGTTATGGACTTGAAAAATGTGAAAAGAGGAAGAATAAGTGAATATTTAGAGACTTATCCAAAAGCAAAATTTGTTAAAGGTAAAACACCGTGGGAAGTAAAATGTGATATTGCATTGCCATGTGCTACACAAAACGAACTTCATACTGAAGATGCTAAAATGTTGTTGAAAAATGGATGTATTTGTGTGAGTGAAGGCGCTAATATGCCATCAACCATTGATGCCGTTCATGCATTTCAAAAAGCAAAAATATTGTATGCACCAGGAAAGGCCTCTAATGCCGGTGGTGTAGCAACTTCTGGATTAGAAATGACTCAAAACTCATTAAGATTTAATTGGACAAGAGAAGAAGTTGATTTAAAACTAAAAGATATCATGTCTAATATTCATGACTCTTGTATTCAATATGGAAAAGAAAAAGATGGCTATATTAATTACGTAAAAGGAGCAAATATTGCAGGATTTGTTAAAGTGGCAGATGCTATGTTAGCTCAAGGAATTGTTTAAGGAATCAAGAATTTTAATAAAATTAAAAGAGGCTGTCTAAAAAATCGTCATTGCGAATGAAATAAAGCAATCTGTAAATTACAAGTTATTGATTTACAGATTACTTCGAAATAAAAATTTCTCGTAATGACGGTTAATATATACTTTTCAGACAGCCTCTTTCGCTTTGGGTTATTTTTGCATAAAAAAACATTAAAATTTATATCTTGCAATAGAAATAATGGTTATAAAAAATGATTAGAAATCCCTTACCAGATTTAAGAAACTACGAATTTGAAGAAGTTGCATTTGATGAATTAATGCAAAACAGAATTAATAAAATCCTTATAGTTTGTTCTAACTATGATTATTATATGTTAGAAGAAGATGGTAGAATAGATGAGCGAATTTTTAATGAATACACAGATTTAAATTTAAGGTACCCCCCAAATTTTGTACACGCAAACTCCGCAAAAAGAGCCATAAAATTAATGGATGATATCAAAGTTGATTTGGTTATAACCTGGCTTGATATTGGAAATTATAACGCTTTTGAAACTTCCAAAGAGATAAAGGAAGCGTATCCAGATGTTCCAATAGCAGCATTAAGTTTTTACTCTTCAGAATTGAGAAATAAATTACAAAAAGGGAATAAAGGGATTATTGACTTTGTTTTTCATTGGAATGGGAATGTTGATATTTTCTTGGCCATTATTAAATTGACCGAAGACCGGATGAATGCCAATAGGGATATCAATCAAATTGGTGTAAAAGCTATTTTGATGGTGGAAGATTCATTAAAATTCTATTCAAGGTATTTGCCCATTATGTATAAAATCATTTTAAAACAAACACATGCTTTTATGTCTGAAGGCCTAAATGAACATAGAAGTATGATGGTCATGAGAGGGCGCCCAAAAATTTTATTGGCAACAACTTACGAAGAAGGATTGTCGCTTTTTGAAAAGTACAAAAGCAATCTTTTAGGCGTCATTTCAGATGTTAATTATTTGAAAGATGGTAAAAGAGACGCAAATGCCGGTTTTGAATTATTAAAATATGTAAGAAGTTCACAGCGCTATTTCCCTTTTTTAATTCAATCTTCAGATATTAACAACGAGAAAATAGCTATAAAATTAAAGGGTAAATTTTTATACAAGCACTCAGAAACCTTAGGAACAGATTTAAAAAATTATATTAACAAATATTTTTCTTTTGGTGATTTTGAATTCTGGGATCCTGAACAAATGAAAGTTTTGGCTGTTGTTAAAAATTTAAGCGAATTCCAAAAAGCATTAAAAACAGTTTCTAAAGAATCTATTGCTTACCACTCCAAACGAAGTGAATATTCTAAATGGTTAAAATCGAGAGCTTTATTTCCATTAGCAAATCTGTTTAGTAAAGTTGAATATGATGATTTTGAAGATGTAGAACAAATAAGGCGATTCTTGATAGATGCCATAAGTGTATACAGAATTTACCGTTCGCGCGGTGTTATTGTAAAATTTGATAAAGAAAGGTATGATGAATATTTAGGGTTTGCACGAATAGGAGAAGGTTCTCTTGGCGGAAAAGGACGCGGACTGGCATTTATAGATTCTTTTTTAAAACGTCATAAGCTTTTTAGAAAATACGACAATGTCCATATTTCTATACCCCGAACGGTAGTTATTAGCACTGAGGTTTTTGATGAATTTATGGAGCAACATGATTTAATTAGGTTTGTAGCAAAATCAAATAATGATGATGAAATTTTAAATAAATTTATTTCAAAACCTTTGCCTCAATGGGTTTTAGATGATGTACAAGCATTTTTGAATGTTGTTAAAAGACCAATTGCAGTTCGTTCATCCAGTGTGTTGGAAGACTCACATTATCAGCCTTTCGCGGGTGTATTTGCAACCTATATGATTCCAAATACCAACAATGATGATATGTTGGAAATGGTATCCAATGCCATAAAATCGGTTATGGCATCTGCTTTTTTTCAAGGTAGTAAAGTCTATTTAAAGGCTACGGCACATACCATTGAAGAAGATAAAATGGCTGTTATTCTTCAAGAATTGACAGGAAAAAAATATGACGATGTATACTATCCAAATATATCAGGTGTTGCCCGTTCCATTAATTTTTATCCCATAGGCAATGAAAAACCAAATGAAGGTATTGCTAATATTGCGTTAGGTTTAGGAGAAATTATTGTTGGTGGTGGTCTCAGCTTACGGTTTTCACCATATCATCCAAAAAAAGTCTTACAATTATCGTCTCCAGATTCAACCCAACGTGATACACAACAGTATTTTTATGGTTTAGATTTAGACCCTAAAAGCTATAAAGTTTCAACAGAGGAGGCCATTAATAAAAAGAAAATTACTTTGAGGGCTGCTAAAAACCACCCTTCTTTAAAATTTGTAGCTTCCACCTACGATTTACAAAATAATATTATTAGACCGGGAGTTTTACATGATGGCATAAGAGTAGTGACTTTTGATAATGTTTTAAAATACAACACCTTTCCATTGGCCGAAATTTTACAGGACTTATTACGCGTCGGACAACGCGAAATGCGAAATCCTATTGAAATAGAATTTGCCATAAACTTAGATGTCCCAAAAGGGCAACCTAGAATATTTAGTTTTTTACAGATAAGACCAATCATTGAAAGTGTCGATACAAAAAATGAATTACCGGAAAATTTCAAAATTGAAGACACTATTATTTACTCAAAATCGGCTTTAGGAAACGGTACTTATAATCATATCACGAATTTTGTATATGTTAAACCAGAAACATTTAATCCGGCTAACACCAGAAAAATTGCAGCCGCTGTAGAACAAATAAATAAAAAGTTTTCAGATCAAGATCAGCAATATATTTTAGTAGGCCCAGGGCGATGGGGGTCAAGTGATCCTTGGTTGGGTATCCCAGTAATTTGGCCTCAAATTTCTTCGGCAAAAATAATTGTAGAAGCAGGTCTCAATGACTTTAGAATAGATCCTAGTCAGGGCACTCATTTCTTCCAAAACCTGACCTCTTTTAGAGTCGGCTATTTCACTATTAATCCATTTATAAATGACGGTTTTTTTGATTTGGATTATTTAAATAAACAGGAAGCTTGTTATGAAGATGAGTATTTAAGACATATTTGTTTTAAAGAGCCATTAACCATTATCATTGAGGGGAAAAGCAATAAGGCAGCTATATATAAAGCAGGATTTAAAATTAATAATCATCAAGAATCATTTGAAAATTCAATAAATGATTTACCTCCTGAAGGGTTTATGTAATAACTAATATGTAAAAAACAAAGGTTGGGAAGTAGCTTTTTTTTAAGAAGAATAGGAGTTCATTTAATAGAATATTTTTCGTTGCTTAATTGATAAAAAATAGCCTCCTAAATCAGAAAATATTGAATTAAATAGCAGTATTTTTGCAGAATATTTTCAAACACTTTTTATTTTTAATTACTATGAATACAAAAACCATTTTAACAAACCTTGAAACCAAACACCCAGGTGAAAAGGAATACTTGCAAGCGGTTCATGAAGTATTGGAATCTATTGAACCTATTTACAATGAAAACCCACAATATGAAGCAGCTAAAATCATTGAACGATTAGTTGAACCAGATCGTGTTTTAACTTTTAGGATTTCTTGGTTAGATGATGAAAGTCAAGTGCATGTAAATCTTGGTTATAGAATACAATTTAACAATGCCATTGGACCCTATAAAGGAGGGATTAGATTACATCCAAGTGTGAATTTAAGTATACTTAAATTTTTAGGATTTGAACAAACTTTTAAAAACGCCTTAACAACCTTGCCTTTAGGAGGTGCCAAAGGAGGTTCGGATTTTAATCCAAAAGGGAAATCAGACACAGAAATTATGCGTTTCTGTCAAGCTTTTATGTTGGAATTATGGCGTATGATTGGTCCTAATACTGACGTGCCTGCTGGTGATATAGGTACCGGTGGAAGAGAAATTGGGTATTTGTACGGGATGTATAAAAAGCTTCAGTTCGAAAACACGGGAGTTTTAACCGGTAAAGGCCTTAATTGGGGTGGTAGCCTAGTAAGACCAGAAGCTACTGGTTTTGGAGCTACTTATTTTACTCATGAAATGCTGGCAGCCAATAATGATTCATTTAAGGATAAAATCGTTTGTGTTTCAGGCTTTGGTAACGTTGCATGGGGTGTTGCTTTAAAAGTTACTGAATTGGGTGGAAAGGTTGTGACCATTTCAGGTCCTGATGGCTATATTTATGATGAAAGAGGATTGGATGCTGATAAAATTGATTATCTGCTAGCCTTAAGAGCTTCAAATAATGATATTGTTTCTCCGTATGCTGATGAGTTTCCTGAAGCTAAATTTATTGCAGATAAAAAACCTTGGGAAGTAAAATGTGATATTGCTATGCCTAGTGCTACTCAAAATGAATTAAATGGTGAAGATGCTGTTAAATTAATAGTCAATGGTGTTAAATATGTGGCTGAAGTTTCTAATATGGGTTGTACTCCGGAAGCCGTTGAAGCGCTACATCATGCGCAAATACCTTTTGGCCCTGGTAAAGCAGTAAATGCTGGAGGAGTAGGTGTTTCTGGATTAGAAATGTCACAAAATGCCATGAAATTAAATTGGACAGCCCAAGAGGTTGATGCAAAATTACATCTAATGATGTCTTCAATACATGCTGCATGTATTAAATTTGGCACTCAAGATGATGGATATATTAACTATGTAAAAGGGGCTAATATTGCAGGATTTATTAAAGTGGCAGATGCCATGTTAGATCAAGGAATCATTTAAAAAGATTATTTTAAATATATTAAAAAAAGTTTTCAGAATTTATTTTGGAAGCTTTTTTTAGTTAACACATATGATATTAGGGCAATTGTCGTTTGTTATAAATATATTTGATTGTATAAAAAACACCTATGCTTAATAGAATTGTAGTATTCACCTTTTTACTTTGTCCACTGTTTCTTATGGCTCAAGACTTTTCAGCACTTTGGAAAGGCTATTTTTCCTTTTATAATATCAAGGATGTAGTTAAAGGAAACAGCAAAATTTATGCTGCTTCAGAAAATGCTGTTTTCAGTTATGATGCGCAAACCAGGGAAATAACAGAAATCACCACAATAAATGGACTCTCAGGAGAACAAATATCAACCATCTATTACAGTGAAGACTATAATTTGTTGATGATTGGATATGAAAATGGTCTCATTGAAATTGCATTTGATAATGACGAAAACATTCTTACCATAGTAGATATTATTGATAAGGCGACCATTACGCCTGCAAACAAAAGAATAAACCACTTCAATGCTACCGGCAATTTGGTTTATATTTCCACAAATTTTGGGATTTCAGTTTTCAATCTGGAGCGACTGGAATTTAACGACACCTATTTTATTGGTAATTTGGGAAGTCAGACAAAAGTGAATCAAACAACCATTTTTGGAGATTATATTTATGCGGCCTGTCAAGATGGCAACGGATTGAGAAAAGCACTGCTTACCAACCCAAACTTAATTGATTATCAGAATTGGCAAACAGTTAGCCCCGGCGATTTTTTAGCAATAGAGAATGTTCAGGGCAATTTATATGCCGTGAGAACAAACCGTAGGATCTATCAAGTGGTAAATGATGTTTTTAGTGAAATGTTTTTATATAACAATCCACCGTTAGATGTAAAATCAGTTGAAGGGAATTTGGTAGTAACCACAAAAAGCAATGTGTACGTTTATGATGCTAATTTTAATCTGATTTCCCAAGTTGATTTAAGCCCAAATTTTAATACCAGTTACACGTCAGCCACCGTTTTGTTGAATGATGTATATATTGGCTCTACAGATTTTGGGGTATTAAAAACACCAATAGTATCGCCTACAATTTTTGAAGAAATTCATCCTGATGGGCCATTAAGAAATAATACATTTTCGGTTCAATCCGATTTTGGTGGGGTTTGGGCAACTTACGGAGATTTTACCATTTATTATGATCCTTCACCTCTAAGAACGTATGGAATTAGTCATTTAGAAAATGAAAAATGGACGAATATTTCATACGATAGTATATTCAATTCTAGAAATTTAAATACAATTTGTGTTAATCCTAATAATCAGAAACAAGTTTTTATTAGTTCCTTTCAAGATGGGTTATTAGAAATAAATGATAATGTACCAACAATAAAATATGATCAAAACAATAGCGGATTAGAATCCATAAATTTACCTGGAAACCCAAATTTTGTAAGCTTAAGATTGTCAGGTTTAGCATTTGACAATAATGGGTTGTTGTGGTCTATTACATCTTTAATAAACAAGCCATTAAAGTCATATAACCCAAGTACAAATCAATGGAGTAGCTATGATTTTTCAAATTTGATAAATAATCCTATTAATGATAATTTAGGGTTTAATAAAATGGTTATTGACCCGTTAGGGACAAAATTCATTTCATCATTTTCTAAGGGTGTAATCGGGTTTAACGAAAATAATGGAAGCCCTTTATTAAAAAACATAAGTGAGGGAGCTAATTTGCCTGATAAATCAGTAAGGTGCATTGCTTTAGATAAAAGAAATCAACTATGGATAGGGACACATAATGGTTTAAGGGTGTTATATAACACATCAAACTTTTTTACGGATGATAATGTACAAGTAGAAGACATTATTATTTTAGAAGATGGCATTCCAAAAGAGCTTCTGTTTCAGCAGTTTGTTTCAGATATTGAAGTAGATGGCTCTAATAATAAATGGATTGGAACCATTGGCTCCGGGGTATTTTATTTGTCTTCTGATGGACAAAAAACCATCTATCATTTTACAAAAGACAATTCTCCGTTACCATCAAATAATATTCAAGACATTTCAATAAATGATACATCAGGGATGGTTTATATTGCTACCGATAATGGTTTGGTGTCATTTCTTTCTGGTGGATCAAGTCCTCAAAACGACTTACAAAGCGCCTATACCTATCCAAATCCGGTACGGCCAAATTTTAATATAGTAGAAGAAAAAGTAAAAATCAAGGATATCTCTGAAAATGTAAACATTAAAATAACCGATATTGAAGGCAACCTGGTTGCCGAAGCACAGTCCAGAATCAATTTACGATATGCCGGGAATAATCTTGAAATTGATGGAGGAACGGCTTATTGGAATGGTAAAAATCTTGCTAATAATGTGGTGTCTTCAGGTGTTTATCTTATCATGCTTTCAGATTTAGACACCTTTGAAACAAGGGTTTTAAAATTAATGGTAGTCAGATAATGGTCATTTCAACCCATGCGATTGTACTTTCAAAAATCCGGTATCGAGATAATGATTTAATTGTAAAGTGCTATACCCAGCAATATGGCGTATTGAGCTTTTTGTTGAGAGGGGTTTTAAAAAGCAAAAAAGGACTTACAAAAACAGCCTATTTTCAACTATTGTCCCAATTGCAATTGGTCATAGTTTACAATCCAAACAGAAGCCTTCACACCATAAAAGAAGCTAAAATAAATCATCTGTACAGTAGCATACATACCAATATTTTAAAAGGTTCCATTGTGATGTTTTTGTCTGAAGTGCTTTCAAATATATTAAAGGAAGAAGAGCAAAATGAAACCCTTTTTAGTTTTATTGAAACCACACTATTGTGGTTGGATACACATTCGGAATATTCAAATTTTCATTTGCTTTTTTTACTGAAATTATCCAAATATTTAGGGTTTTATCCAGAAAAAATAAACTTAGAATATGATTATTTTAATTTGGAAGATGGTAAATTTGAAGTGAAGCAACTTGGAATTTATACGGTGTCAGGTGAAAATATAATGCTTTTAAAACAGTTGTTAGGCACAAAATTTGAGGCTCTTTCCAATGTGAAAATTGGCACAAAACAAAGACAATCATTTTTAAATATGTTGTTGCTTTATTATGAGTTGCAATTAGGCGAATTTAAAAAACCAAAGTCTTTGCAGGTATTGAACCAAGTTTTTAGTTAGCCTATGAAGATTAATTACATTATTTTTTTCTTTCTGATAATTAGTGCATCATTAAAGGCGCAACAAGTTAAAGTGCTTAACGCCATTTCTGAAACACCTATTTTTGGCGTTGCCATTTTCAATGCTGATAAAACAAAAAGCGTCATCACCAATTTTGAAGGAGAAGCATCACTAAACATATTTTCTTCTGATGAAATCCTTTACTTTCAGCATCTTTTATTTACCTCAAGAAAACTTGAAAAAGCCCAAATTGAAAAATCTAACATTGTTTATCTGGACGTTACCACACAAGACCTTAGTGAGGTTGTTATTTCTGCTTCAAATTTTGAACAGGTAAAAAAAGATATTCCTCAAAAAATAGTGAGCCTGAACAGTGAAAATGTCCAGTTTGTAAACCCTCAAACCAGTGCTGATTTACTGGAAAGTTCCGGGCAGGTTTATATTCAAAAAAGTCAATTGGGAGGCGGAAGCCCTATGATTAGGGGTTTCTCAACCAACCGACTATTAATTACCGTTGACGGGGTGCGTATGAATAATGCCATTTTTAGAGGCGGAAATTTACAAAACGTCATTTCCATCGACCCGTTTGCTGTTCAAAATGCTGAGGTTATTTTGGGATCAGGTTCGGTGATTTACGGTAGTGATGCCATTGGTGGCGTTATGAGTTTTTATACCCAAAAACCCGCATTATCTTATACAGATTCACTTCAAATTAAAACCAATGCGGTTATAAGATATGCGTCTGCCAGCAATGAAAAAACAGGACATGTCGATTTTAATATAGGAATAAAAAAATGGGCTTTTTTAACCAATGCCAGCTACACAGATTTTGGCGATTTAAAAATGGGAACCCATGGACCTGAAGATTATTTACGACCAGAATATGTTTCTACTTTAAACAATAGCGATGTAATGGTACAAAACAGCAATCCGTTAGTCCAAAAACAATCCGGTTACCGTCAATATAATATCATGCAAAAGGTGAGGTTTGAGCCTTTTAATAGTTTGAGTTTTGATTTGGGGCTGTACTATTCTACCACGTCCAATATACCACGTTATGATAGGTTAATCCGTTATAAAGGCACTGATTTACGTTCGGCGGAATGGTATTATGGCCCACAACAATGGTTCATGGCCAATGCACAAATCACCAAGTTAAGTAGTTTGTCAAACCTATATGACAAGGCGAAAGTGACTATGGCCTATCAAAATTTTCAGGAAAGCAGGGTGGATAGAAATTTTCAATCGGAGCTAAGAAATATTCGGGATGAAGCTGTGGATGCCTATTCGTTTAATTTGGATTTAGAAAAAAAATTAAGCGTTAAAACGCAATTTTTTTATGGTTTGGAATATGTTTACAACCAAGTGATGTCTCATGGAGATGAAGAAAATATTACCACTGGCAGTTTAATTCCAACCGTGTCCAGATACCCTAATGGTGCCAGTTGGCAATCGGCAGCCCTATATTCCAGTATTAAATATAAACCCAATCCTAAATTTGTATTTCAATCGGGGCTTCGTTTTAATCACGTGGTCTCAAAGGCCAGTTTTAAAGCGAACAACATTTATTTAAATTTACCTTTTATAGCATCAAAAAATATAGCGGGCGCTCTTACAGGAACCGCCGGAATTAGCTGGTCACCAAATGCCGTTATCCAATGGAGATTAAACACTTCTTCAGCATTCAGGGCTCCCAATATTGATGATATTGGTAAAGTATTTGACTCAGAACCGGGTGCTGTAGTGGTTCCCAATCAGTCATTAAAACCAGAGTATGCTTACGGATATGACTTGGGTTTAAAACTCAATTTTGAAAAAAGGTTGATTATAGATGTGAGCACTTATTACACCTATTTAAATAATGCTTTGGTACGACGTGATTTTACATTAAACGGAAATGCGCAGATTGTTTATGATGGTGAATTAAGTAATGTGCAGGCCATACAAAATGCGTCAAAGGCCTGGATATACGGACTTGAAGTTGGCATGGAATACCGTTTTACAAAACAATTGAAGTTAACATCACAATACAGTGTGATTGGTGGAACTGAAGAAGATGATAGTGGTGCAGAAACCCCGTTGCGTCATGCAGCTCCCCATTTTGGGAATACCCATTTGGTTTGGAATACCAAAGCTTTTAAAATGGATGTGTTTGCTTATTATAATAATGAATTATCTTTTAACCAGTTGGCACCATCTGAAATTGAAAAAGACTATATCTATGCGTTGGATAGCCAAGGCAGGCCGTATGCACCGTCATGGTACACCTTAAATTTGAGGACCCAATTTCAAATAACGGATGCGACTACTATTACAGCCAGTTTAGAGAATATAACGGACCAACGTTATAAAACCTATTCCTCTGGAATTGCGGCTGCTGGCAGAAATTTTATACTGGCTTTAAAATACAGTTTATAATTGTCATTATAACGAAAACATCAACCCTATCGTCATTACGAGGAGGCACGAAGACGTAATCTCATGATTGGAGTTCAATATATTTTAGGTAAGCGATGGGCAGATTGCTTCTCCCGATAGCTATCGGGACTCGCAATGAAACATTAAAAAACCACCGTCATTACGAGGAGGCACGACGAAGTAATCTCATTAATTGGAGTTCAACATATTATTAGGTAAATGATGAACAGATTGCTTCACTGCGTTCGCAATGACGGAACACATCAATCCAATCGTCATTACGAGGAGGCACGACGAAGTAATCTCATGAATCGGAGTTCAATATGTTTTAGATAATTGATAGGCAGATTGCTTCTCCCGATAGCTATCGGGACTCGCAATGAAACATTAAAAAATCACCGTCATTACGAAGGAGGCACGACTGAAGTAATCTCATGAACCGGAATTCTACATATTTTAGGTAAGTGATGGTACAGATTGCTTCGTTCCTCGAATGACGGAACACCAAATCATAGCGTCATTACGAGGAGGCACGACGAAGTAATCTCATTAATTGGAGTTCAATATATTTTTAGGTAAACAAGAAACAGATTGCTTCGTTCCTCGCAATGACATTATTTTTTAATCGCTTTTTTAGTAATTAAAGCCCCGTTTGAAAGTTCTATTTTGGCAATAAAAATGGCTTGGTTCAATTTAGGAAGGTTAAAGGTTTCTTCATTTTTATTACCTTTTAATTGATAAATTAATCTTCCTTGTATGTCATAAATAACAATGGTTTTAATAGTATGGTTATTCGCAACTTTAAAGGTGATGTTATTTTGACTTTTTTGTAAAATATTCACAGTATTAGCATCTAATGCTACTGTTTCGGTTGATAAAGTAACGCTTTTAAATACAATCTCAAAGCGGTCATTAAATGTTCCAACTTCAGATGTAAATGTATAATCGTTTGCAGATAAATCGTTTATTGTATTAAGTAATTTGTCTTTTAAGTAAATAGCGTTTCCATTTAAAAAGTCACCTTTTAATTGAGCGATAGAAATGGTAAACATAGTAGCTTCTGAAATGGTAGTTTTAAATCCAAGGGGAATCATTTCATCAGAAGTTAAACTGTTAACGTCTTTCCCTTGAATAACAAATCGTTTTGATGAGTTTATAATAGTGCTGTATAATATGGCAGCTTCACCTGATTCTAATTTTGGAGCATCAAATAACAAACCGTCATTGTCACTAGTGGCGCCATCAACATAACCTACTAAAATTTGACTAAACACACCGTTATCAGAACTTAAATTCACCCACAATTTGTTTGAATTGCTAGAATTGGAGTTGTTTTTAGAAGTTGAAGTCTTAAAAAACTGAGAATTGTCTGTGGTACCTTTGGCACGCATACTGTTGGAAAAGCTCGCCGTTCCATTTGCTTTTGCAGTAATAAAAAACCCTTGTCCAGAAGGGACAAATTCATTAGGAATAACACCGCTTGCACCAGCAACACCTGCATTCATACCAACAGAATAGGTTGCATAATCATTTTGACTAAATTTTCCGTTAGCATTAATAGGAGTTGCTTGAGACCAAAAATAAGTCACGCCTTCTATAATTGAACTATTTGCATTATAAAAATCGTTATAATTAATAGCAGATGCATATGGGTTTCCAAGTAAATTTGGATGATCTGCAGAAGATACATCACCTGTATATATAATTGGTGTTGTAATGGTTCCGGTATTAAAGGTTCCCTCAAAGGTTATATAGTCTGGACCAGGAAATGTAGATGAAGATGAAGATGTTACAGCATATCCAGTTCCAGGTGTCATGATACTAACACCCGTAGCAATTGTCCAGTCGTTATTATTATCATCAAATCCGTCATTGTTAGCATCTAGGAAATTAGCTGCATTAAAAAAATATCGTCTGTTTGATGATACATTAGGAAAGGCACTTGCAACCGTCATATTTGATACTGGCGATCCCCAATACGTATAATAATACCAAGCATTTTTATTGGCTGTGGTTTTATTAACTTTTCCAGTTCCAGTAAACGTACCATTATCATTTATTTGAACAAACGCGCCTTTAGTTTCTACAATAAGGTTTCCATTTACAGTAACATCATTAGCAACCTCAACATAGGTTTCATTGTCCACAGTTAGGGTGTAACCAGGTTCAACAATTAACTCTAATGCACTAATACTACCTTGTGTTGCGGTATTATAATCATAATCAATAATTACTTTTTTATCTATAGTTGGTTGAATACCATTTACCCAACTGTTATTTCTCCAAATGGCGTCATTATCCAATAATGTTCCAGTTACCTTAACATTATCGAAATAGTGGGATTTCCACCCATCATTCCTTAATTTAACAATGATAGTTAAATTGGAAGAGCCATTATTTTGAACATTATTTAGTGTGATAGTGGTTGCACTAAAATTGTTAGAGATAGTTTGTATTAAAATTTCATTACCACCGTCTAAAGAATAATAGGCACTAATATAATCACTACTATTTATTCCCCATCCACCAACACTAACATCTAATGATATATTTAAATCAGAATAATTAGTAATATCAATAGATGAACTGGTCCATACATCTTCTCCTTGCGAATAAAACGATCTCATTTGAGTACTATTCACATCAAATGGACTCCACCAAGAAGTATTGAAATTAGTTGATGACCAATTAGAAGAAGAGGTTGTACCATCGGAAACCGTGAAAGTTTCATTATATAACGGAGTTTGTGCGCTAACTAGGTTAAAGCCAGATAAAAATAAAATGCTAAACGCTATTATTTTAGTGTAGATTTTGTTACGTCTCATAGGTTAAGTTTTTACATAAGATTAATTTTGGGAATTAATCTTAAAATTGTTGTCGTTTTATCGACACTTTTTACATGGTTTTTCTATTTATCCATGTTTTTTGCAGTGTTTTACAGTTTATCGATTTTTTTATATATTTCAACGTACTGATTATCAACTACTTAGCAAATATACATTGATGCCCTGTCTCCTTCTAATAAAATTGACTAATGGTCTATTTTTTTTGTTGAATGGTACAAAAAGGTGAAAAAGTGGACATATATAGGGTTCCAGACCCTTGGTTTTAAATTTGAGGAATTTGGTATTTGTTTAGAGCACGTATATTCTATGGGAATGGTTTTTTCGAAGGAAGTATGCCAGAAGCAATCTCATGAATTGGAGTACTACATATCTTAGGTAAGCAATGGGCAGATTGTTTTGTTCCTCGCAATGACGGGACACAAAAACAAACCGTCATTACGAAGGAGGCACGACTGAAGTAATCTCATGAATCGGAGTTCAAAATGTTTTAAGGTAAGCGATAAACAGATTGCTTCGTTCCTCTCGCAATGACGTAACACATCAATCCAATCGTCATTACGAGGAGGTACGACGAAGTAATCTCATTAATCGGAGTTCAATATATTTTTAGTTAAATAACAAACAGATTGCTTCGTTCCTCTCGCAATGACGAAACATTAAAAAACTATCGTCAT
>CAXBJF010000019.1:0-67541 GCA_963976005.1 uncultured Flavobacteriales bacterium | reverse complement strand
CTTTCATTTTCATTTCTTTGGACCACTTTGGTCTATTGATATTGATGGTGATCTCTGAATAGGACGATTTCCCCCTAAATTTATCATCAGCATTTTTAACAATCTCATCAGCATTTTGACTAAAAGAGAAGTTAGAAACAACCATTAACAATAATAGTAACTTGTATTTCATAGCTAATTTTTTTTAGAATTTATATAATCTTTTATAATGTTTTCTTTAATCGTGTTTAAAGGATATGATTCACCGAAAATCATATATTGAATACCAATGCCATCCATTAACGCCCCTAGCTTGACAGCTTCATTTTCAGGATCATGGTGACCTATCATGGTAAAGAGCTCACTCAATTGTTTGGTGAGTTCTTCATATATGGATGAAATTGTTTTATGAACTGATGGTATTGAACCTACATGTATGGCCAAAGACACTATAAGACTCCAAAGTTCTTTCTTTTCTTCAAGTAACTTAAAGTACCCTTCAACTACTGCTATAAATATTTCTTCAGGGCTTAAATTTTTTAAATCATCTTCTGACAGGTTTAATTCCGACGCCTCTTTTAAAGCAAAATCAACAGCCTCATTTAACAATCGCTCTTTATTATCAAAATAGTTGTAAAGAGATCCTTTTGATATGTTCAATTCATTGGCAATGTCACTTATTGAAGTATTGAAATACCCCTTGGTTGCAAATAGCCGTAGTGCCCCTCGTATGATTTTTTCCTTCTTTTCTTTTTTATGGGCTTCTAATTGTTTTTCAGTTCTTGGACTCATATTTTAAAATAAACGATTGGTCAAAATTAAAAAATTAATCCAAAGAAAAAAAATAAAAGAATTGTTTTTAGATTAAGTTTATAACTTATTATTTTACTATGTTTTGAGTCTCTCTATAAACTCTCTCAAAATTCAATCTTAAATCTTCAGTTGAAAATAGATTTGCTTTTTTAGGAAATAGCTTTTGAATTGGTTGCAGTTTGAAATGAAGTTTCTTATCCTTCCCATCCGCAAAAGTGATAAATTCCCCTTGTTTCAATCTAAAGAAAGCGTCTGCCCTCCGTTTGGATACCTCTCTTTCGCCTTTGGTGATTCGACTCTCAAAACTCAACCCACTGCTTTTACTTATGCTTTTGGTCGGCGTTTTGATAATTTCAAAAAATCGTTCATAATATTTTGCAGTATCCGGGTCATTGACCTTACCAAAGAATTGATAAGATAGGTTGCTCAAAATGGCCTTACTCGCTTTTTCACCATAGAGCATATCGTTCTGGATCTTATCCTGCATTACATAAATGGTAGCAATATCATAGCTTCGAAGTGTAGCCGGAATACGGTGCATATTGAGCAACTTTATAGTAGGTGCTTCTTCCATCATCAAAAATGAGGATTTCTGCCCCCTGATGCTCATTTGTTTAATTACTGTATGAATGATTGCGGCAATAATAGGCGAATATGCGGATTCATATTTAGGGTGGTTCACTATGGAAAGTACCGCAGGATTTTTTTCATTATTGACATTAAGAGGCACTTCATCTTTTGACAGTGCCATGAACAGTTTTTGTGAACTGATTTTTTTAAAGGCATTGGCCAGAGTGCTTTTTACTCCGGCGGTCTGTTTTTCCGATTCGATACCATTTAAAAAAGCACTTGCCATACTTTGGGAAGTCAAATCCGATTTCAGGAAGGCAACCAGTTTTTTGGTGCTGAGCGATTGGAACAGAGCGATGATGTGGGGCAGGGTGCAAAATTGGGGATAGCTCGTTTTTAACTTCCATATCATTCCACCCAACAAGCCTTCCACAGCATCATTGAAAAATTTAGAAGTACTGTTTGTACTTGACTCATCTAATCCCAGAAGATTTTCAATCAAGACTTTTGAAACTTCATGCACGCTTTCCTCATTAGGTAAATATCTCGGTGCTATGGGATTCACCCGATAGTGGATCTGGTCAAAAGCAATGGTGTAGAATTTCACCCCATTCTCCTTAAATAAAGGATAGGCTATTTCCGTCAATTCAAAATCTTTATAGTCATGAAGAATACCGCAAAATTGATGTTTGCTAAAATGCTGCAATAAATTATAGATAACGCTTTCTGTTTTACCACTACCTGCAGAACCTATAATAGACACACCTCTTTTGATGTTGTCTATTTTAAACTTCCCATATTTCAATTTAAAATGTACCTGATACTTTTTATCCATTGGTTTTTTCCATTCTGCAAAGAACAAACCATAGAGTACAGTTCCAGCAAACAAAATAGGTACAACGATATACAGGGCGATATGTTCCCATTGCCAGTTCATATCCCGATGGAGCCTGATTCAATAGCCTTGCCGATTCCCTTTTTCAGTTGGTTGATGGCCTTTATGGTGAGCTGGAGCTTGTTCGTAGGGATACTCAACAATGTGGTGTTCACCCCGGATTTTTGAAGTAGTTTAAAAGCTACGGCCTTTTCGTTGGTCGGTAATTTGGTTATCATAGAAAAATATAGTTTGGGGTCTTTTAAAAAGGTCTTACGGGCGGTATAGGTCTCCACATAATTGCGCCGATATTTGAACAAGGTATCAAATGTCTTTTCCGAATTTTTAAAAAAAGTGTCCCTATCAAAGCCCCGTTTTACGGACTTGCCGTGCATTTCCACTTCGGAGGCTTTGTGCTTGCTCCCCGGGGAAAGACCATGCCGGTTAGAGGCATCTCTACGGCTGACGATGATATGTACATGGCTCTGTGGTCCTGGTTTGGCCATTCCCCGAACGATACGTTTGCCGTTCAATCGGTGTGGGGCCTTTGCCTCCAGTTTTTGGATTTCTTTGTTCAGTTTACGGATATTGCCCGATTGTTGTCCGGCCTCGATGCCACGTATCTCTTTCCTTAATTCCAATATCCGTGTGGCATAGGGTTGGTTTTCCCGGATTTCCTTGTCTGTTCCCTTGAACGTGCGTTGCCGTTCTACCTTGGCATAGTATTTAATATCATCCACATTGATTGGCCTTCCGTCTATTTCCCTGTTAAAAGCTTTGGCGTACTCCTTCATGGCTTCCCGTGTATAGTTTTTGAGCGCTTCGGGGGAATCCTGTATGGCTTTCAGTTCTCTGGCACTTGGGTTCAGGGTGATGGAATAGAACTTGGGCTCGGTCTTTTTGAGCTTGGCCGTATTCCCGTCTATTTCCCTGATGACCTCTTCCGTGGATATTTCTTCCCCAAATTGATTGAAGAAGTGTTTCATTTCTTCTACGGTCTTGCCCTCGTTTTCCTTTTCCAGATAGGAAACGAAGTCTGCTGAACTTTGGGCATAGTTGCCATCAGTTTTTTGTGCCGTGATGGTAATGTACATCCTATAATTCTTTTTTGAGTTTTTCAAATTCATCCTTGCCCATATCCAGCTTAAAATGCCCTTTGCCAAATGTTCCTTTTACATAGGTCATTTGTTCCATTACATTCTGAACACGGTTTTTATACTGCCCGAGTTCTTGCCGCATTTCCACATAGCGGTTTTGGTAATGCTCCAGTTCCCTGTCCCTGCTAAAAGGTTCCGGCGTTCCGAAATCAAAGCTTTCTTCCTTTTCTTGGTCTTCCACTTGTGACATTTCCTGGAACAGGGTATTCAACATGACCTTGGTGGGCAGGGTCTGTTGCTTTTCGATGTTCTTCAGGATGGCAATCACGGCATTGATACGTTTGTTGGTACGATTATTTCGGATTCCTAGGTCATCGTTTGGAGAAAGGTCGTTCCGTTCAAAAAAGTCCATCACGATCTCTAGGGTACGGGTATGGGAATCCGACACCAGACGGGAAAATGTCCGAAAGCGCACGGCCGTTTTCTTTTTGATGCTGATGGCCGAAAAGCGATATTTTTGATAGGTATCTCCCATTTTTACTAGATAATCGAGATTTAAGTATTCGAGATTTGTCCTGTCTCCGAATTATTTTCCTTTAAATTCTTTACGGGTTCATCCCAGTGGTTTTTTACAGTAAAAAATTCCCTGTTTTCGGGCGATCTGGCCGCATTTACTGTAAAAGGCCTTGCTAATCAAATACTTGTATGTTTTTAAGATATTGATTAACAATGCTTTATGAGCAAACAAATAATTATAACACCGCTATGCGTGTTACCCTCTTGCTTCTCCAAATTTCGTCCCGCAGGGACCAAAATTTTCCGAACAACCCGATTAAAAATCGGTTGCCGATTTACGGAAACTGCGTTCCGTTCAAATTGCTTTTATAATGGGTATGGTCATCAAGGAAAGTCAAATCAAAAAGGGGTGATGACCGTTGGAAATATATTCAGTTCCAACTCTATAAAGATATGGAATTTAGGGTATTGGACATAAAAAAAGCCCATCATAATAAATGGGCTTGTTTGGTGTTATTTAACATTTTAGATTCTAAAAATATACTTGTAATTGTATAGATTTCGTATCGCTTCCTCTTCCAACAGGGTTTGGTAATTTTCAAAGTGTTCCCTGGCGTAGTTCCTTAATTGTTCCCCAAACCGCTTTTCAATGTCCTTTTTTGACATTGATAGCAACCGTTGTTGGGTTTCGTCATCGAGATTGTTATAATTTAGATGTACCATTTTTCAAAATATTATAGGTCGTACAAATCGGGATTGAAACCATCGGGGTAATCCCCCAAGTCCTGCCCATTTTCCAACCATATTTCAAATGCCGTCTTTTCCTTGTTTTCCATGATGCGGGATTTTAAACCAGTCCATTATCGGTAAAACTGTAATAGTCACCATTTGGCGTAATGATTAAATGGTCGAGTACCCGAATGTCGAAAAGCCGTGCCGCTTTCTTGATTTTTTCGGTAAGGTCAATGTCCGCTTTGGATGCCTTCAACTGCCCCGATGGATGGTTATGGGTGAGTATGATGCCAACGGACAGGGTTTTCAGTGCGATGGCGAACAATAGCCGTAAATCGACTATAGTGCCCGTAATACCACCTGTGGATAATGGATAAATACCCTTGACCTTGTTGGAGTTGTTAAGCAAGAGTACCTTAAAGGTTTCGTGCAACCCGATAGTGTCCTTGTCCCAATTTTCGTATAGCAATTTTGCCACATTCTCGGAATTATTCATTTGTGGTGATTTCGAGACGCTTATTTTTTCTCGGTACCGTATCTGTATTTCGTTAACTTTGTTTCTCATTGTTATTCTAATTAAGATTGATAATGAAAAAGAGGGTGCAGCTTTCGACGGTAACACCCTCTTTACTTTTTTACTTGTTGCCCATTAACAGGATTTCATCGGCTACCACTTCGGTAACATAGCGTTGGTTACCATCGTCCATAGTGTAGGTTCGGGTCTTTAACTTGCCCACGATACCGATTTCCTTGCCTTTTTCGGCATATTTTTCGATGATGTCGGCAACCTTGCCCCAAGCGACAACGGTGTGCCAATTGGTATCGGTCTGTTTTTCTCCCTTGCCGTTTTTGTAGTTCTCATTGGTCGCCAATGACAGACGGGCTACTTTTTTGCCGCTTTCAAGGTTCGTAATGGTCGGTTCCTGCCCAACGTTCCCGATCAGCTGTACATGATTTTTAATACTGCTCATAACTAAATATTTAAAAGATTAATAATTCCCTTTTCCATTCAATCGTGATTAAATTTTAAGGGGTGTTTGTTTGATTTCTTACGTGCATGGCACCAATGGATAAAGTGGGTTTTGTCAAGACTTTCGGGGAACAAATCAGGAGTGTCTGCGACGTAGCAATCCGCCTTTTCGGCGGATTCAAGGAAGTAGAAACCTTATTTTTCGCTGAAACCAGCTATGGTCTTGACAAGTTCCATAAGAGTATTAGCAATTCTTCCAAAGCCGTACACAAGGGAGCGTACAGATAGTTAAGCGAGTGAAGGGGATGGGGTTTGGAATAGAATTGGTTATACTGTGCCCGTTTTTCGATGCCCCGAAAAACGACAAAGGCTTTATCCATTATAAACCCCTTAAAATGTGTAAGGCAGCAGTTTGGTTTTTAGGGATTTCGAGCAAGGGCCAAAGAAGTTCTTGCCGAAAATCACGTTAGGAAAACCGAGACGGTGGCTTTCCGTTGATAAGCGGACTCCATTCTCTTTTTGGCTCGGGATTGAAACATCCCTTCCCAGTCATACGGGAAAGGGTAGTGGAATGTAAAGCCAAAAACGGGGATGGTGTTCAAGGCTTTTTTAGTGAAGCTCTTTTTCCGAAATGGAGTGGCTATTCGCACTTTTGCGGGGAGCCGTGGAACGTAGGGGAATGTGCTGAGCGGGTATTATGAAAACACTAATTTATTCATTGATGTTAATTGAGTCTTGATAGCTCTCAATTACTATTTTCCAAATAATTATATATATCCTTTTGAGGGGATGTTTTTCGATTTTACCCTAGCAGAGTATTGATTAGGTAACTTCTATAGTTATTAAACTATATTAGAATTCAAAAACTTTTAAATCTCATCGTACTGATGAACTACTTGGGATAGGACGTTTGTGGGATAATAGAGTTGATTTTGCCTATTTTTTCTTCCTGTTTCAGAAATTAAATGAAGATTCTTTCTAGCTCTTGACCCAATTACGTAGAGTAGTCTTTTTGCAGACTCAACACCATTAGCATCCATAAAATGAGGCACATAACCTTCAAGTAGGCCAAACGCTATAACCGTATCGAATTCCGCACCTTTTACACCGTGGATAGTGGAAATCGTAGTACCTTCCTTTTGTTGGAAAACTTTTTTGAAGCTGTCTATATGCTCAATGAAGTCGTTACCATCATTTTTTATTCTCTCGATGCGTTTTTTTGAACTATCAAAAAAAGAAGTGAAACTTTCAGTTAATGAGACATTTGTACTTAGGTCAATTCCTAATTCTTCCAAGAATGATACAAAAAAAGACTCTAGATAGAGTAAGCCATTAGATTCTTCGATATAAATCCCATTGCAAATTCTCAAAATAAGTTTATGATTGATTGAATCGACATTATATCCCGAATCTTCTAAGTCTCTAAGAACTTCACTTGCCCAACGCAAACGTCTCAAATACATATTTGGCGAAGCTTCGGTTAGTACAATGCGAGAAAGTTTATACCAAAAGTTATCCAAATCCCTTGAAAAAGGTGCCATCCCTGGGCCATTAAAACTATATTCTGGCAATTCTATCATTAAACTTCGTGAAATAGATGCCAAATGAATCCATTGAGGTCCAAGAATACAGATTTCATTTGGGTCAATACCAAGTTCTTCAATATTGTACCTGAGTAATCTGCTCATTTCTTTTACTAAATTATCTACGTGAACTTGATTATTAAATGATATGACACTAACATAATCTTTTTCATTTCCTGATGCCACAACACTATTTTCTATGGTCTTGTAATTGTCAAAATAGTTAACAATGGATACAGAACTACGGTAATTTTGTTCAAGTTCTAATCTTTTAAATTCGAGGCCAGAAAGTGCTTCGAGCTCTTCTTTTTTAATAGGATAACCACCAAGACCACCATAAATTGTTTGATTCGGATCACCGACAATCAATGCCCTTGTATTTCCTTGCGCCGAATTCCATATTTTGGAAATGATGTGGTACTGAATTTCTTTAGTGTCTTGGTATTCATCAACCAAAATGATTTCAAATAGTTTGGACAGCGTATTCGAAATAATAGGGTTTTCTTCAAGAAGTTTATGGGCATATAACAGAATCAGTTCATAACTAATGAAGTTATGCTCATTTAGATATGTAAAATAGCTTTGTAATGCAGCGCTAACATTATCATACTTATAACCCGAATTAGTCACTTGAACAATACCATTGATGCTTGCATAATGACCACAATCCCAACTGGAAATTCTTGGTTTTTGGTAAGCAGCACATATATCATTCAGTAAGTTTTCAGACTCATTGGCATCCATAATTCGGTATCCAAATTTGAGCTTTTCTAAAAGTGAAGAATACGGTTTGAGAATCCATTCATTGCAAAAGGAATGGATAGTACCTATCCATAATTGGTCGGTTGGAACACCTAACAATTCAATTCTTTCTTTTATTTCGTTAGCTGCACGATTGGTGTAGGTAATAGCTATGACAAACTTTTTGTGGGAATCTAATTTGGAAAGTTCATTCGCTACCTTATAGGTAAGCGTTCGTGTTTTACCACTTCCAGGACAAGCCACCAATAAAATGTTGTCATTGTCCCTTACAACGGCACTCTGCTCTTCATTTAGTTCTTTATCGGTCCAAACAAACATTTTTACAATAGTCTTAAAAAATCCAAACCTCTATCATCCAGAACTAAGGCCTCAAATTCATCTAGAATTTCTGGAAGCTCTATCTCATTATTTCGATAACGTCTCAAATTGATTTCTAAATCATTAAAATTAAAACCATTGGCATCTTTTAAATGTGTTTTAATTCTATGATTAAAAATTCCTGCTATAATCTCTCGGTTCATTTTAGGTGTCGCAAAACGTATCGCGTTTAAAATATAGTTTGGGATTTTTGTATTATGGTCAATACTGCTTCCCAACAGAATGGCAAACCATCCTTTACCTTCTTGTTTTGCCATAGTCAATATTCTTTTGCCAACAATGGCCACCTCATCAGATGCTAATTGCTCTTTGGCCAAGTCGATGGTATCTGGGTCAGAATATACCTGCTCAACGATACCTGTCACAACTTCGGGTTGATTCAACATAGCAAAGTCCACCTCAAATGTGTGGTGTGCATAAAAAGCCTCAATCCATCTATTGTCGTTAATATATTCTGCTATTTTTTCTTGCCGTTCTTTACCTTTCTTCTCAGAGTTGTAACACTTGGTTTTGTATTTTTTTATCGCATCGGAATCCCCATCTTGAATGGCAACATCTGCAATCGATGTATCCAAATCTGTTAGGATAGCGCAATTACGTTGTATTCTGTCGTCGTGAAAAATATCAGCTATATTCTCGAAACCTGTACTTCTGATATTTATGATGCTCACGCCAATCTCATCCAAACTAAATCCAAGGACTTTTTTTATCAACGATGGTATTAAAATTTCTTCGGCATCGCCTTCAACCAAAATGACACCTTTGGCAAATAGTAGGTTTGTCCGTATGGCGTCTAGGTAGCGTTCCAACTTAATAATTCTTGGTTCATCTAGACCATTTGCAGGTTGGTAGGCAACGGCATAATTTTCTTTTTTACTGAGCACATTGATGTTTGATAGATTGCTTACCTCTGAAATCTGAGTGGAATGTGTCGAATAGATTATTTGTGTATCTCCATAGTTCAGTTTATCAAACAGCGATTTTTGAATATGAGTATGGATATGCGCTTCGGGTTCTTCTATTAACAAAAAGTTCGCAAAGGTTTCATTGGCCTTTTGATACTTGAATTCCAATAGCTTTAAAGTCAAATAAATGAGGTTGGCGCCACCAAGACTCAACTCGTGGATACCACCTTCGTAATCTTCACCGGGTTCCCCGATAAACAGTTTTAAAGATTGCAGAAGTTTGTTGGCTTCATCCGATAAACTCGATTTAATACTAAGCGAAGAAGGTGAGTAGGTTTCACCTACAGTTTCCTTAATCGTTTGGGAAATATTGTCAGTAACATCCAAGACATCTTGCAACTGCTCAATTGATTCATTTAATTCAGATACTTGATTTGAAATGTTTGCATATTCATCTTCATCAATATCCTCACTTTTGGCTTTCAATAAAGTCAAAAGTGGGTTCGTCCTGTTGTTATGAAAGTCTGAAACCACATCTCTTAATGCTTTAATAAACGTAAAGGAAACCTCTCTCGAAATTGATAGTTGATGTGGTATCAAGATACCTATTTTGGATGTGTCATCTGGAAAAGGAAACTTTACATTTTCAAAATCGCCAACAATATCCTTGTAGACATTCTCGTCATTAAAATCCACCGTACTCTTTCCTGTAAATTTTGTTTCATAATCATCTATGGATAAACTATCTAGGATTGCCTCTAAACCAACTGTATCGCCATCCGCTAATTCTGAAAGTCTTATACGAATATCTGGCTTTGGTCTAAACAGAAGTGTATAGGTTGCCTTGGTCAGAGGTTCTTCAGTCACATCACCCGTGCCATGTACGAACAATGCCTGAATTTCTTCATCGGGCGATAGATTGCTGAACTCAATGCTGATGATTATCCAATGGCCTTTCCAAGCACCCAAATGCCTATTGAAGTCACTTTCATCCAACTTATAAGACATTCGCAATAAGTTATCATCCAAAAGCAAGCGGATGGCTCGAAACAGATTAGTTTTTCCAGACCCATTTTCGCCTATGATAGTATTGATGCCTTCCTTGAACGAAAATTTGGCATTCCTAAAACTTTTGTAATTGACTATGGAAACATTTGATATATACATTGGTTGTTATGTTTGTTCGGTTAATGGTTTTAGCTTTAGTAGAGCATAGTCTATTGGGATTTTTTCTTGTTCCAATCTCCATTTATTTTTAAATAGCATTTGATGCATTTGGTACTCATCTTCAGTCAGATTTGGAAGCGATGCGACTTTCGATTTAGTCTCTAAGTCATCTTCATAATATTTATCAAATGTGGCTTTATCCATCATTAAGCTCTTCGTTTGAGGATAGTGCCCTCTAAAGCCTGAAAGAATTTCAAAGCCTTGGGCATCCAAATCACCCCAATACCAAATTTGGCAGCTTTTTAACCACTCGATATTCTTTAGCGATAGTACTTTAAAGCCTTTACCAAAAATCGACAGGGTACTTTTCATTTCAGGAATAGTGAGTAAATTCATAAGATTTTCTACAATTAAGACTTTTTTTATTGGTAACTCAATTTTCGAAAAATCACTTAGTCTTATCGAAATATCTTCTAACCCTGAAAAATACTGCTGTGTTATTTGGCTATCAAGCAAGCGGAAACGCACCAAAGGTTCGCTGTATTTTAGGTGGAATCGTGTCTCAAAGTGATTGTGTTCGTCAAAATTTAGAGATTGGGCAAGTATTATATCCAACAATTCCCGAAGTAGTGATTTGTTCAGTTCTATAAATTTGGTGTGAACTTTTATTGGAAGTTCCCGAATGTAAAGGTCTGGTTTGGGATTGGATTTAAAATAGCCGACCACTTTTAGGATATCTTGCCAATGTTCTATCATGGCAACCAATTTCAGAGGGTTGGCACAGAGCCAACTTTTGAGCTCTGGATAGAGGCTTAACGTTTCATCCTTTAATCGTTTGAAGGTCTTGACCTCGTTAATCTTTCCCAGATAGCCAACGTAGTCAAGCTCATTTTCGAAGTAAATTCGTTTAGGCAAACTCTGTGAACCTATAAAACGGGTTTTGGTCTTTACACACTCGATAGTGTAGCCGTATTTGTTGTCGTCATTTGAATCGCTTAATAAATCATCCATTTCCTTCCTGTAAACCTCAAGCGACTTTCCTGGCGATTTATTCCCTCTAATTTCCATAGGAAAAAGCTCTTCTTGATTGACCAGAGAGGACAAAAATGAAGCGTATGCTCTAAGTGCTTTTTTCTTTATTTCTGAAGATGATATCAACTGGTCATTAAGTATTTTTCGCTTTCCTTTTGAAACTGCTCGATTGGCATATCGTATAACGAACTCTTTTTGCCATTTTCAATTTCCGTAAAATGCACAAAGGAAATATAAGGTTCAACTATCTCTATATTATCACTTGGGGTCACTACCAACACCTGTAAGTGAAGTTGTTCGCATAACTTCAACAAATATTCTGATTTGTCTTGGTCCTGAGCCTTGAATGCTTCATCAATGGCCACGAACCTAAATGAATTGGCTTCTAACCCCTGCGAAGTCAGATTGAATTGGTAGGCAATCGCCGCACCCAAGATGGTATAGGTAAGTTGGGCTTTTTGACCACCAGACCTATGGCTCATACTTTCAAATGTGGCAATTTTCTGGTCGTCTTCCCTAACAAATTCTTCTGCTCTATATTGAAACCAATACCTAACATCAAGAGCCTGTTTACGCCACTTTTCATTATCGAGTTGTTCGATTAAAGGTGCTATGTAGCTTTCAAAATGAATTCTTTTAGATTCGGTAGTTGTTATTTGCGCAACGTCAGGTAAGGCTTCGTGAAGCAGTTTTCTGAAATCGTCAGCTTGCTCGGACAGAGCCATTCGCTCTGACAATTGAATGTATGTGCTTCTAGGTGCAACTTCAAAGTCTATGGCTTGTAAGGACGCATTAAGGGTCTTTATGGTATTCTTGATTTCTTCAATCCATTTTTCAAAGAAAAAATTAAAAGCACCTACCTTATCGATAATAGTATCCTCTAAGTAGGTATCAAACTTGGCCTGAAAGCTTGGCAAATCATCTTCTTTGAGTTTTTTGTAAAGGTCTTGGTATTGGTAAAGATGGTCAAGATTGCTCGTCAGTTCGCTAACATCTGAGCCCCAATCAGGAAATCGTTCAAGGGTATCCATATCTGGGTTCTTGAATTTTGATATTCTCGGTGTAAGCTTATCTCTGGTCTTATAAATTGATTCTTCAACCTTCTTTAAATTACTCTGGTTATCCTCTTGAAATGTTGACCGTACCTGCTTGAAATTCTGATAGGACAAATTGCTCAACAATGGATTTTCGGCATCAAAATCTGATATATCAATATTGTTCTCAGATAGTATTTTGAGTTGAGATTCAAAGGTTTTAAGTTCCCCTTGAATTTCACCCAATATCCTATTGATATTGAATATCCTTTCAGATTTGGGTTTCTTTTCCGCCTTATTTTCAGCAATCTTGTCTTCCAGACTTTTTTTCCGCTTTCTTAAAGTTTTGGCGGTATCGTTTCCCTCTTCCAGTTCTTTGATTATGTCGTTCAACTCTTGTATTTCCAGCGCATACTTCTTCCAATTTATAAGGTCGTAATCCTCAAAACTCGTTAAAAATGTATTGTAATTTTTATTCAAATCTGCGAGTGTACTTATACCAGCATCTAGTTGTTTTTTGTCTTCTAAAAGTTTGTCGCCATTTTCCCGAAGTTTAGTGTAGTTATCCTTTAGTGCATTTATCTTGACCTTGTTATCCCATCCCAAAACATAGTTATTTCTAGAATTAATTTTAGCTCTATCATCTTTCTCGTGGTTTCCCTTCCCTCTTTTGATAAGCCCGTTGATGGTAATTGCTTTTTCAGCTTTCGCGAAAGTGTTCAAGTCCTCAACGCACAGATAATTGTAACGCGATACTATATTGTCTTCGATGAAGTCTGAATAGGGAGAATCTTTCTTAAATTCCAATTTACCGATCAATTTATCATCATCTTGGAATGGTGTGTTGAAACCACTCAACAAGGAATCGGTATGGCGCAGATATGTGATTTTACCACGTAAATTCGTGTCGTTTACATAGGTATTTACTTTTTTGTAATATTTCTCGGGAACAATCAATCGAAGGGCAAATGAATGTAGCACCTTTTCAATAGAAGATTGCCATTTTAATTGCTCGTCTTTCACCATAATGAGTTCACCAACAAAAGGAATTTCCTTTTTTGAAGCACCAGTTACAGTTAAGATGTCTTCCCTAATGGATGCCACTCGGCCAGAAATGTTGTTATCGTTTTTACGAAGCGTTTCTATCGTATCAACAATTGAGTCAATTGCCTTTTTGTTTTCTGCTATGTTAATTTCAACAGCTGTTTTTCCTTCGATTTTTTGAGTTCGTTCATCATCTGTTTCTTTAGCTCTTTTGATAGCATTGTTTCTGTTTTCATCAAAATCACTTTCTGTCGGGTTTTCTTCGAGGGTTAATTTTCTAGCGAAAGCATTGTACAAATCCAGCCTGGTTTGCCGTTGCGACTTTTTGACTTCCAATTCTTTTACATTCTTGGTAAGCTTATCGATTTGGGCACTTACTTCATCATTTTTTATTTGATTATTTACCTCGTTCAAATCTTCACTAAGCGTTTCTTCCTGGGCATCAAGTTCCTTTAATTGAGTCTCAACTTTTTCCTTTTCGCCTTCCAAATTCTCTTTCTCGGTATCAAAAAGCTCTTTTCCTTTTTTGGAAAACCATAGTACTGCAAGATCTCTGGAATGGATTAGTTTTTCCTTTCTGCTAGTTTTTTCTTTAAGCTTTTCAGCTAGATTATTGATGGGCTCAAGCTGATTGAGTTGCTCTTGCGTTTTATCGATTTTGTTTTTGGCGCTACTAAGAGTTACGAAACTATTTCGAAGTTCAACATAAGTTGCTTCAGGCTTTTTATCCTCAAGCATATTAATCCTGATAAAGCCATCCAAATCCTCTAATACCTTAATACCAACAGTTTGATTAAAGAGCTTCAGAGCCTTTAATGATTTCATCCCCAATACAGCTATCAAACGCTTTGCATAACGAGTAGGGTAATCGTCAAAAAATTCAACTCTTTTTTTCTGGGTATTGCTATTGAACTCTTGCTCTAACCGATGTTTCCAAAGGTTTTTGTCATCAAATTTTGGAAAGTGATTCTCAATGGTCAAGGGTATGTGGGCTATACCATAACTACGTCTCATCTCGTTGCCTGAGAACCATCTTAATTGAAAGAGGGTTACCGTTTTTTGGTCTTCGTTCCCAAAGGAAGCCAATAATATAGAATAAGTGTCTTTATTCCGTAGCCGTTGGGCTGTTGCGCTACTGGCACCTTCTTTCAATATTGTACCATACGCACCCAATACATAGCTTTCCTCGGTACGGTCGCCTTTCTTCTCTGAGCCTGATGACTGATTGTAAAACCTGTCCTTTTTCTGTGGTACCAAAAGAGTCAATAGCGCATCTATAAAAGTTGTCTTACCGGAACCGTTGGCACCTGTAAGTAGTGAATTATTTCCTTTAGGCTCAATCCTTATAATTTCGTCATCAAATGTTCCCCAATTATAGACCTCAAGATAGTTGAGCCTAAATCCAGAGGTATCTGACCGTGTACTAAATAGACTCAACATATTCATTCAATTTGTTTTTAAATTCTTCTAGTGCATCTATGTTCACTTTTTCTTTAATGATTTTATGGATTCGGTATCGGGTATTGGGGTCATCGGAATCCACTCTTTTTATGTACCCCAGTTTTTCTATCCGCTTGATGTAATCTTCAAGCTTCTTTAAATAGCCAACCTTATCGTATTTTTCGGGAAGAAAAAGTTCTATCTGGTTGATTAATTCCTCATTATCAATAAATTTTTCCGACCCGGTGAAATCCAATGGGTTTGTTTCAAAATCTTCCAAAATCTGTCGTAATACCACCAAGAGTACAGAGGTTTCAAAACCTAGTTGTTTTCGTGAGACCAATCCTATGGTATTGTCATCATCATCAATGGGAAATTGTTTTAAAAAAGCATAGCCATCATTTTCCTTAATGATGAGCTCTAACCCTATTACATTAACATATTCTTGAATGGGTTTTCTATACAACAGCACGTCGTCCCAAACCTTGTCGTCACTATTTATCGTGCCCTTTAACAATCGTACAATTGCCAAGGAATATTCTTTTAGATTGGAACTCAAACTGTTCATTTTGTGATTATTATTTCTGGAATTCTTATTATTTTATTCGCTGTACCATCGAACAGGATTTGTGTTTCTTTATCACTATTGAAGGTATGCTTGAAGTTTTTCAGAATGCTGAAATATCCAAACACTTCGGGCAGTCCTTGGGTAACGCCACCATTGTCATCAATAATTTCGGCCAAAGAAGCCTGTCCTTTCTCTTCAAGGGTTCGAAGGATATTCGCATTCAAAACCTTTTTACTAATTTTTCGTTTTGCAGCTATTTTCTCAAACTGCGAAGATTGTTCAATGTCTTTCGGGACGACCAGCGGTCGTTGGCTGTATGTTCTATCTTTCTTCTTTTCTAGCGTGAGCTTCTTATCAAAATCCAGATTGATTTCCGGTTCATTTTCTAGTTCTATGGATATATCTGGTGATTTTGAAACCCTACTGGTTTGTATTAACAGGTTCTTTATTTCCGCCAAAAGTCTTTTGAGGCTTTCTCTTTGTAAAGAGTCGCTCTCCCTAATGATTTGACTGATTTTTTCAGCCATTTTATCATTTGCCCTATAGACGTGCTGGCCAGTCTCAAAAAGATTGTTTTTTATACCTATGAGAAAGTCATCATCGACCTCGATTTCCTTTTCCTTTAGCTTGCTTAACAATTCATCTATTAAACTGTTCCACTCGGTTTTTAGGCCTCTGTCTATGAGGAATTGCCAAAACGCATAGAAACTTTTTCCCTGATGGCTTTTTTTGAGCTTGTCAATGGCATCAAATGTAAATGACAGTACTTCTTTTTTGGACAGGTCTGAATCGGTATGCTTAAGATAAATTTCTTTTGAAATTTCTTTGAAGTTGATTTCAACTTCTTTGAAATCTGAAAGTAATTCTTTTGCAGTATCATTGATATTCTGAAACCTTGGAATAATTTCATATTCCTGATAGGTATCTACCTTACCGCTAATTTTTAACTCGTTGATTTCATTCTCAAGTTCACGCTTTTTCACTTCAAGGATTTCGATACGTTTTTCAACATCGTCATTGGTCCATTCAACAAGTTCTTTGAGCTGATTAAAGACTTCCTTGAATTTTGATTCGGTTCCTACAAACTCTTTTTTCTTAAGACTTTCCAACCAAATAAGGGTTTTAGTGGTGTGATTGGTAAGCTGATAATGCGGTGTGCCACTCTCATTTCTAAAACTGGTCAAGAAACCCAGTTGTGTCCATCGTTTAATGAGTTTTTTGGCTTTTACCTCATACGTATCTGCAAATTGAAGGTCGTTTTCCTCATCTTCTTCCAGTTCAATACTTTCAAGGTGGTCTGCAAGTTTGGTATGAATAAAATCGTAAGAATGGCTTTTGCCGGTATCTGGGAAAGTCGATAGTAGAAACAGCAGTATTAATTCCCGATTTCGGGATTTTAAAATCTTGACACTAGGTGCGTGTTCAAGAATTCTTTTTATTTCTTCTAACTCAAAAGTTCTCAAAATAGGTAAAGCACTTTCAAATTATCCAAAAAATAAAATTAATTGTGCCGAATAATGGTTGTGTTAAAGTTGGTTTAAATATAGCTGAATTTTGTTGAATATTAAAGTTTATAAAAATATAAAATCACAAACTAATAGTTTGTATATTTGAAAAAAAATAAACTACGATAACTTTGTGTGGTTTAAAAAAAGTTAAAAACAGAAACTATTAGTTTGGAAAAAGAACAAAAAATAAACCACCTTCTTAATTTACAGCCTCCGGGAGTTGTCTATTTAAGCTCATGGTTAACGGAAAATGGGTTCTCCACACAATTGCTTAATCGATATAAAAAGAGCAATTGGATATATTCCGTAGGTCCTGGAGCTTGGATGAGAGTGGGTGATATGCCTACTTATCAGGGAGCATTGTTTGCATTGCAAGAACAAGCTGACCTGAATATACATCCAGGAGGTAAAACAGCCTTATCCTTAATAGGAAAGGCCCATTATTTGGAGCTATCCACAAAACAAGTAACGTTATTCGGGGGTAGCGAAGAAAAATTGCCCGCTTGGTTTTCAAAATACGATTGGGAGGTAAAAGTAAATTACTTTAGTTCCTCCTTTCTTCCACCCAATATAGGGATGCAAGCTATAGAACAGGGAGCTTTTAATTTGTTGGTGTCCAACCCGGCGAGGGCTTTGATGGAATGCCTCTACCTAACGCCAAAAAAACAAGAATTGGTCGAGTGTTATGAAATCATGGAGGGGTTAAACAACCTTAGGCCAAACCAGGTACGTGAACTTTTGGAGGCATGCAATTCAATAAAGGTAAAACGATTATTCCTATACATGGCAGAAAAAGCCGGACACGATTGGTTTAAATATATGAGTTTGGAAAATATAGATATTGGAAAAGGAAAGCGCTCCTTGGTAAAGGATGGTGTTTATATATCCAAATATCAAATTACTGTCCCTAAAGCATTGGAGAATTATGAGTAACTATAAGCAACAGGTTTCCCTATTGTTACAAGTGTTGCCGGAAGTGGCAAAAGAACCAGTTTTCGCATTGCATGGAGGTACGGCCATCAATCTGTTTGTACGGGATATGCCCAGATTATCTGTGGACATCGATTTGACCTACATTCCCATTGAGGACAGAAAGACATCTTTTAAGAACATTATTGAAAGTCTTGGCCAGATAAAAACTAAACTCGAAAAAATTCTGCTGGAAGCTACAATTACCCTTAAAGAGGAAACATTGAAGCTTCAAATCACGACCGTAAACGCACAGATAAAATTGGAAGTGAACCAAATCAACAGAGGAATTATGGATGATACAGTAACGCTACCACTATGCGAAAAGACCCAAGAGGAATTTGATGCTTTTTGTGCCATACCTGTGGTTCCTTTAGGTCAGTTGTATGGTGGAAAAATCTGTGCTGCATTGGACCGTCAGCATCCTAGGGATTTGTTCGATGTAAAATATCTGTTGGAAAATGAAGGATTTACCGAAGAAATCAAAAAAGGTTTCATATTGTTCCTTTTGTGCAGTAATCGCCCCCTTCACGAAATGTTGCATCCCAATTTTATCGACCAAAGAGAAACCTTGGTCAATCAATTTGAAGGTATGAGTGAGGAACCCTTTACCTATGAAGATTTTGAAAAGACCAGAGGGGAATTGATAAAAACAATCCATCAAAATCTAACAGACAAAGACAAGGAGTTCTTATTGAGTTTTGGAGAAGGAACACCCAATTGGGATATTTATGATTTTGAACGGTTTCCTGCCGTCCAATGGAAACTACAGAACCTTACAAAACTAAAAAATGGCAATCCAGAGAAGCATGAAAGTTTTGTTGCTTCACTGAAGAAAGTATTGTATTGATTATAATATATAAAGTACATGGGTTATTATAAAATTTTGTTACTAAATGGGTTGATTTAATATTTAACAAATTTTATATTTGTAGGGTCAGAAAGTAAAGCAATTTACTTTGAGTTCATTTAAGTATCGTCAACAAATCGGATAACAGTTGTTTCTTGAAAGCTGTAACTGATTGATATATAAAGCATTGTGTAGTAGGGTTCAAACTCTGCCACCCCGACGAACCTAGTAATAGGAAGTATCAAAACACTGTTAATCGTATGATTATCAGTGTTTTTTGTTTTTAGGCATTTTATTTGATGCCAAATAAAAGCAATTAAACTCAATAAAAAGGTGTACAATCAGGTGTGCACTTTCTCACCAGAATTGTTGTAAATTTAAAGAGCATTTAAAAGCAATTTGACTTTCGTTTTTACAAAAAAATGTCAAACTAAAGCGATTTAAAATGCAGACAAACAGCACCTTTTCAATTATTTTCTATACAAGAAAATCAAGAAGTACTGCGAACGAGTTATCCATCTATGTTCGCATTACCGTATCTGGACAACGTTCAGAAATTAGTCTAAAACGAACGATTCTGTTTAAAGAATGGGACAGTTCCAAAAACAGAGGACGAGGAAGCACTTATAAAATAAGAGTTTTGAACGCCTATCTAGATCAAGTTTATAGCCAATTATTGGATTGCCACAAACAACTGTTGGAAGAATCCAAGATGATTACAGCCAATGCCATAAAAGCAAGGTACTTGGGAGAGGACGATAACCATAAGACTTTAAAAGAATTAATTGCTTACCATAACACTAATATGGTTACCGTTTTGAAACATGGTACGATGAAAAACTATGCTACTACAGAAAAATATTTAGAAAAATTCTTAAACCACAAACTAAACACAAACGACATTCATTTAAAACAATTGAATTATCGCTTTATCATTGACTTCGAACAGTATTTGAGACACTATAAGAACAATAAAAAGAAATTGTCCTTATCTAACAATGGTGTCATGAAACATTTGGAACGCTTTAAGAAAATGATAAACCTAGCGGTAAAACTGGAATGGATATTGAAAAATCCATTTGCCCAATTCCAAATGAAGTTTGATAAATATGATAGGGCATACCTAACGGATAGGGAACTAGAGCAAATTGAAAACACCTATTACAACAACTTTAGGCTAGAGCGAATAAAAGACTGTTTCATATTTTCTTGCTATACGGGACTGTCCTATGTCGATGTCAAGGAACTGACATTAAACCAAATCACCATAGGAATAGATGCGACCCATTGGATATTCACCAAACGGGAAAAAACGAACGAAAGGGTAAAGATACCCATCCTGCCCCAAGCCATGGCTATTATCGATAAATACAGGGATGCCAGTGAAAAGAAAGAAAACAGCCCACTGTTACCCCTTTGCTCAAACCAAAAGGCAAACAGTTACCTAAAGGAAATAGCCAAGGACTGTGGCATACACAAGAACATTACTTTCCACGTTGCTAGGCATACTTTTGCCACTACGGTGATGCTATCCAACGGCGTTCCCATCGAAACAGTATCCAAACTGCTGGGACATACTAAACTATCCACCACTCAGCTCTATGCGCGGGTAGTGGAGACCAAGATAAGCGAGGATATACAAAACCTTCTCATAAGGTTTGAAACAAAAAAGAAAAATGCAATTGAAGTTTTAGAGGGCTGAAAAACGTTTTTAAAGGGATGGATTCAGAGGCTGGGTATTTAAAAATGTTTTTTTAACAGTTCAGAAGTGTGCGCGGGGAATCCATTGCTTTAAAAATGAACCAAGCTCGCCCCAAGCGAGCGCGGTAGTAAGGACTTAATTTACACGAAAATCCCTATTAACAAATTCTATCAAATTGAGTCAAATTTTAAGATTTCCGTGATTTTTACTAAAAAACTCCTTGATTTTACTGGGTGTTCGAAGCTTTTTTAGTAAAATTCACGGAAAAACGAAATCTATTAGTATGTTAACTTGTTATAAATCAATCAAATACAAATCAGTAACATCGCGCAGCGTGTTACCCTCTTGCTCTTCCTCTTAGTTTAGCGAACACGCTTTACATAGAGAAGTATATATGATAGTAAGTACTCGTAATAAGTAATTTTATATTGGGGAAAACTTTGGAATAATATAATAGTATCTAATCAGAAAAATTTATACTTTAGAAATTTACACTATAATATAAGTAATGATAAAGATTCGTATTTACTATTTTTTAAAGTCTATTTTACTAATAAGCCTTTTTATTGCTTATGGATGCTCCAATAATTCTGAAACTAAAAAGTACAAAATAGGCTTTTCTCAAACGGGAATTAATGACGACTGGAGAAAATCGATGAATGAAGCGATGAAGATTCAAGTTGGGTTTTATCCAAAATTAGAACTAATAATTCTTGATAGTGAAGATAATATTGATAACCAGATAAAAGATATAGAACAACTAATTTCAGAAAAGGTCGATATTTTAATTGTTTCACCAATAAAATCAAAACCCATTACTCCAATAGTTGAAAAAGTATTTAAAAGTGGTATTCCGGTTTTAATTGTGGATAGAAAAACCGATGGAGATAATTACACAGCTTATTTAGGTGCAGATAATTATGAAGTGGGAACGAATGCAGCCAATTATTTAGCGTCATTATCAAATGAAGATAAAAAAATAATTGAAATTAAAGGGTTAACTGGTTCTTCACCTGCTTTAGAGCGAAGTTTAGGTTTTAATGATGTAATTAATTCTGATACTAATTTAGAAGTTGTTAAAACCATTGAAGGAAATTGGGAAAGTTATTCTATAAAAGATAGTTTGCGCATAACATTAGATGATATAAAAGACGTTGATTATATATTTGTGCATAACGATAGAATGGCTTTAGGTGCTTGGGAAATTGTCAAGGAAAAAAAACTTTTAAACCAGATAAAAATAGTTGGCGTTGATGGATTAAATGGACCAAATGGAGGTATTCAATTGGTTAAAGACCAAAAATTACTAGCCACCATTTTATATCCAACAGGTGGTGATGAAGCTATTCGGTTAGCTTTAAAAATATTAAATGGAGAGAGAGTTGCAAAAAACAATATTTTAAGTACCATTGTTATAGATGCTCGTAATGCCGATATTATGAGTAAACAATTTGATAAAATATACTATCAACAACAAGATATAGATTATCAACATATAAAAATCAAAAAACAGGAAGAAACCTATTCAACCCAAAGAAACATTCTAAAGGTTCTTTTAGCGTTGTTAATTACAAGTTTGCTTTTAGCTGCCTTTAGTATCTATTCGGTATACAACATAAGAAAGAAAAAACGCGAACTTGAACTACGAAATCAAAAAATTACTATTCAAAGAAATCAAATTAAAAAGATAGCTGAAGAAGTTAAAATTAGTAACGAAGCCAGAGTTAATTTTTTCACTGGGTTGTCGCACGAATTTAAAACGCCTATTACACTTATTTTGTCTTCAACAGAGTCATTAACAGAAAATAAAGTAATACGAGATAATAAATTATTGAATGAGGTTGGTTTAATTTTTAACAACTCTAAACGGTTACTTCGTTTAATTAATCAGTTGCTAGATTTCAGAAAAATAGAAGACCGTAAGTTTGTATTGAGAGCTTCAAAAACTAATTTATTTCAATTTTCAAATGAAATTTTTAAAGATTTTGAGAGAGAAGCACAAAAACGGAATATTAATTTTACAATAAACTCCAATAACAAAGATTTATCTATTTTTTTAGATAGAAATTTAATGGACAAAGTGTATTTTAATTTGCTATCTAACGCCTTTAAGTTTACGCCCAACAACGGCGTGATTTCTATAGATATACAAGATGATTTTGACAGTAATTATGTAAAAATATATTTTAAGGATTCAGGAATAGGTATCCCAAAAAAAGAAATGAATAATGTGTTTCAAGCTTTTTATCAAGGGTCAAATAATAATAAAGCAAGTTCAGGAATAGGGTTACATATGTCTAAAGAATTTATAGAAATGCACAAAGGAAGCATTGAAGTGAGTTCAAAACATGGTACCGAATTTATTGTAACGCTCTACAAGGATAATGTTCATTTAAATGCAGACGAAATCATATATGAAGCAGACATTATTGATAACGACATTTTACATTCCAATTTAGATTATGAAGACGATGCTTTTAGCGAACAATTAATTTTAAATGATGATGAACATTATTCAGTTTTAATAATTGAAGATAATCCTGATTTGGTAAAATATTTGAAAGGTAAATTATCTCCAGAATATAGTGTATATGTTTCTGATGGTACAGATGGAATTGAAAAGGCTATTGAGATAATCCCTGATATTATATTATGTGACATTAGTTTGCCAGAAAAAAGTGGCTTTGAAATATGTGAAATTTTGAAGAAGGATTTAAGAACATCTCACATTCCAACCATTATTCTTACAGCATTAAATAATAAAGAATCTTATATAAAAAGCCTGGAAGTTGGAGCAGATTTATTCTTAACGAAACCGTTTAGTTTCGCAATTTTATCACAGTCAATAAAAACTCTTATTTATAATAGAGAAAAACTTCGCTATTATTTCGTAAACAATGTTCATAATATAGATTCTACCAACAATTTTGGTTCTTTTGAGCAAGAGTTTATTTCAAAAGTGAATAAAATAATCGATGAAAATATTGATAATTCTAAATTTTCAGTAGAAAATTTAGCCATTAATCTTAATATTTCCCGAGTTCAACTTTATAGAAAAATGAAGGCAATTATGGGGGTAAATGTGAGTGATTATATTCAAAGTATACGACTTGAAAAAGCTAAAGCATTGCTACAAGAAACGCATCTAACAATTTCTGAAATTGCCTATGCTACTGGTTATTCATCTCCAAATTACTTTTCTACTAGCTTTAAATCTAAATTCAAAAAATCACCCAAAGAATTTAGAGAAGAGTAAATTCAAATAAAAACCACAATTTTTTATTAGCATTTTCGTAATATTTACGAATGTTTATTGCTTAATTGTTGAATTCAACCCCATTTTTTGTTTAGTTATACAATTAACAATCTTCTTTTTGTCAATTCAACAAACAGACTCACCTATTCGTGTAACAATTTTATACAAAAAATGTAACAATATTGAAATGTAATATTTTTACAATAATAATATATATTTTAAACTATTGATAAACAATTAGTTATACAATAATTAACATAGGCTTAACAATTTCATATTTATTTGATACAAATCTAAAATACAGAAGCAGTCTTTCAATATATCTTGTGAACACTAAACTAAATACACCACCACATGAATAGAAAGATATTAATCTGGTCTATTACAGCAGCCTTAGCAGGTTTCTTATTTGGATTCGATACTGTTGTTATATCTGGCGCAGAAAAAAAATTACAATTATTATGGGGGTCGTCAGATATGTTCCATGGTATTGTAGTAATGGGAATGGCACTTTGGGGTACCGTTGTAGGCGCTTTTTTTGGTGGTATCCCTACTAATAAAATTGGTCGTAAAAACACCTTAATATGGATAGGAGTATTATATACTTTATCCGCAGTAGGATCTGCTTTAGCCAATGACCCCATAACATTTGCGGTATTTAGATTTATTGGTGGTCTGGGAGTTGGCGCATCTACCATTGCTGCTCCAGCATACATCTCAGAAATAGCTCCAGCTAAGGACCGAGGGAAACTAGTAGGTCTCTATCAATTTAATATTGTATTTGGTATTTTGGTAGCCTTTTTATCAAATTATCTACTGAATAATATAGGTGAAAACGCATGGCGTTGGATGATTGGAGTAGAAGCTTTTCCAGCTGCTATTTATACTCTGTTCGCTTTAACAATACCAAAAAGTCCACGTTGGTTACTTACTAAATTTAGAAATAGTGAAGCCATTGGTGTTCTTCAAATTATAAATCCAGATCAGGATCCGGAAAAACTCATGTTAGAAATTAAGGATGAAATGGAAAATACTGTGCCTAATGAAAATATATTTCTTAAGAAATACAGATTTCCATTAATTCTAGCGTTTTTAATTGCATTTTTCAATCAATTATCTGGTATAAATGCCTTCTTATATTATGCACCACGTATTTTAACTGAAGCGGGTCTTGCAGAAAGCTCAGCGCTATTAAGCAGTATAGGTGTTGGTGTAACTAACATGCTATTCACGCTTTTAGGTATTTTCCTTATTGATAGATTAGGTAGAAAACAACTCATGTATATAGGCTCCATTGGCTATATCATATCATTGGCTTTAGTGTCCTGTGCGTTTTTATTTCATTGGGAAGGTGGCTCTATGCCCATGTTTTTATTCATGTTCATTGCGTCGCATGCAGTAGGGCAGGGCACCGTGATTTGGGTGTTCATTTCTGAAATTTTCCCAAATCATTTAAGAGGTTCTGGGCAGGCTTTTGGAAGTTCAACTCATTGGGTATTGGCAGCCGTTGTGCCATCCTTGGTACCAGTACTATTTTCCAGTATAGGTGCAGGAGTCGTGTTTTTGTTCTTTGCCATTATGATGGTGTTCCAATTGCTATTTGTAATTTTTATGATGCCAGAAACAAAAGGCGTTTCGCTTGAAGAATTAAGTAAAAAACTAATTAGAAAAAATAAGTAAATGAAACGAATTAATAGTTTAAATCTGGTTTTAATGATGATGTTAATATCATTATTTGTTAGTTGTAAAGACAAAAATGTAGAAAATAAAAATACAGAAAAAACATCAGAACCAATCACATATTCTGAAGAAGAACTTTACAGGTCTAATTTTCATTTTACACCTAAAAAGGGTTGGATGAATGACCCAAATGGTATGTTCTACTATAATGGGTATTACCATTTATATTTTCAGCATTATCCTGATGGAAACGTTTGGGGTCCCATGCATTGGGGTCATGCCATAAGTACAGATATGGTAACTTGGAAAGAAATGCCTATAGCCATATATCCAGATGAAAAAGGATATATCTTTTCTGGTAGTGCTGTGGTTGATGTTAATAACACGTCAGGATTTGGAAAAGGAGGTGGGCAACCCATAATTGCTATGTTTACTTATCATGATATGGAAGGTGAGAAAGCGGGCAAATCAAATTACCAATCACAAGCCATTGCATATTCATTAGATGAAGGTCAAACATTTACTAAATATTCTGGAAATCCTGTAATTAAAAACCCAGAAATGAAAGACTTTAGAGACCCAAAAATCGTTTGGGATTCAATACATCAAAAATGGCTAATGGTATTGGCTGCTGGTCAAAAAATTATGTTCTATAGTTCTTCTAACTTAAAAGATTGGACATTAGAATCTGATTTTGGTAATGGTATAGGTGCACATGGTGGGGTTTGGGAATGTCCCGATTTCTTCCCCATGGTAGTACAAGGAACAGATGAGGTAAAATGGGTGTTGTTTGTAAGTATCAATCCAGGAGGACCCAATGGTGGTAGTGCAACACAATATTTTGTGGGCGATTTTGATGGTAAAAAATTTAAGACAGATCCATCTTTTGAGAAAGATTTAAATAGTTCTGAACATAAATCTATATGGATAGATTACGGAAGAGATAATTATGCAGGCGTAACTTGGGCTAATATACCCGATTCCAATGGCAGAAAATTGTTTATGGGATGGATGTCTAATTGGGAATATGCTAATGTAGTGCCTACTGAAACATGGAGAAGTGCTATGACAGTAGCAAGACAAATTGAACTTCAAAAAGTAAATGCTAGTTATAGATTATTATTTCAACCTGTAAAAGAATTAACCAATTATAGAAGCATCAAATTTAAAAAAGAATCAATAGCAATAAAAAGAGCTGAAAAAATTATTGATTCAAAAGCAATCGATTTATCAAGTACAGAAATTAATTTTAAAATTTCCGATTTAAAAAATAGTGGTTTCACGTTCAAACTCACCAATAAACAAGGGGACACCTTAGCTTTTGGATATAATAACAGTGATAAAAACTTTTTTGTAGATAGAAGAAAATCTGGTAAAACAGAATTTTCAGAAAAGTTTGCAGATCGAGTTTCTTTGGCTAAAAGAACATCACTAAATGCAGATTTGCTTGGTACAATTATTCTCGATAAAACATCTATAGAACTGTTTTTTGATAATGGAGAAACAGTAATGACAGAAATATTTTTTCCGAACTCACCATTCGATAAATTAAGTATTGAACCTAAAGACCAAGAATTTATGCTTGGCAACATTGAAATTCACAAACTAAATATTAACTAAATTAAATTAAAATGAAATTAAAACAACTTTTATTTCTGCCTGTATTTGCTCTTATGAGCATTTGGGCGCAAGGTCAGGTAAAAGGAACTGTTACCTCACAGGAGGACGGGATGCCTTTGCCTGGCGTATCTGTAATTGTATCTGGCACAACGCAAGGTACTGCAACAGATTTTGATGGGAACTATGTTTTGAGTGGCGTACCTAGCGATGCCACATTATCAATTAGTTATATTGGCTATAAGAGCATTAAAATTCCTGTTAATGGTCAAACTACAATTAATGTACAATTAGAAACTGATATCTCACAACTTGATGAAATTGTGTTGACTGGATATTCTCGAGAACGTAAAGTAGATGTAACAGGAGCCATAAGCGTTGTTGACGTTGGTGCCATTGAAGGACAGAGTAGAAGTTCTGGAAATGCTATGCAGGCTTTACAGGGACGTGTTCCTGGGCTTTTTGTTGAAAAGTCTGGAGACCCAACTGGGGCAGCAAGTAATATTTTAATACGTGGTATTACCACACTAGGAGATAATAGCCCTCTTTATGTGATTGATGGAGTTCCTACAAAGAGGCCTGAGGTTTTTGCAAGTTTAAATCCTGAATCAATAGAGTCTATCCAAGTACTAAAAGATGCATCAGCATCATCTCTTTATGGATCTAGAGCAGGTAATGGTGTTATTGTAGTTTCTACCAAAAGTGGAGCTAAGGGAGAGCGTGTTACTGTAAGCTTTAATTCAAATTTATCCATTCAATCTGAAAAACAACAACGCTACGAAATGATGAATTCACTTCAAAGAGGACAAGTGTTATTTCAAGCTTCTGTGAATGATAGAGCCGACCCAAATGCAGGTTATGGTTCAATATACAACTTTGACTGGAACGGGGATTTTAATAATCCTGTGCTAAACAGTGTAACAGCACAACCATTTGTTGGTGGTGATACTAATGTACCTGTTGGAGATACTGATTGGCAAGACGAAATGTATGATACTGGTTTCGTTTACAATAATGAGGTGACTATTTCTGCAAGTTCAGAAAAATCATCCGTTATGATGAACTTCGGTTACTTAAAAAACACAGGAATGTTAAAATACACAAATTATGATAGGTATTCTGCTAAAATAAACGCTAATACTAAGTTGTTTAACGATAAAGTAAGAGTTGGGGTTAATACACAGTTTTTCACTTCCAATGAAACGTTAGTATCTCCAGATGTTGGAAGTGCTCCAACTACAGGTTTAGCAATTACTTTAGCACCAACAATTCCAGTTTTTGATATTAATGGAGAATTTGCTGGTCCTATTGGAGCAGGTTATTCAGATAGAAATAATCCGGTATTAATGCAATATTTAAACCGCTGGGACAATGCTGATAAAAATAGTTTTTTTGGTAATGTCTTTGCAGAAATTGATCTTTTAAAGGGTTTAACGTTTAGAACAAATGTAGGTTTAGATTTTAGCGATTTTAAAAGAAAAGATATTGAACGTAAAGTAAACAATGGATTTACTACTAGGCCAACTAACCGTTTAATAATTGATACCAATAAGTTTTCAAGTTTTGTGTTTTCAAATACATTAAATTATGATTTGGAATTAGGAGAAAATCACCGATTCGTGGCTTTATTAGGTTATGAATATATAAGAAATGATTTTGATACATTCGTAGCTCAAGCCGACGATTTTCCATTTGAGACGGAAGAATTCTTTGTACTGAATGCGGCCACGGGAGTAAGAACTTCTAGAGGTACTTCAACGGCAAATACACTCGTTTCCCAATTCGGAAAAATTAATTATGCCTTTTCTGATAGATATTTGGCATCCTTTACTTTGCGTCGTGATGGGTCTTCCCGTTTTGGTGCCAATACTAGATATGGTATTTTTCCTGCAGCAACTGTTGGTTGGAGAATAAACAATGAGGACTTCTTTCCAGAAAATGATGTTGTTTCAAGCTTAAAGTTAAGAGCTGGTTATGGGGTTGTAGGTAATCAAGAAATTGGTGATGGTGCACGTTTTGGTTTATTTGAAACAAGATATGAGCCTAATCAAAATCTATATTCACCTGATTTCTTCAATATATATTATAATGTGGGAACAGCTTATGATATTAATGGTAATAATACTGGAACATTGCCATCAGGGTTTGTAAGAATTCAATCAGAGAACAAAAATTTAAGTTGGGAAGAAACGGCTGAATATAATTATGGTATAGATTTTTCTTTATTCAAAAATAAAATTACGGGGTCATTTGATTATTATACCAGAGAAACTAAAGATATTTTGCGTTCTCCTAGAACAATTGCAACACAGGGTGAAGGTGCTAATACTGTATTAAACATTGCTAATACAGAAGGTCAAGGTTGGGAGTTTGTAATAGCTTATGACAAAACTTTTGATAGTGGTTTTACTTTTGGGATTTCAACCAATGTATCTCATTTTGCAGATAAAATAACACAGCTTAACAAAGGTGGAGAAACAGATTTTGGAGGAACCGTTGATAATTCAATCATTGGACGCTCATTGTTCTCCATTTTTGGTTATAGAACAGATGGACTTTTTCAAAGTCAAGAAGACGTAAATAATAGCCCAACTCAAGATTTGGCAAGACCAGGTAGTATCAAATATGTTGATATTAATGGAGATGGGGTTATAGATGTTGATGATAGAGATTGGATAGGAACAACTCTACCAGAATTAGAGTATGGCGTTACAATAAACTTAGCTTATAAGAATTTTGATTTATCGTTATTCGGATCGGGTGTAACAAACCGTATTGGTCAAGACCCTTACGTATTTTGGAACAATTTTGCATCGGGTAGAGAAAATGGGGGTGTTGGGCTTTTAAACGCTTGGACTCCAGAGAATACCAATACTAATATTCCGTCTGCAACTTTAGCATTTAACGATACAAGAACATCAGATTACACGTTTAGAAAAAATTCTTATTTCAAATTAAGAAATCTCCAAATAGGTTATTCTTTGCCAAAAGATATGATTAGTGGACTTGGAGGAATGACAAGTGCCAGATTCTATTTGCAAGGAGAGAATTTATTCTGGATAACACATAAAGACTATATAGGTCCAGATCCAGAGCGAACAGATGTGAATAGAATACCAGTGCCAACAGTCCTTTCTTTAGGATTTAACCTAAACTTTTAAAAAAATAGATCATGAAAAACAATAAAATATTTTTAATTGGGCTGTTAGCGATGGTTTTCCTAACAGCTTGTAATGAAGACGTTCTAGAGTATAAACCAGAAGGATTATTATCTCAAGCCGATGTAAGCACCACCGAGAATTTAGAAGGGTTGGTTATAGCAGCTTATGCAGGTATAGCAAATGATGAAATGGTAGGGCCAATAACGCATCAATGGGTATATGGAAGTGTGCGTGCTGATGATGCTTACAAAGGTGGAGGAGGAATTGGTGATGTAGATGTAATTAACCGCTACGAAATGTATAATCTAACTATTCCGGATTATGGAGATTGGATGACACCTAAAACTTGGGTGAACCATTATAAGGCCATAAGTCGTGCTAATTTTGCCTTAGAATTGATAAACGAAGCATCTGAAGCAGATTTTCCTAAAAAAACGCTAAGACAAGCCGAACTTCGCTTTTTAAGAGCTCACAGCCACTTTATGTTGAAGTTGTTATTTAAAAAAGTGCCTTATATAGTTGAAACTATGACAGCTGAAGAAAAAGCCAATGCAACTAACGATATGACCAATGATGAGTTGTGGAATATGATAGCAGATGATTTCTTATTTGCTTATAATAATTTACCACAATCACAAGATGAAGTTGGAAGAGCTGATAGGAGTGCTGCTGCAGCTTATTTGGCTAAGTTACGTTTATACCAAGCTTACGAGCAAAATGACACACATCAAGTAACTAGCATAAACCCTGCAAGGTTACAAGAAGTTATTGATTACGCTGATGATGTTACGGGAGCTTTAGAACCAGATTTTGGTAATAACTTTTTGGATGGTTTTGATAATGGATCAGAATCAATTTGGGCAGCTCAATTTTCAATAAATGATGGTACTTTGGTTAGCAGAGTAAGTTTTGTTACAGGGCTTAATTCTCCAAATAGTACTGAACTGTATGGATGTTGTGGTTTTCACCTAGCAAGTCAAAATATGGTAAATGCCTTTAAAACAGATACAAATGGCTTACCGCTTTTGGATACGTTTAATGATGTAGATATTTTTGACTCAGTAGATGGTAATGGTAAAGCCCCATTGGCACCAGGTATTACATTAGATCCTAGGATAGATCATACAGTAGGTATTCCTGGACGCCCGTTTAAATATCGTAATACGGTAAATGAAGCTGGGGATATGATTTACAATTTTAGTTGGGCCAGAGACCCAGGTGTTTATGGTTATTTTGGAAATATGAAAGAACAACAAGCTCCAGATTGTTCTTGTTATGTAAAAGAAGGGCCATTTGTTGGAACATCAAAAAATGTTGATTTTATTAGATATGCTGACGTACTATTATGGAAAGCAGAAGCTTTAATTCAACTTAATCAAGTGTCTCAAGGTATAGCAATAATAAATCGAATTAGAGATCGTGCAGCTAATAGTACTAACAGACCAATTAATGCAGGAGCTACTGATGTTTATGCTATTGGAACTTATCCATTAACTCTTTCAAAAGAAGATGCGCTTAAAGCGTTAAAGTTTGAACGACGTTTAGAGTTTGCCATGGAAGGCGCTAGATTCTTTGATTTAGTAAGATGGGGTCAAGCAGCACAGGTTTTAAATGGTTATGTAGCTGTTGAGAAAACAAAAAGAGATTTTTTAGCCAATGCACAATTTACTGCTGGTAGAGATGAATACTATCCAATACCACAAAGAGAAATTGATGTAACAGGAGGATTATATACACAAAATCCAGGATATTAATCATTTGAAAAGATTATAGTTTTTGAGTTAGTTTAGAAATTCCAGAAGAAATTAATTAAAAACGGTTTCTTCTGGATATCAAAAAATTAATCGCAATCATATAATTATCAAAAAGAAGTTATGAAATCGAAAAATAAAATTAAATTTTTTATCTCAGTACTTCTGTTAAGCCTTTTTATTGGGGTAAGCAGTTGTCAATCGAATGATGATTCTTTAGACACGGTTCAAGATCCCGATTTACCAGATCCAGATCCTATGTTTCAAAGCTTGCAATGTAGCACTCAGGTAGAACAATCTGATTATTCAATTTTTAAAATAACCTCAAATGGAACTCGTATAGGTGATTTAATGCCTATTTACGATGATGCTTCAAATAAGTTTTACTTATATTATTTGAAAGATATTTGGAATGATAATTCAAACCAAAGACACCCATGGTACACACTATCTACAACAGATTTTTCATCATATAATGAAATCCCTACAGAAATAATTAGTTCAAGTTCTGCAGGATGTGACCAAGACTTTGCTATTGGTTCAGGTTCGGTTTTTGTTAAAAACAATACATATTATGGTTTTTATACTGGGCATAATCCTAATGTTCTATCAAGCTGTGTAACCACAAAAGAAGGTATTATGTTGGCAACTTCAACCAATCCTGAAGTTGGTTTTACAAAAAATAAATCGTTTACAACTATATATGCACCTAAAGGCATGCAGTTTGATGAGCAAGATAATTTTAGAGACCCGTATGTTTTTGAAGATGCAGGTATCTACTATATGCTTGTTAGTGCTAGAGCAAATGTTGGTGGTGTTTTTAAAGGTATAATAGTTTCTTATACATCTTCAGATTTATTGTCATGGACATACGATGGTATTTTTTATGATGGAGGTGCTAAATATTTCTTTTTTATGGAGACAGCTCAAGTTTTTAAAATGGGAAGTATGTATTATTTAATCTTTTCTGATATAAACTCACGTAAAGTTCTATATAGAAAAGGTAGTTCAGCAACCGGACCATGGGAACAACCAACTAGTTCTGAATTTCTAGATGGTAATGATTTTTATGCTGCAAAAGCAGTAAGTAACGGAACAAATGCTTTTATTATGGGATGGACTGCAAAAACCGAGAATAATTTAGATTCTGGTGTTAAAACTTGGGGCGGAAATTTAGTGGCTCATAAATTATCACAAAACTCTAATGGTGATTTAATGTTATCTATACCCGATGCGGTAGCCAGTGGCATGCAAACAAAAATTACTTTGGAGCTAAATAGAGAAATTGGAAATTTTGAAAAAACAGGTTCAAACGAAGAGTCTTATAATCTTAGTAGTTCTACTAATAATAATGTTTCAGCAGTTTTTTATGAACCCATTGATGCGCCAAGGTATTTAATATCAACTACTGTATCATATTCCAATTCAAATAGAGACTTTGGATTTTTTCTAGGTGCCTGTGATGAAAGAAACAACGTAATAAGTTTACGTTTTGTGCCAAGTGAGAATAAAATAAGATTAGATAAAACACTTAGGGCATCTTTATCAAGTTCAACAAGTTCGGATAATGAGACTTCATTCAAATTAGAACCAAATGTAGAGTATGATGTTAAGGTGGTCATTGAAAATTCCATAGTTGTAATTTATGTTAATAATCAAGTTGCACTTACATCAAGAGTTTACAAAGCACCAAATACATCTTGGGGTGTATTTGCTGATAATAGTTCAGTGTCTTTTAAAACAATAAAAGTAACAAAACCATAAGTTGAGTTACTATCTAAATAATAGTATAAAATAAAATAACAACTAAAATAAGAAAATCATGATTAAAATTATTAAAAGAGTTTCGATGTTTTTAGCGTTCGGCTTCTTATTAACGCTAACATCATCATGTGAAGATTTAGAATTGAACCCAATAACGCCAACTATTGCTCAAAAAGTAAATGGATTGAGTGTTGATTTAAATGGTGACGATGCTGTTTTAACTTGGACGAATCCACCAAATGCGAGTAGCATAGTTGTAGTTCATACCGATGGTGTTGCAAACATTCAAAGTGCTGCAACAACATTTAGCTATGGCATTATTGATGTAAATAAGGATTATACATTTACCGTAAAAACAAAAGATGCTGAAGGTAATCTTTCTTTAGGTGAAACTGTTAGTTTACGTAGGGAAGGTCCAGAAGCTGTTCGCAACTTTAAGGCTGAACAAGATGTTAGGAATGTTATTCTTACATGGGATCTAATAGAAACCGGTTTACAAAGTATAAGGCTACAAATTAATGATGATGTGGTAAATTTACCTGGAAATGCCACATCTTATACTATTAGTGATATCGCTGAAGGAAATTATACTTTTAAGATTAACACTTTTAACACTGCTAATGTCATTTCACCTTCTAGAATTATTGAATATATTGTGAGTTTTGATATTAGAAAAATTGCATTTTTAGGTGCTGCTTCAGAAAACACGCCAGCTGCATGGAATGCCTCCAATGGAGGAGATTTTACAGTAGATGACGATGAAACTGCTGCGACATGGTTTCCAAATATTGCAGGGCCATTAACAGAAGTTACATATCATTCATTCACCGATGTAGCCAATGGCGAGGTAGATTTAAGTGTATATCATGCTATTTGGATTCAGTTCGATGGTGGCTGGTGGGGAGACAGAGTTGCTCAGTTTCCTAAAAATGGTGCTAACTGTATAATTGGTGAAGGACCTGCAGATGGCCCTGCATGTCCAGATTTAGCCGATAATTTAATTAATAAAGTTAAAACCTATTATGAAGCTGGGGGTAACATACTTGTTGGTAATTTCGCCGCATTTATTTTAGATGATATTGGTGTAGTTGATGGCAATGGAGTTCCTAATCAAGCTTGGGGAGGTACAGGATATGAAGCTTGGGCAACAGGTGATGCTTGGGGTGGTAGCTGGACTGCCAATACTTCTAGCCCATACTTTGCAGGCGTATCTTCAACTACAGGTGGTTGTATTGGTACAAATTTTGAAACGTTAGCTGCTGGTACTCTAAAAAAGAATAGAGTTGCTCAATATAACATGGATTTTGGACCATGGGCAGCAGGAACTTTAGAAGCAGCAAGATCAAATTTTGAAACAATGGTTGGAGGAAATATTCTTTGGGGTAATTGTGGAGGTAATGAAGTTTGGGGTATTGAGTGGCCATCAGATGGAACAACTGGTACCGTAGTTTGCGCTATAGGTGGAACTTGGGACTGGGAAGTAGGAGGTGTGCCTAATGGCGATAACATGAAGATTATTACTAAAAATATCTTACGCCATTTAGCAGATTTAGGGCTTGCAAACTAATAACATATTTAATGGCAGTGTATTAGAATACACTGCCATTGTTTATATTATTAAAACTTTGGATGAAAACACTAAAGAGTCTTTAAATTATAAAATAGTAAAAAAATAAATAGTTGAGTTAGTGTTTAGTTTAGTTGAATTTTTCCCAGAAGAAGTTAAATTTAACTTCTTCTGGGATTTTTTTTAAAGAAATATTATGGCTAGAATAGTATGTTTTGGAGAAGTGTTATGGGATGTGTTTCCAACCCATAAAAAAATTGGTGGCGCACCGTTAAATGTTGCGAGCAGATTACAATCATTTGATCATGATGTAACAATGATTAGCGCTATTGGGAAGGGTGAAAGTGGAGCTAAAATTATGCAATACCTTAAGGATTGTGGTATAAATATGAGTTGTTTCCAAGTACTTAATGAATATAAAACCGGGAAAGTAAAAGTGATGCTGAATGAAAAAGGATCAGCTTCCTATGATATTAAATACCCTAGAGCTTGGGATAAAATAAGATTGACGGAAGTAAACAAAAAGGCAGTTAAAAACTCGGATGCTTTTGTTTTTGGTAGTCTTGCGGCAAGAGATGAAAGTTCTAGAAATACGTTATTTAAACTTATAGAGTTGGCTAAATACAAAATTTTCGATTTAAATCTAAGGCCTCCATACTATACGAAAGAGCTTTTAATTAGATTAATGAACGATGCCGATTTTATTAAGTTTAATGATGATGAATTGTATGAGGTTAGTGGGTATTTAGAATCTAAATACCGTTCGATGGAACAGAATATTCGATACATTGCCCAGAAAACAAATACTAAGCATATTTGCGTAACAAAAGGACATCATGGAGCTGTATTATTGTATAATGATAAGTTTTATTATAATAGTGGTTATCTTATTAAAGTGATTGATACCGTTGGCGCAGGTGATTCATTTTTAGGTTCTTTGATAAGTCAATTACTAAATAAAGTGAATCCACAAGAAGCTGTAGATTTTGCATGCGCCGTTGGCGCTATGGTAGCGCAAAGTGAAGGAGCAAACCCTGTATTGTCGAGGTCAGATATTGATGCTTTTATAAATCCTTATTAAATAATTCTTTTTATAGTAGTGTTTTGAATTTATGGAAAAGGTAAATTTCAAAGTGTATTGAGTAAAATAAAATTGTTCGGTTATTATTTTAATATAATTTGTAACTTTATAATATTAAAGCTAAATACAATTTGCCTTTAAATGGTTCTTTTTGACTTTAGTGTGCAATTCGGTGAATTATACTAAATTAAAAGTGGTTAAAATACTTAAATTCAGGTGGTTGTGAGATTTAAAAAAATCCTGCCACCATTACTTTTAAAAGCTGAACAAATTCTGTTGGGGTTTTAGTTTTGAAGCTAAGTTAATATTATCATAATAATCATAGATTAATTGCCTAATACTGTGATAGTCAATTTATAATCAATAGTATTGCAAAGATTTATTAATCAAGTAAAAATATATTATGAGTCAAGTTAAAGAAAATGATACGGTAAAAGTTCATTACACAGGGAAATTAATAAACGGTCAAATTTTTGATAGTTCTCTTGAGAGAGAGCCTTTAGAAGTGAATTTAGGTCAAGGAATGCTAATTCCTGGTTTTGAAAAAGCGATCATTGATATGAAAGTAAATGAAAAGAAAACGGTAAATATTGTTAAAGAAGAAGCCTATGGAGATGTTAAAGAAGAATTGTTTCATGAAGTGAAAAAGGAACAGTTGCCTCAAGATATGACGCCAGAAGTAGGAATGGGTTTAGCCTCTGAAAATCCTGATGGAACTGAAAATCAATTCAGGATAGCTGCTGTAAATGAAGATCATATTATTGTTGATGGAAATCATCCATTGGCTGGTCAGGATCTTACGTTTGATCTTGAGTTAATTGAAATAATATAATATTTCTTAGATTTTAAAAGAATGTATGGCGTGATGTTATATCATCATTCTATGCCATCAAAAAATCCAACCTGATAAAGGGTTGGATTTTTTTTATATTTAACAAAAATATATTTGATCAGTTGTTAATACTAATAATTTTATTCTTGGGATGAAAGTTATGATCTATTCAATTCTGACATAATTCTCAGAGTACAAAGCATTTCCATCATCATCCAATTGTATTTGAGAGAATTTATCTTTTTCAAGTTGTAGTTTAAAAACATACTTTTTTTGTGTTTTGATAGCCTCATTCATTGCTTTTGAACCATAATCAATTATTTCTGTTAATGTGCCGTCATGAATATTATAATCGCCGTAACCAAACCAATCTATAGTATCAGTATCTCTAAACCTGCTCCACATCACTTTTGATTTGGTGTACATTTTTACTTGCTTGTTCTGATCAGAAGACATGATGGTATCCACGACTTTATTATTGACATAATTATAAAAACTAATCTGTTTCCATGTACCATTCATGGTTAGTTCTTCAGTAGAAGTCTCATTGGTCATTTTATCTGAATTTGAATCATTATTATTTTTGCATGAAAAAACAAATGTCAAACTAAGTAATAGTAAAATAGTTTTCATAATAAATATGTTTTATGAGGTAAGATCTTAACAATTTACAAAAAAAACAATGAATAGCTATCTGTATAATAGGCAATTATAATATAATAACAATTTTTTGATGATTAGAAAGTAAGTTTTATTGTAAAAATTCTACTTTTGTTTAAGTTAAAAATAGTAAGATTATGGCTGAAAATATTGAGAAAGTAAAATGTTTAATTATAGGTTCCGGGCCTGCGGGTTATACGGCGGCCATTTATGCTGCAAGAGCTAATATGCATCCTGTTCTATATCAAGGAACACAACCTGGAGGGCAGTTGACAACTACCAATGAAGTTGAGAATTTCCCTGGATACCCTGATGGAATTACAGGGCCAGAAATGATGATTGAATTACAAAAACAGGCAGAACGTTTTGAGACTGACGTGCGTGATGGGTGGGTAACAAAAGTAGATTTTTCTAGTGATGTTCATAAAGTTTGGGTCAATGACACCAAGGAAATACATTGTGAAACAGTTATTATTTCTACAGGTGCTTCAGCAAAATATTTAGGTTTAGACTCTGAACAAAAATATTTAAAACTAGGAGGGGGCGTTTCAGCATGTGCAGTTTGTGATGGTTTTTTTTACAGAAATCAAGAAGTTGTGATTGTTGGAGCCGGAGATTCGGCTTGTGAAGAGGCACATTACCTGTCAAAATTATGTACAAAAGTGACCATGATAGTAAGAAGGGATGAATTTAGAGCTTCTAAAATTATGGCAGAACGTGTAAAGAAAACTCCAAATATTGAAATATTGTTTAACACAGAAACAGATGAGGTTTTAGGGGATGGTCAAGTGGTTACGGGTGTTCGGGTTTTCAATAATCAAACCAATAAAAAACATGATATACCGGCAACTGGATTTTTTGTTGCCATTGGTCATAAACCAAATACCGATATCTTTAAAAACTTTTTAGAATTAGATGCAACGGGTTATATCATAAATAAACCTGGCACTTCAAAAACCAATATTGCTGGTGTTTTTGTTTCTGGAGATGCGGCAGACCATGTTTATAGGCAAGCTGTTACAGCTGCAGGGACAGGGTGTATGGCAGCTTTAGATGCAGAGCGTTATTTGGCAGCAAAAGATTCAACATTTGAGGTGTCTACACCTACTTATAACTAAAAATTTCAACAAAATGGTTTTATTGGAAAACCATAAAATAAATTCGGGATGTGGCGCAGTCCGGTTAGCGTACACGGCTGGGGGCCGTGTGGTCGCAGGTTCAAATCCTGTCATCCCGACTAAATATCACTTTAAATTACTGAAAAAGAGAGGTTTATTAATCTCTCTTTTTATTTATCCCCCATATTATCCCCCAAATTCAAATTATTTTGTATCTTTAAGTTAATGAAAATTACCTTTATATATGTATGTTTTATCGGATCTCTTTTAACACAAATTAATCTTATTTGACTGGTAATAAGATATGGTTTGGGACAATTCAATGATTTTTAATTGGACCTCTTTTTTAATTTTAATAAATTCTTCAAGTCGCTTTGTTGTACATTTGCTTTTTGATGCAAGAATAGTTAAAGGACTCTCTAGTGCCAAAATAAGTTCTAGGTGTTTCAATTGGCTATTCAATTCCTTTTTTGTCCTCACTATTTTGTTGTCAAGAAACCCCGGTTGTTTTTTTGGACCGGTTTTTAAATAAATGTTTGAATCTATTTTAAATTCATTCAATCCGCCAGCATCATTCGTTTCTTTGGAACCATTATATATTTTAAACCCCTTTTTTTCCAAAACCATATTGGAAACTTTATTTCCAAATTTCGAGGCTGATGCATATTTAAATACTTGTCCTGCATTTTTCAACAAGAAAATCAAATAACTTAAAACGATCAATACTGGTAGAAGAATGGCATTTGACATGATTAAACAGGTTTTAAATTAAACTTTTTAATTATTTCCCTCTTGGAGTAATTAATAGTGTAAATCTAATTTGAATTGAAAAACTATTTAATCAAGAATCGTTGGATGCCAACATTAATGTCGATAAATGGTAATTTTGTGAAGTTGTATGCAAGTCCCTCCTGTTAATACTGTTTAGTTTTCTACTATTTTCATAAAGTTGGGTATCAATTCTTATAATATTCTTAAAAACACAAAAACCTGTAAATCATACGATTAACAGGTTTTTGATATGGATTGATACTATAATTTGTCGGGGTGGCAGAACTAACTTTATTTATATAAAACACTGTTTTACAGTATTTTAATCGGTTATTATCAAGTAGATTCACTGAATTGTACACTAAAGGCAAAAAGAGCTATTTAAAAACAAAATTTATTTGTTTTTATTAGAGTAAAGATACAAATTTTTCATTCTGAGCCTAAGATGGAATTCGTTAGTGGTTGTGCAGGCAGAATGCACAAAAGGTAAGCATTGTTTTATAAAATCAAATTGCTCTGTTAATTTATTCTACGCACAATAATCCAACTCTTCCGTAAAAGCTTAAATTTTAAGTAAAATAGGATTTAAAGATTTGAGCTTTTAAACCTGAGTTCGACGTAAGGATTTAGCAAAAAAGAGCCAATTGCTTGGTGTTTTCCGTTTCAAATTTAATGCTCGGTTTCTTTTCTTGAAACGAATAAGCGATAAGGCTGGCGACTAAATTGGTAATGAAATTGCCAAAGCTCCTGTGCCTGGAGTGCTCAGCTTGGGCAATGTTTTTCAGTTGGTCATTTATGGTTTCAATGACCGAACGTTTTCTGAGCAATATTTTATCCCTCATGGTCATCAATACGTTTTTCATATTGTTCCTGATGCCCGTTACCAAATGGAGCCCTTGGTCAAACAACAAGGTGGCAAGCTCTTTGGATATGTACCCTTTATCGGCATATAGACTGCCGAATATTTTCTCCAAAAAGTTGTCTTCTTTCAAAGGCGTCCTGTCATCTACATTCGCCTGGGTGATAATGAAATCAAGTAGTTCTCCCTTATCGTTTACAATGATGTGGAGCTTGAACCCATAAAACCAGCCCACGGTGGATTTGCCCACGTTGGCTATACCCTTAAATACCTTGTTCTGGGCGATGCGCTTGTTATTGCAGGCGCGTAATGGCGTGGAATCTATAAAGGATATCCCTGTGCACTCTCCCAGACAACAGGTCTTCATGTACAGGGTCAATGGCAGTATGTTGGACTGCATCAGTTCAACAAAACGGTTGTACGAAACCGTGTTGGGGAACTCCTCTTGAAGGTGCTCTTGGACATAGCCAAGGTAGAAGTGCTTGAAGATCCTCACGCCACTTAAATGGAACGGAACGGTAATGGTCAATACCTCACTACTTGACATCGTGGATTTGCGCTTCCTGGTCTTTTTTCCCGTGGAAAGTTGCCGTTTTGTTAAGGCAGGTTCAAAAACAAGGCAAAAATCATCGATGGAACAGAATATTTCAGTAACTTTATCTTTGGAAATCATAAGCAGAATATTTTTTAACATATTGAAATTCAGTACTTTAATATACGAAATATTCTGCTTTTTCTATGTTAAAAAAATCAATTTCTTAGGTCGAACTCAGGTTTATAGGGATTTATACTCTTGAATTTCATTATTTTTTATGGCTTTATTTTGTCAGACTTCCAGTAAGAATTATTTTTTCTCGTTTGTCCTTTACTATTTCTGAAACATACTTTGAACGGATGGCTTTTATCCAGCTTTTAGCTCTTGCATTCAATTTGAAATCGTCGGTCATCATACGCCCTCTAGAAACTAAAATACCCAAATCTGCCCCTTCATAAATGTAATCCCCTTTCTTGGAAATATGTAAAAAGAAGGCCTCATTTTCGGTCTCAACGGCTCTTCTATGGGTATCCATTCGGTCAAATTGTATGTGTCCGTTATCGAACATTTTATAAATACCAGAAGCTGGAGCTTCAGAAACATATTCAATAGTATCTTCGGTGTGTTTAACAATCAATTGGCTCCATCCATCTATGTTTTCTTGTCTTGCCCATCTCTCATTTAACTCTTTAATGTTTAAGTCATATTCTACATCCATCCATTCTAAAATATGAAATACAAAAAGTGGAGCATCAGCTAATGCAAAAACCGCATGATTGGTTATGGAACTTGCTCCCGTAACTCTAGGGTTTAATTCGCCTAAATAAACTTCACCATTATCCTGATCGATTAAAAAATCCAGTTCAAAATACCCCTTGTACCCTTCTTTTCTTAATTGATTTCCGAAAAGTTGTGTGTATTTTGTTGCTTTTTCGCGAATTTCAGGATTAAATGCATTGGGATAGATTTCATTACCACACCATCCTCCTTTGTAAGGTGTAAGTTCCTTGAAGCCGACAAGTTCAGTCATCAAAGGAGCAACAATGGTACCATGTCTTGTAACGCAGGCCTCAATAGCCGAGCCTTTGCAATTGATGCGTTTCATTACTTTAACTTCCTTCTCTTTGACGATTTCCTCTTCATGTTTTTTAAACTCTTTTTCGTTGGAAATGAAAAAAGTGGTATGACCGGAATCTCCGAAGGGTGTCTGAATCACTAAATCGGTTCCGAGTGATTTTGACACTTTAGTCAAGTGAGTATAATCTGTTACAGGAGTTAATACGTAAGGCACACAAGGTACACCTGCTTTTTCAGCAATACGGTTGGTATTCACTTTGTTGTCCATGAACGTACGCATCTTGGCTGTAGGGAACATGATCTGTAATCCTAATTTTTTTGCCAGTTTCTCAGTCTTTTCGTCAAACATTAGAAACATGGCTTTACCTGTATTTTTGCCTTTTTTTCTTGTTTTTAAATAGTCTTGAACTTCTGGGTGTTGAAGCAGGTAGTTGTTGATATCCTCAATACAAGTAAACTCATCATGAGGAATTTCTTCTTTTGGTGAGAAAACATTGGGATGCTGACCATCAAAACATTCGATATGACAAATAAATTTAAAGCCCTTAATCCATTCATCTGCACCTAACATATTGAAATTGGTAGCGCTAATGAAATATAAAGGCACTTCGTTTTTATAAAAATATCTTCTTATATCGGGTACGCCATTAAGTGCTTCAGTTTTTGATGTCTTTTTTACAGGGGTTATTTTTTTGCTGATTGCTTTGGTGACTTTTTTTGAGTCTATTGTTTTTTTAGTAGTCATATAAATATTTTTAAATGATTAAATTAATTAATTTTTCTTTTTCCCAATGAACATGCCGCCCATTGCAGTGGTAATCTTATGTCTGTCCAATACCTTTTCTTTGAATACTCTAAGACCCAGATCGGAACGGTAGCCATGTATTTCGCTTACATCGAGTACCGTCATGAAATTGATGATTTCTTCGCTTACCACTTGCCCAGGTACTAATACCGGAAACCCTGGTGGATAGGGAATTACGAATGTTGAAGCTACCAAATTTCTTCCTGTCCCCATTATGGGCAAACATTCCTTTAAGGGTACATATTCATAATTTTCTTCATCGTACGCCAAGAAATATGCTTCTCGCAAATCACCTCCAGGAACTCCTGGTACAGCCTGAAATGAATGATGGAAATAACTAAAATCCGGTAATGGTGGGACCTCTTTTGTTAAAGAATGTATTCTTTTATCCCGAATTTCCCTTTCCTTGCCGTTCAAGGCTTTGAACTCATCATCCAATTCATCTGCAATTTTTAAAAGGGCATTAATAAGATAAGTGATACTACCTCTGGTGGTTCCAATATTCGTCATAAACAACACGGTGTTGCGAGACGTCTTGTTAATTTGGATATTGAATTTATCCATTAGGTATTTATTCTTAAAGGTGTCACCATCAACACCGGTTTTTCCAATATACAAGGTGATTTTTGTAGGGTCCAGAACAAATTCATCTTTTTCCCAAGCCTCATCCATACGGTTCCAACCTTCCCGTTTGGTATAATATTCCTTGAGTCCGGTTTGACGAAATTTATTTGGAATAAAATCTTTCACAGTCAAAACATCAAAGTATTTACTTAATTGAGGATTATCGTTTACCTTGGCGCGAAGTACCATGGCCATTTCAATACTCTTTTCAACCAATTCAAATCCTTCAAGCTGCACTTGCCGTCTGCCAACATCCAATGATGCCAACATCTGGTAATTTGGTGATGTAGATGTGTGCGTCATGTAGGCTTCAAGAAAGGTGTTTTCTGTTTTTCTACGGAAATCCTCATCCCAAATATGAATCATAGAGCCTTGTCTAAAACTACTTAAAGTCTTGTGGGTACTTTGGGTGGCATAGACCCGTACTCGAACCTTATCAGGATCAGGTAATAATGATTGGTCTCCATTTTTCAATCCTTTTATATGCTCATTGTACTGCTTTTTATAATTGGTACTGTTATATTTTTCATAAAGCTTGTTTGCAGTGAACATGCCGGTACGTTGCCTATAATTATATGCAAATCCTGCAAAAGCAAACCAAGCTTCATCCCATAAAAAAACCATATCTGGTTTAATGGCAAGAACTTCCTCCATAACACGCTCTACATTATATACCAGACCGTCAAAAGTACAATTGGTCAACAGTAACATCTTCACCTTGTCCAGTCTTCCTGCCTCTTTTAATTTTAGTAGTTTGGTTTTAATCTGTTCTAAAGGAACGGCCCCATACATAGAATATTCTTCAATCGGGTAGGAATCCAAATATACGGGATAAGCGCCTGCCAAAACCAATCCGTAGTGATGCGATTTATGACAATCTCTATCTATAAGTACGACGTCCTGAGGTTTAACCAAGGCCTGCATCACTATTTTATTGGCTGTGGATGTTCCGTTGGTCACGAAATAGGTGTATTGCGAACCATACGCATCGCTAGCCATCTTTTGGGCTTTTTTAATAGGCCCGGTGGGTTGTAACAAGGAATCAAGTCCGCCTGTTGTAGCCGATGTTTCCGCCAAAAACATATTACGTCCATAAAAATCCCCAAAATCATGGATCCATCTAGATTTAAAAACTGAATTTCCACGAGATATAGGCATGGCGTGAAAGACCCCGGTTGGTTTTTGACTATATTCTACCAAAGCTGTAAAGAAAGGTGAGTCATAACGTTCTGCGATACCTCGCATGATAGTTAGGTGCATTTCTTGGATATCTTCTGATTGATAAAATATTCGTTTGAAACCTTTAATGGTATTGTCTTTTAGATGACCAAGTGAAGAATCAGTAACATAATAGGTATCCAACTCAGGGCGGAGTTGTTTTACCAATTCGCCAATGATTGGACCGAGATCGGTTTCTGGTTTTGTTGAAAAATCATGCTTATAAATTTCTTCTATATAAGGTTTTATCAGCGGTGTAATAAGTTTAGAATGATATGGCGGGGCATACCGTATTACAACTGCTTGGATATTATGATTAAAAAGCAAAGTAATCAAAGCGTCTTGAAAAGAACGTTGTAATACAACGCCATAACTGAACTTGTCATTTGGAGTATGTAAAGTTCTTAACCTATGCTTCAATTTATGTTCTTCCTGTTCAGAAATATTGTCCACAAACAAAACCTCGAAATGATTTTCCCTAATATTATTATGCAGTTCATGTTCCTCGGCAGATTCCATGCTATGTTCATCAAAATCTACAAATTCAGAATTGCTTTTATAACTATCCCCTAACAATTGTCTTGTAGTATCAGCCACCAAATGAGACAACGACGTATACTCTTGACTACTATAAGTGCTTTCAAGTTTTTGTAACCGCTCTTTTCCCGGGAATGCGAAAAAGCATTCGACGCTTTGTAGGTCTTTTAATAACTGCTTTATATTTAGTTTGTGTGCTTTTTCATTTTCAGATCCTTTATGGCAACGAGTAAGTTCGGAAGTTTCAATTTTTAACTTATTCCAAAAATCAACCCGAAGCTGTCCGATATTATAATAAGGAGCACTATATATTTTAGTTTTAATCACGTTTTTAATTTTTTGAATGCAAGGCAAGTTTATTTCCTTGAGAATCGATAAAAATGGCAAAATAGCCAGCATCTTCACTAATGAGGGTTTTTGGCATCACTATGCGTCCGCCTGCCTCTTCTACTTTATTTAACACGTTGTTAAGATCTTTGCCCCCGTTTAAATAGATCAATGGGCCTGTATCAGAAGGAATTGATCCAGGAGCTGCAATTACTGCTCCGCCAATACCTGATGTCACTGGAAAAAAGGCCATGGCATTTACATCGGTTATATTTTGAGCCATATCAATCCCAAATATGTGGTTATAGAAATGTACCGCTTGTTTAAAATCAATCGCAGGTATTTCAAACCAACTCACATAATCTTTAATTGCTGTTTCATTCTTCTTTTTATTCATTGGAATTCCACCCATATTTTCTGTTTTAAATTATACCATCCCCTTTATAGTGGATGGGTGCACTTTGATGCTCCAAAGCGTTTTCTTTGATTTTTAATTCTGTAATTTTATCAAGTCGCGAAGGCTTGATTAAAGGGCCTAATGAATCTAGATAAGGTGTGGGAATATTGGGTTGATAGATACCAAAATGACTTGACTTCAGATGGTCTCTAAAACTTTTTAAAGGTTGTCCCAAACGAAGTATACCTAATTCGCGGCTTCTTTTTGCTCTTTCAATGTTCAATTCAAGCGGAATAATTTCCTCGGTACCTTCCGATTGGTGCAATACCCGACCATCTGGCCCACAAACAATTGAGCGCCCGCAACCACCTGTATCCAAACCATTGACATCGAAGAAATAGCATTGGTTAATCGAGGCCATTGCCCTTACAATTGATAGTTCAATTTCACGATCAATAGTTCCAGACATGGTAGGGTGCATAATGACTTCTGCCCCCATAGTGGTTAAAGTACGAATGGTTTCAGGAAACCACATATCATAACAAATGGAGACCCCAAATCTTGCTACATTAGGTACGTCAAACACACAGTAATGCTCTCCCGGCGTCACGCCTGTTTCATAAGGATAAAAAGGAAACATTTTGCGGTAACGGGTTACTATTTCCCCTTTGGGATTGATAACCGTGGCCGTATTGTAAATTTTGTCCTCACTTTTTTCGAAAATGGAACCAGGGAGCAGCCATATTCCATATTGTTTGGCTTTGGCTTGCATTTCTGCTTCAAAATTATTAGGAATGGGTTGTGCTGTATGGGTCAATGGCCCGAAAGCACAAAGTTCACTAAACATAATCATCTCTATCCATGGATAGAGGTTCATCGTTATATCAATTTTCAGTTTCATCATTTCCACGTTGGAAGCGACAGCTGATACTTTCATTTGTATTCCTGCAATTGCGAATGGTCTCATAATTATTTTTTTGTAGCTTTTTTAATTTCGTTTTCTAAAATTGTCATGCCCTTATCCAATTGTTGTTGGGTTATTACAAGGGGTGAGAGTATTCTAATAATATTTTTATGCGTTCCTGCACTCAACAAGATCAAGCCGTTTTCAAAACAGCCCTGTACCACTCTTGAACATAAATCAGCATCCGGTTGACTAGGGTCATTATTTTTTACAAACTCGATTGCGATCATGGCGCCAATGCCTCTAACATCTCCAATTTCAGGACAGGCCTTCTTCAAATTTTTCAAACGCCCCTTAATAGTTGCTCCTACCACCTTGGCTTTTTGATTAAGATGAATCTTCTTCATGTATTTGATAGTTGCCAAAGAGGCAGCGCAACAAACGGGGCTACCAATATAGGTGCCACCAATAGAGCCTGGAGCGGCAGCGTCCATTACCTCTGCACGACCCACAACTGCTGCAATGGGAAGACCTGACCCCATAGATTTAGCATAGGTACTTATATCAGGTTGTACGCCATAATGTTGCCAGCTGGCCCAATGCCCGGTTCTACAGAAACCACTTTGCACTTCATCCATAATGAGCATAATACCATGCTCATCGCAAAATGCTCGGAGTCCTTCCAAATATTTTTGTGGCATCGGGTTAAACCCGCCTTCCCCTTGTATAGGTTCAATTATAATAGCGGCGACGTTTTTCACATCGACCAAATTAAGAGCGCTCTCCCGCAATCGTTTCAGTTCATCTTTGACAAATGCAGATTCACTCCTAGTCCCTTTATATCGGTAAACATTAGGGAATGGAAGCCTATACACTTCCGGAGCAAATGGGCCACAATCGTATTTATAGCTTATCTTACTAGTCAATGTCATAGCCATCATGGTCCGCCCATGATAGGCTCCTGTATAACAAATAACAGCAGGCCGTTTGGTAGCTTGTCTTGCAATTTTTATTGCATTCTCTACTGCTTCTGCCCCAGTACTTACCAACATAACCTTGGTTTTTTCTCCGTGTGGCAAAATTTTAGCCAATTCCTCACATAATTCAATGTACGGTTCATAGGAAACCACATTAAAACTGGTATGCAGGTACTTTCCTGCCTGTTCCCTAATTGCCGCAACAACAGGTTCCGGGCAGTGTCCGGCATTTACGACTCCAATCCCACCGGCAAAATCGATAAGCTCATTTCCATCTACATCTATAATAATGGCTCCTTTTGCTTCTTTAACAGTGGCTGTATTGAATATTCCTACTCCATTAGCTACCACATTTTTTCTCCTATCAAGGAGTTCTTGTGACTTGGTCAATTCTTCAATCATATTAATAATTTTCTTTTTTTTTTAAGATATGTAAATTGTTACAATTAAAAAAGTGTTTTCTATTTTTAAAACTTAAGACCTATTTTGTATAAATTAAAATAATCAAGTAGTTAGATTTACCAATTAAAATCTAAGACATTTTCTTATCGACAATTTTTCTTGAAAATAGTATTTGAAAGTTGAAAAACAGAACAGAACACAATTAAAACTGAAACGGATAACACAAATTTACCTTTTTATATAAACTTGTACAGCTACCTAGGTAGCACTTAAGTTAAATTAAGAGTATTTTTATTTTTTTAATATCTATTGTTATGAAAGAAATGGATTACGGTTTTACATGGGAGTACTTAAGGAATATACTTTTCCTCGGCAATAGACAATAATAATTCTAAATTATTGACATTGATTTGTTTGCGGCTTACAGAAATAGCACCACAGCGTTTTAGTTCCTGAATGTGTCGGCTTACCACAACTCTTGTAGTACCAATGAGTCCAGCAATCTCTTCATTTGGGAGATTGTTAATCAATTCCAGTTGGCGTGTTTTGTTATTTATATTTTTAAGGAGTAGACTAGCTAAACGGACAAGGGTACTATGCAATGTCACGTCAGTTGCTACATCCATAAGTCGCTGCATTCTCTCTCCCAGATAATATAATATTGCCTTATGCATTCTAGGGTTTTTATTGATCCAATTACGCATTTGCTTCATGGATATTTTTAAAATTTCCAAGGTATCCAAGGCCTCCCAATAGACATCATGAGGTTTGTTGTCTAATAAGGATAACACATCAAAAACATCGCCTTCAGACAATACAAAAACCGTATGTTCTCTACCTGTTTCGGGATGGGATTTAAATACTTTAATCCTACCGGAAAGAATAAAATGAAAAGCAGATGACATTTCTATGCCGCTCTTAAAACTTTTTGTGTTCCAATGTTCCAGCGAAGTTAAATTTAATAATTGTCGCATTGATTCTACAGAAGAGCCCTTGAAAAAAGGAGAACGTTGCAAAGCACTTAGATATCTATTATAATGCGTGTTATTTTGATCCATTAATGGATAAGGTTTTGGTAGGCAAGTTACATAATTTAAGTCTGAATTATACTTTTGTAAAATATAAGGCTACGGGGGCTTGCAGCTATTATGTTTTTAACATTAATTAGTCCTGTTATAGTATAAAATTTTGTTATTTTTTTACTGTTATTTAAATTCATTAATAGTATTAGTTGGTTCAGAGCGTTCGGCAGTAGGATTTCTTGATTTAGTAAAAAAAATAAGACCATTTTACATTTGCACCGCTTTTAATTTACCGCAAAAAGAATCAAAAGTTTTTATATTAGAAGTTACTTATTCGGTTACAAAGAGTCTCTATAAAAATGCAACCTATTGCTTTTAAAGTATATATAGGTAATAGCAATCATCCTGCCACCCCGACGAACCTAGAAATAGGGAGTATCAAAGCACTGTTAATCATATGGTTATCAGTGTTTTTTTGGTTTTTAAGCATTTTATTTGATGCCAAACAAAAGCAATTAAACCCCAAAAAAAGATGTGCAATCAGGTGTGCACTTTCTCACCAAAATTATCCATTAAATGAATACATCGCAAATTGATAAAAACGTCTCCACTTTAGTTGAAAACCTTCAATAAAGTAGAATTTATTTACAACTTACTGTAAGTTTATGGAATTTCATAAACATCAATTACACGTTTAAAAAGGAGGTTTTAACTTATCAAAAGTTGAAGGAGAGGTCTTGTATAAAAAAAGGTGTTATTTAAAGAGGTGGAAAGTGGAGTGCTATACAACAACAATTGAAAAACATTACAAAAAATGAAGAATCTCACCTCTTTATAGCACAACAATTAATAAAAACACCATAAATTTGAGAATTAATTTACTGGTCTAGTTCATCGATGAAATTCATTTTTTTAATAGCGGCTTTTAATGCGTTCTTTTTTGCAATTTTATTGTTTCAGAAAAAACCTAGGGAATTGCACGACAATATATTAATTTTATGGTTGTTGTATTTGGGATTGTTTGTAGGCGTTTATTCCTTTTATTCCCATGAGCTATTTACCCAATTTCAATTGCTTTCCATCAGTTTCACTTCCCTGTTTTTGTTGCATGGTGTATTCTTGTTTTTTTATATTTCGGCATTAATTTCCCCAAAAAAGATTTTTGATAAAATCAATCTCATTCATTTTGCATCATTTGTATTATTTAACGGCTATCTTCTGGTTGTTTCATTCTTTCCAACTATTTCAGAAACAATTCGATTGGATTATGCACAATTAAATATTTCTCCACCATTTTTATTTATTTTCTTTTTAATTGCAACCATATTATCGGGGCCATTTTATTTTGTCGTATCGATACGATTATTTAAAAAGTTGGATATCAATATCTTTAATAATTTTTCTTCCTCAAAAGAAATTGATTTGGTTTGGCTAAGAAAACTTGTTTATATTTTTGGTATTATTTGGACGGCATTAATTGTTATTACAGTTATTCATCATGTTTTTAATTTATTCTCCATGGTTTTTTGTACCGATGGATTATTTTTGTCCTTGTCGGTTTTTGTAATTTTAATTGGTTATTTCGGATTGAAACAGCAGATTATTTTTAGTGGTGACATTGAAAATGAACAGGTCTTTGTTGAAGACACAAAAATTAAATATGCAAGTTCAAGATTAACGGATACCGAAGCAAATCAATATACAGATAAACTTAACAACTTAATGGTTGCAGAAAAACCATTTTTAAATCCAAACTTAACACTATTGCAGTTAGCTTCAGAATTAGGAATCTCTACACATTATCTATCACAGATTATAAATGAAAAATTAAACTTCAACTTTTTTGATTACGTCAATCGGTTTAGGGTGGAAGAAGTTAAAGCAAAAATAAATAATCCAAAATTTGAAAATTATTCACTATTGGGCATAGCGTTTGACTCTGGATTCAATTCAAAATCGGCTTTTAACAGAATCTTTAAAAAATTCACAAATCAAACGCCTTCACAATACAAATCGGAAATTTCCAAAATTTAAATCATTTTCTGATAATAAGCTTTGTGTCCTAGATTATAAAGAGGCACTTTTTCCAGCAACTAAATGAGTCCTACTTTATAAGTTAAAGCGATTGCCCTATGTTTCCGTACTACTTTTGTATAAGAATACAATAACAATCATTTTATAAAAAGAGTAGCATCATGGAAACAAAAATTAAAAAAAAGTTAGAAGAAAGTGTATCTAGTAAAAAAAGATTTAGGAATATAAAATTTGGCGGCTTACCGTTAATTTTATTTGCAGTCTTATTATTCTCTTCACAATCAACATTTGCCCATTGCGATTCGTATGACGGCCCAGTAATTAAAGATGCCATTAAGGCGCTTAAAACCAATGATGTCAATCCGGTTCTTAAATGGATATCAAAAGTGCAGGAAAATGAAATCACCATCCTGTTTCATAAAACCTATAATTTGCGAAATGGTGATAAAGAAGTTTATGAAATAGTAGAAAAACATTTTTTTGAAACAATGGTTCGTTTACACCGTGAAACAGAAGGCGAACCTTACACCGGACTAAAACCTGCGGGTAGCACAAAACAAATTATCCAAATGACTGATGAAGCCATTAAAGTGGGCAATGTAGATGGATTTTTGCTAAAATTGAACAAACACATTGAAAAAATAGTTCGTGAAAAATATGATAAAGTTTTGCAACTTAGTAAAGTTAAGGACCATTCAATCAAGGAAGGCAGGGAATATGTTGAAGCTTACGTAAATTATACGCACACCATTGAGGCAATGCACGATATTCTTGAACACGGAATTGAACACGGCAAAGGCCATGCAGAACACAAAGAATAATCCATATTTGGCAACTTCTGTATTTGCTTACTAAAAAATGGAATTTTAAAAGATGGGTTTTATCTCGACCAAACCTTTATAAAAACGACTCACGCAAAAGGAGCCCAAAAAATGCCATTAAATTATGCAACGAAGTAATATTACACCTATCTTTAAATTTTAAAGCAGAAATTATGGTATACAAATTAACAGTGTAAATCAATTTTAACCTGTAGCTATATTTCAGGACGAGGCAAAATATTTTTGAACGGTAATAATATACCTAAAAAAAAAAGACCAACCTCTTTTGGTATGATGCAGAACCGAACCTATTTTGAAAACCTATAACAAGATACATTCCATACCATGCAAATGGCTTAATTATAAAACCTCATATTCGTTATCGAAAAAATTATTGTTTAATCTATAAGTTATATTAGTAGCTTGAATACAGTACTTGAGAATCCATGAATAAATCCTTACATCAATTTTTTACAGAAGACCATCACCGGATTGATAAGTTGTTGAATAAGGCGACTGAACAACCGGACGAAATTGAAATGAATTATTATCATCAATTTCGAACCCAATTATTGAGGCACATTAAAATGGAAGAGAAAATCCTTTTTCCAGCAGCAAAAAAAGCGAATCCTGTTATGATGAAGGAGCTCCTTCCACAGTATCGACTTGAACATGGCGCACTGACCGCCTTAATGGTGCCTCCACCTACTTTGTTCTTGATAAAAGTGATAAGGTATCTTTTGGAAAAACACGATATGGCCGAAGAGGAGCCAGGAGGATTATATGATGTTTGCGAGGCATTGACTCATGGGCAAACACAGGAGCTTTTAGATCAACTCATAGCTACTGAAGAAGTTCCCGTACACCCTCCAAATCCGGCACCCATTGCAATGGAGTCTGCTAAACGAGCATTGCAGAGAGCGGGTTATGATTTTGATGAAATTCTTCGACTAACTAATAATCAAAGATAAAATACCCAAAAGCGGGCGCAAAAGGAGGCTGACTGAAAATTCTAGTTCTATGTCATTGCGAGGCTAAAGATAAAAATTTTACCAAGCGGCAAAAATGACATTATTTCAAAAACTTGATTTTCAAGCATTTAAGGAATACGTCAATGGTAGGTACGAAGCAATCTATAAGTAGTTGGTAAGCAACAAGGAGATTACTTCACTCCGTTCGTAATGACGACTTGATTTGACTTTTCAGACAGCCTCAGATAAAGATTATTTGTTTGTCTTGATAACTCTCACTTTCCATGCCTCAGGACCTTTTTCAATATATTCCCAGTTAAAAGGTTCATTGCTTTCTGCTTCCATTTGGTAATAAAGGGGCAAAGGGTCATGGTCGTTGATAAATTCAAAAGCTTCCCCCGGTTTTATATCGGCAAAGGCTTTATAAAACATTTCATGTCGTTCTGTTGGTGGGAAAGGGCGTAAGTCAAATTCATTAACGATAGAAAATCCATCATCTCCCAAACCACTATTAACTTTTTTAGTGATATGGACGACGTATTCATTGGGCTCTTGCTTTTTATATATCCAAGAATGTTGCCCCTCAAATTTATGTATAAAAATACCGTGTATCTCTTTGGGGTCTTCCGAAGCGATAATTTCCATGGTATCACCTTGTTCCATCATGCCGTAACGGTGAAATACGATCTGTTTCCACTCTTTTTCATCCGCTTTCCGAAGGTCAAGCAAGGTTGTGATATCCGTAAACTCTCTGCCCTGGGAAGCCTCAGTGCGGGTAACTTTCACTTTCCATTCCCTTCCTCCACGATTGAGATATTCCCATCCAACCACATCTCCATAAATCGAACGAAATTCATAGTAGAGAGGGATAGGGTCGTGGTCATTGATGAAGATAAAACTTTTATCAACGGGTAATTCCTTAAAAAGCTGTATTAATTTTTTATGTCTTTCAATAGGAATAAGCACCCGCATATCCAATGCTTCTGTCTGTATTTTATTTTCCATGGTAATTTAATTTAATGTATTAATTTTTATTTTTTTGTAGTTAAACATTACTGCTTTTTCAATAGCAATAATATTGCTGATTGCTACTAAAAGGAGTTTTCTTTTAATGGAAGAAGGAACTCAACAACAAAGATAAATGGTTTAGTTTACAATACGAAAATTATATCGGACAATTTTATCCTTTATTAAATAATTTATTTATCTTTGTTTTATAAATAAACAAAAATGTTTTCAAAAGCATGCGAATATGGAATAAAAGCAGCAGTATTTATTGCTGTTAAATCTCATCAGAAAAAAGGGTGAGCTTAAATGAAATTGCCAAAGAAATTAATCTTTAAAAAAATGAATCGGCAATAATACCTGCCAAAGAACCACATGTATTGATGATAAAAAAAGATTTCCAAGCTAATGTTATCATGGAAATTGATTCTGAAATTAAATTTAAAAACCAATAAAATCAAATAAAAATGGAAAATTCAAACACAAACATTCTTAATGCAACCTTACTACATCCTAGCATAAAACATGCAACCATCTTTGCCCGTTATGATGAGCTAAAACCAGGAGAACATTTTATTTTACATAACGACCATGACCCCAAACCGCTTTACTATCAACTTGTTCAACAAAGAGGCGACGTTTTTACATGGGAGTATTTAGAGCAAGGACCTGAATGGTATAAAATTAAAATCACTAAAAAATAAATAATCGGTCAAACAGTTCATTAAAAAAACAAAAAATGGAAGCAGCAGTAGATAACATTCTTAATGTCACATTGTTAGAACCTAAACATAAACATCCCACTATCTTTGCTCGCTACGATGTGCTAAACGAAGGAGAGAGTTTAACCATTCACAACGATCACGATCCTAAACCGCTTTATTACCAATTGCTTGGAGAAAGAGGAAATGTTTTTACATGGGAGTATTTGGAAGAAGGTCCTGAATGGTGGAAAGTTAAAATTCGTAAAAATATTGCCGGTGAAAACGATGAAACGCTGGGACAGTTGGCTGTCAAAGATTTACGCAAAGCCCAAGTTTTTAAAAAGTACGGCTTAGACTTTAGTTGTGGCGGAAAAAAAACAGTGAAAGAAGCTTGCGCTGAAAAGGGACTTGATGTAACCAAAGTAGAACAGGAATTACAGCAAACAGATAAAGTGCCTGCTTCGCATCCGATGCCTTACGATGAATGGAATCTGGATTTTCTTGTGGATTATATTGTAAATACACATCACAGATATATCAGGAAAAATCTACCAGACATCACCACGTATGCTAATAAAGTAATGGAGGTGCATGGCGATAAGCATCCTGAACTACTGGAAATTAATGAATTGGTTAAGGCTCTAAACGATGAATTAACAGCGCATATAGCAAAGGAAGAAAAGATGTTATTTCCTTATATTAAAGAATTAGCGCGTGCCAATAAAAGCATGCCACGGCCACAAGCAACCCATTTTAACGCTATAGAGGATGTTGTTGGCAATCACGAAAATGAACATGGGGGTATAGGAAATAGTTTGAATACAATCAAGAAACTTACCAATAACTATGTCTTACCGGAAGATGCTTGTGCTAGTTACACGTTATTGTATAGGATGTTAAATGAATTTGAAGAGGACACGCATCTGCATATTCATTTAGAAAATAATATTTTGTTTCCTAAAGCAATTCAATTAGAAAAAACACTATGAAATGAGCATGACTCAAAATTGATAGCAAGCACAAATGATGATATGCGAATTACATATGATCTATAAAAAACAATAAAATTTAAACAGATGAAACCAATTAACGCTAATACTAAAATTGCTCGTATTCTAAAAGAACATCCAGATGCACTGGAAGCGATTATCAGCATCAATCCGAAGTTTGAGAAGCTTCGGAACCCTTTGCTTAGAAAAGTACTTGCACGTCGTACAAGCTTAGCGATGGCATCGAAAATGGCAGGTTGCAGTGTGAATGATTTTTTTGTTAAACTTGAACCATTGGGTTTTAAAATAGATACAGAGACTTTGCCTGGCGAGGAAAAACCAAAAGAATTGCCCGCTTTCATCACAACACTTAAAAAGGAGCAAATTATTGATTTTGATGTGCGCGATATACTGACATCGGGCAAAGACCCGCTAAACTTAATTTTAGATAAAATCAAAACGGTTCAATCAGGTCAAGCATTAAAAATCATTAACACTTTTGAACCGGTACCGTTGATTAAAATGTTGGAAAAACAAGGATTCGATACATTCACGGACACAATAAGTGATGATTTGATAGAAACTTATTTTTATAAACAAACGGATAAAGAAGCTGTTTCTGTAGAACCCGAAGCAAATGTAAACAAGGGATGGGAAGAAGTAATGAATAGATTTAGCAACAAATTAGTTTCAGTTGATGTACGGGAATTGGAGATGCCGCAGCCCATGCTCACCATTTTATCTGAGCTCGACAAATTGCCTGTAGATCATGCATTGTACGTGCATCATAAAAGGATTCCTGTTTTTTTGCTGCCAGAACTGTCTGATAAAAAATTCGATTATCGTATCAAGGAAATCAGTGATGGTAATGTTCTTCTTTTAATATTTAAGAATTGATATGTTTATAGCTGGCAGTAATAGCCCCATTAAAAATACTTCGTATAAAGTAGTACTCCCATTTTATGGCTATGCGGCATTATCATTTTTACTGGCAACTATTTTAATCTTTAAGAACTCCGTTGCATTCACTCAACATTATTTTAACCCTCACACCTTGGCTATTACGCACATAATGGCTTTAGGATGGGGCACTATGATTATCTTAGGAGCAAGTCATCAGTTATTTCCAGTATTGATTGAAGGTAAATTACACAGTAATTTGTTGGCTTATTCTTCATTTTTCTTTGCTGCCATTGGTATTCCTTTATTGATTTTTTCTTTTTATGAATTTAATATGGGTATGATAGCACAAATCGGAGCTATTCTTATCAACCTTGCTGTTATCAGTTATATCATTAATCTGCTGCTTAGTATATTTAAAAGTAAAAAAGAAAATGTACACGCCATATTTGCTATTACTGCCACCTTTTGGCTGTTACTAACTACTGGGTTAGGATGGTTGTTGGTTTATAATTTTACACATACTATTCTTTCACAAGATTCATTGCATTATCTCACTTTTCATGCTCATATGGGGATTATCGGATGGTTTTTGTTAATGATAATAGGTGTGGGGTCAAGGTTGATACCCATGTTCCTTATTTCCAAATATGAAAATAAAAAATTATTGTGGTGGGTTTATGCGCTGATTAATATCGGATTGATAAGCTTTATTACTATTTTTCTTTTATCATTTAAATCACAGCTATACTTTATTCCAATAATTCTTATCGGTTCAGGTGTAATACTCTTTGGGTATTATATACAACAATCTCACATTAAACGTATTAGAAAGAAAGTGGATGAACAGGTTAAAACCTCTATATTATCCGTTGCGTTCATGGTCATTCCTTTAATTGTTTTAGTAGGGATAATTGCAACACTTACTTCCATCAGTAATTTGAAATTTGTTTTGTTTTACGGATTCACTATTTTTTTTGGTTGGATAACGGCTATTATTTTAGGAATGACCTTTAAAACGCTTCCCTTCATTATTTGGAACAAAGTATATCACAACATTGCGGGTTTAGGAAAAACTCCGAACCCTAAAGAGCTTTTTAGTACACCTATTTTTACAGTGACAGTTGTGTCTTATGTAGTGGGATTTGTAATTTTTGGCTGGGGGATCATTAAAACAGATGTACTTATGCTAAAAGTAGGTGCTATTTTTTTACTTGTTACCGCAATACTTTATAACTTAAATGTGTTTAAAATTTTATTTCATAAAGCAAAATTAAAATGAACGTAAAAACAAATAATATAGATAAGAATAAAATTGCCTTGGTTGGCTTATACGAAGTAATTGACCCAGAAATTGGGTTGAACATCGTTGATTTAGGATTGGTCTATCAAATAGATTTTAATGAGGAAAATAAAGACATTATTGTCACGATGACATTGACTACCCAATTCTGTCCAATGGGCGAATCCATTGTAGATGCTACTACGCAAGCCATGCAACAATCTTTTCCCGATTATAAAATTAATGTTAATCTCATTTTTGAACCACCATGGGATGCTAGTTTGATTTCTGAAGAGGGCAAAGAGTTTTTAAACGGCTAGCTTATTAAAATTATTGTTAAGAATTATTTAACGGACAAATTAATCCTTTTTATAAATGATTAATTAACTTTAAGTCTAAAATAAATAGTGCTTTATATTTTCAGATATTTTCTTTTCTCTGAATAAAATGAGCTTATTTCTTGTTAATAATCTTTTAAATATTTCAGCAATGGCCAAAATTCCATACCAAATTAAAAAAACATTAACTACAAAAAACGGTGGTTTTATTTATTATAGTCTTTCAGAACTTGAAAAGCAAGGGCATAAAATTCATAAATTACCTTTTTCTATCCGGATCTTATTAGAAAATGCCTTGCGTAATTACGATGATTTTGCGGTAACCAAAGAAAACATTGAAACGCTTTTACATTGGAAACCCAAAGGAACGGATAAAGATATTCCGTTTAAACCGGCCCGTGTTTTAATGCAGGATTTTACTGGTGTTCCCGCTGTTGTTGACATTGCTGCGCTTCGTGCTGAAGTGGCCAGAAAAGGTAAAAATCCAGATGCTATCAATCCGCTTGTGCCTGTTGATTTAATAATCGATCATTCGGTACAAGTCGATTATTTTGGTACGGAATATTCTTATTCGCGAAATATGGATGAGGAATACAAACGCAATAAAGAACGGTATCAATTTCTAAAATGGGCGCAAAACTCTTTCAATAATTTTAGTGTGGTGCCGCCTGGAATGGGAATTTGCCATCAAATAAACTTGGAATACCTCTCCAAAGGAGTAATCGAAAGAAACGGAGAAGTTTTCCCTGATACTTTGGTTGGAACGGATAGTCATACGCCAATGGTAAATGGTATTGGCGTTGTTGCTTGGGGAGTTGGTGGCATCGAAGCAGAAGCGGCCATTCTTGGTCAACCGCTCTATTTTATTATGCCAGAAGTTATAGGTTTAAAATTGACTGGCAAACTTCCTCTGGGCTCAACGGCGACGGATTTGGTTTTAACCATTGCCAATCTACTTCGAAAATTTGGAGTAGTTGGAAAGTTTGTGGAAGTCTTTGGTCCTGGTTTATCCAACCTTTCGGTGCCGGACAGAGCAACCATTGGAAACATGTCTCCAGAGTTCGGATGCACGATTACTTACTTCCCTATCGACGATAAAACGTTGGAGTATATGCGAAAAAGTAATCGCTCCGAGGCGCAAATCGATTTGGTAGAAACATACTGTAAAGCCAACATGCTTTGGCGTGAGCACGAAGATAAAATAACCTACACAAGCGTATTGGAATTAGATCTTTCTACTATACAGCCGACTGTTGCTGGACCAAAACGACCTCAGGATAAAATACTTTTAAAAGACTTTAAAAATAAGTTTATTGATTTGTTGGATACCTCTTTTAATAGAAAGTACATAACACAGGAAGACCGTGAAATCGAAAAATCCATTACTCGATTTGATAGCGAAGGTGGAGATTTACCAGTTCCTAAACCAGGAAAGAAACCACTAAATGCGATAATAGAAGCAAAAGAAAAAAATGGATTACAAACAGTATGGATAACCCGTGGGCAGGAAAAATTCATGCTTTCTGATGGCGCAGTCGCCATTGCCGCCATCACGTCTTGCACCAACACTTCAAATCCTTTTGTAATGATAGGAGCTGGACTAGTTGCTCGAAAAGCAAGGGAGCACGGAATCGATGTAAAGCCTTGGGTAAAAACGTCGCTGGCTCCCGGTTCAAAAGTAGTGACCGACTATCTTGAAAAAGCAGATCTGATGAAAGATTTGGAAGCGCTTCAGTTCCATTTAGTTGGCTATGGATGCACGTCTTGCATTGGAAATTCTGGACCATTATCTCCCAAAATCTCAAAAGCGGTGGACAACTATAACTTGATCGTGACATCTGTACTTTCAGGCAATCGAAATTTTGAAGCCAGAATTCATCCTCAAGTAAAAATGAACTTTTTGATGTCGCCAATGCTTGTGGTTGCTTATGCAATAGCTGGTCGTGTGGACATTGATTTGATCAACGAACCTTTGAGTTATGACTCTAATCAGGAACCTGTTTTTCTAAAAGAAATTTGGCCTACAGATGATGAAATAAATGACATATTAAGTCGTGTATTGTCTCCAAAAGATTTCGCAAAAAACTACGGTGAAATTTTTGAAGGCAACGAAATTTGGAGAAACCTCGAAGTGCCAACAGGTAAATTATATGAATGGGATAAAGACTCGACTTATATCAAAGAAATTCCATTCTTCCACAATATTTCAGATCAGCCTGAACCGTTGAAAGATATTCAAAATGCCAGAGCTTTATTGGTTTTAGGCGATAGCGTAACAACCGATCACATTTCTCCTGCTGGTGCGTTCAACGAGCATTCAGCAGCTGGAAAATATTTATTGAGCAAGGGTGTTGAAAAAAAGAATTTCAATTCTTATGGATCTCGTCGAGGAAATGATGAAGTGATGGTACGCGGTACGTTTGCAAATGTAAGAATCAAAAATAAATTAGCTCAGAAAGAAGGGGGTTATACTTCTCATTTGCCCACTGGAAAAGAGATGTCGGTTTACGACGCATCCGTGAAATACAAAGAAGAAGAAACGCCTTTAATAGTTTTAACAGGAAAAGAATACGGTAGCGGATCTTCACGAGACTGGGCGGCAAAAGGCACTTTTTTATTAGGAATAAAAGCCGTGTTGGCAGAAAGTTATGAGCGCATTCACAGAAGCAATTTAGTTGGTTTGGGCGTTTTGCCACTTCAATATAAAGACGGAGAAACCGCAGAAAGTTTTGGATTAACCGGAAAAGAATCCTTTTCGATTACTGGAATTGCAAACGACATCAAACCATTGAAGGAAATTCAGATCACTGCCAAAACAGAAGATGGAAAAGAAATCAAATTTGGAGTCATTGCTCGTTTGGATTCATTAATTGAAATTGAATACTATCGCAACGGAGGCATTCTTCAATATGTTTTGAGACAATTTTTAGAAAAATAAAATGATTAATTAAAATATTAGATTATGGAAAATCAAGATTTATATCCAGTAACCACCAAAGAATTGGCAGATAAAAAAGCGGCTTTAGCACCAAAAAATATAGCAGCTTGGCGCAATTTTAGTAAAACCGTATTTGAAGCAGGTGCACTCGACGAAAAAACAAAACAATTAATAGCTGTTGCCGTGGCGCATGTAACGCAATGCCCCTATTGCATAAAAGCACATACTAAACAGGCTATGCGAAAAAATGCAAGTAAAGAAGAAATTATGGAGGCGATATGGGTAGCTGCCGAAATGCGAGCAGGTGCGGCTTATGCTCATGCTACGCTTGCAATGGATGAAATGGAAAAACATTCCTAAATTTTATAAACGTAAGATGATGGAACAACGATTAAACTACGCAAAAATAGCTCCAAATGCTTTAAAAGCAATGTTGGAACTTGAAAAATATGTTCACGGTTCGGGGCTCGAACGCCCACTTTATGAATTGGTGAAAACACGAGCTTCCCAAATAAATGGTTGTGCCTATTGTTTGGATATGCACACCAAAGATGCCCGAAAGGCTGGAGAAACCGAACAACGGCTTTATGCTTTAAATGCTTGGCGGGAAACGCCATTTTATACAGATAAAGAGCGTGCTGCATTGGAATGGACCGAATCACTTACTTTAATTTCAGAAAATGACGTACCAGATGCTTTATACCATTCAGTTCGTAAACATTTTAATGAAGCAGAATTGGTTGCCTTGACCATGGCGATTATAGCAATTAATGGATGGAATCGTTTGGCCATTTCATTTAGGACTGTTCCAGGATCTTATGAACCTTGATGGAATTGTCATTTAACATTTTAGAAAAATTATCAAATGAAAATTAATCAAAAGATTGCCGTGGTAACAGGTGCCAGCGGTGGATTGGGCGCCGCTTTAGCGAGTGCTTTGGTTGGCAAAGGTGCTATAGTTTACGGTCTTGCACGCAATTTAGATAAACTTGAGGCACTTCAAAAGCAGATGGGCAAAACATTTGTTCCAGTTAAGATGGATATTACCGACCAAAAAGCTATTGCTACTTGGGTAAAAAAAACGTTTTCTGATGACCATATTCCTAATATTCTAATCAATAATGCCGGAGCCGGCTATTTTAGTAAAATAGACGAGCTTCCATTGCAACATTGGCACGATATGATCAATACGAATCTAAACGGAACTTTCTACATAACTTCGAACGTAGTTCCATTTATGAAAATGAACACTACTTCGTGTCATATTATCAACATAGGTTCTATATTGGGCAAAACCACGAGGGCAGAAAGTGCTGCCTATTGTGCAACTAAATATGGTATGCAGGGGTTTAGCGAAGCTTTGTTTAAAGAATTGCGCACCTATAATATTAAAGTAACTTGTGTGAATCCGGTAAGTATTGAGACGAACTTTTTTGAACAATCAGGTATTGAACCGCATAGTAATATGTTGCAGCCTGATGACATCGCTGCTTTCATCATTCATATTTTAGAAACGCCAGACAATATGCTCATTGATGAAATTACACTGCGACCCTTGCAGCCTAAAAGGAAACAAGAAGAACAACGGGAACCGTCTTCTCCGGTTTGCTATGCGCATAGCAGTGAAGTGAGAGAGGAATTTCGAGATGAAGAGCTGTTAAAGGATGAATTTAAGTCAACACAAATAACACAGAAAGATAAGCCAAATTAAACGTAGGCGATGTATACAATTGGCATAAAAAGGATATACGATGAACCATCGGATAAAGATGGTTACAGGGTATTGGTAGATAGGCTATGGCCTCGTGGGATTTCTAAAAAAGACGCAAATCTTGATGAATGGAATAAAGAAATTGCCCCCTCGACAGAGCTAAGAAAATGGTTTGATCATAAGGCTGAGCGCTTTGATGAATTTACCCGACTGTATCGAGAGGAATTAATGGCCAAGGAAGAAGAATTAAACAGATTGAGAACCATTGCTAAAATGAATGACATAACATTGTTATACGGAGCAAAAAATCCCAAGATAAATCATGCTGTTGTTTTGAGGGATTTGTTAGTGAATCGCTTATAAATATTTTAAATCAGATAAATTTATCCGATATAAAATATTTTACTATATTTACTTAAAAATTATATATATGTTTTCTAAAGCTTGTCAATATGGTATAAAGGCCACAATATTTATTGCCGTTAGATCACAAGAGAACATAAGAGTCAACTTAAATGAAATTGCCACAGAGATTGATTCTCCGATTGCTTTTACAGCAAAGGTGTTGCAAAAATTAACAAAAAGTAACATTATAGATTCCATAAAAGGAGCCACAGGTGGTTTTGAAATAAAAAAAGACCAGTTGGATAAAATTATGATAAGCCATATTGTAGATTTAATTGACGGTGACTCCATTTATAAAAATTGTGGTTTGGGATTTGACAATTGTTCCGAAATTATGCCTTGTTCAGTACATTTTAAATTTAAACACATAAGGGAAGATCTAAAAGAAATGCTAGAGACAACTTCTTTACTCGATTTGTCAAATAACATAAATAACAAATTAGCTTTTATAAAAAGGTAATTATCAAACATTCTTATAATATCTGTCTATGATATGTCAGATTTAAAAAGAATAAAAGCACTAAGTCATATTCACATGAAGTCATATTCATACGCAAATTTATTAAAAATTAAAAACAACATCAAATAGATTATATACGATAAATAAATTTATAATTTTGGTTGTCGCCTTATTATTAAGTGCTTGCAATTCGATAATTTCTTCTAATAAAAATAAAACATCTGTTTTTGATGAATCTTCATCAGAAAATGCTGATAATCTTGAGCATGTAAAAGAAACACTAGTAACCCCTCCTTTTTTACCAAAATTTAATCAAGTAGATACGGGTGCTCCTAAAATTGTAGAAGTAAGATTGGTGGTTCAAGAGAAATTATTACAGGTTGACCCCGATGCAAAAATATGGGCATTAACGTATAATGGTTCTGTACCAGGGCCACTTATTGTTGTGCATCAAAATGATTATGTTCAAGTTACTATTGTAAACCCTAAAACAAATACATTAACCCATAATATTGATTTCCATGCTGCTACGGGTGGTTTAGGAGGTGGATCTATTTCTGTAGTTTCTCCTGGGCAACAAGTCACATTTAGATTTAAAGCAATTAAACCGGGTGTTTTTGTTTATCATTGTGCACCTGGTGGTATTATGGTACCATTGCATGTTGTATCTGGAATGAACGGAGCAATTATGGTACTTCCTAGAAAAGGACTAACAGATGAAAATGGAAATCCCATTACATTTGATAAAGCATATTATGTAGCCGAACAAGATTATTACATACCAAAAGATAAAGATGGTAATTATAAGGAATACAAAACACCGGGAGAAGGTTTTTTTGATATGATGGGAGTTTTAAAAACATTAACTCTGTCACATATTGTGTTTAATGGTTCAGTAGGTTCATTAACAGGAAAAAATGCCCTAACTGCTAATGTAGGAGATAAAGTTCTATTTGTTACTTCCGAAGCCAACAGAGATACTCGAATACATTTAATTGGAGGACAAGCTGACTTACTTTGGCAAGGAGGTTCTTTCAGTATTAAACCTGTTACTAACTATGAAACATGGTCGGTTGTGGGAGGTTCAGCAGTTGTTATGATTTATAAATTCAGGGAGCCGGAACATATTTATATTTAGACCATAATTTAATTAATGCATTTTTATTTGGTGCCGCAGCAGAAATTAATGTAAAAGGCGATTATAATGACGACCTAATGAAGCAAATTAGTAAACCCAATAAAATTCAAGATCAATAAATTTTGCGATTAATTGCTTATTTCTGCAAATGAATAAGAAAAAAATAATTATAGTAGGTGGCGGGTTCGCAGGTATTCAACTTGCAAGAAATTGGGATAAAAACCTTTTTGAGGCATTGTTGATTGACAGAATTAATCACCACCAATTTCAACCTTTGTTTTATTAGGTTGCCACTTCACAAATGGAACCTTTGAACATGTCATTTTCATTTCGATATTCACCAATATAGGTTTCAATAATTTGTTCCTAACCATTTTCTGCAATAGTGAATTGTATATGTTATCCATTATTCCCAAAAGGTATCGGTTAAATTATCCATATATTTTTCCTTTGGAATGAATTTGCTCTAAAGTTTATGATTGTTCTTGTGTTGCCTTTTTCTAAATTTAGTTTAAGGGTTGGAATTTGAATGTGATTTCCACATATGGCTAGCTGAATAATATAGAGCCAATAGGACGGCAAAAAATATCAGCTGTGAAACAATCGTTTCAATCGTTGGGTATATACCCAACCAATCCACATGTACAAAAATTGGGGATTTTGTTATGGAAATCCAACCTGACTCCTGAATGGAATGAATTCCTTTTCCTAAAAGGATTACAGCCAATAATGAAATCCCCAAAGAAGAGTAGAGGAATAATTGACGTACCGGTATTTTTTTTGAGTATCGCAGGAACAAAAACCCCAACAAAGCAATGAGTCCAAATGCGGCAAGAACCCCAAATCCTATAGCCGATTTGTTCAATGGTATTGTTTCTAGATTTATGGCCTGTAAAAATAGTATTGATTCAAATGCTTCCCTAAAAACAACCACAAATGAGAAAACGGCCAAGCCAAACATTTTTTCTTTTTGGAGTTGTTTTCCAATTTTTTCTTCCACAAATATTTTCCATTTTTCTGCATGTGAATTGTTATGCAACCAAAATCCTACAAAAGATAATATTATAACGGCGAATAAAGAAATGAGGCCCTCCATAATTTCTCGGCTTTGACCGCTAATATTTATTAACCAGCCAGATAAAAACCATCCAGCAGCTCCCATAGCAACAGCCACCATCCAGCCGCCATGAATCCATGTTTTCGCTTTCTTTACTCCCGATGTTTGGATAAGCGCAAGAATTAAAACAATAATTAAAAAAGCCTCTAAGCCTTCTCGTAACAATATAGATGCCGATAATATGAAAGTTAGCCAATAGCTTAGGCTACTATTTCCCATAACTTGGTTGGCTTCAACAATTAGTGCGAGGGCCCTGTTAATCTCATTTTCTACTTCAAAAACACTTTTGTTCTGTTCTATGGTTTGCCGTACTTGTAACATTTGTTGTTCAAGTTTTGATGAAAACGCTGGCGCGTAAGTTTTTAAACTAGCTTCTGTTGGTTCAATGCCATCCAGATAGGCATCAAGTGCATGTTGACGGGCAGCTCTATTTTTACCTTTTTTATAGTTCTTTAATGAGCTGATTAAATAATCAGATGCTATTTTTAAGGAATTTCCGGATGAACTTTCTATCTGAGTAGAGAACTTCTGGTCACCATTAGTATTCGCCCCAACGGCAGTTGTAGTTTTATAACCTCTATTTTTTATGATTTCTTTTTTTAGAAATTTAATGTTGGAGTCTATTTTTAAAAAAGGTGCTTTGTTTTGTATAAGCATTTGTAAGTCCAATATATGGGCTAACAAGAGTGTTTTTTCTTTGGTGGGAAAGGTGATTTTTTCTGTTAAATTGTATACTATTTTGCTGAATTCTTGCATTTCCACATATTCACTTTTATTTAATACAATCCTATCTTTTATTACCAAAGGATAATCCTTGTACATATGATCCAGCAAATGGATGATTGTTTCTACTTCGTTCTTATTGTCATTTTTTGCTGAGACTTTATTAGGGTTAAGAGAGATTAAAAGGCATATTAGAAAAAATATATATTTTAGCTTTTTGATTATCATTTAATTTATTATTTAGAATGATTCTAAACAAAGATAATCGTTTTATGTGCAATCAGAGAGAAAACCTAAATTATTTTTTAAGATTAATCACAGAATTTTAATAATGTTTGGCTTTGGATAGGGCGGACAAATTGAGTCACCTGCGGTGGGTGAATGTGATTATAACAAAGCAAGTGTACAAAATCAATTCATTAACACAGATATACTAATTCTAAAAATGTGATGAAGAACTCGTTAAATGACTTTAGGAGCTGTTTATTTTGATTAAATTTGATATATCATTTTTCGTAACTATTCAGCCTGTTGTTTAAAAAAAAGCATAGTTGCGAACAATTTTAATTT
>CAXBJF010000018.1:0-68548 GCA_963976005.1 uncultured Flavobacteriales bacterium | reverse complement strand
TAAAAAAGGCTTTTCAACAAAAGCCCTTTTTACCTATAACTGCTGAATAGTTACTTAATATGATACTGCCACTAAATCCTATTGATAATCAATTGATTAATTTAAATATTAGCAGTCAAAATTTATACTTTAACTATTAATGCGAATCAAGGGTTGAACCATAGTAAAAAACAAGCTTAATTTGTTGAAAAAACAACGCCTTAAACTTGTTTAAGTTATTGATATTCAGTATCTTAATAGTCAATTTCAACAAGATTATTTTGAAAACAGAAGCCAATAACAAGGATTACAAGTTAGTGAAAATATATTATTAATGCGAATCAAGGGTTAAAAAATTAAGAAGTATTTAAAATTTAGATTGATATTAGTAAAAAGGTAAATAAAAAGATTATTTTTAATGTGACTTTATAAATTTAGATAGTCTTATTGTAAAACAACTAACCTTTGCATTAAATTATAAAATGAGTAATACACTATCATCTACAAAAGCCAATTTTGGGACGCTTCCAGTATTTTTAACAGCAATTTCAACAATTCTTGGTGCTGTAATGTTTCTACGGTTTGGTTTTGCTGTTGGTTCTGTAGGTTTTATGGGTGCCTTGCTTATAATTGTTATTGGACATCTTGTAACGGTGCCAACGGCTATGGCATTAGCGGAAATAGCTACGAATCAAAAAGTTGAAGGTGGTGGGGAATATTTCATAATTTCCCGTTCTTTCGGTGTGAATATAGGAGCTGCTATTGGTATCGCTTTGTATTTATCTCAAGCAATCAGTGTTGCTTTTTATGTTATTGCTTTTGGTGAAGCTTTTGATGCGATTAAACCTTGGGTTTTAAATGAGTTTGGTTATGAATTATATGATAACAGGCTTTTTACAATACCTGCCTTATTATTGCTTATTTGGTTAATGGTTACAAAAGGTGCCGATTTAGGCATGAAAGCTTTATACATTGTAGTAGCTATTTTAGCTGTTTCATTAATTCTTTTCTTTCTTGGTTCAACACCGTACTCAGAAGTAATTGATAGTTCTCAGTTATTTAAAAGTACTGGATCTGATAAAGGTTTCTTTTATGTCTTTGCTATTATTTTTCCTGCTTTTACAGGTATTACTGCTGGTGTTGGACTTTCAGGGGATTTAAAAGATCCTAAAAAATCAATTCCTTTTGGAACGCTTGCCGCTACATTTATTGGAATGATAATTTACGTATTCATAGCCTATAAACTGGCAGTTTCAGCAAGTCCAACCGATTTGGTAAATGATCAATTAATCATGGGGCAAATAGCACTTTGGGGACCCATAATCCCCATAGGTTTAGCTGCAGCAACCATTTCTTCTGCTTTAGGATCCTTTATGGTGGCTCCAAGAACCTTACAAGCTATTGGAGGCGATAAAGTATTTCCAAATAAATTTGTGAATTTTTGGGTTTCAAAAGGCACAAAAAAGAATAATGAGCCTAGAAATGCAACTATTTTAACAAGCGGAATTGCATTGATATTTGTTTTAATGGGTGACGTCAATGCTGTTGCAGAAATCATCTCCATGTTCTTTATGGTCACTTATGGTTCACTATGTTTGATTTCATTTTTGCAACATTTTGCAGCAGATCCATCCTATCGTCCTTCCTTTAAATCTAAATGGTATCTATCACTTATAGGCGCTGTTATGAGTGTGTCTTTGATGTTTAAAATAAATACCCCATATGCCATGGCCGCTATTGCGCTTATGGTTTTGCTTTATTTTTATATTTCAAGCAAGAATGATAGCAGTAAAGGTATGGCTAGCATTTTTCAAGGTGTAATCCACCAATTTAGCAGAACATTGCATGTATTTCTTCAAAAAGCTGAAAAAGATAAAACTGAAGAAGACTGGCGTCCTGCTGTAATATGTCTCTCTAAAGATAGTTTTGAGCGTTACGGAGCTTTAGAAATGATGAAATGGATTTCTTATAGATATGGTTTTGGAACCTATATTCATTTTGAAAAAGACTATTTTTCAAAAGAATCAAAGGAAAAAGCTGCTCAGAAACTTGAAAAGTTGATAAAAATTTCATCTTCAAGCAAATCAAATGTTTTTCTAGAAACCCTTATTACACCGTCAAATACGGCAGCCATTATACAAGCCATTCAACAACCTGGTATTTCTGGACAACCAAATAATATGATGTTATTTGAATATAAAAAAGGAGAAACTGAATGGCTATCAAGTATTGTCGATAATTACAGTGTTTTAAAAACTGCAAAGTATGATTTATGCATATTAGCAAGTTCTGATAAAGGCTTCGGCTATAAAAAGGATATACATGTTTGGATAAACAAAAATGATTATGAAAATGCAAACCTGATGATATTACTATCGTATATTATTTTAGGGCACAGTGATTGGAAAAAAGGACAAATAAAAATATTTGCTACGTTTGCACAAGAGAATTTGAAAGAAGAAGAGGGAAATTTAATCCAATTAACCTCTAGTGGCCGTTTACCAATATCAGCCAAGAATATTCGGGTTTTACCTTTAGCAGAAGGGGAAAACAGGTTGGATTTAATTAATAAGTATTCTTTAGATGCTGACTTAACATTAATTGGCTTTCATGAAGGCATGATTAAATCTGAAAAAGGAATTGAACTGTTTGATGGTTATGATAAAATAGGAAATGTCCTGTTTGTTAATACGCTTACTTCAAAATTTATAAAATAGTAAGTTGCATATTTTGAAATATTCATATAAAAAAAAGGGTCTAAAAAGTCAAGTTTTACGTCATTGCGAGTCCCGATAGCTATCGGGAGAAGCAATCTGTAAATTATTGGTAATCAATAAACAGATTACTTCACTTTAGCCTGTCTTGAGCGACAGTCGAAAGATTCGTAATGACAACTTATTTTGACTTTTCAGACAGCCTCTTTTTTAATTCTATATAGAAATCTCATCAGCATGTGTAGATGCTTCAAAATCTTCCACATACTTAAAATCCTTAAACCAATAGGATGATGAAATAATACTGAAAACTACGGATTTGTCATCTTCAATACCTGTTTTTAATTGCCAAATGATGTCTTTTGCTTCCTTAAACTCATCCCCTTTTATATGTTCATCAAAAAGCCGATTGATTAATGTGTTTTCAGGCATTCCTTTCACCAATAGCCTAATCAATGAGGCTTCTGGATTTTTACTGAACACAGACATATTCTCATTGTTATCCGTACTTACTTTAATTTGAAACTGAACTGCTGAAGGCTGAGGGAATTTACCATTATAGGCTGCATATAAAATTTGATGGGCATTAAAAAATTCTTCATGAAGCGATATTTCTGGGTATTCTTCCCACATTTTTTCTTCAATCATTTCATTTGAAAGGGAACTTATTTGTCCTGAATTCAATCTATTGTTAAAAATATATTTCAATATGATTTCTACGGCCTCTTCTGGCCCATGATCTGCAAGTAACATAAAACACATATCTTTTAAATCTTGAGGGATCAAACCTGTGGTGTCCCCATAATCCATTATTTCCAATAATTCCTTATAATTATTGGGTTTCCATGCATTGGGTAACTCATTAATAGTAGAAAAATTTTGAGGTTCTACTTTAAAAACAGCCTTCATATAAATAAGAGTTTAATTTAAAAAAATAATGTCGATGAATAAAAATACTTAAAAAACTAATTTAGTTTCAAATGGTTCAGACCATTGAGAAGCGATTCCTATGGCGGGTATAAGGGTTGCCAATACTTTTAATTTACGTTTATAGTAAGAATGACTCCCTTTTAAATCACCAAGTTTCAAAGTTATTGAAGTTTCAAAATTTTCAAGCTTATTATTAGCTTTAATAGGAACTATAATTTTACCTATAAAATCATCTTTTCCATCTTGTGGCATTCCAAAAATTTCAGTATTATTCCAATTACTTACAAAAACAGGAATGTCAGGTTTTCCATGATTATCAACAACAAATATGTGCAGCAAATATTCCATTCCCATTTTAATATCAAGTGCATGAAATGCAATTTGCGTTTCTACAGTTATATCACTAATGTCATCTCCAACATTAATAATGTCTGGTATGAATTTTAAGGAAACCGACTCAATTTGTGCCATTTTACTTCTGAATTTACAAAATTATCAACTTTTAAATAAAGATTTTTTTCTCAAAGACAACAAAATTCCTACTACAATTCCTATAACAAAACTTCCTAAAATAACCAATACTCTAGAAATAGATAATTTCCAAATAAAGAATTTAACATCTATAACTTCGGCATTTTGAAATGAAAATATGATAATAATGACAACAAAAAGGACACCAACAAAAGTTCTGAATTTCATAACTATCTTTTTATAATTTGTGATGTATCATTAAGACCATCTACTTCTATTTCAGGATTTCCATAAACATAAATATAACTTTTGCCTTTTGCGTACACATTGAGTTGTTTACTGGCATAAACGTGTATTTTTGATGCTTTAGAAGCGTTAACCGTTGCTTTTTTCGCATTGAGTTTACTTCCTTTAAAATCTATAGAACCACTGGTCACTACATTTAAATTATCACTAGATCCTTCAATGCTCATATCTGCCCTGTCATTGATAAATAAGCTTAAATTATCTGAAGAAATGCTGCCTTTTAAATAAGCACTATCATTTAAAGTCATTTTAGCATCGTCATTTCTTAATTGAATGGCTCCTGAAGAACCACTATTCATTTCAAGTTGAAACTTGGTGGCTTCTAAATCCAACTCAAATTTAGAATTGTCATAACAACTTAAGAACAAGTTAGATAATTCCATGTTATTTTGACCATTCAGTTTTGCACCTTGACTAAGCGCAATTCTGTCTAAATTTTGAAATGTTATGGAAATTTCAAGTTTTTTACTAGAGCGTATTCTGTCAGAAGTGTAAATTCTTAAAATACTATCAACTACTTCTATTTTTATAGATGAGAAAAGGTTAGAGTCAGTTCTTAAGCGGTATCCATCATTACCGGTTTGCATTAATGAAACCTCTAAACCATCACTTATTTCCAATTGGTTAAAACCAACTAAATCATTATATTCTTCTATGACATCGCCATTTCCCTTTACTTTTAGTTTTTTTTGCGCTGATATGTTCATTGATAATAAAATAACCGCTAATACAATGATGATTTTTTTCATTTCTTAATTTTAATTTTTTACAACAAACAATTATTCATTACACAAAAGATACAAAATATTTTCAGGATTTGAATACCTGTTAGCCACACAAGCATCAAATCTCAGTCTATTATTAGTCAATCACTTCCGATATTTATTTTACAAGTGAAGTGCCTCATCAGTTAACCCATGAAATACAATTTCAGTTTTCAATGGTTTGATTTGTTTCCTGATTTTATTGCAAAAACGTCACTTTTTAAACTAAGATTATTTTAGCTATTCTTTTTTAATGCCGTGTTTTGCTTGATATATACATCCATTTGAGGGAATGGAATTGAAATGTTATTTTCAATGAATTTTTTATTTATGATTTTTCTAATATCACTTTTAACTTTTTCAATTCTGAAAATATTTTTGCTAAAAAAATACAATTGAAAATCTAAAGACGAATTTCCAAAATTTATCAATCTGGCATCAATCAATTCCCTATTGGAAATATCAGGGTGTTCAATGGCACTTTCTTCAAGTATTTTAATTACTAAATCAACATTGCTTCCATACGCAACGCCTACATCAATTTTAAAACGCGTTTTTTTTGATTGATGGCTCCAGTTAATCACTTTGGAAGTGGTAATTAAAGAATTTGGTATGATAATAGTTATCTCATCTCTATTGGCTCCCTTTGATGTTCTCACTCCAATGGTTTGAATTTTAATAATGTCTCCATCTATTTCTAAAACGTCACCTATTTTTATGGACCGTTCTGAAAGTAGTATGATACCAGATATGATATCATTAAACGTTTGTTGTAACCCTAAGCCTATACCAACAAGTAATGCTGCTGAACCAGCTAAAAGCAATGTGATTTTCACCCCTAATGATTCTAATAGAAACGCAATGGCTGTAACCCAAACTACATATTTTACAATTTGAAATAAGGCAAAAGTATTCCCTTCATCAACCATTCCAAGTTGAAACCTTCTATATAATGTCTTTTTAATTATCCATAAAATAATTTTCGTCAATAAAAGAATGAATAAAACAACAATAATTCTTTTTACTTTTATGACATAATCATCATAACTGAAAATTTCAAATTCCAATATTTTTTTGATTGTTTCCAAAATAGACCTAATTAATGTTTAATTATTTGAAAGAATACTATGAATATTCCGGTATTTTACCTTTTACACCTTCAAAAAAACGATGCATAAATTCAAAATCCTTTTTAACATCATCAGTTGGATAAAAAGGTTCTGAGATTTTGTTTTGTTTGTTTTTAAAATCTAAAGTAAGCATGATTATTGGCACCTTGGCTTCTTTTGCAATATAATAAAAACCGGTACGCCATTCTTTTACTTTTTTTCTGGTTCCTTCAGGAGCCATGGCCATTCTAAATTCATCTCTTTCACTAAAAAGTTTGGCTATGGCTTGCACTTTTTTTTCTTTGGTTTTTCTATCAATAGGAGCGCCCCCAAGTCCCCTGAAAAACCAACCAACAGGAAACACAAATAATTCCTTTTTACCTACAAAATTAATTCTAATATTTAATATAGATCTTAATATAATACCCATGTAAAAATCATGCCAACTCGTATGAGGTGCGACTATGATTACTGCTTTTTTTATTTGTTCTTGAGAAAAGTTTGTATTACCAACAACCTTCCAGCCTAAAATCTTAAAATAAATAAATTTGGAAAGCCATTTCATATTACATTTTTAGGTAAAGATTTTTCAATTTTTCTCTTGTAATGGTTTTTTTCCAGTTCTTACCGATTGCATTTTCCCAAAGAGGTTCCAAACCTAAAGCAATATTAATCATAATATCAAATTCAGAATCATGTAATTTAGCACAAATTCCTTTAGGTAATTCAATTTGGTATTTCTTTTTCATCTCTTTAAAAAGAGACACCCCTTCAGGATAAAATTCAGATAAATGATCAAATACAATACAATTACCTATGCCGTGTTTGGTTCCTAATAAATAGGATAAACCATAACTCATGGCGTGTGCAACACCGACTTGAGAATATGCAATACTCATACCCCCATGCCATGAAGCCATCATGAGTTTATCTTGAGATTCGGCCTCTGAAAGCGTATCTTGTAAAAATATTTCTTTACAAAGCTGAAAAGACATATCACCATAACTTTTGCTAAATTCATTTAAATAAGATCCGTTCAAGGATTCTACACAATGAATAAAACAGTCCATACCTGTGTAAAACCATTGATTTGTGTCAACTCCTTTTGTTAGTTCTGGATCTAAAATTACTTGATCAAAAGGTGTGAAATCAGAATTAATTCCTAGTTTTTTCTCGGGCCCTGTCAGTACAGTAGTTCTGGAAACCTCTGCGCCAGTACCAGAAATAGTTGGTATCCCAACATGGTAAATGGCAGGGTTTTTAACTAAATCCCATCCTTGATAATCTTTTGCTTCGCCTTCATTAGTAAGCATGATAGCTACTGCTTTTGCTAAATCCAATATGGTTCCTCCCCCAATTCCAATAATACCAGAAGTACCTTGTCTTGAGGTTAATATGATGTCTTCTACCAAATCATCCACTTGCGATGTTTTAGGTTCTTCGTTTGATGAAATATAAATAACCTTATCTTCATAGGCCAACGGAATTCTTGAGGTTAACCAAGCATTGCCTTTAAACACGTCATCAACTAAAAACACAAACGGTGCATGTACATTTAATCGTTTCGGGGATATTATTTCACTTAACTGATTGAAACTGCCTCTGCCAAAAATAACTCTTGGCACCATGGGAAAGTTTTTATAATTCATTTAATAAATTTTCTTTTACAACTGGTAAAATTAGCATTTTTTGAATATTACACATTTAAAAAATCTTGAAACTTTTGTGAAAACAAACCAACATCATAACCATCAACCAACGCATGATTTACACTTATAGCCACATTCATAAATAAATCATCATCTATTTTTGTTGCTTTACTGAAGGCTATTTTTGGAACAGAATCCAATGCATTTGAAACGGGTTCTTTATGGCCTGTAAAATTCAACCAGGGCAATGCTGAACAATGCACACAATCCAATCCATTATTTGGAGGATATAGTTCTGTTGAATTTTGAATTCTATATTTTTCTGAATCCATATTTTTAATAAACATATTTAAATCTTCATGAAAATTAACAAAAGAAAACCCGAAAGTGTTGTCATCTCTCATTAAGGTTGGTGATGCATGAATGATATCAAATTCAACAACCTCATCATTTTGTATCCTGTATTTAAAACTTTTAATTTGGTTAATGGCGCGCATACAATCATGCAAATATCTTGCAAAAAAACTGATGTTTTTATCTTTTGAAAATTGATATGCTTTAGTCACATTAAAAGGGATGGTAACAGCAAAATATGGATCAGCCAAACCAATAAAATGGTTGTAATGTTGCTTTCTGTTCCAATTGTCAATATCTAAAACCTTCATATATGTAATAAGGTTAATAATTCCTTTAAACTACTTATGGTTTTATAGGTTTTCCCATTGGTTTCTTTTTCAGTGACTTGTTCATGTGCCCAAGTAGTATGAAATGGTACATGAATAGCATGTGCATTTAGGTGAACTATGGGCAAAATATCGGATTTTAAAGAATTTCCAATCATTAAAAACCCTGAAGGCTTTACATCCAAATGATTTAATAATTTGGAATAATTTTCATTTTGTTTATCACTCATTACTTCAATATGGTGGAAATAATCCGTTAAACCAGATTTTTCAAGTTTACGCTCCTGGTCTAATAAATCGCCTTTAGTTGCTAAAATCAATCTATATTTTTTTGATAAGGTTTTAAGAACTTCTTCAACACCATCTAAAAGTTCCACAGGTTTTTCCAGCATATCTTTTCCTATTTGTAAAATAGACTCAATGGTTTTTTGAGATACGTTGTAATTGGATATTTCTAAAGCCATTTCAACCATTGACAATGCAAAGGCTTTGACACCATAACCATACAATGGAAGGTTTTTCATTTCCATTTTAAATAGTTCTTGGTCTGTTTTATTAGGTGTTTCATATTCTGACATTAAATCGCAAAACTTAATTTCAGCTTCACGAAAATAGGTTTCATTAACCCACAACGTATCATCGGCATCAAACCCAATGACTTTTATATGTTGATAATCTATTTCCATAATTTCTTAGCACGTTCTAAATCTTCAGGGGTATCAATTTCCACGCCTTGAACATCTGTTTCTACCATTTTAATTCGTTTACCGTATTCCAAATAACGAATACATTCAATTTTTTCGGAAGCTTCTAAAGCTAACATTGGCAAATGATAAAAGTCTAGAATGGCTTTTTTTCTAAAGGCATAAACCCCTTTATGTTTGAAGTAATTTACACCTACATTTTTATCCCTTGGATATGGAATCGGGCTTCTTGAAAAATATAATGCAAAATTATTTCGGTCAACTATAACTTTAACCGTGTTTGGATTACAAATTTCTTCCCAATCTGTAATATGAACCATTAATGACGCTAAATCAATTTCCTTTTTATGGTCATCTTTAAAAACATCAATCAGTTTTTTAAGTGAAACGGCATCCGCAAAAGGTTCATCTCCTTGCACATTAATTACAATATCAATATCTAAAAACTCAACAGCTTCAGCAATTCTATCACTTCCGCATTCATGTTCTTTAATACTCATCATGGCTTTTCCGCCATTATTAACAATCTCATCATAAATAATTTGGCTATCAGTAACAACCAAAACGTCATCAAACAAATTGGTTGCAACTGTTGCTTCATACGTTCTTAAAATAACTGTTTTTCCAGAAAGATCTTGCATTAATTTACCTGGAAAGCGAGTTGCACTGTAGCGTGCGGGAATCATCGAAATAATTTTCATCAATTTTTAAATCAAATATGCATCAAAAATATAATATTTATTACTCATTCTACCCTTTAGATTTCTTAATCTTATTATATACTCTAAAAATGATAAAGAATAATACAATTACTAAAACAAAAGCAATAAGAGGCAAAACTATAGAAACTATGGCCATGAATGTTGCGGTTCCCGTCTCAACGGTTGACACTATGGGATTCCCTAATCCACCTGTTGAAATAGTCGATGTAAGCCTTGCGGCGCTTGACGATCCTGCAATTGCAACAGCTGTACCACCTCCGGCAATAATAGCTAATGCCCATGTGATTTCCGGACTTAAATCCATCACTGTTGACAACATAATAATGGTGCCGGCAATAGCTGCTAAAGGAACCGTTATACCATCTAAAAGATGATCCACATACGGAATAAAATATGCAAATATTTCGACAAAAGTGGCTACCCCTAGAATGATTAATGCTGAAAAACTTCCTATCCATTGCCAGGAATCATTCAGTTCCAAAACATTAAAATAGGCTGCTAAACTTAATGCAAACAAAGGTAAAAACACTCTAAAGCCTACAGAAGCTGCTAAACCAATGCCAAGACAAATACTTAAAAGTGTTTCTAGATTCATAAATCAAAAATAATTAAAAATTATGCTTCAAAAAAATCGTCTGTAAAGCCAATTAAATACAGTTTTTCCTTAGCTCTGGTAATGGCGGTATAAAGCCAGCGCAAATACTCTTTATCAATGCCATTTGGCAAATACGGTTGTTCCACAAAAACAGTATTCCATTGGCCTCCTTGTGATTTATGACAGGTAATAGCATATGAAAACTTCACTTGTAATGCATTGAAATACTTATTATTCTTAACCTTTAAAAATTTTCTGTATTTACTGGTTTCAGTTTCATAATCTTTCATGACTTCTTGGTACAACCTGTTAGAGTCTTCATACGTTAAAGAAGGCGTCTCAGATTCAATAGTATCAAGTAGCAAAACGGTTTCAAATGCTTGCATTTTTGGATAATCAACCATTCTAACTTTAACTTCTGCAAAACGAAATCCGTATAAATCAATCAGATTATAAATTTCAAGTACTACTATAATATCTCCGTTCGCAATAAAACCTGCTTCAGAAGTTGGTTTAATCCAAAAGTAATTATTCTTAACAACCATAATGAAATCACCAGGGGTTAATTCATTCTCATTAAACAAAATTCTGTTTCTAATTTGTTGGTTATATAAATTAGCGCGTTTATTGCTCCTCACAATAATGGTTGTTTCTTCATTTCCTAAAGTACTGTACGCGTCGTTTATAGCGTCCATAACTTCTTGACCGTCTACTAACCTCACAACATCTTTAAAACCGTTTAAATCAAATTTAAATGCGTCATGAAAGGCATTTGACAAGGCTTCTCTCAACAATGTAGCATTAGCAAGAATACCAGAATCAAATTCTTGGCGAACCACTTCATTCAATTCCATTTTGGTAACCTCTTTATTGTAATTTAAACTAAGCTTATTTTCGTCAAGTGCAGGGCTTAAATCCAATTTAATTGGTGGTAACTGTGCCGTGTCCCCAATTAAAAGTAATTTACATTGGTGCCCAGAATACACATACTGCATCAAATCATCAAGCAATGACCCGTTTTCAAAAAGTTTTGATTCTCCAGGCGTATCCGGAATCATAGACGCTTCATCTACAATAAAAATAGTGTTTTTATGCTTATTGGGTTGCAGAACAAATTTGACGCCTCCACTTTTATCTTTTTTTGGAAAATATATTTTTTTATGGATGGTAAACGCTTCTTTTCCTGAATAATTTGAAATAACTTTGGCCGCTCTACCCGTTGGTGCCATGAGAACAGCGCTTTTTTTTGCTTTCCATAAATTGGCTACAATTGTACCAACAATGGTGGTTTTACCAGTGCCAGCATAGCCTTTTAACAAATAAAGTGAATTTGGCTGTTTACTAAAAATAAATTCGGACAACTGATTTAATACAATATTTTGTTTTAGGGTTGGTTCAAATGGAAATTGCTGTTTTATAAGGAAATAAAATTCTGAAGCGGTCATTAATTGGCTTAAACATTAAAATTATTCAAAGATAGAAATGATTTTTATTCACATTGGTTTTTACGATTAAAAAAAAATTGTAGATTTGCGAAAGACCATTAATTAATTTTATTAATAAATAAACTTACTATGTTTAAAATAATTCTTATTGCTGTTGTTGTGATTTTGGTAACAATTGGTTTAGTTAAGCTAGTTGATAAATTTATCCCATCCAAATTCAAACCTTTTTTGATGATTGCGCTTTGGGTGCTAATAGCTTTTCTAGGTTATCAAACCTTTAAATCTATATTCGGCCCCGTTCAGTTTAATGAAATAAAAGATAAACGTTACGCGCAAGTGATTCCAAAATTAATGGATATCAGAGATTCTGAACTTGCTTTTAAACAGGTAACCGGAAAGTTTACAGATAATTTTGACGAATTGGTAAAGTTTATAGATACTGCAAAATTCACCATTACCCAAAGACGTGATTCAAGTATTGTAGATGTTGAGTTAACAAAAAGATATGGCGGTGTAACTACTTACAAAAGCATTATTATCATAGATACTTTAGGTTTTGTTTCAGTTAAAGATTCATTATTTAAAACATCAGACCGTTATAAAACCATGATGGATGTTCCTGTAGGTAAGCCTGGTGAAAAATTTGAATTGAAGGCAGGGGTTTTGGAACAAAATGATATTAAAATTCCGGTTTTTGAAGTTAGTGTGAAAAAAGACGTACTTTTATTTGATCAAGACAGGGATTTAGTAATTCAAGAAAATCAGGTAGTTTCTGTGGATGGAGTAAATGGAAACGCTTTAAAAGTTGGCTCCATGACTGAAGTTAAAACCAGTGGAAACTGGCCACAAACATATGGCGCAAACGAATAATATTTCAAACATAACAATAATACAAGAATTGTCCATTCAAATTAGTTTGAGTGGACTTTCTTTTTGTATCCTGCAAAAAGACTCCAATACAATATCCTGTATTAAGCATATAGCTTTTGAAAAAAAATTAAATCCTCTTGAAGCTTTAGACCAATTAAAACATGTGTTTAATACAGAAGACGCGTTAAAAAGTTCATTCAACGCCGTTTATGTTATTCATGTAAATGAATTATCCACATTGGTACCAAAAGCTCTTTTTAATGAAGATAGTTTAGCTGATTATTTAAAGTTTAATTCCAAAATTTTAAAATCAGATTTTATTACTTATGACACCATTTCAATCAATGACAGTGTTAATGTTTACGTGCCCTACATAAATATTAATAATTTTATATATGATATGTATGGAAGCTTTACCTATAAGCATGTCTCAACTGTTTTAATAGAAAATATTTTGCTCATTGAGAAGCATATTGAAGACCTAAAAGTATATGCCCATATAAGTTCAAATCACTTTGAAATTATTGTCACTAAAAAAGGAGGACTTTTACTTTATAACACGTTTGAATATACTACTACTGAAGATTTTATATATTATCTGTTGTTTACTACAGAGCAATTACAATTAAACCCAGAAACGCTTCAATTAATTTTTATAGGTAATATTGTAAAGGATGATGAACTTTATAAAATGGCATACAAATATATTAGGCATATAAGCTTTGGAAACAGATTTGATAATTATTCATATACTACACAAGCAAAAACAAATTATTCAGATTTCACTTTAATAAAAAATTTTTAATGCGAATTATCTCAGGGCAATTTAAAAGCCGAAAAATTACGGCACCAAAAAATTTGCCGGTACGTCCAACCACTGATATGGCCAAGGAAGGGTTATTCAATATTTTAAATAACCTTTTTTATTTTGATGACCTATCTGTTTTAGACCTTTTTGCGGGCACAGGTAATATAAGTTATGAATTTGCATCAAGAGGTACTGAGAAAATTATTTGTGTGGACCAGGATTATGGTTGTGTAAAATTTATAAATCAAACGTCCGAAGCCTTTAAAATGCCAATCCAAACCATTAAAAGTGATGTTTATAAATTTTTAGAAAAAACAAACCTTCAATCCAATGTCATATTCGCAGATCCACCTTATGGTTTTGCTGATGAACAGTTCAGTAAAATAGCAGAATTGGTGTTTCAAAATAATTTGCTTCTAGAAGATGGTGTGCTTATTATTGAACATTCCAAACATACTAATTTGTCAGATCAAATGCATTTTAGCTATTCTAAAAATTATGGCGGCAATGTGTTTAGTTTCTTTGAAATATCTAAATTGTAATATTTTTTTTTCATAATTACTTTTTTTTCAGTATATTAGATTCTCCCTAAGAGTCCCAGACTCTACACATACTTTTTTTACAACAATAAGAATGATTTTTTTATTGTATTATGATTATGGTTTAAAGTGAATATTAACCACTAAAACCATACATTAAATGAAAAAATTATTTCTATTAGGATTAACATTAATTCTATTTTTTAACTGCGAAAAACCAAAGCAACGTTACTTTTCTGAATCTCCGGAAATTAGCTCCATGAAAGCCAGTATAACCGAATATAACAATGGAGATTGGGAATCCTGGCGAACCCATTTTGCCGATACGGCTAAACTCTACATAAATTCACTTAAAAGTATCTCCACGTCTGATCTTGAAAATGCCCAAAAAGAAATGCTTTTAAGTTTTTCAACTTATGGGTTTCAAGATAAAGGGTCTTTTGTTGAAATGGTAATAGATAGCACTGAAAAAACCTGGGTAAATTATTGGGCCAATTGGCACGGAACTTTAAAAGACAATGGTAAAGAAATTGATGTACCAGTACATATAACAGCTCAATACACTGATGGAAAAGTTGTTAAAATGTATGATTATTATGATTCAAATCCTATTACAGTTGCGTTAGCAGAAATAGAAGCTGCCAATGCTCTGCCGGTTGATGAAAAAGCAATGATGGACAAACTTGATTCATATATTAGTGAGTTTTTTAATAAAAGAGATAATACTGTATTAAGCAATATACTAACAGATAATTATATTCGCTATATGAATAGAGAAAAAGTTGCCTCTAATCCTAAAGAACTGGTTGCAAGTCTTGATGTGTTTTTTACTGGATTTCCAGATTTAAAAATCTCAATACTTCATAAATCTATAAAAGACAATACTGTTTTTTTACATTGGGGGTTTGAAGGAACCAATACGGGCGAATTTGCTGGTTATCCTGCTAGTGGTAAAAAAGCTAAAACGGAAGGATTATCGCGTCTACATTTTAATGGAGAAGGAAAAATCGATATAGAAAATGTATATTTTGATCAATTAGATCTTATGCAACAATTAGGAATAACATTAGCGCCTCCTGCACCATAGCATGTATTCTTTTTTAAATAATTAACTAATCAATAACTTTAAAATAATCTCTTATGAAAACCTTAAAACAAACCGTATTATTAGCATTGTTTTTTTGCTTTATTTTCAATTTATCATATGCACAAAAACGTTATCAAATACATCAAGATAACGTAAAACCATCTATGGTTGGAGAATATGAGAAAACAGCAAAAGCCTTTGTAGAAGCTTGTAAAAAACACAATCCTCAGTCTCCATGGATAACAGCAACCACAAGTGATATGAAGTATTTATACATCAGTCCCATGGAGAATTTTGCAGATTTAGATAAAAACCTTTTTGCAGATATGGCAAAAGCCATGGGCGATGAATGGGGAAGCATGTTTGAAAACTTTGATAAATGTTATGATACCCATAACGATTATGTAATAACCCTTTCTGAGAGTTTAACCTATATGCCAGAAGGAATTTCACAAATGCAGGAAGGTATGAACCACAGAAAATGGTTTTATTTATATTACACACCTGAGAACAGCAAAAAAGTGTATGACGCCATGAAAGGGGTTAAAGATTTATTTGCCAGTAAAGGCTCTGAAAATTATTACAGGGTTTACAGAAGTGGTTTTGGATGTCCAGAAAGCTTTTATTTAGTGGCTATTTCGTCAAAGGATGAAATGGATGACATTATGAAAGGTAAAGCTAATGAAACGGTATTAGGAGAAGAACGCGGTCCTGTTTTTGGTAATTTAATGAGTAGTATATCCCGTTTTGAAGAATTATCTGGCGATATGAGACCTGACTTATCCTATTCTCCTAAATAGTATTAAATATAAATTTAAGAAAGATGAAAAAATTATTTTTATTAGGCCTTATAATAGTGCTATTTTCAGCTTGCCAAAACAAGCCTGAGCGGTTTACAACAACCTCTCCAAATATAGATGTTGTTAAAAAATTAATTAGCGATTATGAAGCTGGTAATTGGGAAGCTTGGGCTACCAATTATTCCGATACTGCAAAAATATATCACAATACCTGGAAAAAAAGTGCAACTCCTAAAGAAACCAGTGAAGCCTTGAAAGCAACATTAGCCAATACATCTAGCTATAGTTTTGATCATGGTGAAGATAAAATATTTTTTGAACAAACCATTGATGATGATGGAGATACATGGGTGAATTTTTGGGGAGATTGGCATGGTACAGTAGCTGCAAATGGCCAGGAAATAGAAATTCCAGTACACCTATCTTGCCGAATGGTTGATGGAAAAATAGCTAATGAATATGGTTTCTATGATGTTTCTGAATTTGTTTTAGCAATGCAAGCTATAGACGCTGCAAAAGCAACAACTGGGGCTGAGGTAGAACCTTCAGAATAATTAACCAACCACCTAATTATTTTTAAAACGAAAAACCCTTCTGAAAAATCAGAAGGGTTTTTTATGAGAAAGCAAATCTATAAGCCGAATTCTGTACGTTCTTCTAATTAAAAATGAATTCGTAATTAGAAAAAGCCCCTATCATTTATCTGAGTGTATTGTTGCCAATACACTTTAGCTGCCTACCCTCCAGCATTGGGCGTGCAGCCCTCAAGCACTGGTTTACATGACATTGCACCACATAGAGTTTACCTGATTTCACTACAGCATTACCTGTACATCCTTTCTGTTGCACTTTTCCTAATCTCACGACTGGTGGCCGTTAACCACTATGTTGCACTATGGTGTTCGGACTTTCCTCCCAAGTGCTGAACTTGTTTCAGTACCTTTTCAAATCAACTTAAAGTTAAAAAGAATAAGATGCTGAAATAAATTCAGCACAAAAGCGATAAGGCGATTTACTTAGGTGCAAAAATACATAAAATTGTTAATAACTACTTGCAAAATTAAGGTTGATACTTCTTAATATTAAGCTGAATTTTTAACTTTGTTACTTATTCAATTGGCATCAAAAAGATGCTGAAATAAATTCAACAAAATTGGAACATTTTGTAGTATCAGCTCGCAAATACAGACCTCAAACGTTTAAAGACGTCGTTGGGCAGACTGCTATTACAAATACATTACAGAATGCCATTGAAAACAATCATTTAGCTCAAGCTTTACTATTTACCGGTCCGCGTGGTGTTGGTAAAACCACATGTGCGCGCATTTTAGCTAAAATGATAAATAGTGATGGCACTGAAAAAGAAGATGAAGATTTTGCTTTTAACATTTTTGAACTTGATGCTGCCTCCAATAATGGTGTTGACCAAATTAGGGAATTAACTGATCAGATTCGGATTCCACCACAAGTTGGTAAATACAAAGTGTATATTATTGATGAGGTACACATGCTCTCTCAAGCAGCCTTTAATGCTTTTTTAAAGACTTTGGAAGAACCACCAAAACATTGTATTTTCATTCTTGCAACCACTGAAAAGCACAAGATCATTCCAACCATATTATCTCGTTGTCAAATTTTTGATTTTAAACGTATTACCGTTAAAGATGCGAAAACATATTTAAAATATATTGCAAAAGAACAAGGTGTAATTGCTGAGGATGACGCCCTTCATATCATAGCCCAAAAAGCAGATGGTGCTATGCGTGATGCCTTGTCTATTTTTGATCGAGTGGTTAGTTTTTCTGGTAAAAATTTAACAAGACAAGCCGTTACTGAAAATTTAAATGTTTTAGATTATGAAACATATTTTACCAGTACAGATTTAATTTTAGATAATAAAATCCCAGATCTATTACTTCAGTTTAACCATACCTTATCAAAAGGATTTGATGGCCATCACTACATTGCTGGATTAGCCTCTCATTTCAGGGATTTACTGGTTAGCAAAACACCTGAAACCATAGATTTGCTGGAAGTTGGTGACCAGATTAAAGCAAAATACTTGGAGCAATCTAAAAAAGCTTCTCAAGAATTTCTGCTTAATGGCATTAATATGGCCAATGACTGTGATTTAAAGTATAAAACCAGTAAAAATCAACGACTATTAGTTGAATTATGCCTTATGCAGCTTGCCTCTATCACTTTTGATGGAGAAAAAAAAAATAGCAAACATTACATAATCCCACCCTCCTATTTCAAAAACAAAAGGATAACACCTATACAAGTTATCTTGCCAAATTCTCCTTCTGATAAAAAACTGGAAAAACCTTCTAAAAGTAATCTTTCAGAAGACAAAATCCCGTCTGAAAAGTTAATAGATTCTGGTGCTGAAAATTCTGGTGGTATATTAGTGAAAGAACCACCAAAAATTCTTTTAAACACAAAAACGAAAAGAACTTCAGGATTATCATTAAGCAGTATAAAAACTAAAAAAGAGCATCACATTAAACAGATGGATGTTATTGTAAATGAAGATGATTTGCCCAAAGATGATTTTTCTGAAGAACAACTTATGGTATTCTGGAATCAATTTGTAAAAGTCCTTCAACATGAAGGGAAGTATAATCTGGCCTCCATTTTATCTATTGACAAACCTAAAGTTAAAGGCACTAAAATTCATTTAGAATTCCCTAATTCCACTAATAAAATTGAGCTTGAACGGCAACAATATGACTTATTGTCCTTTTTACGGAAATCTTTAAATAACTTTGATATTTCCCTTTCAATCACGGTAAATGAAGAAATGGAAAAACAATATGTCTATTCTGCCAAAGAGAAATTTGAAAAATTAAAAGAAAAAAACCCACATATTGATACTTTAAGGAAAACTTTTGGTTTGGATATATAAATAATTGTATGGTAAGCCATATGCAATCTTAAAAGTAATGACTAACCAACAAACAGCTATTAGAACAATATATTTCAGCATTATAGGAAACAGCTGTTTAGCTTTAATAAAAGGGCTTGCGGGGTTTTTTGGGAATTCTTATGCTCTAATTGCTGATGCTATTGAATCAACAACTGATATTTTTTCATCCCTTTTGGTTTTATTTGGTCTAAAATATGCTAATAGACCAGCAGATAAAAACCATCCTTATGGACACGGAAAAATGGAACCTTTAATTACATTTATTGTTGTTGCTTTTTTGGTTACCTCTGCAACAATAATAGCTTATGAAAGTATAATAAACATTCAAACCCCACATAAAACCCCTAAATATTGGACATTGTTTGTCCTTGGTGGTATCATAATTTGGAAAGAAGTTTCATTTCAGGTTGTAATAAGAAAAAGTGATAAAATAAATAGTTCTTCTCTAAAAGCAGATGCTTGGCATCATCGAAGTGATGCAATAACATCTGTCATGGCTTTTATTGGGATATCAATTGCAATTATATGTGGTGAAGGCTATGAAACAGCAGATGATTGGGCGGCATTGTTGGCTTCCACTTTTATTTTATACAACAGTTACTTAATATTCAGACCGGCTTTAGGAGAAATAATGGACGAACATCTCTATGATGAACTTATAATTAAAATCAGAGAAAAATCTGAAGAAGTACAAGGCATTCTAGGGACAGAAAAATGTTTTATAAGAAAATCCGGAATGAAATACCATGTAGATTTACACGCAATAGTGAACAGCGAGATTTCTGTAAAAGAAGGACATAATTTATCACATAAACTTAAGGACTTTTTAAAAAAAGAAATTCCTGATTTAGGGCACGTATTAATTCACATTGAACCAAATAAATAATAAAGATTATGTTTATACAAAACAAAAATCAATACAAGTTCTCAAATGTCAGGTCAAGCGCAGTAGAAACCTCTGTTTTTAACGACTTGGTAATAAAAAAACCACTCCACTGCGGCCGATTAGAAAATGTTTTAATTTTTGTTATGTACTATAAAAAAATTTAAAAAATGCTAGGACTCAAACTTCCAACAGATCCCCGTTGGGTCAATATTGTTGAAAAAAATATTGAAGAAATACTTACAGATCATGCCTTTTGTGAACAAAAAGCAGCTAGCACCGCCATTTCATTAATTGTGGGTTTTCCGGAGTATTCAGACCTAGTACAGGAAATGACGGCTTTAGTGAAAGAGGAAATCAGCCATTTTAAAATGGTGCATGATAAAATAATTGCAAGAGGTTGGACCCTTGGAAGAGACAGACGTGATGATTATGTAATAGCCTTGGTTAAATTTTTTCCAAAAGGTGGAAGCAGAACAACGCAATTAGTGCATCGGTTGCTCTATGCAGCTTTAATTGAAGCCAGAAGCTGTGAACGTTTTAGATTGCTTTCTGAAGAATTAAAAGATAAAGAGTTAGCTGAATTCTACAAGAATTTAATGGTTAGTGAAGCCAACCACTATACCATGTTTTTAGGGTTTGCAAGACAATATGGTAATAGAAAGGAAGTTGACACCAAGTGGCAACAACTTCTTGAATATGAATCTAAAATAATAAGTAATCTAGGAAAAACGGAAGCAATACACGGTTAAAATTTATAACCAAAACCCAATTGGATTTTACTGTGTACTGCTTGAAACGGTATCATAGTATATGCTTTTAATAATTCCGTCAACTAATCCAATTTTAGGAACGTAAATATATTTTGCTCCGCTCCACTTCATAGAAGATAAATAGATTCGCATGGCAGGAATAATAACATCTGCCCTATCTTCGTTTAAATCAAGAACCGTGATGCGCTCTTCATATGAGTAGCTTTTTAAAATATTGAAATAAGACGTTAAGTAAAAATAGGTTAAAGGTTTACCCATTGCTTTACGTGATATTTTAAAAATTTTATTAATGTTTCCGCCAGAACCAATGACTTCAATTTTATCAAATAAACTTGCCTGATATCTTATCCATGTTTCAAGCTCATCCCAAGTCTTTTTTTCAACTATATCATTAAGCAAACGTACGGTCCCTATTTTGAACGACTTTGATACTACTGTATTTCCTTTATGTATCACGGTAAACTCAGTGCTACCTCCACCAACATCAACATATAAATACGTTTTGGCATTATCAATATATTTATGCAAATCAGTTGCTGCAATTACAGCAGCTTCTTCTTCGCCTTCAATAATATCTATTCTGATTTTAGAATTTTTAAAAACTAAATTTACCACTTCCTGTCCATTAATGGCTTCTCGCATAGCTGAAGTTGCACATGCTTTATATTTTACTATTTTATGGGATTTCATTAATAACTTAAAGGCCAACATGGTATCAGTAATACGCTGAATGTTTTCTGGTGAAATTTTTTGGGTTAAAAACACATCAGAGCCAAGGCGGATGGGAACCCTGACCAATGAATTTTTTTTAAATAAAACAGGTTTTCCTTCTTCCTCAATAACATTTGATATAAGTAGCCTTACGGCATTGGAGCCAATATCAATTGCTGCATATTTTTGAATTTTTAACATCTTAATCTTCTAACTTTTTTAAATAATAATCATAAATGGCAAGTTGCGATCTTAATTTGTTTTTATCATTTTTTACGTATTCATTATTTTGGGAGTCGTTCAATAATCGTGCTTTTACATTGTCATTCCAACTAATTTCAAAAGTATCCAGCAACTCTTGTTTAATGTTTTCATCATAAATTGGGCAACTTACCTCTACTCTATTTTCTATATTTCTAGTCATCCAATCAGCTGAAGAAATATAAACTTTCGGGTTGTTATTATTGCCAAATATATAAAGCCTTGAATGTTCCAAAAATTTATCAACGATACTTATAACTTCTATATTTTCACTCATCCCTTTTATCCCAGGTATGAGGCAACAACTTCCCCTAACAAGCATTTGGATTTGAACCCCTGCACTACTAGCCTGATACAGTTTATCAACCATGTCATAACTTGTAATACTGTTTATTTTTATTTTTATGAAAGCTGGTTTACCTCTTTTTACATTTTGAATTTCGGAATCTATTAAATTAAATAATGCTTTTTGTGTATAATGAGGTGATGTTATGATATGCTTGTATTTAAAAATTTGATAATTGGTTTCAAAAAAAGTAAACACTTTATCAATATCTTTTAACAGACTTTGATTGGCCGTTAACAAAGTACAATCTGTATAAATTTTTGCGGTAGACTCATTGAAATTACCAGTACTAACAAAGCCATATCGCTTTAATTTCTTATTTTCTTCTCGTTCTATCACACAAATTTTACTGTGGACTTTTAAGCCTTGTACTCCAAATACCAAATGAATACCTTCCTTTTCCATTTGTTGCGCGTATTCAATATTGGCCTGTTCATCAAATCTGGCTTGTATTTCAATAGAAACCGTTACATTTTTACCGTTAATGGCCGCATTTATAAGAGAGCTTGCAATATGTGAAATCTCTGCTAATCTGTAAATAGTGATTTTTATGGTCTTTACTTTAGGATCTAAAGCGGCTTCCCTTAAAAACTTAACGATATATGAAAACGTATGATACGGTGCATAAATTAAAAAATCTTTTTTTGATATTTCCTCAAAGATACTGCCTTCCAAACTTAATCCCTTGACCAGAAGTGGCTGGATTTTTTGGTATAAAAGATCTGTTCTTCCTAAACTTGGGAAGGCCATATAATCTCGTCGGTTATGATATCTCCCACCAGGAATAATACTGTCTTCAGCATCAATACCCATTTTAGACATGAGATATTGTAAGGTTTCTTTATGAATGTTTTTATCATAAACAAAACGTACGGGTTGCCCAGTTTGTCTATGTTTAACACTATCTGATATTTTTTCAATAAAACTTTTGCTTAAATCACTTTCAAAGTCAAGTTCAGCATCACGGGTAATTTTTATCATATGAGCTGAAATACTTTCATAATCAAAAATATTGAAAATATCATCTAAAAAATACCGCAATAAATCATCAATCATAATGATATAATTCTTATCATTATTTTGAGGCAATTCTATAAAACGATTGATGGATTTTGGTATTTCTATTAAGGCGAATTGTTTTTGATTTTCTCTCAACACCATCCTCACCGCTAAATAAGCTGCACTGTCATTTAAATTTGGAAGTTGCACTAAATCATTTAAAATAATGGTTACAAGGGCTGGACTGATTTTTTCAATAAAATAATTTTTTATAAAATCATGGTGGAAAGGTTTAATTTGAGTTTCATCTATTTTAAAAATATTTTCATCTCTTAATTGCAACTCAATTTTATTTAAAATAGCAAGACTATCGCTTTGTTGTTTAATGACAATTTGAGTTATTATTTCAAGTAATTCTGAAGCCCTAATACCTCCAAGTTCACTTTTCCCCCCTTTACCCGCTTGCACGATGCGCTTTACCGTTGCATATCTTACTTTAAAAAATTCGTCTAAATTATTTGAGAAAATACCTAAAAACCGTAATCTTTCAATGAGTGGCACAGTAATATCAGCGGCTTCTTGCAAAACTCTTGCGTTAAATTGTAACCAACTAATTTCTCTGTTAACGTATCTATTATCATGCCTTTCTGCCTTTGTCATCTAATCTTGATTATAATTCACAAATATATTCTATTTAAATAAAACAATTAAACTATCACTAAGGTATAAATAGTGATTTTTAAAGGATTTTAAGAGTATTGAAAGGGTGAATTGGTTTAAAATAATTCTTTTCAAAAGAAAACATTCGATAAATAACAAATTATTGTAATCTTATACTTACTTATAGATTCGTTCATCGAATTTATATAACTTTTCATAGGTTTTATTGTATATTTGAGTTTAATTTAACAGAATTAAAACAATAAAACTTTTTACCCCACACAATAAAAAGTTATTGAACACAAAGCCTTTAAGCATTGGTATCCAATGTTTTCCCTCATTGATTTTGGTATTATTATTTATTCAATAAAGAATATAAGCAGTCGGCATTTAAAATTTGTGCATACTAAAATAAGAGTTATGAAAACAATTACAAACGTAGGTATTTATCGTTTTTTTGTAGTAATAGCGTTTAAGTTTTATGCTATTCTAAAAACGAATGGTTCTAAATATTTATTGAAACTCATTATACTTTTTTCAGGCATTTTTCTATCTTCAACAGCAAATGCTCAAGTACAAAAAGCCTTAACCCCAAGATATAATGAATCTTTAAGAGGGGATTTTATTATTATTGCCAATAATATGATTTCTAGAAATGCTACGGCAAATTACGATGGATTAAGGGATAATCAGGATTATAGGGATAATGTTTATGTTGATATAGACAATGATGCTAGCACCTTTAATTCAAGTAGTGCTGTTTTTGAAAATCCTGAACCTAGCTTAACTTGTTTACTTATTAAAAAAGTTTATTTGTACTGGGCAGCTACAGATAAAGAACAAGATAACGGAGATGATAATCAACCAAATTGGAACTTCAATGATGTGAAATTAATTCTTCCGGGAGAAACTAATTATACAACGGTTACTGCTGATGATATTATTTATAGAGGAAGAGACACACACTTTAGTAATGACCCATATGTATGTGTAAAGGATATTACGGATAGAGTCAATGCATTATCTAGTCCTTATGGCAACTATCAACTTGCTAATATTGAAGGGAAAAAAGATGAATTACAAGAACATTTTGGTGTACAATCTGGTCCTGCCGGAGGTTGGGAAATAGTCTTTGTTTATGAGAGCCCTTATCTTCCAGCAAGAAATATCACATTATTTGATGGTTATGCACATGTAACAAGAAATGTTAATAATTTTGATATTGATTTTAATGGCTTTTTAACCGTGCCTTTTGGTCAGGTAAATGCCGATATGCTTATTGGTGTATTAGAAGGTGATAGAAATTTATTAGATGATCAGCTACAAATTGTAGATGTTAGCAATACGTATGTAAACTTATCTACACCATTGAGAGATGCTAATAATTTTTTTAACAGTAAAATTACCGTTAATGGTTCTGATTTATTAAATAGAATACCTGCCAGCTCTAATACCACAGGGTTTGATGCCTCCGTTTTTTATTTAGATAACCCCGGAAATAGCATCATTGCCAATAACCAAACATCTGCAACTATTAGAATGACATCGAGTGCAGAAACATATGGTCTGTTTTTATTAGGTTTATCAGTTGAAGTTTGGGAACCAGACCTGGCACCTATTTATTTAACCCATAATACCGTAAATGCCATTGAAAGCCCTGATAATGTATTGAATTTCAATATGAATTTTGCCAATACCGGGAATGACCACGTTAGAAATTTAGAACTTTCGGCAACTTTACCTCCGCAAGTTTTATTTGAATCGGCGAGCAATTTACCAGCTGGCGTTACCTATACTTTCAATAATGCAACTAATGTTTTAACATTTTATTATCAAGATGGACTTATGGATGTTGGAGATCCTGCACTGGATATTGAATTCAATTTAAAAGTAAATAATGAATGTTACTTCTTAGAAAATAATTGCGATTTATCATTCACCATTCAATTTGAAGCCAATTATAATGGTGCAACAAACCCCACACCACAAACAGACTATAGCTCTGCAAGTACAAATCAATGTATTCCAAACGAACCCCTTATTGTAAACGTTCAACAACCTTTAATTGATTGGGCAACTCCTTTACAATCATTAAACAGAACCATTGAGTGTAATGACACAATAGCTTTCAATGACGCTGGGTTATTAGAGCCCATGTTAGATAAATGTGTTTTTATTTTGAATAAAACTGTTGGAACTTTTGTACAAGATGCAAATTGTTCTAATAGCGGAACTTATACAAACACATGGTCTTTTGATGCAGACTGTAGCAACCCAATACCTGATTATGTACAAGTCATCACAGTTGTTGATACTTCTGCTCCAACATTTGTTGAAACTTTACCATCAGACATGACAGTGCAATGTGATACAACCCCGGTTGCAGAAAACCTGACTGCAACAGATGATTGTGGAACGGCAACTGTTACTTTAAGTGAAGTTAGAACTGACGGCTCATGTAATTCAAATTATACATTAACGAGAACTTGGACAGCCACAGATTCTTGTGGAAATGCTACAACACATACCCAAACAATAACTGTTGAAGATTCTTCCCCACCTTCATTTGTTGAAGTATTGCCTGTTGACATTACAGTAGAATGTGATAATATTCCAGCTCCAGCTAATCTTACGGCTACTAATAATTGCGGGGCAGCAACCGTAACTTTTAATGAAATTAAAAATAATAGTAGTTGCCCTAATAATTATGTATTGTTAAGAACCTGGACGGCTACTGATGATTGCGGTCTTTCTACTTCTTACACACAAACTATTTCAGTTCAAGATAATACAGCTCCAACCTTTATTGGTGTATTACCCATTGATACAACAGTAGAATGTGATAATATTCCGGAACCAGAAAATTTAGCAGCGACTGATAATTGCGGCACTGCAACAGTTACTTTTAACGAAGTTAGAAATAATAGTAATTGCCCAAATAGCTATACGCTATTAAGAACATGGACTGCTATTGATGACTGTGGAACTTCTGTTTCATTCACACAAACAATATCAGTTGAAGATAATATACCACCTAGTTTATTAACAAGTTTAGATTCAGAAATCACTTTAGAATGTAGTGCCATACCTGATATTCCAGAATTAGAATTTATGGATGGATGTACTACAAATGTAACCGTCAATTTCAATGAGCAAACCGTTCAAACAACTCAAGATAATTATGATTTGATAAGGACATGGATTGTTTCTGATAATTGCAATAATTCAAGTACATTTTCACAAACAATTCATATGCTTTTTAATGATAGCTCTACTAATGAAACGCTAATTATATGTATTGACCAGCCTGTTTTAGATTTGAATACATTGGTTGATACCAGCTATTCAGGAACATGGACAAGCAATTCTATGGAAGTATTAAATGGTTCATTATTTGATCCGGCAATTGTGCCTGAAGGCGATTATACATTTACTTATACAAGCAACAATAATCAATGTATTATAACCAATGTGTTTGATATTAATTTAAATGATGATTGCATTGAATACCCTTGTATTAAATCTTTATTTGATGTTGATATTTCAAAATTGGTAACCCCAAATGGTGATTTAGATAATGAAACTTTCAATGTAGCCTATATCTTAAATGATAAAATTGATGATTTAAGCACTTGTGATATTATAGTGGTAGTGAAAATATTTAACAGGTGGGGAACAAAATTATTTGAATCTCATAATTATAATAATGAATGGACTGGTAATACTCCTAATTCTACCATTGGAACTACTGAAAAACTTCCAACAGGAACGTATTACTATGTTGTAGAATTAATTAATAGTGGCTTAAAACCCATTCAAGGATTTATTTATTTAGGTACAGAACAGTAAAACCAAAATGTGTATAGATAAAAAAATACGAATCAAATTATTAATTCTTATACTGCCCATACTGAGTTTTTCACAGCAATTACCTCAGTTTACAAAGTATATGTTTAACACCATTGCTATTAATCCAGCCTATGCCGGTAGCCGGGAAAAACTGAATGTATCTTTTTTTAACCGAAATCAATGGATAGAAATAAGGGGGGCTCCGGTAACGCAAACATTTGCAATGCATACTGGTGTGACCAATACAAATCTTGGAATAGGTCTATCAATAATTAATGACAAACTGGGCTACGAAAACACATTTTATGCCTTTGGTGATTTGTCCTACTCAATTAATTTAGTTGATGAATATTGGTTATCCTTTGGCTTAAAAGCAGGATTTAGTAAATATGGTTTAGATCCTGAATTATTATCGGAAAGTGATAGATATTTAGATAATATTTTTAACAAACTGAAACCAAATTTTGGTGCTGGAGTCTATTTAAGGTCCGATAAGCTTTTCGTTAGCCTATCGTCACCAAAAATCATAAGCTATATCAATAATAGCGATATTGTATATACTGCTATTGAAAGAGCAAGTTATTACCTTATGGCCGGTTATTTGTTAGAGTTTAGCCCAAGTTTACAATTTAAACCCACTGGTTTAATAAAATATACAAAGGGCGCACCTACATCTTTTGATTTAACTGCCAATTTTTTAATCAAAGAAAACTTATGGCTAGGCGCTACCTACAGATTTGGAGACGCCATTGGTGCTTATGTAAGTATTTTGGCCGCTGAAGGACTCAGAATAGGTTATGCTTATGAGTTTGTTACTTCAGATTTAAATCCATATACTTCTGGATCTCATGAGATTTTTATAAGTTATGAATTCCGCCTCTTAAGAAAATCTTGCAATTGTGCCAATAGATTTTAACCTTTCAAATCTCTTGGAAACAGCGTTTTAATTGTTCTCCCTTTTTTTAAGGCATTCCAAGTTTCTATTTCAAATTCCATGACAACAACTCCGCATGTTGGCACATTATCAATAAAAACATTTCCATAACTATTTACAAAATTAGTAATGGCATTATTGTGCCCAAAAAGTAATAATTGATTTATATTATCAGTACAATTTTTAACGACTTTTATTAAATTGTCACCAGCAAAATCATATAAATCATGGTTTAAAATAAATGGTTTACGGCCAAAATCAAGGTTAGAAACAAATATCTCAGCAGTAGTTCTTGCCCGTAATGCATCACTTGACATTATTAATTCTGGACTAAACGGTCCCATTAATTCTTTAGAAACGGCATTCGCATCTTTGAAACCTCTAAAATTCAGAGGTCTTTCATGATCTGAGATGTTAAATTCCCAAGAAGATTTCGCATGTCTAACTAAAGTAAGCTTTTTCATAATACTTGTTAAAATACATTTGTAATTGTTAACGTGTGAATTTAAAAAATTTAAAATCAATATCAACTTAAATACTTTGAAATTAAATAGTTAAAAAAATATTAATTTCATTTAATTACGTATAAAACAGATTAAATGATATTACAATTCGGTTAAACGAAATTATAAGTTATTTAACAGTTTTAATTGATGGAACAATAACTTATTTGTTGTTTTGTTGAACATTTTAATTAGAAAATTATGACCCCAATCTAATTTTAAACACAAAACAAACATTGCGGAACAATGTTTTACTGTTTGGTTTTTCCCTCAAAAACTTTTTATCGTGTTATTGTTTTTAGTCATTTTATGTGACTCAAACAAAGTATTGGTGTCAATTTAATAAATGTTTTTAAAATTAAAATTATTTTATTTAATGAATATGAAAAAAAAATATACAATTCTAATAGTTATGTTTAGTGCAGCATTATCCTTTAGCCAAAAGAACATAACCATGAGCCTTTTAGAAAAACCGGTGAATCCTTTAAGTGCTTCTGATCATTATTATTTAATTGAAGTAAAAAACGACACTAATAGTATGTATAAAAATTTACAGGTATCTATAAAGAATGTGTCTTGCAATCCTAATTCTGAAACCAGTAAAACTTACACGGACCAAACTAAATTAAAAACTTCGCCCGGTTTAAATTATTCAATTTTAGAAACCGATAAAGTCACCCCTATTAATCAATTAAATGTAGATGCAAATTCAACTAAAAAAATTTATATAAAGTTTTCAAGAAATAATAGCACAAAACTTAATACGGCTCATTGTTTTGAAATTCTAATTGAAAATACAAATAGTTCAGGAAAGAACTCCGGAAAGAACTCAGGAAAAGGCGTTTTAAGTAAGCCATTAACAATAGAACAGTTAATTCCAGATCCAAATGATTTTAATTAATTGTTTAATGAATCGTTTAAAAAAATAAAAAGGGCATATGAAGAACTTTACTCTTTTCAATAAAATAACTATAGTACTTGGCATACTTATCTTTCAATTAAGTTTGTCTTCTTATGCACAAGTTAAACAGAAATTTTTACCTAGGTATGACACCACTATTAGAGGTAATTTTTCCGTTATCGCTAACAATGTATTATCCAGAACAGCTACTGGCAACTATAATGGTACCAGTGGCAATCATGATTTTTCTGATAACGTGTATGTTGATATAGATACTGATCCTTCAACATTTAATTCAAGCAGTGCTAATTTTTCGAATCCAGAGCCAACATTATCTTGTGTTACTGTTAGAAAAGCTTATTTATATTGGGCTGCTGCTGATAAAGAAAAAGATGATGGAAGTGATAATCAACCTAGCTGGAATTATAACGAGGTTAAATTAATGCTTCCAGGTCAATCCAACTATTCTACAATTGTTGCAGATCAGGTTATATTTAGAGGAAGAGATACTCATTTTAGTAATGATCCATTTGTTTGTGTAAAAGATATATCGTCTTTAGTTACTGTTCTTTCAAATCCCTATGGAAAATATCAGGTTGCTAATATTGAAGCTAAGACTGGCAATTTAATGGCACATGATGGAGGTAATACAGGAACTTCAGGTGGGTGGCAAATTGTGTTTGTATATGAAAGCCCTTTATTAACCGCAAAAAATGTTACAATTTTTGATGGCTATGCACACGTTACTAAAACAACTAATAATTTTGATATTACATTTAGTGGGTTTAAAACCATAACTTCTGGTCCTGTTAAAGCCGATGTTGTAATGGGTGCTCTAGAAGGTGATAGAGATTTATCTGGTGATATGCTTCAAATTAAAAATGTAGCAGGAAGTTGGGTGAGTTTATCAACACCGCTAAGGCCAGTTGATAATTTTTTTAATAGTAAAATCACCTCTAATGGTGCTGACTTTGTTACTAGAAATCCGGCAAGTTTAAATACATTAGGTTTTGATTCCGCCATGTTTCCATTGGATAATTCCGGGAATGCTCTTATAAAAAATGATCAAAAAGATGCAACTATCAGGCTTACTTCCAATCATGAAACTTATGGATTATATCTTATAGGCCTTTCAGTAGATGTATGGGAACCATCAATAAAACCATTAGAATTAACCTTAAATACAACAGCTACTTCTCATCTTCCAGGTGATATTATCCCAATTAAATTCGAATTAAAAAATTCTGGTAATGATGACGTTGTTAACTTAAAAATCAATGGAACGCTTCCGGATCAGCTAAGTTTAAAAACCCCACTTACATTGCCTGCAGGAGTCTCATACACTTACAATGCATCAACCAAATTTTTGGAATTTACGTTCGTGGATGGGTTATTGAATATTGGATCTCCAGGTTTTGATGTGAATTTTAATTTACAAGTTGCAAATGAATGTTATTTTTTAACCAATAATTGTAATTTAACTATTCCTCTGCAAGTAACTGGAATTTACAATGGTACAATAAATACAAATACACAAAATACACTTAGTTCAAGCTCAATTAACGCTTGTGAAGTTGGTGATGAATTGCCAACAATTATAACGATTACACAACCTGTTGCTAATTGGAAAACTTTACCAAATGTTCTTAATAGAACAATTGAATGTGGGGATACCGTTGCGCTCGCAGCTGCCCAAAGTTTAGTCCCTGAAACTGATAAGTGTACATTTACAATCAACAAAACTAGTGGGGCTTTTGTTCCAAATGCATGTGGTGGCACCTATACTAATACATTTGTATTTACTGATGCCTGCGGTGTTACTAGTTCACCATATGTTCAAACTATTACTGTTGTAGATACAACACCTCCTAGCGGAACAGCACCAGCTGATATTTCAGGATTAGAGTGTATTTCTGATGTCCCTGTTGCTAATATTGCTGCCGTAACCGATGAAGCCGATAATTGTGGCGGTACCGTAACTGTAACCGTGAGCGATACTAATAATGGTGGACTTGGTACTACTGTAAGCCCATATATTGTAACCAGAGTTTACCGTCTTACAGATGAGTGTGGTTATTATACCGATTTATCTCAAAAAATCACTGTTATTGATAATATCAATCCCACGATCACCTGTGCTGCGCCTGTATCTGTGAATGTGGATGCCAACGCTTGTTCTACAGATGCTTCTAACGTCACTCTTGGAACACCAACAACCTATGATAACTGTAGTGTAGCCACCGTAACGAATGATGCTCCGGCGTCCTTCCTTATCGGTGACACCACCGTGACCTGGACCGTGACCGATGGTTCCGGTAATACAGCAACCTGTACACAAATTGTAACGGTGACCGATAATATACCCCCAGTTTTTGTTGAAGCGCTTCCAGCAGATGCTACATTTGAATGTAATAATGTTCCAGAAGCTGCAACATTAACAGCAACCGATAACTGTGGAACTACTGAAGTTACTTTTAGCGAAGAAAGAAAAAATGGTTCTTGTGATTCTAATTTTACTTTAGAACGTATTTGGACTGCCACGGATAATACCGGGCTTTCAATCACACATACACAAGCTATTACCGTTCAAGACAACACGGCTCCAGAGCTTACAACAAATTTAGATACTGAATTAAACGTGAGCTGTTCCAATATACCTGAGATACCTACTCTTGAATTTACAGATGATTGTTCAGCAAATGTTACTGTTGTTTATAATGAAACAAATTCATTTGACGCAGATAATTTAACAGATTATGAGATTATAAGAACTTGGACTGTAAGTGATTTGTGTGGAAATGAAGACGCCTATACTCAAAAAATTAATGTCACTTTGGATGATGTTATAACTCAAATAAGTGATCGGGCATGTATAGATGATGGAGTTATTGATCTGAATAACTATTTAGAAAATAATGAAACTGGAGGTAATTGGATTATTACTGAGGGTAACACAACCCTAAATGAAAATTTATTTGACCCTAAAAACGTTGCCTTAGGAAATTATAAATTCAGACATACAACAACATCAAGCGGATGTCTTAATACCATTGAAGTTACTTTAGAAATACATAACGAATGTATCGTTTTACCTTGTGGTAGAGAAGACGTTGTCATTTCAAAAGTTATTACTCCTAATGGAGATATATATAATGAATTCTTTACAATTACTGGAGTTGAAACTTGTGGATTTATAGTCGAGCTACAAATATTCAATCGTTGGGGAGCCAAAATTTATGATAATTCTAATTATAAAAATGATTGGAACGGATTTGTAAATAAATCATCTGTTGGTAAGGCAGGTAAAGTACCTAATGGAACCTATTACTATATTATTAATTTAAAGAATAGTGGACTAGAGCCTTTTGCTAAAGCATTTTACGTTGGGTCTAAATAAATTTTAACCTGTTATGAAGATATTAAAGTTAAACATAGTCATTATTATACTATTCAATTGTTTGACTGGGGTTGCACAACAATTACCTCAATTCACGCAATATATGTATAATACAATCTCTATTAACCCAGCTTATGCCGGCAGTAGAGAGACATTAAGTGTTGTAGGGCTGCATAGAAGTCAATGGGTTGGTTTAGAAGGCGGGCCAACAACTCAAACACTTTCCATTCACTCACCTATGAGAAATGACCGCATTGGTTTAGGCCTTTCATTTATACGTGATCAATTAGGATATGAAAATTCTACATACTTATATGGAGACTTTTCTTATACCATTCCTTTTGGGGAAGAATCAAAATTAGCTTTTGGAATTAAAGGAGGATTCACACAATATTCATTAGATAGGTCCATTTTAGACGATCCTTTCGTTGTCATTGACCCTTTTTTTAATGATATATCAAATAGATGGGCTCCCAACGTTGGACTTGGTATTTATTGGAACACAAATAAATGGTATATAGGGTTATCGGCTCCAAGAGTATTTAATAACGATTATAATAATAGCAAAAACGGAAATATTAGCTATGTTGCACTTGAACGCGTTAGTTATTATTTTACAGGAGGCTATGTTTTTGATGTTGGGGGAACCACTAAATTTAAACCTGCGTTTTTAGCAAAAGCTACCAATGGAGCGCCATTATCATTTGACATAACTGCAAATTTCTTATTTAATGAAACACTATGGCTTGGTGGCGCATATAGAATAAATGAATCTGCCGCCGCATTTGGAGGAATTGTAGATTTTCAAGTTTCAAGACAATTACGAATTGGATATGCTTATGAATATCCAATATCTGACATAAGACCTTATACAAGTGGAACGCATGAAGTTTTACTTATGTTTGAAATATTTAATAGCAAACGTATTAAATCGCCTAGATATTTCTAAAACCCTACACTATGAAAACAAATTTATTATTAATATTAGTGGCTTTTTACTGCTCATTAACATTTAGTCAAACAAAATTAGCTGACAAATTTTTTGACAACTATGGGTATATTAAAGCAAGCGAACTATATGCAGAGGCTGTTAAAAAAAATGATAGTAGTGAACACGTTTTAACACGTTTAGGTGATTGTTTCTATAATAATTCAAATTCTGAAAAAGCAGCGTTATGGTACGGAAAAGCTGTTAATAAATACGATGATATTGACCCGGAATATATTTTTAAATACATCCAGACCTTAAAAAGTATTGGAAATTATCCTGAAGCAGATAAATGGATTAAGAAATTTGCAACCTTACAAAAAAATGATGGTCGAAAAGATAATCATTCAGATTACATGACAAAATATGAAGAATTAAATGCAGTTGATGACGCTTATGTTATTAAGCTGATCAATGTGCCTTTTAATTCTAAATTATCAGATTTTGGTTCTTTTATTAAAAATAATGAATTGATATTTGCTTCATCAAGAGGTGAAGATGAGACTAAAAGGTATGCTTGGAATAAAGAACCCTTTTTAGATTTATATCAAATTCCATTAAAAGATAAAGATGGCAATATAGAATATGGAATTCCGGAATTAATTAAATCTTCAAAAATAAATACCGATTACCATGAAGCATCTGTTGCCATTACAAGCGATGGGAAAACAATGTTTTTCACAAGGGATAATGTAACCAGAAAAAATAAAATAGATTATGATAAAAAGGGCACTACACATTTAAAAATTTATAAAGCTAGCCTCATAAATGGCAGTTGGGAAAACATTAAAGAATTACCTTTTAATGATGAAGTTTTTTCAACAGGGCATCCGGCATTGAGTCCAGATGATAAAAAACTGTATTTTGTATCTGATAGAAATGGCGGATTTGGTCAAACAGATATTTATCAAGTTGATATTCTTGATAATAATAAATATAGCGAACCTATAAATTTAGGCGACAAAATAAATACTTCGGAACGTGAAATGTTCCCATTTGTAAGTAATGATAGTATACTATATTTTTCATCAGATGGGCATTTGAATCTTGGATTGTTAGATATATTTAGATCTAATATATTAAAAGATAAAACTGCAGAGACTGAGAATTTAGGAGCACCTTATAATAGTGGTTATGATGATTTTGCATATTTTGAAATATCAAACAACCCAATTAGAAAAGGATACTTTTCTTCCAATAGACCTGGGGGCATTGGAAATGATGATATTTACAGTTTTAATGCTTACAAATGCGCTCAAAAAATTGAAGGAATTGTTTTGGATAGCCTTACAAACCAACAACTTTCAGATGCTACTGTGAAACTCATTAATGAAACTGGTATGATAATAAATGAGGTTAAAACAAATGAAAACGGAGCATACAACTTTGATGTTTATTGCGATAAAAAATATACTGTAGTAGGAAGTAAAACAGACTATAAATCCAATCATAAAGATGTAATTACAACTATTGAAAATGGAAATATCAATAGTGCTAACCTTTATTTAACACCTTTAATCAGAGGAAACCAAATTGTAATTAACCCAATATTTTTTGATTATGACAAATGGAATATTAGGACCGATGCAGAATATGAGCTGGAAAATATAGTGGATATATTACGATTAAAACCAAATATGGTCATCAAAATTGAATCCCATACAGATAGTAGAGGAACGGCAAGATATAATCTAAAATTGTCTGACAGACGTGCTGCATCAACAAAAGATTATTTGCTTTCCAGAGGAATTCCTGAGAATCAAATTGAAAGTGCCATAGGTTATGGAGAAACTCAATTATTAAACAAATGTTCTGATGGCGTAAAATGCACATCTGAAGAACATCAATTAAATCGTAGATCGTATTTTTATATTGTTAAGGAATAAATTATACAAAAAAACAGGTAGTTTATATACCTGTTTTTTTTAGTTGGTTAGCTATTAATCATTTTCAAACTTTTAAAAAGAAAATCATGGCAATTTAAATGATATTATTGTTATTTTCATTAACAAATGTTAATGGCATTCATTTATATTTTTTCTTATTCTACTCATTTGAACTGGAGTAATGCTTAAATAGGAAGCTATTTGGTATTGTGGAATTAAAGCATCAATATTAGGGATTTGCTTTTTAAGTTTTAAATAGCGTTGAGTAGCATCCAAGGAAATTAATTCAAGTTGTCTTTTTTCGTCTTTAATAAAAACCTGCTCTAATATATTGCCATATAAATTACTTATAGTTAAATCACTCTTTCTAAGATTAACTATATCTGCAAAACATATTTCATAAACTTCACAATCAGTAAGTGTCTCATAGGTCAGTTTTGAAGGCGTCTTTTTTATTAAAGACGTAAATGGCCCAACAAAACTTATGGGTGTATATAAGTGTTTATTATATTCCTTTCCGGATTCTGCTCTCAAATAAACACGAATTAACCCTGAAACAAGCATATAAATTTTTGTGCATATTTCACCGGTCTTGGCTATTTCAGTATGGGCATCAAAAACTTTAAACGTTGCAATATTTTGAAGTTTTGTAAAAGTTTCTTCAGAAACATTTATAAAAGAATTTAAAAAATCGAAATTTTTATTCAAAGTGTTCATTAGAAAATTGGTTGGTTAATAAAATATCATCTAATTTACACTAAATTTCTTACAATTAAAATATTTGAAATATTTTAATTTAGTAATTGATAAGACTGTTTCGCAATTTCTATTTCTTCATTGGTAGGAATAACCAAAACTTTTACTGAAGATTCTGGAACATTGATGGCTCTTATGGTATTACCACGTACATCATTTTTCCTATGATCTAAATATAACCCCAAGAATTCCATCTCTTCACAAACAATTTTACGAATCACACTACTATTCTCTCCAATACCTGCCGTAAAAACAATAGCATCAACACCATTCATTGCTGCCATATAAGCTCCAATATATTTTTTAATTCGATAACTATTCATATATAAAGCTAATCGACAATTTTCGTCGCCTTCGGCAGATTTTTCTTCAATATCACGCATATCACTATAACCGGTAAGTCCAAGCATACCACTTTCCTTTAGTAAAATATCTTTTACTGCTTGCGGAGAGTATCCTAACTTATCTATTAAATAGAAAATCACAGATTGGTCAATATCTCCTGCCCGTGTTCCCATAATCAACCCGTTAGCCGGTCCAAAACCTAAAGAATGATCAATAGCATTTCCCTCTTTTACTGCGGTAATACTACATCCGTTTCCTAAATGAATAGTTATTATTTTAGAATATGCAAAATTCTTATCTTTTAAAAATTCAATTGCCTTTTCTGATACATATTTATGACTTGTTCCATGAAACCCGTAGGCTCTAATATCATATTCTTCTAAAAATTTCTTGGGAATAGCAAATTGATATGCTTTTTGAGGCATCGTTTGAAAGAAAGCAGTATCAAATACCGCAACTTGTTTAGCATTTGGAAATATCTTTTCTGCAACTTCAATACCTTTTAAATTGTGTGGGTTATGTAATGGTGCCAATGGAACAAGGCTTTTTATTTTTTCCTTTACCTCTGGAGTCACTTCAACCGTTTCAGAAAAAGATTTTCCCCCATGAACTACTCTATGTCCAACTACTTGAATACTACCTTTATCTTCGATAACTCCGAATTCTTTATCTAATAAAAAAGTGGTGATTTTTAACAATCCTGTTTCATGATCAGGAATATTTACCTCTTTAGTCATTTTAAAATCTCCCGATTTATAACTTATTATCGCACCATCTAACCCAATGCGTTCAACCATTCCAGTGGCTGCAACTTGTTCCTCGGGCATTTGAATTAATTGATATTTTATTGAAGAACTTCCTGAGTTTATTACTAATATATTCATATTAAATGCCTTGTGCTTGTATTGCTGTAATTATTACGGTGTTAAAAATATCATCTACGGTACAACCTCTACTTAAATCATTTACCGGTTTATTCAGTCCTTGTAACATAGGCCCAATGGCCAATGCTCCGGTTTCTCGTTGTACCGCTTTATAGGTGTTATTTCCTGTATTTAAATCTGGGAAAATCAACACGGTTGCTTGACCTGCCACTTCAGAATTTGGCATTTTGCTTTTTCCAACGCCTAAATCCACTGCCGCGTCATATTGAATTGGTCCTTCTATTTTTAAATCAGGACGTTGTTGTTTAACAATTTCAGTTGCTCTTCTAACTTTATCAACTTCTTCCCCTTTTCCTGAAGCACCTGATGAATAAGATAACATGGCTATTCTTGGCTCAATTCCAAAAGCAAGACTTGATTCTGCAGAGGAAATTGCAATTTCAGCCAACTGTTCTGCATTGGGGTTTGGATTGATAGCACAATCGCCAAACACTGAAACCCTATCATCTAAACACATGAAAAATACAGAAGAAACCACTGAAACTGATGGTTTCATTTTTATAAATTGTAATGCTGGCTTAATAGTATGTTGGGTAGTATGGGCAGCACCAGACACCATTCCGTCAGCTAAGCCTTTATAAACCATCATGGTCCCAAAATAAGACACATCATTCATTAAATCTTCTGCAATATCAATGGTAACACCTTTATTTTTTCTTAATTCAAAAAGTGTGTTAGCAAAATCTTTGTGATATTCAGTATCTAAAGGATTGATAATATTGACTTTATTAAAATCTATTTTTAAAGTTAATCGTTGTAAGGTTTCTAATATTTTTTCTTTTTCTCCAAGAATTGTTAAATCAACAATATCCATTAAAATCAATCTGGCAGCGGCTTCAATAATTCTATCGTCATTCCCTTCTGGAAGCACAATATGTTTTTTTGATTTTTTGGCACGTTTCAATAAATTATATTGAAACATTCTTGGTGTAATACCATCTTGTTTAAATTTAATTAACTTGTCGGTTAATCTGTCTATATCACAATATTTATCAAAGGTGTTTAATGACGTTAATATTTTATCGGTATTTTCTGCGTACATGTGTGAGCGGACTCTACCAATCTCGTTAGCAACATCAAAGGTTCCTAATTTCACCGATAAAATAGGGACAATTTGCTGTAATCCGTCTATTAATTTAACAATGGAATCTTCTGGTATAAGTCCTCCGGTTAGAACTATCCCAGAAATAGCTGGATAATTACTTGAAACATTTGCTTGCAAAGCGCCTAATATAATGTCTGCTCTATCTCCAGGTGTTATTATTAAACAATTTTCTTCTAATTGTGTTAAATAATTCCGCAATTGCATAGCACCAACTTTAAAGCTATTGGTTTGGTTATTTATATAATCTTCACCAAATAACACCTTCGCATTTATGGCCTCAGCAATTTCTTTAACAGAAGGGTTTTGCAATGATGGAATTAATGGTATGGCATTTACAATCACTCCTTTTGGCAAATTTTCTTCAGTACCTTTAATAGCTAATTGAAGATTTTCTTCTTGTACCTTATTGGCAATAACGGCCAGAACTTTTACTTCTTTTTCTTTAAAAGAATCGTACGCCAAATGTAACCCGTTTACAAATTCATCTAAGGTTTTACCAACGCCGCTTGATACTATAATGGCTGGAATTCCTAAATTTTTAGCTATTAAAATATTAGCATCTAATTCAATGGCGGTTCCTTCCCCAGAAAAGTCTGTGCCTTCAACCAACATAAAGTCATTTTTTTCTTCTAGTGCTTTATACTTTTCAATAATGGTATCAAATATTTCACCTTCTTTTCCCGCATTTCGTTTATTTATAAATTCGGTACGGGTAAACGCATAGGCTTCTTTATGTTTAATATTTAAATCAAAATAAGATAGGATAGTATTTAAGTGATTATCTTTATTTTTACCAGTGTTGCCATCAATTATAGGTCTAAAATATCCTACTTTCGCGGTTTTCCCTAACAACATTCTCATTAACCCTAAAGCAACAATAGATTTACCGCTATTAGGCTCACTAGTTGCTATATAAATAGCTTTATTCATTCAAATTAATTTTTTGCAAATGTACTTTAAAAAACAGTTTTAATAAATTTTATACTCATAAAATCAATAGATTACAAGAATATTTTATATGTGCAAATTTTGTCGTTTTTTCTTGAATAATAATATGACTATTATCATATTTGGAAATGTTTATTGAATTAAAAAATATACCTGTTTCTAGTAAATAAAACTTATTTTTACTTTATGACTTTACTTATAATTAATATAAAAGAACTTCTTCAAATTAGAGAATCCCACACTCTTAAAGTTTCTGGAATTGAAATGAAGACCCTGCCATCTATAAAAAACGCTTTTCTTTATGTTGAAAATGATGTGATTATAGCGTTTGGAAGTATGGACACTTGTCACAATATTAAAGCTGACAAAACCATAGACGCAAAAGATAAATATGTACTGCCAACTTGGTGTGATTCCCATACACATATTGTTTATTCCGGAAATAGAGAGCAGGAATTTGTAGATAGGATAAACGGTTTAAGTTATGAAGACATTGCGAGGCGTGGTGGTGGTATATTAAACTCTGCTAAAACCCTGCAAAACACCAGCGAAGATGAGCTTTATAAACAATCCATTAAGCGAATAAAAGAGGTTATATATTTAGGAACGGGTGCCTTGGAAATAAAATCTGGGTATGGATTAAATGTGGAGACTGAATTAAAAATGCTTCGGGTTATAAGACGAATTAAGGAAAATTTTCCCGTTTCAATTAAATCTACCTTTCTCGGTGCACATGCCATTCCATTAGAATATAAAAACGATAAACAAGGTTACATTGATTTAATTATAAATAAAATGCTACCCAAAATCAGTAATGAAAAACTAGCGAACTATATAGATGTTTTTTGTGAAAAAGGATACTTTTCACTTGATGATACTGAACAAATTCTTATCGCCGGAAAACAATTTGGACTGATACCTAAAATACATGTAAATCAATTTAACTCATTTGGTGGTGTCGCTTTAGGTGTAAAACATGAAGCTCTTTCTGTTGATCATCTAGAAGAACTAAGTGAAGATGATATCGAAACATTAAAAGATAGTGTAACCATGCCAGTAGCCTTACCGTCGTGTTCTTATTTTTTAAGTATTCCTTACACACCTGCAAGACGCCTGATTGACGCCGGATTACCTATTGCATTGGCTTCAGATTATAATCCAGGTTCAACACCTAGTGGAAATATGAATTTTGTTGTAAGCACAGCGTGTATTAAAATGAAAATGACACCAGAAGAGGCTATAAATGCCGCAACTATTAATGGCGCTTATGCCATGGGTATAGCTGATAATTATGGAAGTATCACTATTGGGAAAAAAGCTAATTTAATTATAACTAAAGCAATCCCAAGTTACCAATATTTACCTTATGCTTTTGGAACTAACCTTATAGACTCGGTAATTATTAACGGACAACTTATAAATGATTAGTAATTAACATAAAAAAACCCGAAAGAAAACTTTCGGGTTTATTCTTAAAAAATTGTCTTTATTATTTAAGTGTGAATTCTGTAGTTGACACTAAATCTTTTGCATTAAACACATTGATCATATAACGTCCTTTTTCAAAATTACTTGAACCTTTTGATGCAACAAATTCACAAATATTCAAACTTTCATTTTCATAATTAAACTTACTTATCATACTGTAATTCAATGTTTTTTCACCAAAAGTCACTTGTTCGTTAGCGCCAAGTGTATTGTTTTTTGGGTCAATTACTTGAATATATAATTCTTGATCACCAGCTTGAACCAATTTATTTTTAGCAACTGTAAAACAAACTCTAATTTTATCTGAACGACTAGCTCTTTCAGTAGGGATTAATTTTCCAGAAGTTCTTTCTATAACACCAAATCCTTTTACACCAACAGTTGATAAAACCGCTGCATTTTCCATAACTTGAGCCAATGCACTGTTTTGAACTAATAAAGAATCCGTAAACATGGTTCTTTCCTCTAAACGAACACGAGTACTATCTAAAGAAGTTGCTAAATATGAATTTTCAACTTTTAAAGATTCATTTTCAGCTAACAATAAATCCATTTCATTTTGAAGAGCCGTATATTTTTGTTTGTATTTCCATAAACTTTTTATGTTAGTTTCTGAAATTTTCAATGAATCTATTAAACCTTGAATACGATCTCTTGCATCCAATAAGTTTTTATTTGCCACAGTGTTTTCACTAATGGCAACATCATATTGTTTAGCCATTGCGTTTAAATCATTCATGACTAATTGCTTTTGTTCAGTCAATTCCTTTTTATCGGCATTACTTTTCTTGTAAAGATTAAGTGAATAAAAAGCGGTTCCTAAAAAAAGAACCAAGGCAATTCCTAAAGCCACTTTTAATCCCATACTGTTACTACTGTTGTTTTCCATAATTACTTGTTTTTAAATTGTTTAACGTGTTAATTGATTTCTAAATATTTTACTCAATTTTTTTACTGCTTTGAATAAATAAAAACTGTATTTTTAATTATTCCAAAAAAATATCTATTCAATGGATAAACTAGTTTTATTTAATAATATTCAACTTAAGAAATTACTAAACAAGCGTTCTGGTGAATCCAAATTTGGAGAACATGTTGCCATGTTAACTTCCATTACTAGCATATACGACGAACTTAAAAATTTGGATGTTACACATGTCATAATTGGGTTGCCCGAAGATGTTGGAGTATTTGCAAACTACGGAAAATCAGGTGCTTATAATACATGGAATGCTGTAATAAAAATTTTAATAAATATACAGAATAATGAATTTACAAGAGCAAACAAGGTATTAATATTGGGGTATCTTGATTTTACTAATGAAATGCTAAAAGTTTCAAACTTAGACCAATCAAATAAAAAGGATATTGTTAAAGCTAGAAAAATTGTAAAAAAAATAGATAAACAAGTTACGTATTTAGTTCATCAAATCGTTTTGTCTGGAAAAAAACCGATTATTATTGGTGGTGGGCACAACAATGCTTATGGTAATATTAAAGGGAGTTCCTTAGCTTTTGGATTGCCTATTAACGCCGTAAATTTAGATGCCCATACCGATTTCAGGCCCGAAGAAGGCAGGCATAGTGGCAACGGATTTTCTTATGCATATGCCGAAGGGTTTTTAAAAAATTATTTTGTTTTTGGGGTACATGAAAATTATACATCAGACAATCTTTTTAAATCATTTAAAAAAATAAAAACTATTGATTATAATACTTTTGAAGGGTTGAAAATAAGAAAAGAAGTGACATTTAAAAAGGAGTTGCAACGTGCTCTTAATCATGTTTCAAATACTCCTTTTGGTATTGAAATAGATTGTGATGCCATTGAGAACATTGCCAGTAGTGCCATGACCCCAAGTGGCTTTAGTGTTAACAATGCGAGAACTTTTGTTGATTTTTTTGGAAAGCACGAAAATGCATGTTACTTACATATTTGTGAAGCCATTGCAACAGCTGATAATGAAAAACAAATCGGTAAATTAATTACGTATTTAATAACAGATTTTATAAAAGCAAATGCTGTTAAAATTATAAGTTACAAACCAAAATATAGCGCCAATTTTTATGATTTAAATATAGAATGGCTTAAAGCTTATTTTTATGTGGAACCTTATGATGAGGAAGTGCTTAGTAATCCGTTAAAACATATAATTAATAAAGGAGGACACATCTTTTTTGCAGAGCTTGATAAAGAAATTCTTGGTACGGTTGCTTTAATGCCAACTACAGAGGCTTCCGTTTTTGAGCTTACTAAAATGGCGGTATCACCAAATCACAGAGGTAAAAAAATTGGTCAGCAACTCATGCAACATTGCATTGATTTTTCTAAAAATAAAAATTTAAAGTCTATTATTATTTACTCCAGTAGAAAGCTTGAAAACGCTATTTACATTTATAAAAAATATGGTTTTGTAGAAATTCCTGTTGAAGACAATTGTCCTTATGAGCGCTGTGATATTAAAATGGAATATCATTTATAAGAGGCTGTCTAAAAAGTCGTCATTGCGAGTCCCGATAGCTATCGGGAGAAGCAATCTGTAAATTGTAAATTATTGATTTACAGATTACTTCGAAATAAAAATTTCTCATAATGACAGTTATATGCACTTTTTAGATAACCTCTTACTAACAAAACTTAAAATTAAAACTGGGCAACCTCAGTGCTGCCTTTCATTGCAACGGTACTGGAAGCACCAGCTGTAACTGTATTTTGGACCGCATCAAAATAGGTGGTTCCAACAAAACCTTGGTGTTTTACAGCTTTAAACCCGTCTTTTTGTAAAGCAAATTCGCGTTCCTGCAATTCAGAATAACCGGCCATCCCTCGTTCTTTATAGGCTTTGGACAGTTCAAACATACTGGTATTTAAAGCATGGAAACCGGCTAATGTTATAAATTGAAACTTATATCCCATGGCGGCCAATTCCTCCCTAAAAGTTTCCATTTCTTTTACACTCAGTTTTGCGGCCCAATTAAATGAAGGCGAGCAATTATAAGCCAACATTTTCCCAGGAAATTGCGCATGAATGGCTTCTGCAAATTCTTTTGCATAACCCAAATCAGGATTTGATGTTTCCATCCAAAGCAAATCTGCATAAGGCGCATAACTTAACCCTCTATCTATGCCTTGTTTTATACCGTTGTTTACATGAAAATAGCCTTCAAGAGTGCGCTCTCCTGTTACAAATTTATGATCTCTGGGGTCTATATCGCTTGTCAATAAATTTGCGGCATCGGCATCTGTACGTGCCACAATTAGTGTAGGAATCCCCATAACATCTGCCGCCAAACGAGCCGCTACCAATTTGTTTATGGCTTCTTGGGTTGGCACCAAAACCTTTCCGCCCAAATGCCCACATTTTTTTGCAGAACTTAATTGATCTTCAAAATGCACTCCGGAAGCTCCGCTTTCAATCATGGATTTCATCAATTCAAAAGCATTTAAATTACCTCCAAATCCAGCCTCGGCATCAGCAACTATGGGCACTAAATAATCCAATTTATTATCGTCTCCATTGACACATTGAATTTGATCCCGTCTTAATAGTGCATTATTGATTTTTTTTACAACTTGTGGCACACTATTGGCTGGATATAAGGATTGATCTGGGTACATTTCCCCTGCTAAATTGGCATCTGCGGCAACCTGCCATCCACTTAAATAAATGGCTTCCAAACCTGCTTCCACTTCCTGAATCGCTTGATTTCCCGTTAAGGCACCCAAGCCAGCAACAAAATCTTGATTGTTTAACTTGTTCCATAGCTTTTCGGCTCCCAAGCGTGCAACACTATAATCTATAGTATATGAGCCTTGAAGTTTAACAACTTCTTCTGCCGTGTATGGCCTTTCAATTCCTTTCCACCTCGGGTTGATTGTCCAATCTGTTACTAATGCTTGAATTTTGTCTTTTGTTTTCATAAATTTGTAGTATGTTATTATTTATTAATAATTAAATCCCGTTTGAATATTCCAGTATTCGCGGGGTTTTTCTTTTTAAACTTGGTTTTATAAATGTAAATATGCTGGTAGGGTCAAGAACTCTTCAAAATTTTCTGATAGAACCAATCGATTAAAAATATCAAAAGCCAACTCAAACTTGGTGTTTTTAATATTATCCCCAACTTCAGTGATTATTTTTTCGATTTCATCATTAAAAATTTCTTTATATAATCCTACATTAAAAAGCCTTCCATCTTCAAGTTTTACTTCATTTTTTAACCATTGCCAAACTTGGGTTCTGGAAATTTCCGCAGTAGCGGCATCTTCCATTAAATTATAAAGCGCTACAGCCCCATTGCCTCGTAACCATGCTTCCATATAAAGAATACCAACATTGATGTTTTTTCTAATTCCGGCCTCGGTAACAGTCCCTTTTGGTAATTCCAACAAATCTTTCTCGGTTACAATTAAATCTTCCAGTTTTTTATCTATTTGGTTTGCTGTAGGCATATACTTATTAAATTCATGCATAGCAACACTTACCAAATCCGGGTGTGCTACCCAAGTTCCATCATGGCCATTTAAAACCTCTCGTTCTTTATCAATACGCACTTTTTCCAGTGCCACTATATTGGCATATTCATTATTTTTAATAGGAATTTGTGCCGCCATTCCTCCCATGGCATGAATCCCTCTTTTATGGCAGCGTTGAATTACCAACTTGGAATATGCGGCCATAAATGGTGTGGTCATGCTTACTTGGTCCCTGTTGGGAACTACAAAGTTTTCATGATTTCTAAACTTTTTTATATATGAAAAAATATAATCCCAACGCCCACAATTCAACCCAACAATATGATCTTTAAGCTCGTAAATGATCTCATCCAACTGAAAACTTGCCGTAATGGTTTCAATTAAAACCGTTGCTTTGAATGTTCCGTTGGGCACATTCAAATAATCCTGGGCAAATTCGAACACTTTATTCCACCAACGTGCTTCTAAATAGTGCTCAAGCTTTGGTAAATAGAAATATGGTGCCGTTTCGTTTTCCAGCAAGGTCTTGGTGTTATGGAATACATACAAGCCAAAATCAACCAAACTTCCTGATGCTTCCTCTTTATCAATTAAAAGGTGTCGCTCGTTTAAATGTAAACCTCTGGGACGCACCAACAATACAGCCGTTTTTGGATTTAGCTTATATGATTTTTCTTTTTTGATATCGTAGTAAGAAATGGTTCTTTTATTGGCATCAATTAAATTATACTGACCTTCCATGGTATTGCTCCACGTTGGGGAATTACTATCCTCAAAATCGGCCATAAAGGTTTTTGCCCCAGAGTTAAGGGCGTTAATCACCATTTTTCTGTCCACAGGCCCTGTTATCTCAACTCGTCTATCCTGTAAATCTTTTGGAATACTTCCGGCCAGCCAATCGCCTTCCCTTACAGATTTCGTTTCTCTTGGGAATTCCGGAAACCCTCCTTTGTCAAATAATTGTTGTTGATGTAATCTTCTCTCAAGCAATTGCAATCGTTCAGCATTAAATTTTTTGTGCAAAACAGCTAAAAAAGTGAAGGCTTCAACTGTTAAAATCTCAGGATAATAGTTATCCACATCTTGTGAATAGCGAATTTTAGGTAATGATAATGTTGTGTTTTCCATAATGTATTAAATTTATGTTGGCAATATTAAAAAAAACATTTGAAAAAAACAAGCGAACGTTCGCTAAATATTATATTTTCGCAAATTGTGGTAAATTCGCAAAAAAGATTATCTTTGATTTATAGTTATGGAAGAAGAATATATTAAACTAATTTTTGGGCTGAAACTAAAACAGATTCGGACAGATAAAAACTTGTCGTTATTTGGATTGTCCAAACTAACTGGATTGTCAAAATCTTATCTAAACGAAATTGAAAAAGGAAAAAAATATCCTAAAACCGATAAAATCGCTATACTATCTGAAAAACTGGATGTGCCTTACGACCATTTTGTGTCTTTGAAATTAGATAAGAACCTGGCGCCTATTGGCGAGTTGTTGCGCTCTAAAGTTTTAAAGGAAATACCGTTGGAACTATTTGGTATTAAGGAAAGCAACTTAATAGATATTGTTGCCAATGCGCCCGCTAAAGTAAATGCATTTATAAGCACCATCATAGAAATTGCACAGCATTATAATTTTAGCAGAGAAAGCTTTTATTTGGCTTCTGTACGTTCCTTTCAAGAAGCAAATAATAACTATTTTGAAGATTTAGAGCAAGGGGTTTTAAAGTTTGCTGAAGCCTATCAAATAGACTTATCCAAACCCGTTGATTCAAAAGAGTTGGAAGAAATCCTTATTGAAGAATACGGTTATACCATTAATAATAAAGAATTGGACACCCATAAAGAACTGGATAATTTACGTTCTGTTTTTATCCCAAAAACCAAGACATTATTGCTGGCAAACCATATTGATGACGCACAACGCGCCTTTATTTACGCCAAAGAAATCGCCTATGATTTTTTAGATATTAAAGAGCGATTGTATACATTCTCATGGATTAAATTTGAAAATTTTGACCAAGTTTTGAATAATTTTTATGCTTCCTATTTTGCTGGTGCTCTAATAATTCCGAGAGCATCAATAACAAAAAAATTGACGGAATTGTTGAGTAAAGCAGTCTATAATGAACAAAATTTCATAAACTTGATTAAATCTTACAATGCTTCACCAGAATCTTTCTACCAGCGACTAACAAATATAATTCCGAAGGATTTTAATATTCATGATTTGTTCTTTTTGCGTTTCACATATAAAAAAGGAAGTGATACGTATCAACTTAAAAAGGAATTGCATTTATCACATCAACATTCACCAAGGGCAAATGAAACCAATGAAAAATATTGCAGACGTTGGGTTTCATTAAAAGTGCTTCAAGAGATTAGTAAGCAGGAAAAAGACCATGTGTTTGATATGCAAATTTCCAATTACCCAGAAGACAATATGCAATATTTAGTGTTTTCCTCTGCAACAAAAGATCCTTTTAAAGACGATTACTTTAGAAGCATAAGTATAGGCCTATTGATTAATAAACAACTGAAAAACAAGATCGCATTTATTGATGATCCCCATATTAAAACCAAAGATGTTGGGGTTACTTGCGAGCGTTGTGACATAGCCGACTGTAAAGAGCGGAAAGCACCTGCCATAATTTTAGAAAGGCATTCTAAAAATGAAGAGATTGCATCAGTTGTTGAAGAATTAAATAAAAAATTCAGTTAATTTTCATTAAAATATGGTTTTGTAGGAATTCCTGTTGAAGATAATTGTCCTTATGAGCACTGTGATATTAAAATGCAATTAGTGCTTTAATTAACAAAGCAATTTATGTATTTGGGCATATTGTAATAAAATAATGGTTCTGGCATCTTGAATTTCACCTGAATTAAGCATATTTATAGCCGCTTTAAAAGGCATTTCCAATACTTCAATATCTTCATGCTCACTTTCCAACCCTCCTCCATTACTAATTTTCATGTCATCAGAATACTCACCAATAAAATAATGCATTTTTTCGGTCATCACTCCCGGTGATGAGTATGCTTCTAAAACCTTTACTACTTTTTTTAATCGGTACCCAACCTCTTCTTCCGTTTCTCTAATTATACAAGCTTCTGGGTTGTCTTTGTCCAACATACCAGCACAAATTTCAACCAATAAACCATTTTCATTAGCATTTAAAAAAGTTGGCATCCTAAACTGCTTGGTTAAAATTATTGTTTCTTTTGCTTTGTTATACAATAATATACCGGCGCCATCACCTCTATCATAACATTCCCTGACTTGCCTTACCCAATTTCCGTTTCTTAATTGGTAATCAAACGTGAGTTTATTTAAGGTATAATAGTAATTTGAAAGTAATTCGGTTTTTATATTTTTTAATTTATTAAATGACATGGTAATGGTTATTTCTTTGTTAGGCAATTTCGCTAAAAAATATCAAATGATTACACCTTAAAATTATTGTTGATAAATTTTAATAAATTTTATTAAGTATAGCACATCTGATTTTATAACTTAAAATGTTTAAAATACATAAAATAGTATTTAAAAATTTGTAATATATATCTTATAAAAACACATATGGCTATGTCATTTATAATTGTTTACTGAATAAAATATACTATATTTGAATTGCTATTTAACCTAAATCTGCATTTATTATGCTACTAAATCTCTTATCCAATTCTAATTTTAAATTCGCCTTAATAAGCCAATCAGATATTGTAACCGGATTAATAATTGTCGTAATATTTTTTTCGATTCTATTAATATTGGGAGTTAGAAAGTCATATATACTTAAAAAAGAAAACGAACGTCTTGATAAAATAAGCAAAGAATCACAGATTGATGAAACTTACAAAGATTTTACAGAAGGCCATATGTATGGTGATAATTAAAAATAAGTCCCCATTTTAACCCAGATAGTTAAAAAATGAACTTTTGGTCACCTTTATGATAACAAAAATTAACCCCATAATATTATGAAATTTTCTATAACCTACATTTGTCTATTGTTTCAAAATGAAATAAGTAATGAGCAAAACCTTAAGACTTTAATTAGCATGCTAACTATAGGCTTTATAACTTTGCTGTTATTACTAATTATTAATTTATTTAAAGTATATAAATTAAAAAAGAGAATTAAATTCTTAGAAGAAGAATTAAAAACCATAAAATAAAACAACAACAAAAGCCTGCAATTGCAGGCTTTTTTATTGTTAACGACGTTAATTAAAATTAACGAACCAGCTTTTTATATTTAATTCGTTTTGGCATCAAATCACCACCAAGGCGCTTCTTTTTATTTTCTTCGTATTCACTAAAACTTCCTTCAAAGAAATACACTTGACTATCGCCTTCAAATGCTAAAATATGCGTACAAATCCTGTCTAAAAACCATCTATCATGACTTATAACTACCGCACATCCAGCAAAATTTTCCAAACCTTCTTCTAAGGCCCGTAACGTATTTACATCAAGATCGTTGGTTGGTTCATCTAATAGCAACACATTGCCTTCTTCTTTAAGTGTCATAGCCAAGTGCAAGCGGTTACGCTCACCTCCCGATAGCATTTTAACTTTTTTGTTTTGTTCTCCGCCTGAAAAATTAAAACGACTTAAATAAGCTCTGGAATTCACTTCCCTACCACCCATTAAAATAAGTTCTTGTTCGTCACTAAAATTTTGCCAAATCGTTTTTTCTGAATCTATATTGGAATGTGCTTGATCTACATAAGCAATTTTTACAGAATCCCCTATTTTAAATTCTCCCTTGTCAGGTTTTTCTTCACCCATAATCATCCTGAAAATGGTTGTTTTTCCAGCACCATTGGGTCCAATTACCCCTACTATTCCTGCCTGTGGTAATTTAAAATTTAAATTTTCATATAATAATTTATCATCATAAGCTTTACTTACTCCAACAGCTTCAATAACGTTTGTTCCCAAACGTGGCCCGTTAGGAATGTAAATTTCAAGTTTTTCATCAAGCTGTTTCTGGTCCTGGCTCAATAACTTATCATAATTGTTCAAACGTGCTTTTTGCTTGGTTTGTCTTCCTTTTGCACCTTGACGAACCCATTCTAACTCACGTTCCAAGGTTTTTTGGCGTTTTGAAGCTACTTTGCTTTCTTGAGCCATTCGTTTTGATTTTTGGTCTAACCAGGATGAATAATTTCCTTTCCAAGGAATGCCTTCTCCTCTATCCAATTCTAAAATCCAACCTGCCACATTATCTAAAAAGTACCTATCATGCGTCACAGCAATCACAGTACCTTTATATTGTGCCAAATGGTGTTCTAACCAATGTACCGATTCTGCATCCAAGTGGTTTGTTGGTTCATCCAACAATAAAACATCTGGTTCTTGCAATAATAATCTGCACAATGCAACACGACGGCGCTCACCTCCTGATAAAACTTTTATTATTTTATCCCCATCAGGCGTCCTCAGCGCATCCATGGCAATCTCCAATTTGGTATCCAACTCCCAAGCATTTGAAGCATCAATTTTATCTTGAAGCTCAGCTTGCTTCGCCATGAGTTTATCCATTTTATCCGGATTAGAATATACTTCTTCTAAACCAAACATATCGTTTATTTTATTGTATTCATCAAGAATAGCAACAGTTTCGGCGACACCTTCTTTTACAATTTCTAAAACAGTTTTTGTTTCATCTAACGTTGGTTCTTGCTCTAAATAACCAACTGAATAATCTTGCAAAAACGTCACATCACCCTGAAAATTCTTTTCAACCCCTGCAATAATTTTAAGCAAGGTTGATTTCCCAGAGCCATTAAGCCCTAAAATTCCAATTTTAGCTCCGTAAAAAAAACTTAAATAAATATTTTTTAAAACGGGCGTATTAGCTCCCGGATATGTCTTGGTTAACCCAGACATTGAAAAAATTACTTTTTTATCGTCACTCATTACATTCTTCCTTTTAAAGCATCAAAAACCCATGCAATTGCAAAAAAACCAATACCTACCATAGCAAAGCCCCATCCGGCAACATCATCATATCTAAAAGCTCCGAGAGCAATCAAAATTAAACCTACCACGATCATAATGGTTGTGGCCCAAGCCAAAACTGTATTTTTATTCATTGCCATAATTAGATATTATTTTTGGGCGCATCCTTGAAAAAAGGTCGGGCTTTCCGCTATATCTTTTTTATATGTTTTAGGCTTTAATTACAAAACCAAAATGTACCAACAACATATAAAAAAGGATGCCGCTGCAATCCCTTGCGCAAATTCAGAACACAAATATCGTATTTTTAAATAAAAAAGCATCCTACCATGGATGCTTAATTAAAATATTTTTACAATCGTTTTAAAAATTCATGGGTACTTCAATAAATAACAAACTGGAATCTTCAATAGTTTTAATTGTAAAAACCTCAGTTTCATAGACTCCAATGGCATCACGGCCTTCTAAAACAGAATTATCAATCTGTACACTACCATGAATCATCATAACGTACACGCCATGATTTTTACTTTTAAGTTTGTATTCAAAAGTTTTATCTTTATCTAAATCCATTCTTGATATTACAGCATCTTGATGAATTTTTAAGCTACGATCATTTTTTTCATCAATAGAAGTGACTAAGGTTTGAAGTTTATTTTTTCGTTCTTTTACATCAAAAGTCTTTTGATCGTATCTAGGTTTCACATGTTGTTTGTTTGGAAACACCCAAATTTGAAACAAACTTAAATGCTCATCATCAGAACCATTTCTCTCTGAATGTTGCACGCCAGTTCCTGCAGACATCACTTGAATTTCTCCAGGCACGACTGATAACCACTCATCAGACATGTTATCTTTATGCTTTAAAACGCCTTTTAATGGAATGGTTATAATCTCCATATTATCATGAGGATGTGTTCCAAAACCCATTTTTGGTGCAATAATATCGTCATTCAAAACACGTAAAGCACCAAAATGAACTTTTTCAGGATCATTATAACTGGCAAAACTAAATGAATGATTTGCTTGTAACCAACCATGGTTTGCAAATCCTCTACTATCGGCTTTATGAATTATTGTTTTCATTATTTTATATGCCCGCGTAGGCGGGTATCTTTTTAATTTAATTATTAATTTTCTTAAGGAGATTCCTGCCTGCGCAGGAAATGTTATCTCATTTTATCAAGCAGATTACTTAATTGTTCTGCTTCGTCTTCATTTAAATTTTTTAATAAATCTTTATTAAAATTATTTGGTATGGATTCTAAAAGTGCCTTTCCTTCTCTTGTAATGGTTATTTTAACCACACGCCTGTCATGGTCGCATGGTAAACGCTCAATATAATTTTTAGCACATAATTTATCCATCAATCGTGTAGCGTTTGGAGAGCGTTCAATCATTCTATCCTTTATAATTTGAACATTTACTGGCTCTCCAGCACCATTTAATATTCTTAGAATATTGAACTGTTGGGGCGAAATTCCATATGGCTTAAAGAACTCATTTTGGAAACCTTCAATCCAATTCGCTGTGTATAAAATATTCAGTAATGCCTTTATTCTATTATTGGCAAATTTTGAATTGATATCCTTACTTATATCTCCCATTTTTCAAATTGTTTAATGTTTAAGCTAATATGTCTTCATATTGAAGGTGCATTTTCTTAAAAACAGCATTAGCAAACGGACATAATGGAATTACTTTCAGGTTATTACTTCTAAGATAATCTACCAACGCATCAACCAGTTTATAACCTATGCCTTGTCCTTTAAGAGTTTCACTAACTTCTGTGTGGTCTATAATAATTTTATGAGATTCAGCATGTAAATAAGTCATTTCAGCTACTTTTACATCGTTTATTTCAATATAAAAAGCACCTTTTTTTCCATTATCTGTTTGCTTAATTTCCATCTTATAAAGTGTTTTGAAAATTTTTTACTGCTTTTAATAATTCTGAATTTAATTCCGAAACAACAATTTTATCTTCCTTGAAATTCTCATCGAAATTTGGTAATGAAAACTCCGAAACAATATGACCTCCATTAAAAGGAAATCGTTTTTTAGCCATTTCCAAAACCGAAGCTCCGCCTCTACTTCCTGGAGATGTTGCCATTAGTAACATAGGCTTATTGCTCCATAGTTTACCGTCAATTCTGGACATCCAATCAAATAAGTTTTTAAAAACTGCTGAATAGGCACCATTATTTTCTGCGAGCGATAAAACAATCCCATCGGTTTGTTTAATATAATTCAGAAACTTTTTCGCATTATCAGGTATCCCTTCCTGTGCTTCCAAGTCCTTACTATAAATAGGTAATTCAAAATTGTTCAAATCCAGAATTGTAACTTTTGCTTCTTCTACAAGATTTGCAGCGTATATTGCCAATTTTTTATTGATGGAGTCTGAACTATTACTTCCTGCAAAGGCGATTATATTTTTCATGTTATCTATATTTCTTTATCAAATATAATTAAAATAATTTTATTTACCTAGGAATATATTTCCATGTTATATTATTTAATAAAACATTAACATTCGATATACTATAATTGAAACTTTTGTATTTTAGCTTCAAACAAAATATCAATGGATTTAAACTTCAATAAAAACGAAGATCATAATAAACTTTTAGTATCAGAACTTAATAAACGTCTTGGCAAAGTGCATCTTGGTGGTGGGAAAAAAAGTATTGAAAAACAACATGCCAAGGGTAAAATGACTGCTCATGAACGGGTTGATTACTTATTAGATGCGAATTCAAAATCCATTGAAATTGCGGCTTTTGCAGGTGATGATATGTATGCTGAACATGGTGGTTGTCCGTCTGCTGGTGTGGTGGTAAAAATTGGATACATTAAAGGAAAGCAATGCATCGTTGTAGCTAATGATGCCACGGTAAAAGCCGGAGCTTGGTTCCCAATTACTGCCAAGAAAAATTTACGTGCTCAGGAAATAGCCATTGAAAACCGATTACCCATAATATATTTGGTGGATAGTGCCGGTGTATTTTTACCATTGCAAGATGAAATTTTTCCGGATAAAGAACATTTTGGACGCATTTTTAGGAATAATGCCATTATGAGCAGTATGGGAATTAACCAAATATCTGCTGTTATGGGAAGTTGTGTTGCCGGCGGTGCCTATTTACCCATTATGAGTGATGAAGCCTTAATAGTTGACAAAACCGGGAGTATTTTTTTAGCCGGAAGTTATTTGGTAAAAGCAGCCATTGGAGAAAGTATTGACAATGAAACCCTTGGTGGCGCTACAACTCATTGTGAAATTTCAGGAGTAACCGATTATAAAGCCAAAGATGATAAAGATGCTTTAGATACCATTAGAAATATTGTGGATAAAATTGGCGATTATGATAAAGCTGGTTTTAACAGAATTGATGCTTTAAAGCCTAAAGAAAATCCAGAGGATATATATGGAATCATTCCAAAATCGCGCTCAGATCAATATGATATGTTTGACATCATAAAGCGATTGGTTGATGATTCAGAATTTGATGAATACAAAGCAGGTTTCGGAAAAACCGTAATTACATGCTATGCCAGAATTGATGGTTGGTCAGTTGGTATTGTAGCCAATCAGCGTAAATTGGTGAAAACGAAACAAGGAGAAATGCAGTTTGGAGGTGTTATTTATAATGATAGTGCTGATAAAGCAACCCGTTTTATAGCGAATTGTAATCAGAAAAAAATTCCTTTAGTGTTTTTGCAAGATGTTACCGGTTTTATGGTTGGTAGCAAAAGTGAGCATGGAGGCATCATTAAAGATGGCGCAAAAATGGTGAATGCCGTGAGTAATTCTGTAGTACCAAAATTCACAATTATTATTGGGAACAGTTACGGGGCCGGTAATTATGCCATGTGTGGTAAAGCGTATGATCCACGACTCATTGTTGCATGGCCAAGTGCGGAACTTGCTGTAATGAGCGGGAATTCGGCGGCTAAAGTACTTCTTCAAATTGAAAAAGCTTCTTTAGAGAAAAAAGGAGAAAAAATCACTAAAGAAAAGGAAGATGAACTCTTTAATAAAATTAAAGACAGATACGATGCTCAGGTTTCCCCATATTATGCGGCTTCTCGTATTTGGACAGACGCCATTATCGACCCTTTAGATACAAGAAAATGGATAAGCATGGGAATTGAAGCAGCCAACCACGCTCCTATTGAAAAGAAATTTAATATGGGGGTTTTACAGGTTTAAGCGATACCTAATTTCTTAAGAATTTTATTTCGTTGAATTTTTTCTGATATGATGTCAAACTTTTTAACGGCATACACTTTTTTAGGTTTTTCATATTTATCCAATACTTCAAAAATTGAAGTATCAACATCATCAGATTCACTTTCAATAATCAAAATAACACGTTCACCTAAATTCTTATCTTTTTCTGATGCTATAAAAAACCGATGATTGATTTTTCCATAAAGTTTTTCTTCTACATTTTCAGGAAAAATCTTTACGCCACCAGAATTTATAATATTATCAAACCTCCCAAGCCATTCAAATTCATTTTCAGAATAAATTTTAATAATATCATTGGTAACTATTGGGTGTTTTGAAAGATGCGGCGAATTTATAACCAAACATCCTCTGTCATCCTGTGATACCGTAATATTTGGTAACGTTTTGAAAACAGATTTATCCAACGAAAAGGCACTAAAGTCATCTTTAAAATTATTTAATGGTCTTAAAGCAATATGGGTAGCCGTTTCTGTCATACCAAATGACTCATAAATGTTTACCGGACTATCCTTTATGGCGTTTATTAATTCATTGGATGCTTTAACACTTCCAATAATTATATTTTTAAAATTACCTATTTTATCTAAAGAATTTTGCAACTGAATAGGTAACATCGCAGCAAAATCATATTCTTTTTTAATATTGAAAACTGGCTTTGAGGTTGGTTCCACCATATCTAGCTCCAATCCTAAAATCATGGCACGTACCAACATCATTTTTCCTGCTATAAATTTTGCAGGCAAACAATGTAATGCCTTATCGCCAGGAGCAAGATTGAAAAAGTCACCCGTAAAAATGGACGAGTTCACCATAGCTTGTTTATCAACTTTAATAACCTTAGCTTTTCCTGTGGTTCCAGTGGTCTTTACCTTAATATAACTATTAGTATCCAACCAATCAATAAGGAAATCCCCAATGGCCTCTTCATAAGGATAACCTTCCTTTATAAAACTATACGCTATTTCTTTTATATCGTCTTGATTATAATTTACGCCGTTAAGCTTGAATTTTATATGTACTTTTTTATAACTTGGTATCACGAATTGTTTGATTTTAGTGATTAATGTTCAATTAAATTTTGCGGTTCTTCTACTTTTCCGAACAACTTTTCTTTCCAGTTAGTCCATTCGTATTTTTTGGCTAAAATTAATAGAATAATCGGAAATACTAAAAATACTGGCATAAATATATCATCAAAACTCGCTGCTTTTGGGTCCGCCATATCTTTAAGAATAGAATGTGTTTGAAATGCGGTCCAATCAGCAGTAACCAATAAGGCTGTAAACAGGTTGTTGGCGGCGTGAAATCCTAATGATAGTTCCATGCCTTCATCCATTAAGGTCAGAATCCCAAGAAAAAGTCCGGTGGCTATGTAATAAACCAAAATAATGGAACCCAATTTATCAACTTCGGGATTTGCAATATGGAGCATTCCAAACACCACAGATGTCAATAGCAAAGGCATCCATTTATTTTTAAGAATCACCCCAATACCTTGCATTAAATAACCTCTGAATAAGTATTCTTCAAAACTTGTTTGTAATGGCACGAAAATAATGGCAATTACAGAAAGAATCAAAAATGGTTTCAACTGAAAATTCACCACATAATCTTCAGGTGACATATAATAATCTATTAATACAAAACTGCTTGAAACAAAACCCCAAAGGAAAAATATATACCAAAACCGTTTCCAATCAATTTTTGATCTTGAAGTAGTTAATTGGATTAATGTTTGATTATGTAAATATTTAACTGCCAGGAACAAACCAGCTAAACCAACTGCAAATGATAACAGCATTAAAAATAAATTTAAGTTAGGTTCTAAAAGCGTCAACATATTTTGTTGATTTACACTAAGTATACTATCTCCATTTTTGAAAGCTTGATACATAACCGCCGCTGTAAACGGAATTTGTCCAATGATTAACGCAATTATTATAATAATTAATCCAATTAAATAACGCCACCATTCATGTAACCCCTTAAATGCTTGTGATATATACATATTTTATATATTAAATTTCCAATTAGTGTTTTTATTGTAATGAAGGGCACCGTTTTTAACCTCTAACGGTGATTCAAAATTATTTGTAAATAAACTTCCAGTGCCCAATCCTTGAGGCAATTTACTATGTTTTGTAAAAGTATATTGTGCAATGGCATTTAAACCTATATTACTTTCAAGAGCACTTGTAATCCACCAGCCAATATTGTTTTTTTTTGCTAACTGAATCCATTCATTGCTACCATGGAATCCGCCAACCAATGTAGGTTTCAATATAATATATTGAGGTTTAATGTTTTGAAGTAATTCTTTTTTGTTTTCTGAAGAAAAAACGCCTATCAATTCTTCATCCAATGCAATGGGTAAAGGTGATGTATTGCACAACTCAGCCATTTCTTTTACCCGTCCTTGTTTAATGGGTTGTTCAATGGAATGTAAATCAAAATCTGATAATTTTTTTAATTTTTCTAATGCTTCTTCAGCTGAAAATGCGCCATTTGCATCCACTCTTAATTCTATATCTTTTGAAGAAAATTCCTTTCTTATGGATTTTAAAAGATTCAATTCCGTTTGAAAATTTATGGCGCCAATTTTCATTTTTATACAAGTGAAACCTGCTTTAATTTTGTCTTTTATTTGTTCATGCATAAATTGTTCAGTTCCCATCCAAACAAGTCCGTTTATAGGGATTGACTTATTGCCTGAAGTGAATTCTGACGGAAATAATTCAAATGCATTGAATGACTCCAATGATTTTAAAGCCATTTCTACACCAAATTGAATACTTGGAAACTCTTCTAATTCAATTAATAATGTTTGTAAATCTAAATTAATATTTTGGCAAGCCCACTTTAATTTGTCTTCAAAATCTGGTCTGTCATCAACAGATAATCCTTTAAACATCCCACATTCACCAAAACCTTTCTTACCATTGTTTTCAATAGTAATAAACCAGGTTTCTTTGGTATTCAATACACCACGAGAGGTACCGCTTGGTTGTTTAAAGTTTAAAATATACTTTTGGAAAGAGGCTTTTTTCACCTGCCAAAAATACTTAATTAATTTCTAAATTATAAGAAAGAAATGTTAATGAAAACAAATTACAATTCAATACTTTCCCCAATTTCCAGCAACATTAAATCTTTTCCTTTTTCATAAAACTTACGTTTTGCTTCTTCATGGTCAATTTCTATATAACCAAAGGTATCATAATGGTAGCCCAAGACTTTATCGCATTCAATAAAATCACTTGCCAATATGGCATCCTCTATACCCATAGTGAAATTGTCCCCAATTGGTAAAATGGCTAAGTCTAATTTTGTTTGTAGCGGAATTAGTTTCATATCCATAGTTAAAGCGGTATCACCTGCTATATAAATATTTTTGTGCTCACCTTCAATCACAAAACCTCCAGGTTGTCCGCCATAAGAGCCATCTGGAAATGATGAAGTATGAATGGCATTGACATATTTTAAATTACCGAATTCAAAATCCCATTGCCCACCAAGATTCATTGGGTGTCCTTCCATTCCTAATTTTTTAAAATGGGATACTATTTCAAAATTTGAAACAATAACCGCATTTGTTCGTTTGGCAATGGCTTCAACATCCAAAATATGGTCTTGATGTGCGTGCGTTAACAAAATATAATCTGCTTTCAAAGACTCCGTATGAATTTTTGATGCTTTTGGGTTTGCTGTAATGAATGGATCTACTAAAATATAGATATCATTTACTTTAATGCCCAATGAAGCATGGCCATAAAACGTGATTTTCATGTCTTAAAATTTATTGTAATTAAATAAGTAAAGTACAAAAAAAATCTATAACAAATGCCCTATTCCCATAAGAAATGCCATGAAAAATGTAGTAAGTGCCACCTTTTTTAATTCAGGATCAAGTAATTTTAATTCTTTATTTCTTTTCACTTTAATAAGATGGAATACTAATGGAATAAAAGTAACTATAAAAAGAAGATTTAATGGAGATGTGTAATATAAAACGCCAAATAATGAAGCGCATATGATAGCAGATATAATTAAAGAGAAATGATAAATTTTCATATTATTTTCTCCCAACTTAAGTGCTAATGTCATTTTATTAGATCGTTTATCTGATTCAATATCCCGCATATTATTAAGGTTCAAAACGGCAACACTTAACAAACCAATAGTAATGGCGGGTAATATGGTAACATGATCTATTTGTTTTGCGTATAACACATAACAACCTATAACACTTACCAATCCGAAAAATATAAAAACAAATACATCACCTAACCCTTTATACCCATAGGCGTTATTTCCCACCGTATATCGCATGGCAGCAACAATACTTCCAATTCCTAATATAAAAAAAATCAAAGCGAGAAAAAAATGACGAGCTCTAAATGCTGAAAAAATGAGCAAAGTGGCTAAAATAATGGAAATTAAAACACTTGTTTTAATAGCATCATACATACTTTCGGGCGTGATTTTACCGCTTTGAATGGCTCTTTCAGGACCAATTCTATCTTGATTATCGGTTCCCTTGATTCCATCACCATAATCATTGGCTAAATTTGATAGAATTTGAAAACTTATTGTGGTAAGAAAGGCAAGAATGAATATGTTCCATGCAAAATACCCGTTATATTCGGCCAAAAAAGAAGCCAAAATAATTCCGGAAACTGATAAAGGTAAAGTCCTTAATCGCATTGCAGAAATCCAAAGAGAAAAATTTTTCATATTAAGGAATCCATTTTTTATCAAAATTAGGTTTCCTCTTTTCTAGAAAAGCATTTCTACCCTCTTTTGCTTCATCAGTCATATATGCCAAACGTGTTGCTTCACCTGCAAAAACTTGTTGTCCCACCATGCCATCATCTGTTAAATTCATAGCGAATTTTAACATTTTTATGGATGTGGGGGATTTTGTTAATATTTCTTGAGCCCATTCATAAGCTGTTGACTCTAATGCATCATGAGTGACCACAGCGTTTACCATACCCATATCAAAAGCTTCTTGTGCTGTATAATTTCTGCCTAGAAAAAATATTTCCCTGGCTCTTTTTTGCCCTACCATTTTTGCTAAATAAGCAGATCCGTAACCACCATCAAAACTAGTTACATCAGCATCCGTTTGTTTAAATATGGCATGTTCTTTACTAGCTAAACTTAAATCGCAAATCACATGTAAACTATGACCGCCCCCCACTGCCCAACCAGGTACAACGGCAATGACTACTTTTGGCATAAACCTAATGAGTCGCTGCACTTCAAGAATATTTAATCGATGATATCCATCTTCTCCAACATAACCTTGATGACCTCTTGCTTTTTGGTCTCCACCACTGCAAAATGAATAAACACCATCTTTGGTTGAAGGACCTTCTGCAGATAATAAAACTACGCCAATATTAACATCTTCATTTGCATCATAAAAAGCATCATATAATTCACTTGTGGTTTTTGGCCTAAAAGCATTCCGAACATTTGGCCTGTTAAAAGCTATTCGAGCAACGCCATCACATTTCTTATAGGTAATATCTTCATATTCCTTAGCAGTTACCCATTTTACTTCATCCATCTTTTGTTTTTTATTCAAAAATAAATTTTATTTTATTAACACCCCTGTTTTCATTTTAAAAAAAATTTAAAAAGACATATTAGCACAGCTTTATTCAGTAATTAAGAGTTGAAAATTGATAACATATTCAATAAATTATGAATGTAAACAATTAAATCTATTCCATTAACACCAATTTATTGAATTAAAATCATTAAAAATAAAATATGTCTACACATAATTCATAAAAAATACTCACTACTAAGTATTTTTTATGAATTATATATTACGTATTTTTGCTAAATTGAAAATAGTTAGATATTTTTTTTACAATAATAATAAATTTACCTACAAATAGTTATTTATTAACGAAAAAATACGTCTTTTATCGATAATTTTAGTATTTTTGCAAAGAGTTTAATCCCCATTTTATGATTTATACAATTACGCTCTCCATTACAATTTTAGTAGCCATTAATTTTTTGTTATTAAAATTCAGCTGTAATAAAACAAATACAAATAAAAAAATCAATAAGAAACCTGTTATAATGTCTGAAAGAGTTACCAGTTTACCGGTTTCTCAAGAGCTTGCTGCAACAGGAAGTTAGCCTTACTAAAGTGTTTGTTGCCAAACCAAAGACCTCTATTAGCACTTAATGGTGAAGGATGACCACTTTGCAGTACTGCATGTTTTTTAATATCAATTAATTTTATTTTTTGTTTCGCAAAACTGCCCCAAAGCATAAAAACAACGTTTTCTTTATAATCACTGATACTTTTTATGACGGTATTTGTAAAGGTTTCCCAACCTATCTTTTGATGACTTCCAGCTTCATGAGCTCGTACCGTTAACGTCGCATTTAACAATAATACTCCTTGATTTGCCCAACGCAACAAATTGCCGCTTTTTGGGTATTCTACACCTAAATCTTGTTCAATTTCCTTAAAAATATTACTTAAAGATGGTGGATGTTTAACACCATCATTAACCGAAAAGCATAGCCCATGTGCCTGACCAAAATCGTGATACGGGTCTTGTCCAATGATAACCACTTTAACATCATTAAAATGACATTGTTCAAATGCATTAAAAATTTGATTACTGGGTGGAAAACATTGATGTTTTGAATATTCCTCATTTACAAAAGCTGTTAAACTTTTAAAATAAGGTTTACTAAACTCATCCTTCAAATGAAATTTCCAGCTTTCATGTATATTTAGGTCCATTGTACTAATTAAAAAATAACTCTAAATTAATACTATCTTTATTCTTAAAAAATTTTAAACGATTGAAAAAACTAAAGTTTCCAACCGCACAAACCATTTTGCTTATTATTGCCGCCATGGTTGCCCTTCTTACTTGGATTGTTCCTTCTGGGAAATATGACACCTTATCATATAGTGCTTCTGAAAACATATTCAACCTAAATGGACTGGATAAACAAACCCAAGTAGAAGCCACTCAAACATCTTTAAATGACTTAAATATTAAAATCCCTTTAGAAAAATTTACGAGTGGTGATATCTGGAAACCTATTAACATTCCCAATACCTACAAAAAATTAGGTGCCAATCCTCAAGGTGTTTTAGAATTTATTAAAGCCCCAATTAAAGGAATTATTGAAGCCTCAGATATTATTTTTCTTGTATTATTCATAGGTGGATTGATTGGAATCATGAACCTTACTGGAGCTTTTGATGCAGGTATTTCTTGGATGGCAAAGGTTTTAAAAGGAAGGGAATTTATACTGATTATTTTAGTGACTTTCTTAATTTCTTTGGGCGGAACTACTTTTGGATTAGCAGAAGAAACTATTGCTTTTTACCCTATCCTAATTCCTGTTTTTCTTGCTGCAAAATATGATGCTATGGTAGCCCTTGCCTCCATATATTTAGGATCTTCCATTGGCACTATGTATTCTACTGTAAATCCTTTTAGTGTCATTATTGCATCAGATGCTGCCGGAATAAATTGGACCACAGGAATGAATGGACGAATCATCATGTTTATTGTTGGAACACTTATTTCAATCCTTTATATCATTCGGTATGCACAACGTGTTAAAAAAGACCCTTCAAAATCAATTATCTTTAGTCAGAAGGAAGAAATAGAGCAACTTTTCGGAAATACTACAAATTCTACCATTAAATTAACCAGCCGTTTACGATTGATCATTTTTGTTTTTTCCATGTGCTTTGTCATTATGGTTTATGGTGTTTCTCAACTAAGATGGTGGTTTATAGAAATGACATCGGTATTTTTAGTCGGTGCTGTTTTAATAGGTTTTATAGCAAAAATCAAGGAATCTGTTTTTGTTGACACCTTTGTAAAAGGAGCCAGTGATTTACTTGGTGTTGCTATTATTATAGGAATTGCCAGGGGTATTACGGTGTTAATGAATGATGGATTAATTAGTGATACCATGCTATATTATGCAAGTAATGTGACCAATGGTATGAATAAAGGTTTATTTATAAACGCCATGCTATACATTTATGCCGGCTTATCCTTTTTTATTCCCTCATCATCAGGAATGGCAGTGCTTACTATGCCCATTTTGTCTCCATTGGCAGATGGAGTTGGAATTGGAAGGGAAGCTGTTGTAAATGCCTACCAATATGGTATGGGGTTGTTTGCATTTATTAACCCGACTGGTTTAATATTAGCGTCCTTAGCCATTGTGAAAGTTGGATTTGACAAATGGCTGAAATTTGTTATGCCATTAGTTTTGATTTTACTGGTTTTTACAATGATGGCATTGACCCTTTCCGTTTATTTGTAAATAAGATTCGTGTTAAACCATTATTTTAAACAACATTTCCTTTAATAAATCACCTTGAGGTACAGCGTTGGAGCCTACCCCCTTGCTTTTAACATCAAATTCGCGTAATATTGAAATAACCATACTCACTTTTTTCATAGGGAAATTACGTGCCGCAGTAATGTATTCATTTACAAAATACGGATTTACTTTTAAAGCGGATGCCACATGTCTTGGCGACTTATCTTTTAAACCATGATATTGGAGTAATTGTGAAAAAAAACTAAATAATAAAGACACTGTTACAACCATTGGGTTGTCCTTAGGGTTTTGAGCAAAATAATTAATGATTTGATTTGCTTTGACAATATTACGCTCACCAATAGCTTTTTTAAGTTCAAAATTATTAAAGTCTTTACTTATTCCTATGTTCTCCTCAATTAGTTCAGGTGTTAATTCACTTCCTTGGGGCAAAATAATTTGAAGCTTTTCTAGTTCATTATTAATCTTACTTAAATCAGTCCCTAAAAACTCAACCAGCATTTGTGATGCTTTAGGTGAAATGGTATAATTTTTTGAAGATAAAGTCCGACGAATCCAGTCTGCAACCTGATTTTCATATAGTTTTTTACTTTCATAAACTACACCTACTTTGTTAATTGCTTTGTATAAGGATTTGCGTTTATCAATTTTTTTATATTTATAATCAATCACCAATATGGTTGATAAAAGAGGGTTTTCAGCATATGAAACCAGGTTCTCAATAGTTCTTGATAAATCTTGAGCTTCCTTTACTATGACCACTTGCCGCTCAGACATCATAGGATATCGTTTGGCATTCTCTATAATATCATCAATGGTAATATCCCTGCCGTATAGAACTATTTGATTAAATCCTTTTTCTTCTTCAGAAAGTACATTTTTTTCAATAAAATCTGAAATCCTATCAATGTAATACGGTTCTTCACCCATTAAAAAATAAATGGGCTTTATTTGTCCGTTTTTAATATCTACTACTAATTGTTTGACTTCGTCCAAAGTTTCTAAAATTTCAAATTTCAAGTCCTACATTCCAAATTAAAAATTTAATTTATTGGAATTTGGTATTTGAAAATTGTGAGTTCTCGTTTTGTGGTTTAACTTTGAAAACATTATAAATTCTTTTGATGCAAGAACTCAATTTTCCAAAGTTTTCGTTTCGATTCAAAAATAGCGAAAATAAAATTTCTATTTTCGATGTGATACGCAAAAAATTCATGATTCTTCAACCCGAAGAATGGGTTAGACAACATTGTGTTCATTACTTAATTGAAAACAAGCACTATCCAAAATCCTTAATTAATGTTGAAAAAGAAATAATTATCAATAAATTATCCAAACGATATGATATTGTGGTTTTTAATTCTGACGGAAGTATTCATTTAATTGTGGAATGCAAATCACCAAAAATTCCTATCGATCAAAATGCCTTTGATCAAATTGCCCGATATAATTTAGAATTAAACGCCACCTATTTAATGATTACCAATGGATTAAATCATTATTATTGTCAGATGGATTTTAAAACACATAAATATAATTTTCTGAAAGATATCCCAAATTATAATCAATGAAGATAGCGGTTGTTATATTAAACTGGAACGGTAAAAAACTATTGGAACAATTTTTGCCTTCTATTGTGGAAAATTCAAAAGAAGCGACTATTTATGTTGCTGATAATGCCTCAACAGATGATTCAGTGGCATTTGTTAAGTCCAGTTTTCCTTCAATTATAATTATTGAGAACGACGTAAACGGAGGTTATGCCAAAGGATATAATGATGCCGTTAAAAATTTAAAGGAAGATATTTTATGTTTGCTGAATAATGACGTTGAAGTATCTAAAAATTGGCTGTCACCAATTATAGATATCTTTAACAATGAACAAAATACGGCTATCGTTCAGCCCAAATTACTTGACTTCAATAGAAAGGATTATTTTGAATATGCGGGAGCAGCTGGAGGTTTTATAGATAAATTTGGGTATCCGTATTGCAGAGGGCGGATTTTCAATACTATTGAAAAGGATTCAGGACAATACAATGATGTTGCTGATATATTTTGGGCATCAGGTGCTTGTTTATTTATTAGAAACCAGATTTTTAAAAAACTAAATGGTTTAGATGAGAGTTTCTTTGCTCATATGGAAGAAATTGATTTATGTTGGCGAGCCAAAAATTTGGGTTATAAAATAAAATATGCAGGAAGCTCAGAAATTTATCATGTTGGTGGCGCAACACTTAGTAATACAAATCCAAAAAAAACATATCTCAATTTTAGAAATAGTCTATACACTTTAACTAAAAATGCCAAAGGAAATTTGTTTATTTTAATCCTTACCAGATTAATATTGGATGGAATTGCAGGTGTTAAATTTTTGTTTGAATTTAAGTTTCAACATATTGCAGCAATTATTCATGCCCATTATAGTTTTTACAAACATTTTCATGTTTTATTAAAACAGCGCCAATCCGCACCAAATAAGATAAAATACTATAATAAGAGATCCATAGTTTTATATTATTACGTATATAAAATAACAGATTACAAAAGTTTATAAATAGTTTGCAAAATTTTTGTTAATAATGTTAAAATCGTGCGAATTTTATATATTTTTGTTCTGTCGAATTTAAAAAAACTTAATCCTGAAATTATTATGAAAAAACTTTTATTACTTAGTGCCGCAGCCATGATATTAATGAGCTCGTGTGTGTCAAAAAAATTATATACCGATCTTGAAGCGAAACAAAAAGAAACCCAAGATTTATTAAATAGTGCAACTGTAAAATTAAATAGTTGTTTATCTGACAAAGCTTCAGCTACTGCAAGAGCAACTGCATTAGAAGAACAAATTGCAGATTTAAGAAAAAACAATGACAATTTAACCGTTTTATCTGCAAAAGGTGCTTCAAATATTGAAAAAACTCTTGAAAGCATTAAAGAAAAAGAACTAAAAATTACGCGTTTACAAGATGCTTTAACTAAAAAAGATAGTATTACACTTGCTGTAGTAACCAGTTTAAAACGTGAAGTAGGGATTAATGACCCAGATATTGAAATAAATGTTGAAAAAGGTGTTGTATTTATATCTATTTCTGATAAATTATTATTTCAAAGTGGTAGCTATAATGTAACTACAAGAGCTAAAGAAGTGCTTGCTAAAGTTGCTAAAGTGGTAAACAGCAAACCAGATTTTGAATGTATGGTTGAAGGTCATACTGATAATGTACCTTACCAAAGTGGTGTTTTATTGGATAACTGGGATTTAAGTGTAAAACGCTCTACATCTATTATTAGAGTATTACAATCACTTGGTGTAAACCCAGGTCAATTAATTGCAGCTGGTCGTGCTGACTATGTGCCTTTGGTGCCTAATGATACCGCTGAAAACAGAGCAAAAAACAGACGTACCCGTATTGTAGTACTTCCTAAAATCGACCAATTCTATGATATGGTTGAAAAAGAAATGAAAAACCTTTCTGCAAAAAACTAATAAGATTTCAAAATAAATAAGAAAGCTCAACTGAAAAGTTGGGCTTTTTTTTATGCTGAACTTGTTTCAGTATTTTGGCGTTACCATTCCCGATAACTAGTCGAACCTTAAAAAAGGGGTTCAGGTCATATATTTATCCTGCTGAAATATTTTTAGGATTAAAAACCACGAGATTAATTTTAATTTGGATTTCAAAATATA
>CAXBJF010000017.1:0-71034 GCA_963976005.1 uncultured Flavobacteriales bacterium | reverse complement strand
AAAAGAAGGATAACCCAATAAATTATCCTTTAAACCTTCTTGCGGATTTAAGGAAAAAACAACAATTATTTATCAATGAGTAATTCTGCAGAAATAATCAATCATTAAATTAATTGCTAACTTGCTATTATATCACTAAAATTGCTTCATAATTCTGTAAAATAATAAATATTTTATAATCTAAAAATAAATTAAGGTTAACTATTCCAATAAAATAACTGCTTTAGAAGGAAAGACTATTGAAATTGGCGGCAGGAAAATTCCAATAGGAAGAAACTATTTAAAACAATCCAAAGTTCGCATATTTAACATTAACCAAGATAAAGAGGAATAAAAAAACAACCATTAAAATAACTAATACATAAGCTATAATTATGACTAACACTAACCCAGTTTCAATGCAAACAAAAAACAACACATTGGTTCCAATTATGATTATAGCGGGACTATTTTTCATCTTCGGATTTGTAACCTGGATTAATGGTGCCTTGATCCCTTTTATGAAAACCATTAATGAATTAACTTCTGCACAGTCATTTTTAGTAGCTTCTGCTTCTTATATTTCCTTTGTTGCTATGGCTTTGCCTGCTTCTTATATCATTGAAAAAATTGGATATAGAAAAGGCATGTCTTTAGGGTTAGTCATAATGGCTATTGGTGCTTTAGTTTTTATTCCGGCAGCAGAAGCAAGAACATATTGGATATTTTTATCGGGTATTTTTATTCAAGGCATGGGCATGACCTTATTACAAACAGCCTCAAATCCATATATTACTATTTTAGGACCCATTGAAAGTGCCGCAAAACGAATTGCCATTATGGGAATAGCCAATAAAGTAGCAGGTGCCTTAGGGTCACTTATTTTTGGAGCACTTCTATTATCTGGAATTGATGAAATAAAGGAGAAATTAAGTTCAGTAAGTATTGCTGAAAAAGCCCAATTATTGGATACTATGGCGGATAGTGTGGTAACGCCTTACGTTGTTATGGCCATAATTTTATTTGTTTTAGGAATTTTAATTAGGCGCGCACCATTACCTCATGTAGAAGCAGAACCAATAGAAGTTACAAAAGAAGGAGAAACTACTAAAACAAGTATCTTCCAGTTTCCTCATTTATGGTTAGGTGTGTTGACCTTGTTTGTGTATGTTGGAGCCGAAGTTATTGCCGGTGATACTATTATAGCCTACGGAATTTCATTAGGTTTTCCTGCTACCGATGCTAAGTTTTTCACAACTTTAACATTAATGGCAATGGTAGCAACTTATGGATTGGGTATATTTTTAATTCCGAAATACATCAATCAAGCATTAGCTTTACGGTTAAGTGCTGTATTAGGAATCCTGTTGACATTTTGTATTGTATTTACTTCAGAATTTACCTCTGTTCTATTTGTGGCAACATTAGGAGTTGCAAACGCATTGGTTTGGCCAGCAGTATGGCCGTTAACATTGAAAGGATTAGGTAAATTTACTAAAACGGCATCAGCATTGTTGATAATGGCTATATCTGGAGGTGCCATCATCCCACCATTATACGGAAAACTGGTTGACATGAATAAAGCCGATTTAATTGCACACGGGATGAGCGAAGTTATGGCATCTGCGGAAGCTGCAACCAAGGGTTATTGGATTTTATTACCTTGTTATATTATTATTTTATATTACGCCATTTCTGGCCATAAATTAGGTTTGAAAAAAGATTGATTCATTTGAATCGTTTTGAAAAAATTCAACTTTTTGCTTGTTGTTTAACAATTATTGGAAATGTAAAAGAGGTTGTCTAAAAAGTATATATTAACCGTCATTACGAGAAATTTTTATTTCGAAGTAATCTGAAAATCAATAACTTGCAATTTACAGATTGCTTCATTTCATTCGCAATGACGACTTTTAGACAGCCTCTTTAAATTAATTTGGTAGTAATTCACTACACATCAATAATTGTCGCTTAAATAAACAATAATTGACATCCTTCTTGGTCAGCTCTATTGTAAAAATCCCCAACAGTTAAAATACCATCTAATTGATCGATTAAATCTTCCTTTTCTAAATGGAACATATCTACTGCAAGCTTACATGCCCAAAGCTTACAACCTGAATCAGAAAGTATTTCAAGAAACTCACCAATTGATGGCATATCTAATTTTTCCATTTCTTTTTTCATCATACTGGTGGCTAAAGCTTCTACACCTGGTAAACCTCCTAACATTGTTGGCATATGCATGGCTGGATTTCCAACGGTAGCAACATGCAAATGTTCTAATTTTTTCTTTTGGATAGCTTCCAGTCCAAAAAAAGTAAAAAATATTTCTGATTCAATACCTTCCATTCTTGCTCCGTTTGCCATCATAAATGCGGCATATACCTGGGCTTATGAGTTTTCTGATAAATTACCAATACGTTAAGGATATACTTATAGCTCAAATCCAATTAATGGTGATGTTGCCTTTTTTAATATCCAGCTACAGCTATTACTAAAAATGCATATATGTTTGGCTTTAGTTATGTGGTAAATGATTGATTTTCTTTAGATGCCGTATATCTCCATGGAGCAAGTGATGGTGAAACATTAGGGCAGATACTAAATCCTATGTTTATTGGAAGTTACCCTCCTTATGGAGCTATTCCTGATAGCGAAGTCTCTTATAAGATGACAACAGATATGATTATGGTGGGATTTAGCTATACTTTTAGAGCAAAGAGTACTGAAAATAATGAGATATAAACACAAAAAATAATGAGATATAAATACAAAGTGAGTCATCCTAAAATCAACTTTTCTTCAGGATAGGAATTAAATGAAATAAACTTGGTTAAATAGAAGCGTTTTATTGTTTAAAATGAAATTATTTAAAAAATTCCAGGAACCTGCTTCAATGTTATAGACAATTCAAATATTTGCCGGCAATCTTTAGAATTTGGATTAGAACCATTATTAAAAAAATTGGACAAAAGGTGTATATTACCAACTTGGAAATAATAAATGTTTTATGAATAAAATTAAAATCACCTTTTTTGTATTCTTGCTGGCATCAATTTTAGAGATAGTTGGAATTATTTTTACAATTCCTATACTCGTCTATATTTTCAAACCACTAATTGTATTTTCATTGATATTTTTATATGTGTTTTCCTTGCCTAAAAGACTTAAATGGTACGTAATGGCTTTGGAACTTTGTTTTTTTGGAGATGTTTTTTTGATGTTTCCAGGAGAGATGTTTTTTATTTTTGGATTAGTATCTTTTTTAATAGCCCACTTTTTATTTATAAAAATTGTAGTAAATAGTATTAAAAAGACCAACGTATTGAAAGTGGTTTATTCGGTGATACCATTTTTAGCAGCACTCTCATTATTGATTTTTATTTTAAAAGATTCACTTCATGAAATGTTTTGGCCAGTGTTAATTTATGGATTAACAATTTCTACTTTTGGTTCAGTTTCACTGATTAACCATTTAGAAACTAAATCCAAAAAATCACTCTTTATGTTAATTGGAGCTGTTATTTTTATGGTATCGGACTCCGTTTTAGCCATTAATAAATTTTATGAGGCTTCACATTTATTTGAAATAATAGTAATGAGCACCTATATATTGGCACAGTATTTAATATTTAGGTCAATGGTTTTAACAGAGAAATATAATTTATTGAATGAAAATGAAATCAATACTTAAATACTAACCTCCAATTGTAATCATATTCCTGTATTGCGTCTGTAATTTTGGTTGGTTTTAACTATACTTTTAGAGCAAAGAGCGCAGAAAACAATAAGATTTAAACCTAAAGTGGGTCATCATAAAAAAGACAGTATTAAAAAAAGGAGGCTGCCATAAATGGCAGCCTCCTTTTTTTTGTTAACAGTTGGCTTAAAATAAACTTTAAAAATTTGAGATGTTTTAAAAATTGGTAAATGACCGTGATCATTTTGCATACAACTGTTTAGATGTATCTTTATTTGAAGATTTTTTAAGATGAAAATAGGATTAGCTTTATCTGGAGGAGGCATGAGAGGTGTGGCTCATATTGGGGCTATTAAGGCATTGGAAGAACATGGAATTATCCCAACTCATATTGCAGGTACTAGCTCAGGAGCAATTGTAGGTGCATTATATGCGTATGGGTACAATTATAGTGACATATTAAAGTTCTTTAAAGGAATTCAAATTTTGGATTTTACAAAATTCACTTTAAATAAACCAGGGTTTTTAGATACTGATAAGTTTTATCCAAACTTTAAATTATACTTAAAAGAAGATAATTTTAATGCTCTGGAAAAAAAACTTTTTATCACGGCTACTAATATTTTAAGTGGTAAACTCATGATTTTTGATAAAGGAGAACTCATTAAACCAATTTTGGCATCAGCAGCTTTTCCCGGTTTGTTCGCACCTGTAAAGGTTGATAATTCTTATTATGTTGATGGTGGTGCCTTAAATAATTTTCCTGTAAACCTGTTGCAGGCCAAATGCGATAAAATAATAGGTGTTTATGTTAATGGTTTTCAAGTTGTTACAATTAATGATTTAAAACACTCTCATAATGTTGTGGAACGGGCATTCAAACTAAAATCCATGAAAGATGATTTGGATAAATTTAAAGATTGTGATTTTGTTATAAGCCCAAAAGAACTTAGTAAATATGGAACTTTTGATAAAAAATATCTAGATATCATATTTAAGATTGGTTATGATTCCGCTATAGTCGCAATTAAAAAAAACAAGGAATTTAACGGCAAACTTCAATCAGTTTAAACTTTTGAGAACTGATAATTATCATTTGAATTTATAATATTATGCTCTATTTTTAAGGATAAAACATGGAGAAATGAGAACTAAAGTAAAGGTGCAAAATATAAAGTTTTGTGGGTGCAAATTGAATATTATAGATAATCTTTCAGCATTAAAGAATATATATGATGTTGTAGTAAACCAAGATGAAGAAACGGTTTCTTTTGAATATCATACGCATCATGATTTTGAAAAGGCAAAACACGTGCTTTCTAGCATTGGTTATCCAGTCACGGGCTTAGGATTCAATTAGTTGCTTAATGAAATTATAATTAGGTTACAGAATTTTTAAAATAAAATTACAATGGAAACATTACACGAACAAAACGTATCAATGCCAAGAATTGGTGATAAAGCTCCAGAATTTGAAGCCATAACAACTCAAGGTGAGATTAATTTCCCTGTTGATTATGCGGGCGAATGGGTTATTTTATTTAGTCACCCAGCAGATTTTACACCGGTTTGTACTTCTGAGTTTATAACATTTGCTCATCTTGAGGAAAAATTTAAAAAAGCCAATTGTAATTTAGTTGGTCTTTCAATTGATGGGTTATACAGCCACATTGCTTGGTTAAGAACCATTAAGGAAAAAATCAAGTTCAATGGCATGAAAAACATGGAGGTGAAATTCCCATTAATTGAAGATATTTCTATGGAAATCGCCAAAAAATATGGGATGATTCAACCTGGAGAGAGTAAAACCCAAGCCGTACGAGCAGTTTTTTTTATTGACCCTGTAGGAACTATTAGAGCCATAATTTATTATCCGTTAAGTTTAGGAAGAAACTTTAATGAGATTTACAGAGCTTTAATAGCTATGCAAACTTCTGATAAGTTTTCTGTTGCTACGCCAGCCGATTGGAATCCGGGTGATGATGTTATTATATCTCCAGCGGGTTCTTGTGGTGTTGCTGAGGAACGTATGGAATCTCACGGTGAATTAGAATGTGAAGATTGGTTTTTTTGTACCAAAAAGTTAGCTAAAGAAGACATATTAAAAGGAATTTTAAAAAATTAACATCTAAACCAAACAAGGTGCTATTGAATCTAAAGATTATCATAATCCTACAAATGGGTACCAATATTTTGTAACCAAGAGAGATTAAAATAAAATGACCAAATTACCTGAAATACCTTTTATTGAAACCCTGATAAAGAGTGTTAGAAACGGACAATTTATCCATCCGATAACAAACCCTAATACATTATAGAAGCATATTCCAATGGATGTATTGGCACTAAAGAAACAGATACATGGGTTATTTATAGATTAATAAGTAAGTATTATTTATTTATCAATCTCTAACCCCCAATTTTAATAAAATAGTATCTAATAAACACCATTTGGTTAGGGATGATTGCAATAAATTTGCGCCTACAAAAGCTGTAAACCATAACCAGTTTTGATTGACATAAACAGCGAGTAATAAACTTACTAGTATAAATGTTCCTACGATGGCTCTAAAAATTCTGTTTTTCATTTTCATTGTATTTTATTTTTTAATTTGATTTTTCTATGTTTAAAACCGCCACATGAATGTTTGACAAGGTTTTTTGTTGATTATTGAAATCATGAATCAATTCAAAAAGAATATCAACATTTTCCTTTTTAACGAACGCGAAAAAAAGGATGGATTCGGTTTGGTTCATTTCACTGGAAAACCAATTTGACTCAATAGAGTCTTTAGAACCATCTCTAAAGCCTGTAACTTCCCTAAAGGAAAAGGTGCTTACATTGGCTTTTTTTAGTTGCAATATGATGTCTTTTTTAAATTGCTTAATGGCGGTAATAATAAGTAGTTTCATGAGTTTGTATTTATTGTTTTTAAATAGTCACATGTGACATCCAATTTAAAATCATTCAGTGATTGAGAATTTATTAATGGATGTTTCATGATATTATGAATTTATGTCTTTTTTGTTTTCCTCAATGACGTCTTCTTTTTCCCATTTTTTTCTCTCTGTAATATAATATATTAACGGCACCACAATAAGTGTTAGAATGGTAGATACTATAGCTCCGGCAACCAATGATATGGCCAGTCCTTGAAAAACAGGGTCGAACAGAATAATGGAAGCACCAATGACCACGGCGCCTGTTGTTAATAAAATAGGCGTCGTTCTAACCGCACCGGCATCAATGATAGCTTGTTTTAAAGGAATACCATCGTTAAGTCGAATTTCAATAAAATCTATTAATAATACCGAGTTTCTCACCATAACACCTGCTAAAGCAATCATTCCAATAAATGACGTTGCAGTGAAAAAAGCCCCTAAAATCCAGTGACCTAATACAATTCCTATTAATGATAATGGAATAGCCACCATCATGACCATTGGCGTTTTAAAGTTTTGAAACCAGCCAACAATTAACATATAAATAATAACGATAACTATTAAAAAGGCAGTTCCTAAGTCACGGAAAACCTCCAAAGTTATTTGCCATTCGCCATCCCATTTTACGGTAAAATCACTTTCATCCGTGGGTGAACCCAAATACAATTCGTTAATTTTATAGCCCTTGGGAAGTTGTATCTTTTGAAGCTTTTTGTTCATTCCTAAAATGGCATATACCGGACTTTCTAAAGCACCAGCCATATCTGCCAACACATAAACAACGCGTTTTTGGTCTTTGCTGTAAATGGTTTTTTCTAAAGTTTCTTTTTTAACAGACACCAAATCACTAACAGAAACCAAATCTCCATGATTTCCTTTTATTTTTAAATTTTGAATATCCTGAAGTGAGGTTTTGTCTTTATCATCTAATGAGAGTACAATGCTAACATTGTCATTTGATGTTTCATCATATAAATTGCCAATAGGATATTCTTGAAGCAAATACGTTAAATTACCAACCACCTGTTGCGGTGCAATACCATGAAGCATGGCCTTCTCTTTGTCTACTTCCAATCGATACTCAATTTGATTGTCTTCTACCATCCAATCTGTATCAACAACGTCCACCGTATTTTCCAATATGTCTTTTACTTGTTTAGCCACTTTAATTTGATCCTCATAATTTGGGCCGTAAACTTCAGCTACTAAAGTAGAAAGTACTGGTGGTCCTGGTGGCACTTCAACAATTTTTACATTAGCTCCATATTGTTTAGCAATATTTTGAATGTTGGGGCGTACTATTTTTGCTATGTCATGACTTTGTAAATCCCTGTCATCTTTATGCAAAAGGTTCACTTGAATGTCAGCCATATTACTGCCACCACGCAAGTCATAATGACGCACCAAACCATTAAAAGTAATAGGGGCAGAGGCACCAATATAATTTTGGTAATCTACCACTTCAGGCACTGTTTTTAAGTATTGCGCAATTTCTTGGGTAACAACGGCCGTTCTTTCCAAGGTAGTGCCTTCTGGCATATCAATCACTACCTGAAACTCATTTTTGTTATCATAGGGCAACATTTTTACAGCCACTGTTTTGGTGAAAAACATCAATACAGAACCTATAAGTAATAATAGTGTAATGGCAAACAGCACGTTACGTTTTTTGGAATTATCTAAAAAGGGATGTTCAAATTTTTTATAAACTTTATATATCTTGCTTGTTTCCAAGCCGTCCTCTTCTTTATGTGCCTGTTCATCTTTTTCTTGCAATAAATGATACGCTAAATAAGGTGTTACCGTTAAGGCAACAAATAACGATAATATCATGGCAATAGAAGCTCCAATAGGCATCGGACTCATGTAAGGCCCCATCATACCCGAAACGAACGCCATTGGTAAAATAGCCGCAATTACCGTAAAGGTTGCCAGTATGGTTGGATTACCAACTTCATTTATGGCATAAATAGCAGCTTGTTTAAATGGTAGACGCTTCATTTTAAAATGCCGGTGCATATTTTCGGCAATAATAATGCTGTCATCTACCACAATGCCTACCACAAACACTAAGGCGAAAAGCGTAATTCTATTTAATGTATAGCCCAACATATAATAAGCAAACAGGGTCAAAGCAAAGGTCAATGGTACTGAGAAAAATACCACCAAACCACCTCGCCAACCCATTGCCAACATAACCAATACGGTAACGGCCAATATGGCGAGTCCCAAGTGCAATAACAATTCGCCTACCTTGTCAGAAGCGGTTTCGCCATAATTTCTGGTAACATCCACATGCACCTCTGTTGGTATTATTGTTTGCTTTATCTGTTCAATTTTTGTTAAAATTTTATCAGATATTTTCATGGCATCAGCACCTTTTACTTTAGAAACCGAAATGGTAACCGCAGGATACTCTGATTTGTTGTTTTTAAAAGCTTCATTGGCTTGACCAAATCCAAAAGACACATAACTTTTTGGAGATGCTGGTCCGTCTTGAATGGTTGCCACTTGTTTTAAATACACCGGCATGTTTTGATTGACACCAACTACTAAGTTTTCAACATCTTCAGCGGTTTCCAAAAAGCGCCCTGTTGTAATTAAATACTCTGTATCATTATTTACAAAACTTCCAGACTGTGAACTACTGTTGTTAGCTTGGATCATTTGCATAATCCCCAAAGCATCCACACCATTTTCGGCCATTTTATCTTTGTCCAAGATTACTTTTAGTTCGCGATTTCTTCCGCCAATAACATTGGTTACGGAAACATCTTTCACTTTTTTTATTTCAGAGGTTACTTCTTCAGCAATTCGGCGCAATTGAAAATCGTCATAAGTGGAGCTCCAAAGTGTCAATCCCAACATGGGCACATCATCAATAGACCGTGTTTTAACTATGGGTTGATACACCCCGTCCGGAAATATGTTTTGGTGCTTGGTCAACTCATCGTACAGTTTCACATATGAACGTTCTATGTCTTCGCCAACATAAAACTGAACTACTATGAGCGCTTGTCCATTCATGGCCATGCCATGCACATGCTCAACACCTTTAATATTGGAAATTATCTTCTCCAAGGGCTTTACAACCCTGCTTTCCACCTCTGTGGGGTTCGCTCCGGGATATCCAACCATAATGTCTGCCATGGGTACGTTAATCTGCGGCTCTTCCTCTCGCGGAATAAGAAACGAACTGTATATACCAATTATCATCAAGCCAATCATCAACAAAATTGTTAGTTTTGAGTTGATGAAAAAATGGGCGATCTTTCCTGAAATTCCTTCTTGCATGTTCGTTTATTTTTTTTGGTTTTTTAACAGGCTATTCGTTGCAATCTTTTTTTGATTTGTCATTGCGAAGTAAATTTTTAATTTACTGTGGCAATCTGTCTAATAACAAGCAGATTACTTCGTCGCTATTGCTTCTCGTAATGACGTTTCAATTTCAAAAAAAGGATTTTCACTGCTATCCTTAACGCGATTTTTTTTATTATCCCCAAACCCCAAAGGGACTTTTTTTAGGATAAATTTTTAAATTATTCTTATTTAATTAATAAAATTCTATACCAATCTCCCTTCCCTTAGGGAAGGGCTGGGGATGGGATGACTTTTACTCCATTATATAATTTACCATCAGCCGAAATAATATAAGTTTCGTTTGATGATAATCCAGATAACACTTGTACCTGATTTCCAAAAGTTCTTCCTAAACGCAACCAGCGTAAAATAGCTGTATTGCTTTCACTTACCGTATAAACACCAGATAGTTGCCCTGTAGTAACAATAGCTTCTAACGGGATTAAAACCATATCTGTTAGTTCTTTCGTTTCTATAGGGAATTGAACTGTTACAAACATCCCTGATAAAATGGGGGCATCTGTTTTATCTAAAGCTATTTTAGCCAAATACTGTCCACCCGTATTTTTTGCAGAACTACTTACTTCAGTAACGTTTCCTTTTACGGTTTTTTCAATTGACTTTACAAGTACATTGACTAAGGAACCTGATGTTATTTTAGAGATTTCACTTTCTGGCACACTAGCCATAACTTCAAATTTTCCTGGAGCTTCCATAGCAATTAATGGGGTCCCTGGGTTTGCCAAAGCACCGCTATTAATAAATTTACCGGTTATTATACCATCAAAAGGTGCGCGGATATTAGCATAAGCAAATTGTGCTTCCACTTCATTTTTCATTTGTTTAGCACCTTCCAATCTGGCTTTAGCCATATTGTAATGAGCTGTCATGTCATCCAGCTCTTTTTGGGATGCGCTATTTTCAGCATATAAATTTTTAAAGCGATTAAAGTCTTTTTCGGCATTTGTAAACCCTACAGTAGCTTCAGTAATACCAGCATTAACTTGTGATAGTTTGGCTTGTAAATCGGCATTATTAATAGCAACCAATAACTGGCCTTTTTTTACATGGTCGCCAACATTTACTGGCATTTTTGTAACAAATCCCATCATGCGTGTGCTTAAATTTGCACTGTTAACGGCTTGAATGGTTCCACTGGCGGTTAAAAATGAATTATTACTAGTGTCCTTTACAGTATTTACCTTAACTGAAATGGGAGCATTATCTGCCATCAATTTTTTCTCGTCGCTGCCACAGCTTGTTATAAGTATGGATACCGTTAAAAACGCGATTATATAAATATTTTTCATTCTCATAATTTTTTCTTTTTTTTCTTTCTTGCCGCAAATGTTTATTGGCTTACTCTTTTTTTTATCAATACTGCTTCCTGTTACTGATCCCGATAGCTATCGGGACCGAGACTGTTCACTGCGACTTATTTTCATTCTTTAGTTAAAAATTGTAAATATGCCTGGGCATAGTTATATTCAAAAATGGTTTGATAATATTCCAGTTGTTTTTGAGCAAATTGTGTTTCGGCCATTAATAAGTCAGATGTTTTTTCCAAACCTTCTTCAAAACGGTTGGTTCTAATTCTTAAAGATTCATGTGATTGCTCCATAGCAAGTTTTGTAAGATGTAGTTTGTTTTCAGCATCAATAAACATACGCTTGGCTTTATTTAATTCTAACCGACTTTGAGAGATATATTGCTCATACTGAAGTTTTGATTTTTCATATTCAGCTTTACTTTTTTGTGCTTTTCCAAAACGTTTGGTGCCATCTAAAAGGGTCCAGCTTAATTGGGCGCCAATTAAATACCCATTGGCATCACCTTGAAAAACCTGATTATCATATAACTCATAACTGCCAAAAGCGTTTAAGGTTGGAAGAAAGGTCATGTTATCAGCCTTGTGCATGGTTTCGTAGGCATTGGATGCTAGTTTCATGGCTTTTATATCTGAGCGATCTGTTGAAATTTGTGATGCTACAACTAAATCCATAGGATTAATAGTTAAATTATCAGCTGGTTTTAGAATAACGTTTGCATAATCATTCATTAGAAATGATAAGTAGTTTGAAGCATTTTTAACATTGCTTTTAGCCATTTGCAACTGGTTTTTCACTTCGGTAACCCTAACTTCTACCGCTAGTACATCGGCTCGTTGTAAATAGCCTTGTTTAAAACTGTTATCTGCTAATTGTTTGTTGGATTGGGCAGCTTCAAGTGCTTTTTCTAGAACATCTAAAGCCTTATATGCTAATTGTAATTGCATGTAGGCTTTATCTACTTCAAACATCAAGTAATCAGTAGTTCTTTCCGTTTGCAATGTCATAGCTTCCATTTTACTTTTAGCTGCTTTACGCTGATACAAACCATCCATATTTATTAGGGGCTGCTTGACTTCAATTCTTGTAGCAAAATTTTGTATTTGTTCGGGATTATTCAAAAAAGCAGGATTAAAATCATTTGCAGTCAATATTTCCTGATTTAACTTAGACCCAAAGGCCATTAAAGGATTTGTGGTAGAAATACCAGTATGTGACACCGTAATATTTGGTAGGAAAATGGCGTTGGTTTGTCTGTAATCAGCTCGTGCCAAATTAAATTCTTCTTTTGAAATTTTAATGGATTGATTGTTATTTGAAACTCTGTCTAAAACATCTGCTTTTGAAATTTGAATAATCTCTTGAGCATTTAAAATAGAAACAAAGCTTAAAAAACAAATAGTTAATATATTGAGGTTGTTTTTCATATAAAATTTGTTTAACGTGGCAAAGGTAGGGATAAATATAAAGTTCTTCAGTAACCTTTGTTACTTAGCATTATTGAAATAAATTATTTAAGAATAAAAACAATATAAAGATTAGTAGTGAAAAAAATGACCTCCATCAGCAAACTAAGAAGCACTCTAAAATTAGAATGCATTTACCAGCTAATAATTAATCTTTAAATAAGATGGTACTTAAGTACGTCCAAATAAAGATTAATAAATATTGACAGTGTAATATTTATCACATTAAAATCACGTATGGCTGCGAATTTTAATTAAATTATATCTTAAAAAAAACCTTGATAATTTGAGTTGTTTTAAAGTAAAAAAGTATTTTAAGTTTATAAAAAGTATTTTAGTTTTTATTTATGAAAATTGTAACACATGCATCCTGTTTTCTCAATATAAATTTGTTACTTTTGGGTCGAATTTTTAAATAAATAAAAAAATGAAATTAATAAAGTTTTTAGCAGTTGTGTTTTTAACAACTTTAGTCTCTTCTTGTAATAGCCAGGGAGTAACAAAAAAATCATTAGATACAGAAATTGATTCCTTAAGCTATGCTATTGGTATGGACGTAGCAAGAAATGTGCAAACCAACGTTTCTGAAATTGATAACAATCTTTTTATTCAAGGATTTAAAAGCGCTTTAGATTCAACAAATTTATTAATACCAAAAGATAAAGTACAAGAAATATTAAGCACCTATTTCAAGAAAAAACAAGAAACCGAAAGAGCCAAACAACAAGAAGAAGCATTAGCTAGCGCAGAAGCAAAGTTTAATGATAATAAAGTTGCCGGTGAGAAATTTTTAGAAGAAAATAAAATTAAACCAGATGTAAAAACCACAGCAAGCGGTTTACAATATTTGGTAATGAAAGAAGGAACTGGTGAGAAACCTACCGCTGTTTCAAAGGTAAAAGTACATTACCATGGTACTTTAATTGATGGAACTGTATTTGATAGTTCTGTTGATAGAGGAGAGCCAGCTGAGTTTGGTGTAAGCCAAGTAATAAAAGGATGGACAGAAGGTTTACAATTGATGCCTGTTGGGTCTAAATACAAATTTTTCATTCCTCAAGATTTGGCTTATGGAGCGTTTCCACGTCAAGGAGGACCAATAAAACCATTTTCAACATTGGTTTTTGAAGTTGAGCTTTTAGGAATTGACAAGTAATATATTACTATAAGTATAAAACCAAAAAGCAGGAAGTTAAACTTCCTGCTTTTTGGTTTTAAACAAGTTCATTGCATAATAAACCAACCAAGGTTGTAACTTTGCATTATTTTTAAATTTGAATCATGAGTCACAAAGCAGGTTTTGTAAATATTATTGGTAATCCAAATGTTGGTAAGTCAACGCTTATGAATGCGTTTGTAGGCGAAAAATTATCTATCATTACATCAAAAGCACAAACCACCAGACATCGTATTTTAGGCATAGTAAATGGTGAGGATTTTCAAGTGGTATTATCAGACACACCTGGGATTATCAAACCGGCGTATGAACTTCAGGAATCTATGATGGGTTTTGTGAAATCAGCTTTTGAAGATGCTGATGTGTTATTATACATGGTTGAAATTGGTGAACAGGAGCTAAAGGACGAAGTTTTTTTTAACAAAATCACCAGTTCTAAAATACCAGTATTACTGCTTTTAAATAAAATAGATACCTCCAATCAAGAACAATTGGAAACTCAGGTTCAATTATGGACACAAAAAGTGCCAAACGCAGAAATTTTCCCAATGTCAGCCTTACAAGGTTTTAATGTGAAAGAAGTCTTTAACAGAATTATAGAATTACTTCCAGAGTCGCCTGCATTTTATCCAAAAGATCAATTGACTGATAAGCCCGAACGTTTTTTTATCAATGAAACCATTCGAGAAAAAATCCTGATACATTATAAAAAAGAAATTCCATATGCGGTTGAGGTAGATACAGAAGAATTTTTTGAAGAAGAAAATATCATAAGGGTTCGTTCAGTAATTATGGTTGAGCGCGAAACTCAAAAAGGAATCATTATCGGTCATAAAGGAAGCGCTTTAAAGCGTGTTGGTGTTGAAGCAAGAAAAGATTTAGAGAAATTTTTTGGTAAACAATTACATATTGAATTATATGTAAAAGTCAATAAAAATTGGCGTTCTAATGCAAATCAATTAAAACGATTTGGTTACAATAATTAGTAATCACTTTCTGAATTATTTTTTTTGAACAAGGTCTCATTCATAAAATCGTGCAATTCCAGCATTTCATTTTTACTGGATGCTTTGCCAATTCTGGCGGCAAAATAAAGCACAAACCAAATAATCACCATAAAAAGCATCAAGCTTGCTTGAATGGCATAATCGGTTTTTAAAGTCCAATTGGTATAGGCCCAAATCCCAAAGGCAATAAACAACCCTGCAACCATAAAATGGAAAAACATAAATAAGGTCCATACCGTTGGATTGGGTCCATACAAACCATATAATTTACTGGAATCTTCATCAACTTCATTTATTTCGAGGTGTAATTGTGGCGACCAAAAATGTTGTTTATGTTTCGGGAATTTTATAAACACATGGTCATCAGATCGGTTAACTATAAAATTGGATTGTACTTTTTTGGCATGCTCAAAAGCTTGTAAAAGGGTTTCATTATTTCGGTTTAACTCAATAGTAAACCTAGGGCGAAGTACGATGCTATTTTCAGCTGGCATTTATGATTGTTTTTAAGGATATTAAAATACAATTTTTTCTTCAATTACTAAACACTACCTTTGCAGACAATTTAAAAATTATGAGTAATATAGTTGCTATAGTAGGGCGGCCAAATGTAGGGAAGTCAACATTTTTTAATCGTTTAATTCAACGAAGAGAAGCTATTGTTGATGCCGTTAGCGGAGTTACCAGAGATCGTCATTATGGAAAAAGTGATTGGAACGGAAAGGAGTTTTCCCTGATTGATACCGGTGGATACGTTTTAGGAAGTGATGATGTTTTTGAGGCAGAAATTGATAAACAGGTTGAATTAGCCATTGATGAAGCTGATGTCATTATTTTTATGGTAGATGTAGAGTCTGGTGTAACAGGAATGGATGAAGATGTTGCGGCTCTATTACGAAAAGTAAATAAACCCGTTTTTTTAGTGGTGAACAAAGTGGATAATGCCAAAAGGGAAGAAGATGCGGTTGAGTTTTATTCATTAGGCTTGGGTGAATATTATTCCGTTGCCAGTATTAATGGTAGTGGTACAGGTGATTTATTGGATGCCTTGGTGAAAGCCCTGCCAGAAAAAGAATATGTGGCTGAAGAAACCTTACCTAGATTTGCTGTTGTAGGACGCCCAAATGCTGGAAAATCATCTTTTATCAACGCATTAATGGGTAAGGATAGATATATTGTTACTGATATTGCCGGAACAACTCGGGATTCTATTGACACAAAATATAGCAGTTTTGGGTTTGAATTTAATTTGGTTGATACGGCCGGAATCCGACGTAAAGCCAAAGTTAAAGAAGATCTGGAGTTTTATTCAGTGATGCGAAGTGTTCGTGCTATAGAACATTGTGATGTTTGTCTTGTTGTACTGGATGCAAATCGAGGATTTGACGGACAGGTTCAAAATATTTTTTGGCTGGCTGAACGTAACCGAAAAGGGATTGTGATTTTGGTAAACAAATGGGATTTAGTTGAAAAAGACCATAAAAGCACAAAAGAGTTTGAAAAAGCAATACGTCAACAAATGGAACCGTTTACAGATGTACCCATTGTGTTTATTTCTTCATTAACTAAACAACGTATTTATAAAGCTATTGAAACCGCTGTTGAGGTTTATAAAAACCGAACAAAAAAGATAAAAACAAGTAAGCTAAATGAAATCTTACTGCCAATCATTGAAAATTACCCGCCTCCGGCGAATAAAGCAAAGTATGTAAAAATTAAATACATCATGCAATTGCCAACGCCACAACCGCAATTTGCATTTTTTTGCAACTTACCCCAATATGTGAAAGAACCGTATAAGCGATTTTTGGAAAATAAATTACGTGAGCATTTTGATTTTCATGGTGTGCCTATAAGTGTGTATATGCGTAAGAAATAGTTTTGTTAGTTGTTAGTTGTTAGTTGTTAGTTGTTAGTTGTTAGAGTGTTTTTATTTTTGCATAAAGCATAAAGCATAAAGCATAAAGCATAAAGCATTTTACCAACTACCACCAGCTCCACCACCAGAAAATCCGCCACCACCAAAACCACCGCCAAATCCGCCGCCGCCAGAGCTTCCGCCCCAACCACCAGATTTGCCGCCAAAACCTCCACGACCCATATTGCTTAAAATAATGACATCCCAAATATCAAAACCACCATGCCTGTTACCGCCTTTGCCATTGCCACCACGTCTGTTTTTAGAGATAGAAATTATGATGATAATGAAAATTATAAATAATATTATAAATATTTCTGGAGGAAAAGAAGGAGAGTCAACTTTCCGGGTGCCTTGATAGGCGCCCGTTAAAATATCAAAAATAGCATCAACGCCTTTGTTTAAGCCTTGGTAATAATCACCGTTTTTAAACTCAGGTATAATCACATTTCTTGTTAGTTCACCAACAATACCTGCAGTCAGCCTGTCTTCAACACCATAGCCTGGTGAAATCCATATTTTTCTATCATCTCGTGCTAATAAAACAAACACACCATTATCTTCTTTAGCTTGACCAATACCCCATTTTTGTGCCCATTTTGGAGCAAGCAATCCAATATTTTCTCCTTTTGTAGTACTAATAATCACTACAACAATTTGAGTGGACGTGCTATCAGAATATTTTATAAGCTTCTGTTCAAGATTATTTTTTTCTGCACTTGATAAAAGATTTATATAATCATAAACGCTGGTTTGTTCTTTTGGTATCTCAGGAATATCAAATTGCGCAAAAGATGAACTAAAAGTTAAAAAAGCAATTAATAAAATAATAAACTGGGTTGTATGGATAAAGTTGTTAGATGACTTTATCCCGTTTAAATAATATGATAAGCTTAAATTATCCTTTAGAAAGGTCATCTGAAAGTTCATTTTTGTCGCCATGTTGCCAAGGAAAATATTGTTCTAAAACTAACCCAGCTTTTAAGATACCTTCAACAAGGCCTTGTTTAAAATTGCCAGATTTAAAATGTGATTGTATCAAATCTTTTGTAGTATCCCAAAAATCATCAGGAACCACATCATTTATGCCTTTGTCGCCATAAATAACGAATGTTTTATCTGATACCGCAACGTAAATAAGGACACCATTTTGCTCTTTGGTATTGTCCATTTTTAAATAATGAAATACTTCTAAAGCACGATTAAATGGGTCAACATTTGATTTTTTTTCAATATGTACACGAATCTCTCCAGAGGTGTTTTGCTCTGCAGTTCTAATGGCATCAATGATTTCCTGCTCATCTTCTTTAGAAAGGAAATCTTCTACTTTAGACATATGTTTTAATTAAAATCGAATTGTACATCAACTGGTTTTTCTGCCCCTGCTTCAGCATCAAAGTATGGTTTGCCTTCAAAATTAAAAATACCTGCTAAAACTGAATTTGGAAATGTTTTTACATGGTTATTGAAAGGCTTAATAGCTTCATTATAACGGGTTCTTGCCGTTTGAATGGTATTTTCTGTACTTGTTAATTCATCTTGTAGTTTCAGGAAGTTTTCATTGGCTTTTAGTTCTGGATATCGTTCAACCGTAACCAATAATCTTGAAAGCGCACTGCTCAGGCCTCCTTGAGCTTCATTGAATTGTTTAAGTTGTTCAGGCGTAATATTGGCAGGGTCTATAGTAGTTTGCGTTGCTTTTGAACGTGCTTCAATAACAGCAGTTAAAGTGCTTTTTTCAAAATCTGCTGCGCCTTTCACCGTGTTCACTAGATTTCCAATAAGGTCATTTCTGCGTTGGTAAGATGTTTGCACATTTCCCCAGGCTTCACTTACATTTTCATTTAATTTAACGGCGGTATTATTAAATCCTACAGCCCATTGATATATTCCAAAAACTGCAACAACAATTATAATTACAGGAATTAGCCATTTTTTCATAATAGTTTAGTTTTAAAGTTTATTATTGATTTTGTTCAGAATATTAGTTGCAAAAATCAGCAAAATGTTACAGTTGCTCTTTTATTTTTGAAAGTTGATTTTTAATATCCTCTAATTTACTAATAATTTCAAAGTTATTAAGTGTTTTTTGTTTTTCTTCTTTGAGATGTGTTTTTGCGCCATCAAGAGTGAAACCGCGTTCTTTAACTAAATGAAAAATTAGCTTGAGATTTTTAATATCTTCTGGAGTAAATTTTCTATTTCCCTTGGCATTTTTCTTAGGTTTTAATATATCAAACTCTTTTTCCCAAAAACGAATTAATGAGGTGTTTACGCTAAATGCATTGGCAACCTCTCCAATGGCATAGTATCGTTTTTCAGGGAGTTCTATAAACATTAGTCTAAAGATTGATTTTCTAAGGAAGCGTGTTCTAACATTTTGTTAAATTCTTCTGCTGTTAAACTTCCATAATAGAAGTTAATAGGGTTTATGCGCTGGCCATCTTTAAAAATTTCATAATGTAAATGTGGGGCCTCTGACCGACCGGTGCTTCCAACAAACCCAATAAGGTCGCCACGCCTAACCTTTTGGTTTCTCTTTACATTGTATTTATATAAATGGGCATAAAGGCTTTCATAACCGTAGCCATGATCAATTCTTATATGGTTGCCATAACCCGTAGCTGTATTGTCTGCGCGTTCTACAATACCATCACCACTTGCATAAATAGGCGTGCCTTTTGGGGCTGAAAAATCCATGCCCCAATGCATTTTTCGCACTTTGGTAAATGGGTCTGAACGCATTCCATAACCAGATGCCATTCTTTTTAAATCTTCATTTGGTACCGGTTGAATCGCGGGAATAGCGGCCAAAAGCTTTTCTTTTTCGGCAGCAAGTTTTGCAATTTCATCTAAAGATTTTGACTGCACAACTATTTCTTTTTGAAGAATATCAAGGCGTTTATTGCTTTCAATAATTAATTTGGAATTATCAAACCCTTCAAAATTTTTATACCTGTTAACACCACCAAATCCGGCTTTACGTTGCTCATCTGGAATTGGGTTAGCCTCAAAATAAACGCGATAAATATTATTATCCCTATCAGCAACATTAGCTAAAACAGTTTCAGCTTCGGTCATTTTTCTATTGAGTAATTGAAACTGTAGTTGTGAGTTTTGAAGTTCTCTTTTTAGTGCTCGTTCTTTTGGCGATTCAATATACTGACTAGTAATGAAAACAAACAAAAAGCCAAAAAGTCCAGAAGCCAATAAAAACATAAAGGCATATGTAAACGTAGTTCTTTTTTTTCGTTCTATTTTCCGATAGGATAGTGATTCAGAATCGTAATAATATTTTACCTTACTCATTCCTTAAATTATACTATTTTTGCATTTTATTGAATATGCAATTTATCATTAAATTTCATGTGAAAACAATTAAACCTACAAAAATATTATTACAAAAATATTATCAGAGTATAATTGTAGGTTCATGCTCTTTAATATTTAAAATAAAAATTGGAGAGTAAAAATAATAATTGTTTTGCAATTAATACATAATTTAACAACACTGTAACTATTTTACGTAGATGAAATCTCAAGATATTCGTGCTAAATTTTTAAAGTTTTTTGAAGAAAAGAACCATAGCATTGTCCCATCAGCACCTATGGTTTTAAAAAATGATCCAACTTTAATGTTTGTTAATTCTGGTATGGCCCCTTTTAAAGAATATTTTTTAGGAAATGCCAAACCTAAAAACAACAGAATTGCCGATACCCAAAAATGCTTGCGGGTATCTGGTAAACATAATGATTTGGAGGAAGTAGGTTATGACACCTACCATCATACCTTGTTTGAAATGTTGGGCAACTGGAGTTTTGGTGATTATTTTAAAAAAGAAGCCATCACCTGGGCTTGGGAATTATTAACCGAAGTTTATGGTATAAATAAGGATATTCTGTATGTAACAGTATTTGAAGGAAGTGAGGATGAAAACCTACCAATGGATACTGAGGCTTATAATTTATGGAAACAATTTATTTCTGAAGACCGTATTTTAAAGGGTAGCAAAAAAGATAATTTTTGGGAAATGGGCGACCAAGGACCTTGTGGGCCTTGTAGTGAAATTCATGTTGATATTCGTTCTAAAGAAGAAAAAGCAAAGATTTCAGGTAAAGATTTAGTAAATAAAGACCACCCTCAAGTGGTTGAAATCTGGAATTTGGTATTCATGCAATACAACCGAAAAGCAAACGGTTCCCTTGAGAATTTACCAAATAAACATATTGATACCGGTATGGGATTTGAGCGTTTATGTATGGTATTACAAGGCGTTCAATCAAATTATGATACGGATATTTTTATTCCAATTATAAGAGAGATTGAAACCATTGCCGATAAAACTTATGGCGATGATGAAAAGGTTGATGTGGCTATTCGTGTGATTGCTGATCATCTACGGGCCGTGGCATTTTCAATAGCAGATGGGCAGTTGCCAAGTAATACAGGAGCTGGATATGTGATTCGCAGAATATTACGAAGAGCCATTCGGTATAGTTTTACGTTCTTAAATCAAAAAGAACCGTTCATATATAGATTGATTGAGGTTTTAACTGAGAAAATGGGACATGCTTTTCCTGAATTAAAAGCCCAAAAGCAGCTTATTGAAAACGTAATACGTGAAGAAGAACAATCATTTTTAAGAACGCTCGACCAAGGACTTGTGTTATTAAATAGAATTGTTGATGAATCTGATAAAGATATTATTTCGGGAGAAAAAGCCTTTACATTATATGACACGTATGGATTTCCATTTGATTTAACCTCATTAATCCTTAGGGAAAAGGGATTACAAATAGATGAAGCTGGTTTTCATGCTGAAATGCAGAAACAAAAAAAACGTTCACGGGCTGCCAGTGAAATGTCAACTGAAGATTGGACTGTTTTATTGGATGATTCTGAAGAGGGGTTTATCGGATATGATGCACTTGAAGCTAATGTGAAATTAACCAGATATAGAAAAGTAATCTCTAAAAAATCCGGAGATATGTATCAACTGGTTTTTAATCTCACACCCTTTTATCCTGAAGGTGGTGGGCAAGTAGGTGATAAAGGCTATTTGGAGGATGTACATGGTGATGTGATTTATATTTTGGATACTAAAAAAGAAAACAATGTCATTATTCATTTTGCTAAAAACCTCCCTAAACATTTAAACGAAAGTTTTAAGGCGGTTGTTGATGCAAAACAGCGTCAAAGAACAGAATGCAACCATACGGCAACCCATTTATTGCATCAAGCATTACGTGAAATTTTAGGAACTCATGTTGAGCAAAAAGGAAGTGCGGTACATTCAAAATATTTGCGTTTTGACTTTTCACACTTTGCAAAACTTACTGCTGAAGAATTGCACGACGTAGAAAATTTTGTAAATGCCCGTATAGAAGGGAAACTACCATTAATTGAAAAACGAAATATACCTAAAGAAGAAGCCATTGCAGAAGGCGCCATGAGCTTGTTTGGTGAAAAATATGGAGATACGGTCAGGGCAATTCGTTTTGGTCAATCTATTGAGCTTTGTGGTGGTACTCATGTGAAAAACACGGCCGATATTTGGCACTTTAAAATAGTATCAGAAGGTGCGGTAGCTGCTGGAATTAGGCGAATAGAAGCCATTACAAATGATGCTGTTAAAGATTTTTATCAGGAAAATAACAAAGCATATTTTGAAATAAAAAATTTACTTAATAATGCAAACGAACCAGTTAAAGCAGTTCAGGTTTTACAAGATGAAAACAACAATCTTAAAAAGCAAATTGAAGCGTTGTTAAAGGAAAAAGCTAAAAATATTAAAGGTGATTTAATAAATGAATTGACTGAAATTAATGGCATTCGGTTTTTAGCTAAAAAATTGGATCTTGATGCAACCGGAATCAAAGATGTGGCCTTTAATATGGGGAACCAATTTGATAATCTATTCCTGTTATTTGCTTCAGAACAAGAAGATAAAGCTTTTTTAACCTGTTATATATCAAAAGAGTTGGTTGCCAGCAAAGGACTTAATGCAGGAAAAGTTGTTAAAGAACTTGGTAAGTATATTCAAGGCGGCGGCGGCGGACAACCATTTTTTGCAACGGCAGGAGGAAGGAAACCGGCAGGTATTAAAGAGGCTTTAGAGAAAGCAAAAGATTATGTCAGGTAGGCAGCTTAGTGCCAAAGCTACAGAATTTAAGTAGTTTCTTTTTAACTTTGATACTCTGTAACTTTGATACTCTGTAACTTTGATACTCTGTAACTTTGAATCTTTTATATATAAAAGAAATGAAACTTCAAACGCAAATACCTTTATCAAAAGAGTCTAACAATCTAATAAACTATGAATCTAAGATTCTATTATTAGGTTCGTGTTTTGTTGAAAATATTGGTAACAAACTAGGGTATTTTAAGTTTCAAACTTTACAAAACCCGTTTGGTATTTTGTTTCATCCAAAAGCTATTGAAACCTTAATTTTAAATGCTATTAACAAAAAAAAATATTCAGAAGCGGATATTTTTTTTCATAATGAACAATGGCATTGTTTTGATGGGCACTCAAAATTAAACAATACCTCTAAAGAAGTTTTGTTAGCAGATTTGAATGAGGCCATTCAATCAACCAATGCGCAAATTCACACATCCACACATATTATAATCACATTAGGAACAGCGTGGATATATCGCTTTTTAGAAACCAACAGAATAGTAGCAAATTGCCATAAAATACCTCAAAAACAATTTAAAAAGGAACTGCTTTCGGTTGAGGAGATTACACAATCTCTAAGAAATATAGAACAGGAAATCAGGAAAGTGAATTCAAAAGCTTCTCTAATTTTCACGGTTTCCCCAGTTAGGCATCTTAAAGATGGTTTTATAGAAAACACGCAAAGTAAATCGCATTTGATTACTGCCATTCATCAATTATTAAATCAAAAATCGTCAATCGTCAATCGTCAATCATTCTATTTTCCATCCTATGAAATCATGATGGATGAATTGCGTGATTATCGTTTTTATGCCGATGACCTGATTCATCCAAACAATGTGGCGATCAATTATATTTGGGAGAAGTTTCAGGAGGTTTGGATGTCATCAAAAACCATTCAAATTATGGAAGAGGTTGATGTCATTCAAAAGGGATTACTGCATAAGCCTTTCAATCCGGAATCAGAATCACATCGAAAATTTCTTCGGAACTTAGAAAATCAAAAACAGCAAATTCAGTCGAAATTCCCTTTTATGATATTCTGAATAATCGGGTTATATTTTATGAGTTATTTTTTTTAATCTGTGAATTTTACGAATAATAAAATCAGAAAACAACCTAAATGAAGATGCCTTAATTCCCCTCTTTTCGATAAAGTGTTTTGAGTTTTTGTTTATGAAAATTGACAACACGCTTTATCTCTTTTTTTATCCATTTTAACGAAAAATTAGTTGTTGTTGAACTAATTAGCATAAGTTTATAATGCTATTAATCAGTTCTTAGAGAAAACATCAGTGATCGAAATCAATAAAATGATTTGATGCTGATGTTTTTTTTAAAGTAATTTATTCTTTTTACTGAAAAATTAATCTAATTTATTTTTTAAACGCGCCCAGCCACCACCATTCATGGTTTCAATGCCATGACTGTTTAAAATACCTGCTGCATTTCCAGAACGCATACCGCTTGCACAACAAGTAATAACAGGTTTATTAAGTTTTTTAATTTCTGATATTTTACCATTGATATTTTGCAAAGGGATGTTTTTTGAGGCTAAAATGGCGCCCTGAACATATTCTTGTTTGGTTCTTACATCAATTATTACGCAATTTCTTGATTGAAAATCCTTGATTTTAGCCGTGTTATTTCCTAATAGAAAATCAAATAGTCCCATATATTTTTTTAAATTTTACGCAAATTACTTTATTTTTTTTGGAATGGAATGTAACAAGAGTTATAATGTATTTTTAGTATCTTCAAACATGCAAATGAAAACAGAAACACGTAAAGAAGAAATCGTTAAAATTGCCGCAATACTTTTTAAAGAAAAAGGATATAGTGCTGTAACCATGCGGGATATTGCCAAGGCCATGGGCATAAAAGCAGCAAGTCTTTATAATCATATCAACTCTAAACAAGATATTTTGAAGGCTATTATCATTTCTTTGGCGGAAGAATTTACCAGAGGGATGGAAATCGTAAAAACGTCAGATGCTACTAATATCGATAAATTAAAACAAATAATTTCATTGCATGTTAATATTACCAGCAGAAATAGGGCAGGTATGGCATCTTTAAATAATGATTGGATGCATCTGGAGGATCAGTTGGATTATTATTTTAAACTGCGCGTAAACTATGAAGATAATTTTAGAGATATTATTAAACAAGGTGTTTTAAATAAAGAAATACCAAACAATAATTTAAATGTGCTGTTGTTTTCAATGCTCTCAACATTACGGTCACTGTATATTTGGATTCCAAATGAAGAAAGTTTTAATGAACCTTCATTTACTCAAAGTTTAAGCAACGTACTTATTAACGGAATAAGACAATAAGTATCAATTATTTTTGTAATTTTGTTTTGAAACTAACAATTGTTAGTTTAAATGTTTTTCGATATTTTGAGGTCGTGTAAATAGATAATTAATTTTTTCTAACAATTTCCCTTTCCTTTGGAAAGGGTTAGGGATAGGCTTATGGCAGATTTTTTTAAATTAAAAATTGCAGATATATATAAGGAAACTAAGGATTCAGTCGTTATTTCTTTTGAAATTCCGGAGCATTTAAAAAAAGCATTTCAATATAAGCAAGGTCAGCATGTTACTTTACGAAAAATGATTCACGGTGATGACATTCGTCGTAATTACTCATTATGTTCCAGTCCAATTGATAACGAATGGAAAGTTGCTGTAAAAACCATTCGTGATGGTGTGTTTTCAAATTATGCTTTTAATAAACTGAAAAAGGGAGATGAGTTAAACGTGATGCCACCACATGGCGAGTTTTATGTGGAGTGCGATGCAAAAGCATCAAATAATTACATTGCGTTTGCTGCAGGAAGTGGTATTACACCCATAATCTCTATTATAAAAACCCATTTACACAAAGAACCAAACTGCACTTTCAAATTATTTTACTTGAATCGCACCGTAAAATCAATTATCTTTAAAGAAGAAATTGAGCAACTTAAAAATGAGTTTTTTGGTCGGTTTCAAGTATTTTATTTTCTAACAAAAGAAAAACGGGACATTGCATTTTTGAATGGAAGGTTTAATAAAGAAAAACTAGAAGTCCTAACAAAAACGTTCATTGATATTGAAGATACCGCCCATTGTTTTATTTGTGGACCTCAAGACATGATTTTTTTGATAAGAGATGAATTACAAAAAGCTGGATTACCTAAGCATAAAATACATTATGAACTTTTCTTCTCAGGAAGTTCTGAAGAAGAGAATAAACATATAGCTGAAGTTCTTGAAGAAAAAGCAGATGGAACCGAAGTAACAATTATTGATGGTGGAAAAGAATTTCATTTCATAATGGGTGATGATTTTGATACTATTCTTGATGGCGCTTTAGCAGCAGGAGCTGATTTGCCATTTGCATGTAAAGGGGGTGTGTGCAGTACATGTAAATGTAAATTGATTGAAGGCACGGTTAAAATGAAAGTCAATTACGCTTTAGAGGATAAAGAAGTTGCCAATAATTTTATTCTAAGCTGTCAAGCTGTGCCAACCAGTAAAGTTATAAAAGTTGATTTTGATGTATAATATTCCTGTGCAGGCAGGAATCTCATGAATAACAGCAAAATCATAATTGGAATATTGATTTGGGCGTTACACTACTCCGCAAAAGCTACGCAGTGTCAGGCTTTCCGCTGTATCTTTTTTGAAAAAAAAGGATGCCGCTGCAATCCTTAACGCAATTAAATAAATAATTAAAACAAATCCTCGTAAACTCCCTCTCCTTTGGAGAGGGTTGGGGTGAGGCTTATGAGTGAAGAACAAATAAAAAACCCTGGGACTGAGCATAGTCGAAGTCTAGAAGCACAATTTGAAGCACGTATTTTACGTGATGAAAAAATTGAACCCAAGGATTGGATGCCTGAAAAGTATCGTAAAACTCATATTAGGCAAATGTCACAACATGCACATTCAGAAGTTGTTGGAATGCTTCCGGAAGGAAATTGGATTACAAGAGCACCGTCATTACGACGTAAAGTGGCTCTATTGGCAAAAGTACAAGATGAGGCAGGACATGGATTGTATTTATACAGTGCATGTGAGACTTTAGGAATTTCAAGGGATGAATTATATGAACAATTACATACAGGTAAAGCTAAATATTCAAGCATATTTAATTATCCAACAGTTACTTGGGCAGATATGGGAGCCATTGGTTGGCTGGTAGATGGCGCAGCCATTATCAATCAAGTACCACTTTGCAATACCTCTTTTGGACCTTATGCCAGAGCCATGGTAAGGGTATGTAAAGAAGAAAGTTTTCATCAACGCCAAGGTTATGAAATCATGGTAAAACTAACACAAGGTTCACCTGAGCAAAAAGAAATGGCTCAGGATGCTTTAAATCGTTGGTGGTGGCCTGCCTTGATGATGCTTGGTCCAACAGATGCTGAATCTATACACACAGAGCAATCCATGAAATGGAAATTAAAACGCAAATCGAATGATGAATTACGTCAGCAATTTATAGATCAAACGGTGCCTCAGGCAGAATTAATAGGTTTAGCCATTCCAGATGAAGATTTAAAATGGAATGAAAAAACGAAACATTATGATTTTGGTGCAATCAATTGGGATGAATTCTGGCAGGTTGTGAAAGGTCACGGACCCTGTAATAAAGAGCGAATGGCGGCACGAGTAGGTGCGTGGGAACGTGGGGAATGGGTTCGTGATGCGGCAATGGCTCATGCCGAAAAACAAACAACCTCTTTGAAAAAAGAGGTCTCATAATTAGTTATATGAAACATTGGGCTGTCTATATCATGTCAAACAAACCAAATGGAGTTATTTATATTGGAGTTTCAGATAACATAGATGAAAGAGTAAAAGAACACAAGTTAAAAGTTTATCCGAAATCTTTTACAGCAAAGTATAACTGTGATAAACTGGTTTATTTAGAAGAATTTGAAAATGGTTCAGAGGCAGGAAAAAGAGAAAGACAATTCAAAAAATGGAAAAGAGATTGGAAAATAGAATTGATTGAAGATTTGAATCCAAATTGGAATGATTTAAGTCTGAATTGGAATTTAAATTTTAATAGAATTAGAAAGTGAATTTTAGGAATAATTAATAAGACACCTGCTTTCACAGGCATTTAGAATATGAAAAAAAACTGGCCACTTTGGGAAGTCTTCGTAAGAAGTAAAAACGGATTGGAACATCGTCATTTTGGTAGCCTTCATGCAGCAGATGCTGAAATGGCTTTAGAAAATGCACGCGATGTATATACTAGGCGAAACGAAGGTGTAAGTATTTGGGTTGTGGAATCTAAACATATAACAGCTTCAAATCCAGAACAGAACGGAGAAATGTTTGAACCGGCACAAGATAAAGTGTATCGACATCCAACATTTTACGATTTACCGGATGATGTAAAATATATGTAAAATTCCTGTGAATCCCGATGGCTATCGGGAAGGAATCTCATAAATTAAATCTAAATGTCACTCTGAGCTTGTCGAAGAGTCTCAATAGTTAGAAGATGAAAAAAGAAAATCTTTATAAATACATACTTGGAATTGCTGACAATTCATTAATCCTTGGTCAACGCCTGGGAGAACTTTGCGGACATGGACCCAACTTAGAAACCGATATTGCCTGTACTAATATTTCTTTGGATTTATTAGGGCAAGTACGAAGTTACTATCAATATGCTGCTAAAATAAAAGGAGATGGAAGAACAGAAGATGATATTGCCATGCTTCGTAAAGAACGTGAGTATGTTAATGTACTTCTGGTAGAACAACCAAATACAGATTTTGCTTATGTCATGGCACGTCAATTTTTGTTTGATGTGTATCATTTGCTTTTTTTACAGGAATTACAAAAAAGTAAAGATTTAACGCTTTCTGCCATTGCAAATAAATCAGTAAAAGAAGTGAGTTATCATCAACGTTTTTCATCAGATTGGGTAAAACGATTGGGAGATGGAACGGAAGAAAGTCATCAAAAAACGCAAGCTTCTATGGATGATTTATGGATCTATACTGACGAATTATTTCATCAAACTGAAGCGGATAAAGTAATGATTTCTGAAGGGATGGGTGTTGATGTTACAAAACTAAAAAACACATACTATAAAAAAGTAAACGAAATTTTAGGAGTAGCTACGCTTGAAATCCCGGAATCTAAATATTTTCAAAAAGGCGGAAAATTAGGTATTCATACAGAACATATGGGTTATATATTAGCCGAATTACAATACATGCAACGAACGTATCCAAATATGGAGTGGTAAGCCCACCGGAATCCTCCCAAAGGGAGGAAGCAATATTATGAACGAAATAAAAAAAATACCGAGTTTGAGTGAGAATCCTTCCCCTTTGGGGAAGATAGACGGGGCTTTAATTTCAATCTTGGAACAAGTTTCAGACCCTGAAATCCCTGTATTGTCTATTATGGAAATGGGCGTTGTTCGTTCAGCAATTATTGAAAATGATATGGTGAAAGTGCAAATAACACCAACATATAGTGGTTGTCCTGCCATGGATGTTATAGGTGATGATATTAAAAAAGCATTAAAAAAAGCGGGATACATTTCGAAAATTGAATTAATTCTGGCTCCAGCTTGGACAACCGATTGGATTACACCAAAAGGCAGAAAAGCACTTGAAGATTACGGAATAGCTGCTCCTTTAGATGCTGAAGCAGATAAAGAGGCGCTTTTAGGAAATAAAAAAATAGTAAAATGTACACATTGCGGTTCAAAAAACACGCGATTAGTGAGCCAGTTTGGATCAACTGCATGCAAAGCACAATTTCAATGTGATGATTGTCAGGAGCCGTTTGCCTATTTTAAATGTTTGAAATGAGAACTTGTTGTCATCCTGAACTTGTTTCAGGATCTCATCAAGATAAATTGAAGTTTAATTAATAAAAATGCCTTTTTTAAAAGAAATAAAGATGAATAACAAATCACCAATGTTAGGTCTGCGCACTGTTGTATATATGGTTGATGATTTAGCTAAAGCCAAAGAATGGTACATGAAAGCATTCAATGCAAAACCTTATTATGATACACCTTATTATATTGGTTTTAATATTGGTGGTTATGAGTTGGGCTTGCACCCAAAAGAAAAAGCTAAAGGAACTGACAACGGAACAGTGCTTTCATATTGGGGAGTTGACGATATACAAAAAGTCTATAAGTCATTATTATCGTTAGGAGCTACAGAACATGAAAAACCAAATAATGTAGGTGGAGATATTATATTGGCTACCGTTTATGATCCTTGGAAAAACATTATTGGAATCATTTATAACCCAGAATTCAAAGTTCCTGCGTAGGCAGGAATCTTATAAAAGAAAACAAAAATAGATGAGTGAAAGTATAAATCTTAAAATTGAAAATAAAGTAGCGCACATAACCCTTAACAGACCAGAGGTGTTTAATAGCATAAATCGTGAAATGGCTTTTCGTTTTCAAGACACTTTGGACGTTTGCGAAAAAAATGATAAGGTTAGAGCCATTGTCATCACGGGAAATGGAAAGGCATTTGGTGCTGGTCAAGATTTAAAAGAAGTTACTGATCCTAATTTAAACCCTGGTTTCAGAAAAATATTGGATGAACATTACAATCCTATTATAACTAGAATTCGCCAGATTAATAAACCAATAATTGCCGCTGTAAATGGCGTTGCAGCTGGTGCAGCCGCCAACATTGCATTGGCCTGTGATATTGTTGTTGCTCATGAAAACGCCAGTTTTATACAGGCTTTTAGTTTAATAGGCTTAATACCAGATAGTGGAGGAACATTTTTTTTACCTAGACTTATAGGGTTTCAAAAAGCATCCGCTTTGGCCATGTTAGGCGATAAAGTGAGCGCTACAGAAGCTGAACGTTTAGGAATGATATATAAAGTAATTTCTGCTGAAAGTTTTAATGATGAGGTTAATAAATTAGCGGTGAAACTGGCTAATATGCCAACAAAAGCTTTAGGTATGATTAAAGAGTTATTGAATCAATCTTTGACCAACGATTTAAATGCACAATTGGCATTAGAATCTAAATTACAGATAGAAGCAGCCCAAACTGAAGATTACAATGAAGGTGTGAATGCCTTTATTGAAAAACGACAACCTAATTTTGAAGGAAAATGACAAATCGTTGTCACCCTGAGCGCAGTCGAAGGGTCTCACAACTAAATTAATTTATGAATAAAGAAACCTTAATACAAGTTCAAAAGCGAATACAACCATATATCCATAGAACACCTGTATTAACATCTGAATTGATAAATACAATAAGTGGAACTCAAGTATATTTTAAATGTGAGAATTTTCAAAAAATGGGAGCTTTTAAAATGCGTGGTGCTACCAATGCCATATTAAATTTATCCCAAGAACAACGGGAAAAAGGTGTGGTTACCCATTCATCTGGGAATTTTGCGCAAGCATTATCTCTAGCAGCAAAAAAATTGGGGGTGAAAGCATATATAGTCATGCCTAAAAACGCACCTCAGGTTAAAAAAAATGCTGTAAAAACATATAACGGTGAAATTATTGAGTGTGAATCAACACCCATAGCGCGTGAAGCAATGGCTAAAAAAGTGCTTCAAGAGAAAAAAGCAACATTTATTCACCCTTCAAATGATGATCAAGTCATATTTGGCAATAGTACAGCTGCCATAGAGTTATTAGAAGATTATCCGGATTTGGATTATATCATAGCGCCTGTTGGTGGAGGCGGATTAATTGCAGGAACGGCATTAGCTGCAAAATATTTTTCTAAATCATGTAAAGTTGTTGGTGGTGAACCAAAAAATGTAGATGATGCGTTTAGGTCTAAACAGTCCGGAAAAATAGAAACTACTAATGAAGGTACTTCCATAGCAGACGGTTTGAGAACTTTTTTAGGTGATAGAAATTTTCCAATTATCCAGAAAGAAGTGGAATGCATCATTACAGTTGAAGAAGCAGAGATTATCGAAGCCATGAAATTAATTTGGGAACGAATGAAAATCATTGTTGAACCTTCAAGTGCCGTTGCATTTGCAGCGGTATTAAAAGATAAAGAAAAATTTAAAAATAAAAAGGTTGGTGTTATCATTTCTGGAGGAAATGTAGATGTGACAAACCTTCCATTTTAAAGGTTTGTCATCCTGAACTTGTTTCAGGATCTCATCAATAAATAAAAATATGAAAATAGGAATTATAGGATCTGGAACCATGGGAAGCGGTATTGCTCAAGTCGCTGCAACTTCTGGTTGTGCCGTAAAATTGTTTGACACCAATCAAAAGGCTTTAGATAAGAGTAAGGTGGAATTAGAAAAAATACTCTCTCGGTTAATTGAAAAAGGACGCATGGATGCCATTGGAAAATCTCGAATTCAAAACAATATTAAGTATGTAAATGGATTGAAGGATTTGTCTGATTCAGATCTTATAATTGAAGCTATAATTGAAAATTTAGACATCAAGAAAAAAGTCTTTTCAGAATTGGAAAGCCATGTTTCTGCTGATTGCATTATCGCATCAAATACATCTAGTTTATCAATAGCATCCATTGCTGCATCATTACAAAAGCCTGAGCGTTGTATTGGGATTCATTTTTTCAATCCAGCGCCTTTGATGAAATTGGTTGAAGTGATTCCAGCAATTCAAACATCAAAGGAAGTTCTTGAAAAATCAATTCAGACGATTTCAGATTGGATAAAAGTGGTTGCAATAGCTAAAGACACACCCGGGTTTATAGTAAATCGTGTGGCAAGACCTTTTTATGGAGAATCGTTACGAATTTATGAAGAAGGCATTGCGGATTTTGCTACCATTGATTACAGTTTGAAAACTCTTGGGGGATTCAGAATGGGACCTTTCGAATTGATGGATTTTATAGGAAATGATATTAATTTCACAGTAACTGAAACCGTGTTTTCAGCATTTTATTTTGATCCACGATATAAACCATCTTTCACACAACAACGATATTTTGAAGCAGGTTATTTAGGAAGAAAAACTGGAAAAGGATTTTATGATTATGATACGGATGGCAAAATGATTAGAAGTAGTCTCCCTGAGCCTGTCGAAGGGCAAGCACAGCAAATATTTAATCGTGTTTTAGTCATGCTAATTAATGAAGCCGCAGATGCATTGTTTTTAAACATCGCTACAGCTGAAGATATTGATAACGCCATGATGAAAGGTGTAAACTACCCTAAAGGATTATTGGCGTGGGCAGACGAAAAAGGGATAGATTGGTGTGAAAAAAAAATAGACGCACTGTATGATGAATATCACGAAGAAAGATATAGGTGTAGCCCATTATTACGCAAAATGAATAGAGAAAACAAAACATTCTTTAAAAAGTAAAGTAGAAAAAGAAACTTAATGTCACCTTGAGCGCAGTCGAAAGGTCTTAAAATAAATAGATTCCCACTTTTGTGGGAAATAAATATGAAAGGCGAGCAAATACCATATAAAATGTTAAGTCAAGATGCTTATAGCACATGGTTAGGGATAGAAATCCTGGAATGTGAAATGGGGCGTTGCAAAGTTGGTATGACTATAAGAAAAGAAATGTTAAACAGTATGCACAAAGCGCATGGTGGCATCAGCTATTCATTGGCAGATACTGCCTTTGGATTTGCAGCAAATACGCATGGAAAGCATGCAGTTTCCATTGAAACAAGTATCAATCATATTGAAGCCTTAAACGAAGGCGATTATTTAGTTGCAGAATCAGTAATTGAAAAAGTAAATAATAAACTAGGGTTTAATATTATAGAAGTGAAACGAGGGGATGAATTGGTGGCACTTTTTAAAGGTGTTGTTTATAGAACTCAAAAAGATTGGGAAGAAAATGATTAACGATTAAAGATTGTTGATTGCCGATTTTTGAAGTAAAAGAAAGATTTCGAAAATCTGAAAATCCACAGTTTTAAAATAATAAATATTAATTGGAAGATTATCGATTAAAAATTAAGTGGAGTGCGTAAGACTTCAAAAATCAAAAATCGTTAATCCATAATCAAAAATCAATATGGAAGCATATATAATTGATGGAATTAGAACACCAATTGGCAATTTTAAAGGTGCATTGGCAGATGTCAGGACGGATGATTTAGCGGCTATGGTGATTGCAGAATTGGTTAAAAGAAATCCAAATATTCCCAAAGAGGCCTATGATGATGTTATAATGGGATGTGCTAATCAAGCAGGGGAAGACAATAGAAATGTGGCACGAATGGCATTATTATTAGCAGGTCTGCCTTTTACAGTTCCAGGGGAAACCGTAAATAGATTATGTAGCTCAGGTTTGTCTGCCATCATTCATGCCAATAGAGCAATTAAAGCTGGTGATGGCGATGTGTTTATAGCTGGAGGCGTTGAGAATATGACAAGAGCACCTTATGTGATCTCTAAAACATCAAGTGCTTATGGCACTGATTCAAAAATGTACGATTCAAGTTTTGGATGGCGTTTTATCAACCCTAAAATGCAAAAAATGTATGGAACGGATGGTATGGGAAATACGGCAGAAAACCTTGTAGAAAAGTATCATATTTCTCGCGAAGATCAAGATAAATTTGCTTATTGGAGCCAAATGAAAGCAACCAAAGCACAAGAAAATGGAAGACTGGCTAAAGAAATAATAACTGTTGAAATTCCGCAGCGAAAAAAGGATCCCATCAAATTTTCAAAAGATGAGTTTGTGAAATCAAACACATCTTTAGAGGTTTTAGCAAAGTTAAGAGGCGCATTCAAGGCTGAAGGAGGAAGTGTTACTGCGGGAAATTCATCTGGATTAAATGATGGAGCCGCAGCAACAATTATTGCTTCTGAAGATGCAGTAAAAAAATATAATTTAAAACCATTAGCCAGAATAGTAAGTTCGGCAGTGGTAGGCGTTGAGTCAAGAATTATGGGGATTGGTCCTGTTGAAGCGACAAAAAAAGCGTTGTTAAAAGCAGGTTTAACCTTGAATGATATGGATATTATTGAATTAAATGAAGCGTTCGCTGCACAGGCATTAGCATGTACGCGGGCTTTAGGACTAAAAGATAACGACCCAAGAATAAATCCTAATGGAGGCGCCATAGCCATTGGTCATCCTTTGGGAGTAACAGGAACTAGAATTGCATATTCAGCAGCTTTAGAATTGCACGAACAAAATAAACGCTATGCACTTATAACCATGTGTATTGGTGTTGGTCAAGGATATGCTGCAATAATAGAAAGAATTCCTGCGTAGGCAGGAATCTCATAATAAAGAGAAATGAAACATTGGTACGTCTACATAATGGCAAATAAACCAGATGGAGTGATTTACATTGGTGTGACTGATGATATTGATGAAAGAATAAATGAACATAAACTGAAATTATATCCTAAAGCTTTCACAGCGAGATATAATTGTGACAAATTGGTTTATTTTGAAGAGTTTGAAAATGGAGAAAAGGCTTCAATTAGAGAGGTACAATTCAAGAAATGGAAAAGAGACTGGAAAATTAAGCTAATAGAAGAAATGAATCCAAGTTGGTCAGATTTGAGTACTAACTGGAATTTAGATACTAGAAAATTTAGAGTTTAATTAATAAGATACCTGCTTTCGCAGGCATTAATATGAAAAAAATTCAACACTACGTACAAGGAAAATGGACGCAAGGTAAAGGAGATGGAACACCAGTATTAGATGCTGTTACTGGTGAAGCCTTTACAAGTATAGCTATTGAAGGACTGGATATCCCCGAAATTCTTAACTACGGAAGAACAAAGGGTGGTGAAATCCTTTGTAAAATGACATTCCAGGAACGTGGTAATATGCTCAAAAGTTTAGCTTTATACCTTATCAAACGGAAAGAAGCATTTTATGAGTTAAGTTACAGAACTGGGGCAACTAGAGTTGACAGCTGGATAGATATTGAAGGTGGATTTGGTAACCTGTTTGCCAATGCATCTTTGCGAAAATTATTCCCAAACCAACCGTATCACGTTGAAGGTGATGCTATCGATTTATCTCGTGGTGGACGTTTTATGGCACATCATATTATGGTGCCTAAAAAAGGAGTAGCCGTACATATCAACGCATTTAATTTCCCGGTTTGGGGCATGCTGGAAAAATGTGCTGTCAATTGGATGGCTGGAGTACCTGCAGTTGTATTACCGGCTCCTTCATCTTCATATTTAGCTGAAGCTGTGGCGAAAGAAATTATTGCTTCAGGAATTCTGCCAGAAGGTGCTTTACAAATCATAAACGGAACCATTAAAAATATATTAGATACAGTAGAATCGCAAGATGTAGTGACGTTTACGGGCTCTGCAAAAATAGGCCGTTTACTAAAAGCGCATCCAAGATTAATTCAAGAATCTGTGCCATTTACTATGGAAGCCGATTCTTTAAACGCATCAATATTAGGAGAAGATGCAGTTCCGGGAACACCAGAATTTGATTTGTTTATCAAAGAAGTCAGAAAAGAAATGACTGTAAAAGCTGGTCAAAAATGTACTGCAATTCGTAGAATCATCGTACCAGTGAAATTAGTGGAAGATGTTCAAATTGCTTTAGGAAAAGAGCTAGACAAAATCACTATTGGAGATCCAAGATTGAAAGAAGTAAGAATGGGGTCTTTAGTAAGTCGCCAACAAGTTCAGGCAGTAAGAGATTCTGTTAACAATTTAGCAAAAGAAGCACAAATTGTTTACGGTAGTTTAGATACAATTAAAACCATTGGAGCAGATGCTAAAAAAGGAGCTTTTATAAGTCCGATTTTATTAAGAGCAGATCATCCATTCCAAAGCACTGTTATTCATGAACGTGAAGCATTTGGTCCGGTAAGCACCATAATGCCATATAAAAACCTAGAAGAAGCTATTACATTAGCCCAAATGGGAAAAGGCTCATTAGTGTCCTCAATTGCGACTAATAATGATAAAATTGCTAAAGAGTATGTAATAAATGCAGCATCCCATCACGGACGTATTTTAGTTTTGAATAGAGAAAGTGCTAAAGAAAGTACCGGTCATGGTTCGCCATTACCATATTTGGTTCATGGAGGCCCGGGTCGTGCTGGTGGTGGAGAAGAAATGGGAGGCATGCGTGGAATCAAGCATTATTTACAGAGAACTGCTATACAAGGTTCACCAACCACATTAACAGAAATCACAGGTATTTATCAGCCAAATGCAAAGTATATAGAGGCAGAACAACATCCGTTTAAATACCATTGGGAAGACATTCAACCTGGGATGTCCGTAAAAACAAATAAACGTACCATTACAGATAGTGATATTATAAATTTTGCAAACTTAACTTGGGATCATTTTTATGCGCATACAGATATCACTTCGTTAGACGGAAGTATTTTTGAAAAAAGAACGGCTCATGGTTATTTTATTATTTCAGCAGCTGCAGGATTATTGGTGCACCCAAATAAAGGTCCCGTAGCGGCTAATTACGGATTAGAAGACTGTCGGTTTTTAAGACCAATGTATCATAATGATACCATGTATGTAAGGTTGACTTGTAAGCAAAAAGTTGATCGAGATGTTGTAAGTGCGGAACATCCAAGTGGTATTGTAAAGTGGTTTGTAGAAATATTTGATGCAGAAGATGAATTGGTGGCTGTGGCGACTATTTTAACCATGGTTCAAAAGAAACAAGAAGCCTTTGTTGAAATGACGGATGAAAAAATTGAAGAATGTTTGAATAAATTAAAGGAAAACACAAAACCAAAATGGGGAATCATGACGCCACAACATATGATTGAACATTTGGAATTTACCTATAAAATCGCTTCAGGTGAAATCCAGAATTTTGAAGTTGCAACACCAGAGAAGATTTTAGAGAAAGTACATCATTCATTATATAATTATGATAAATTCCCTCATCAATCTAATTTTCCGTTACTAAAAAAAGATACTTTGGATACATTAAAACACCCTGATTTAATAACATCTATTTTAAAATTTAAAGAACAAAGAGAAAAATATAAAATGCATTTCAAAGAAAACCCAGAAAGCATATTAAAAAATCTTGTTTTTGGTGAGTTGAATAGATACGAATCGTACTTGTTAGAAAGAAAACATTTAAATCATCATTTTGAGCAATTTGGTTTGCTTTAGCGAATCAAATTGTTCAAAGCTCCCACGAAAGTGGGAGTCTTATGAATGGAAGTTTAAAATATGAAATGGTACGTTTACATAATTACTAATAAACCAAATGGCATTTTATATATAGGATTTACAAAAGGATTAAAAAAAAGAATATATCAACATAAAAATAAAGTACATCCAAGTTCATTTTCTGCAAGATATAATTTAGATAAACTTATTTTTTTTGAATATTTTGAAATGGAAAATGAAGCTAGATCTAGAGAAAAGCAAATAAAGAAATGGAATAGAGATTGGAAAATTGAATTAATTGAAAAAGAAAATCCTAATTGGAGGCATTTGTATAATGATTTATAATAAAGTTTAACAATAAAAAGAATTCCGTTTTCACGGAAATGCTAAAGCGATGACAGAACCATACGTAAAAATAAAAAACAAAAATGGAGTAGGATATATTGAGTTTTTTCATCCTGCTCACAACTCTTTACCAAGCAATTTACTTTCAGAATTGGCAAGAACAATTACCGGTGCTGGTGAAGATGATAGTATTAAAGTTATTGTGCTCCAAAGCGGCGGAGAAAGAACTTTTTGTGCAGGTGCAAGCTTTGAAGAATTAGTAGCAATTACCAACCAAGAAGTAGGAAAAATATTCTTTTCTGGTTTTGCCAATGTCATCAATGCGATGCGAAAATGTCCAAAATTTATAATTGGTCGTGTCCAGGGAAAAACTGTTGGAGGTGGTGTTGGACTCGCTGCTGCGACTGATTTTTGCATGGCAACCAAATTTGCAGAAATTAAGTTAAGCGAACTAAATGTCGGTATCGGTCCTTTTGTTGTAGGTCCAGCAATTGAACGGAAAATAGGATTAAGCGGTTTCTCACAAATAGCTTTGGATTGCAATACGTTTTATTCTGCAGAATGGGCAAAACAAAAAGGATTATTTTCTAAAGTATTTGAAAGTACAGAAGAATTAGATGCAGCATTAACTGCTTTTGCAGAAAATTTGCGTTCATATAATCCAAAGGCTATGACTGAAATGAAAACAATGTTTTGGAGAGGAACTGAAGATTGGGATCAATTGCTAATCCAACGAGCTAAAATTAGTGGAAGATTAGTGTTGAGTGAGTTTACAAAAGAAAAATTAAAAGGGTTTATATAAAGCCAATTATATATCATAGCAGTATTAAATATTAAACTAACAAACATTAGTTATTTAAAATGTCAAAATTTGAGTTCAAAATGCCCAGAATGGGTGAAAGTATTTCAGAAGCAACCATTATCAATTGGCTTGTCAATGAAGGTGATACAATTAATGAAGGAGATATTATTGTTGAAGTAGCAACAGATAAGGTTGATAACGAAGTGCCAGCGCCAATATCCGGAACATTAATGAAAACACTCTTTCACTCTAACGATGTTGTACCGGTTGGAGAAGTCATTGCAATTTTAGAGGTTTCTGAAGATCAAAATTTTAAAAGTGATACTTTAAAAACTTACGAAGAAAAAAAACTTACGAGCAAAGTAATCACTAAAACCCCAAAAAGCAATACGCCTTCAATGGTTAGTCATTCAATGGTTAGTCAAAGGTTAAGTGCTTCTAATTCAAATCTTTTCTTTTCGCCATTAATTATTTCAATAGCTAAAGAGCATCATATTAGTTTTGAGGAATTAGCTAGAATTCCTGCTTCTGGTGATGAAGGCAGATTGCGTAAAAGCGATATTTTCAAATATATTGAAGAAGGCAGACCTTATAAATTTTCACAATCTAACGTAGAAGATGCAACAACCTACAGAATTCCACAATTAAAATTTGATAAAGGCAAAGGGAAAGTGATTGAAATGGATAGAATGCGACAAATGATTGCAGATCATATGGTGTATTCAAAACACACGTCTCCTCATGTTACAGCTTATGTTGAAGCCGATGTAACGAATCTGGTAGAATGGAGGCAGCATTACAAAGAATCATTTGAAAATAAATACGGAGAAAAACTAACGTTTACACCGCTGTTCGTTGAAGCCGTGGCAAAAGCAATCCAAGATTTTCCGAATATGAATGCTTCGGTTGATGGTAGAAATATTATAGTTAAAGAGGATATTAATATTGGAATGGCAACAGCCTTACCCAATGGAAATTTAATTGTGCCTGTTGTTAAAAATGCCAATAAAAAAGATCTAAAACAACTGGCTGAAGAGGTTAATTCTTTATCAGATAAGGCCCGGAATAATAAATTAAAAACCGATGACATTAAAGGAGGTTCATTTACAATATCAAATGTTGGAACCTTTGGTAGTCTTATGGGAACTCCAATAATAAATCAACCTGAAGTTGCTATTCTTGCTTTTGGAATTATTAAAAAAAGACCTGAAGTGATTACTACAAAAAAAGGAGATGAAATAGCTATTCGAAGTATGATGTATTTATCATTATCCTTTGATCATCGGGCAGTTGATGGGTTTTTAGGTGGCAGCTTTTTGAGACGCGTAGCTGATTATTTAGAGCAGTTTGATACAAAAACAGAATTTTAAACTTGATAATATTAACAATAAATTATAATGAATTACGATATCAAAATAACGAAAGTAAAAAAGTCAAAAGTAAGTGAATTAGATTTTAATAATATTCCTTTAGGACGCGTTTTCACAGACCATATGTTTATTTGTGAATATGCCAATGGAACTTGGAACAATCCTAGAATTGAACCTTTAGGATTAATTTCTATGCACCCGGCTACTATGGCGTTACATTATGGACAAGCCATTTTTGAAGGCATGAAAGCAACTTTGGATATTAACGGAAATGCCATGTTATTCAGACCGGAAAAAAATGCGGAACGATTAAATTTTAGTGCAGACAGAATTGGTATGCCTAGTTTTCCTGAAGAATTATTTGTTGAAGGATTAAAGAAATTAGTTGCTATAGACCACAGTTGGATTCCTACTCAAAAAAGTAGCGCCCTGTATTTAAGACCTTTTATGTATGCTGATGAAGCTTGTATTGGTATGAGAGCTGCTACGCATTATAAATTCATCATCATTGCCTCTCCGGCAGGACCCATTTACACGAAAAGAATCAAGTTGTATGCCGAAACCCAATTTGTACGCGCTGTAAAAGGTGGAACTGGTGAAGCTAAAGTGGCCGGTAATTATGCCGCGGCTATTCGTCCAACAGAAACAGCCAAAGCTAAAGGTTATGACCAGGTTTTGTGGCTTGATCCTCATGAATTTAAATATATTCAAGAGGCGGGAACCATGAATATTTTCTTTAAAATTAATGACGAGTTTATAACACCTAATTTAGATGGAGCCATTTTGAATGGAATCAGTCGTTTAAGTACTATTGAATTGTTGCGCCATAAAGGTTATAAAGTTACAGAACGATTAATTTCTATGGATGAAATTTCAGAAGCATCAAAAAACGGTTCTTTACAAGAAGCTTTTGGAACTGGTACTGCGGTTGGTGTGGCAATGATTCAGGAAATAGCATATAAAAATAAAACGATTCATATTTCAAATGATAACCCAAGCGGTCAAATGGTTTTAGATACCATTGTTGGTCTTCGGGCGGCAACCATAAAAGATGAGTTTGACTGGATAGTAACTGTTTAGTTAAATTAAAATGAATAAAGACATACTACATAAAGCATTTTCATATTTGTGCACGGCTAAGTCAATGACTGAAATTTACGAAGCTAATTTTAAACTGATTTCAAAATATGTACATGCTACATCCAGAGGTCATGAAGCTATTCAAATTGCTTTAGCTATGCAGTTGTTGCCGCAAGATTATGCGTTTCCGTATTATCGTGATGATGCCATGTTGTTGTCTTTTGGATTAGAACCATATGATTTGATGTTGCAACTTATGGCTAAACGTGACGACCCGTTTTCTGGTGGCAGATCCTATTATTGCCATCCAAGTTTGAAAGATGCCGATAAACCAAAAATTCCACATCAATCTTCTGCAACAGGCATGCAGGCTATTCCAGCAACAGGCGTCGCCATGGGGATGCAATATCTTGAAAAACAAGAAATAAAAAATGTCATTCTGAACGTAAGTGAAGAATCTCAAGTAAAACCCATTACGGTTTGCAGTTTGGGAGATGCGTCGGTTACAGAAGGTGAAGTAGCCGAAGCATTTCAAATGGCTGTTTTAAAACAGTTACCCATTTTATATTTAGTGCAAGATAACGGTTGGGATATTTCTGCAAATGCTAAAGAAACCAGAGCTCAAAATGCCTTTGAATATGCTAAAGGATTTAAAGGTTTGGAAGCCGTTTCAATTGACGGCGCAAATTTTATAGAAAGCTACGAAGCTGTTGAAAAAGTAATTAAAACCATAAGAAAAGAACGTCGGCCATTTTTGGTGCATGCCAAAGTGCCATTATTAAATCATCATACATCTGGAGTGCGTATGGAATGGTATCGTGATGATTTGGATGACGCCAAATCTAGAGATCCTTATCCTGTTTTAAAACAACAATTATTAAAAAACGGTTTTTCTTCGGAAGAAATTCAAACTATAGAAAATTCCGCAAAAGCGAAAGTGCAATCAGATTTTGATAAAGCATTGAAAGCTAAAGACCCAAAACCAGAAGATTTATTTACAAACGATTTTGCACCCACACCAATTACTGAAGAAGCTGGCGAGCGTTCACCAAAAGGAGCCGAAAAAGTGTTGATGGTTGATTGCGCATTGTTTGCGGTTGAAGAATTGATGAGAAAACATAAAGAATGTTTGCTTTATGGGCAAGATGTAGGTGGACGTTTGGGTGGCGTATTCAGGGAAACGGCAACATTAGCTCAAAAATTTGGGGATAACAGGGTTTTTAACACCCCCATTCAAGAAGCATTTATTGTCGGCTCTACTGTTGGAATGAGTGCCGTTGGATTGAAACCAATTGTTGAGGTTCAATTTGCCGATTATATTTGGCCGGGATTGAATCAGTTATTTACTGAAGTGAGCAGGAGTTGCTATTTAAGTAACGGTAAATGGCCAGTAAGTATGATTCTTCGGGTGCCAATTGGTGCTTATGGAAGTGGCGGACCTTATCATTCCTCATCTGTTGAAAGTGTATTAACCAATATAAAAGGTATTAAAATTGCCTATCCAAGTAATGGTGCTGATTTAAAAGGTTTGATGAAAGCCGCTTATTATGACCCAAACCCGGTGGTGATTTTAGAACATAAAGGCTTGTATTGGAGTAAGGTAAAAGGAACACAGGGAGCAACATCTATAGAGCCTTCAGAAGATTATATGCTTCCTTTAGGAAAGGCTTGGGTTTTGCAAGAAATTTGGAAACAGGAAAACAAAGAAACGATGACCATTGTAACCTATGGCATGGGAGTGCATTGGGCCATGAATGCCTCTGACGAATTGGGAATGAAAGATCAAGTTGAAATTATTGATTTGCGAACCTTATTTCCTTTAGATGAAGAGGCTATCATGAAATCTGTTAGAAAAACAGGTAAATGTTTAGTGGTGACTGAAGAGCCTTCAAACAATAGTTTTGCCCTGGCATTATCAGGCAAAATTCAGACGCAATGTTTTAAATATTTGGATGCACCTGTAATAGTGATTGGAAGTGAAAATATGCCGGCAATTCCATTAAATACTACTTTAGAACAAACCATGGTTCCATCAACTGAAAAGGTGAAAGTTAAAATTATGGAAATGCTTAATTATTAGTTTGAATTTAAAATTCGATAAATTAACAGCGCAGCCCTTTTTGTTAAAACTTCAAAGGTTTTAAGGTTAATGGTTTCATGAGCAGTATGTGCGCCAGAACCCATCGCTCCTAGTCCATCTAAGCAATCTACATATTCAGCCACAAACGATGTGTCTGCTGCACCTCTTTTTCCCGGATCATAGGCTAATACTTTACCAAGATCTAAGTCTAAACTTATTTGATTTAAAATGCCCAAAAGAGCATAATTACCTTCAGTAGGAGCCATTGAAGGATAGCCATCTGTAAATGTTATATCAGCAGATGTATGAGGTAGACTATTTGCTACTATGGTTTTCATCTTTTCTCTAGCATTATTTTTTTGCTCTTCTGAAATAAAACGTAAATCACCTTCTGCATAAGCAACCTTTGCAACAATATTGCTTTTTCCAAATGCTGTGCTCTTTCCAGTAGTGTCATCTATACTTGCATCAGTTCCTCCAGTTATTATTCCAGGATTAAATGTTAATAAGGGTTCATCTTTTAATTGAACATAAAATTCATTTAGAATTCTGGATATTTCATAAATGGCTCCAGCACCAACCTGTTCGTTAAAAATCCCAGAGGAGTGTGCCGCTTTAGCTTCTACTTCAAGCTTCCAACCTGATGAGCCTCTTCTGGCTACTGTAGCATAGTTAAATCCGGTTGAGGTTTCAAAACATAAAGCAACATCACTACGTTTTGCGGCATCAATCAAATCTTTTCTGCTAATTTCTTTTGGATTACCTGAACTTTCTTCATCTCCTGTAAAAGCAACAATAATTTGTGCGTCATTTAATAAATTATTTTCTTTTAATGCCTTTAAAGCATATAGTAAAATAATATCACCTCCTTTCATGTCACTTCCTCCAGGCGCAATAGCTATACTATCATTAATCATTTTAAATTCTTGCAAGGGGTCGTCTTTTTCAAAAACGGTATCTAAATGTCCAATTAACAATATTCTTTTTCCTTTCGTCCCATTAGTTTCTGCGAATAAATGACCTGCTCTATTCATCTGTTCTGGCATATCAATCCAGTTTGTTTTAAAGCCAATGTCTTCAAAAGAAGTTTTTAAGACGGTACCAACTTTTTTTACACCATCCTTATTCAAAGTTCCACTGTTAATATTGACAATTTCAATTAATTTTGAAATAGCTTCATCATTATTGTTTTCAACTGTTTTTAAAATTTGCATTTCAATTGGAGAAAGGGATTGCGCTCCAAGTGATATAGAATACGTCAATGCTAAAATTAGAATAAGATAAATATGGTTCATAGTTTTTACAGTTTCGTTCAGAAATTAAAGATAACGGATATTTTTTTAATACATAATAAAAGCGATTCAATTGAACCGCTTTTTTAAAAAATTAAATATTTTCAATAAATATTACCGAGCCATTCCAGGTGGATATTCCCCCATGATTTTAGTAACAAACTCGTTAATGCGTTCTTCTTTTTTATTCATGTTTCTTGATAAATAGCCTGTTCCCATACCTTGCCAAACGAGTTCTTTCTTATTGGCGTCAATTAAATCAATATATAAAACACCTTCTATAGAGGTTGATACCAAATTACCATAGCCTCCGCCCCAGCCACCGTAGCCTCCCCAGCCACCATAGCCCCAACCGCCATAGCCCCAACCGCCATAGCCCCAATAGTCGTTATAAACGTCCACACGTTGGTTTGATTTTGTAAATAAACTGATAAGCAAATCCGGGTTTTCAGATTTTTTAAATCCTTTTGCCAATAATTCGGCTTCAATGGCACGTAAAATACGGCGTTTGTCTAAATCACTGATTTCTGCTTTATCAATACCCGTTTTAAAGAAAGCAAAGGTTCTGTATGCTCTAAAATTAGCATTTTTGTCATAATCTGCTGCAACTCTAATAGAACTACAAGATATCAGAAAAAATAGAATGGCCAATAATGGTAATGTTCTAAATATTGTTTTCATAGTGCAATTTTTTAAAGGTTATAATAAATTTAATAAACTTTCATCAACTATGTTCGGCAATGTCACTTTTAAGTTTGGTTCACTTTTCATAGCGCGATTTATTGCAAACACCGCTCCGCCATTTCTTGCCCAACTTCTTCTAGCTATTCCGTTATTTACGTCCCAGAAAAGCATCGATTTTAAACGTCTTTCAGCATCAATAGTACCATCAAGAACCATACCAAATCCACCATTTATTACTTCGCCCCAACCTACGCCACCACCATTATGTATGCTTACCCAGGTAGCACCTCTGAAGCTGTCACCTATAACGTTTTGTATGGCCATATCGGCAGTAAATTTTGAACCATCATAAATATTACTGGTTTCTCTGTATGGTGAATCAGTTCCTGACACATCATGATGGTCACGCCCTAAAACCACAAAGCCAATGTCTCCTTTTTGAATAGCATCATTAAATGTCTGTGCTATTTTCATCCGTCCTTCGGCATCGGCATATAATATTCTGGACTGAGAACCTACTACTAATTTATTTTCCTGAGCACCTTTGATCCATTGAATATTGTCAGCCATTTGTTGTTGAATTTCTAGGGGTGAATTTTTTTTAATTTCTTCTAATACTTGACAAGCAAAGGCATCTGTTTTTTCTAAATCTTCGGGCTTACCTGATGTGCAAACCCATCTAAATGGCCCAAAACCATAATCAAAACACATGGGGCCCATAATATCTTGAACGTAGCTAGGGTATTTAAAATCAATCCCATTCTTAGCCATAATATTGGCACCTGCACGAGATGCTTCCAATAGAAACGCATTTCCATAGTCAAAAAAGTAAGTGCCTTTCTCAGTATGTTTATTTATGGCATTTACATGTCGCCTTAAGGTTTCCTGAATTTTTTGTTTGAATAATTCAGGGCTTTTAGACATTAAATCATTCGCCTCTTCAAAAGAAATCCCAACAGGATAATAACCACCAGCATATGGATTGTGAAGCGAAGTTTGATCACTACCTAAATCAATATGAATATGGGCTTTATTAAATTTTTCCCATACGTCAACAATGTTTCCTAAATAAGCAATGGAAACGGTTTCTTTGTCAATTTTAGCTTTCGCAACCCTATTTACAAGAACATCCAATTCTGTAATAACTTCATCAATCCAACCTTGTTCATGGCGGATTTTTGTGATTTTCGGGTTTACTTCAGCACAAACGGTAATGCAACCTGCAATGTTTCCGGCTTTTGGTTGTGCACCGCTCATGCCTCCCAAACCTGAAGTAACAAACAAATGCCCTTTTGGCGATTTTTTAATTTTTCTAAAAGCGTTTAAAACCGTAATGGTTGTTCCATGAACAATGCCTTGTGGACCAATATACATGTAACTACCGGCTGTCATTTGCCCATATTGGGTCACGCCAAGGGCATTAAATTTTTCCCAATCGTCTTGCTTGGAATAATTAGGAATCATCATGCCATTTGTAACGACTACTCTCGGTGCTTCTTTATGAGAAGGAAACAACCCTAGCGGGTGACCAGAATATACCACAAGGGTTTGCTCATCATTCATTTCTGCAAGATATTTCATGACCAATCTGTATTGCGCCCAATTTTGAAAAACAGCACCATTACCACCATAAGTTATCAACTCATGTGGATGTTGTGCAACCGCATAATCCAAATTATTCTGAATCATAAGCATGATAGCTGCTGCATGTTTTGATTTTGCAGGATATTCTTCTATAGGTCTTGCAAACATTTTATAATCAGGACGATATCGATACATATAAATACGCCCGTAGGTGGTTAATTCGGTTTTAAATTCCTTAATTAATTCTGCATGATGTTTTTTATCAAAATAACGCAAAGCGTTTCTTAAGGCTAGTTTCTTTTCTTCTAAAGAAAGGGTGTCTTTTCGCTTAGGGGCATGATTTATACTATAATCATAGGGCTTTAAAGCAGGTAATAAGGCTGGAATCCCTTCTAATATGTGTTCTTTAAACGTCATGAAATATATTAATTACAATTTAAGTATTTCCTTTTTTAAGATCAAAGCCATACGGACAATGTCTACAATTACTTTCACAGCAATAACCTCGTTTTAAATGGTACTGCTCTGTAAAACATCGGTAGCCTTCAGGCGTAAGGTAAAAATCACCATCCTCAATAGGAATAATTTTCTTCATATATGACAAAGATAATGTAAATTGGATGGATTTTTTAATGTGATTGATTATGATTTTATGCTCCAGATATTTGGTACCGAATGGCTATTTAGGCTTAACTATTTATCCGTTTGTTTTTTTAAAGGACAAGAAATTTAAAGACAATATTGTGCTTTTAAATCATGAACATATTCATTTAAAACAACAGTTGGAATTTTTAATTATCCCTTTTTTTATATGGTATATTATTGAATTTATGATTCGATTGCTTCATTTTAAAAATTGGAATTTGGCTTATAAAAATATTTCCTTTGAACGTGAAGCTTTTTATAATGAAGCTGATTCAAACTATCTAAATGAACGAGGGTTTTGGTATTTTTTGAAGTATATTCGTAGCCATGATTTTTCAGCTAAATAAAAGCATTAATGACCGTATTGTAGTTCCAAATTCATACGGTGTTGATTTATTTTTAAAACGTGAAGACAGGATTCACCCATTCATTTCAGGAAATAAATACCGGAAATTAAAATACAATCTTGACGAAGCAAAAAAATTAGGACTTAATACGCTACTTACTTTCGGGGGCGCTTATTCAAATCATATTGCAGCTGTTGCTTTTGCAGGAAAAGAATTTGGTTTTGAAACTATTGGAATTATTAGAGGCGAAGAACTTAAGGATAAAATTAAAGATAATGCAACCTTAATTTTTGCTGAATCCTGCGGCATGCAATTTAAATTTATTACCAGGGAATCTTTTAGATTGAAGCATACCCCATTATTTATAGAAAAATTAAATCAGGAATTTGAAGATTTTTATTTGATACCTGAAGGCGGAACCAATGCGTTAGCTATAAAAGGCTGTGAAGAAATAGTTACAGAGGATGATGATAGTTTTAATTACGTGTGTTGTTCTGTTGGAACGGGTGGTACTATTTCGGGGCTTATTAATAGTTCTAAATGCAATCAACAAATTTTAGGTTTTCCGGCTTTAAAAGGTTCGTTTTTAACAGAAGATATTAGTAAGTTTGTAACCAAGAAAAATTGGAATCTGATGACAGATTATCATTTTGGTGGATATGCTAAAATAAATTCAGAATTAATTCAATTTATAAATAATTTTAAAAAAGAGAATAATATCCAGCTTGATCCCGTTTATACCGGTAAAATGATGTTTGGAATATTTGATTTGATTAAAAAAGGATATTTTAAAAAAGAGTCAAAAATTTTGGCGATTCATACGGGTGGTTTACAAGGAATTGCTGGAATGAATAAATATTTAGAACAAAAAGAATTACCAATAATTAGGTAGTATGATGAAGAAAGTAGTACTCTTGATGATTTTGTCTTTCATGGTTTTAAGTTGTGGTTCAAGAAAAAGTACAGCACGGAAAAAAAATTCGAAAACTGCAAAAACTGAGCAAGCTATAATAGGAGAGGAACAAAATAATACGGAATTTACAAATGAGCAGGAAGCGGTTTCTGATATTCCTGTTAGAATTAGTTCCACAGATGAATACTTAAATTTATTCAGTGCCATCGCTCAAGATGAAATGCGTTTATATGGAATTCCTGCAAGTATTACCTTGGCGCAAGGTATTTTAGAATCTAATTCGGGAAAGGGCAGGTTGTCAATAGAGGCCAATAATCATTTTGGAATAAAATGCCATGATTGGACGGGAGCCACCATATATCATGATGACGATACAGCTCAGGAATGTTTCAGGAAATATAAGGATGCCAAGTATTCATTCAGGGATCATTCACTTTTTTTAACGATGAGAAAACGATACTCTAAACTGTTTGAATTAGACAAAGATGATTATATAGCATGGGCAAAGGGGCTTAAAGCGGCAGGTTATGCAACAGATAGAAAATATCCTGATAAGCTTATATCTTTAATTGAACGTTATGAGTTGTATAAATTAGATAATGAAGTGCTTGGAAACAATAATCGAGTTATTAAAGAAAATAAATCAGAGGCTACTTTTGCCCATGTTGTAGTGAAAGGAGATACATTGTATTCTATTTCAAAAAGATATAACTTGACAGTTAAAGAACTTCAAGACTTAAATGCATTGAATGGAACGGATATAAAAATTGGACAGGAATTATTGGTAAGTTCTAAATAAAAAAATTGTAAAAATTTATGAATTATAAACGTAGTAGTGTATTGTTTGCACAAGCAGAAATTGTAATACCTGGAGGAGTAAATTCACCAGTAAGAGCCTTTAAAGCGGTAGGAGGAACGCCTATTTTTGTTAAGAAAGCCAAAGGGGCTTATTTATATGATGAAGATGGGAATAAATTCATAGATTATATAAATTCATGGGGCCCCATGATTCTTGGTCATGCTTTTGAACCTGTTGTAAATGCGGTTATTGAAAAGGCAAAAAAAGGGACTTCTTTTGGAATGCCTACAGAAATTGAAACGAAAATAGCGGAATTAGCCGTTTCCATGGTGCCAAATATTGATAAAATCAGGTTTGTAAATTCTGGAACCGAGGCTTGCATGAGTGCTGTAAGGTTAGCAAGAGGATTTACCGGGAAAGATAAAATTATAAAATTTGCTGGCTGTTATCATGGGCATAGTGATTCTTTCTTAATTCAAGCTGGTAGTGGAGCTATAACATTCGGTTCTCCTAATAGCCCAGGTGTTACTGCCGGAACTGCAAAAGACACCTTGCTTGCAACCTTTAACAATATTGAAAATGTAAAGAAACTGGCTGAAGCCAATAAAGGTGAAATAGCCTGTATTATCTTGGAGCCTGTAGCAGGAAATATGGGATGCATACCTCCACAGGAAGGATTTTTACTCGCTTTAAGAAAATTGTGTGATGAACATAAAATATTACTGATTTTTGATGAGGTAATGACCGGCTTCAGATTGGCAAAAGGGGGGGCTCAAGAGCTCTATAAGATCAATGCCGATATTGTTTGCTATGGAAAAGTTATTGGCGGCGGCTTACCAGTAGGTGCATTTGCAGCAAGAGAAGAAATCATGAATTATTTAGCGCCGTTAGGGCCGGTATATCAGGCAGGTACATTAAGTGGAAATCCGTTGGCAATGGCAGCGGGATTAGCAATGCTTGAAACTTTAAATAATGATTCTAAAATATTTGATAGATTGGCAGAAAAGACGGCCTATTTACATAAAGGGTTTAGTAAGGTTTTAAATGAAAATAACATTGTACACACCATAAATAGAGTAGGTTCTATGATTTCTATTCATTTTGCAAAGGATACTGTTGTGGATTTTGAAAGCTCTGTTAAAGGAAATAATGAGACTTTTAAAAAATTCTTCCATGGGTTGTTGCACGAAGGAATTTATATAGCACCAAGTGCTTTTGAAACATGGTTTATTACAGATGCTCTTTCTTACCAAGATTTGGATAAAACTATTGAAGCAGTAAATACTGTTGCAAAGACAATCTAATAAGGCTGTCTAAAAAGTATATATTAACCGTCATTACGAGAAATTTTAATTTCGAAGTAATCTGTAAATCAATAACTTGCGATTTACAGATTGCTTCATTTCATTGGCAATGACGATTTTTTAGACAGCCTCTTTTACAAACCAACTATAATAACTAAACTAACAAAACCAATTTATTCTTGTTTTGGTGCTTTTTCACCACGTTTTTTGCCTTCTTCTTTTTTCATGCCTTTTTTTCTATGATCCATTTTTTGTTGAGCTTTCTCCCACTTTGTAAATTGCTCATCATTTAAAATCTTTTTCATTTTCGCTTTCATAGCTATTTGATGATCTAATTTTTGATTCATCATGGCTAAACGATCTTCTTTTGAAGGTTTTGTCATAGACCCATCTTCTTTTTTAGCTTTCCAGGCTTCCATATTTGCTTTTCTTTGAATCGCATTTTCTAGATTTATTTTTTGAATTTCGCGTTGTTGAGATTCATTTAAATCTAAATGTAAGGTCATTTTTTTTGTTTGTAAGCTTGCCATTTCTTCAGGTGTATAATCTTTATACCGTTCCATGTGTTGTCCTCTTTCCTTATTAGGACTATCGTTTTTTTCTTGAGCTGATACCTGAATGGCTAACAATGCTAGGGCTACTAATGCTAATTTTTTCATTTTAAATATTTTTTAAGTTTATTATAGGACTTTTCATTTTTAAAAAGGTTTAAACAGAAACTTGTTTTTAACAAGAAGTTAACGAGGTTTAGCTTGAGTTAAGGATTGGGTTAGGGATTGCTCATGCATACTATTTTAAATTAACGAAATAGTGAATGCTTCACATTTGCAGGGCACCCTTTTTTGTCTAAAACAGAAAAAAGATGTAGTGAAATATTAAACCACGAATAAAAGCCCGACGCTTGTGGTAACGCAAAAAAATGTTATTTAAAAACGGGTATTTTTAGGCTAATGCCTGTTTGGAAATCTGGGGCGTTATTAACCCGAAAATCTTCTTTTAAATATAATGATATTTTATAGCTAGGACGTCCATACGTGTAAAGAAAGGTCCAAAAAGATAGGGCATTGTATAAAGTTGAAACGCCATTTTGCCAACCGCCGTGTATTTCTTGCCATTTGCCAATTAATTTATAATAATCGGTTTCTTTAAGCTTGTTGTATCTGGATTGTATTTGGTAGTTGATACTTAAAGAGTTGAAATTTCCTTTTTTTGTGAATTTTGCTAGCTCAATATCACTTTCTACAGTTGCTAAATAAGGATTGTTTCCTAAATCAATCACCTTTTTAAAGTCGATAAGGTTTTTACGTAAAACATTCATGCCAACTCCAACATTAAGCTGATAATTGTTTTTAAATTGAAATGTTTTAACTGCATTTGCTGAAATGCCTACATCTAATGAAGGATTAAATTTTGAAGTATTGATACCCATATGGCTTCCAAAATTAAAATGTAAGTTTTTAGTTTTGTTGATTATAAAAGAAGGATAGTAAAAATAATTTAGTTCTATTCCGCTTAAAAAGAAATCATTATTATTTAATTCGAGGGTGTTACCGTTTCGGTCGAAATACTTAAAATTCACTTGGTTTAAACCATAGTATCGCCTTCCGTATGGGTCTTCTCCGCCAGAAATGTTGCTATGAAACCATTCAATACTCTCGTCACTGGTAATTAATGAAAAAGGGTATTTACCCTTCGTGATTAAATAGGATCTAAGTGTAACTCCCAACTCGTGTTTTTTAGCTAACGGGATGTTGATGTTTACTCTAAATTCTTTAATTACCGCATCAATGACTAAATTCATGTAGTTGGCTGGGGTTGTTTCTTGATTCACAAAATTAAAATCTCTGTGATACCATTTTAGTTTGCTCTGTTCTTCTTGTACTGCAGGGTCTTTAGGAAAATAGGCTTCTACATAGGGTTGAAAAATGTTTCCGCTAACAGAACTGACTTCAATAGTTGTTTTTTTCGGGGGTGAAAATTTAAAATTTGTATTTATACGTGCACTAAAAATTCCAAAATGGTGTGTAGATACAGTACTTGGTTTGTCAATACCATTTTTAAAAGATAAACTATCGTTTTGTTGAGCTGTTAAAAAAGTACAGCAAAAACACATTAGAATAAAAAATGGGTTTTTTAGCATTAAGTAAAAATAGGGAAAGTTTTAAATTTATAAATAATATTTTGGTTATAAACCTAGAGAACCATGATGAATGAAGTTATATATTTTCTTAAAAAATTAACGTTTGCCGCTTTTTTTCTTAAAGAAAATTTAAAGTTTCAGGATTCTATGTTAAACATTTCTAAATAGAGTATAAAAGATGGAAATATTTGCATCAATTTGTGGCATAGTTAGTTTAGCACTTAATAATTACAAGTCATTTTCACTTATTTGAGTAAGATAATTATTAGAAGTTAATAAGTTTAGTTTAGTTGGTTAGTTAATAAAAACCCGGTAATTTAAAATTACTGGGTTTTTGTATTTGGAGTGTTGGTGGTTTAATTTTAGAATTAATATGTTAGTCAACTTCCCAAATAAATTCATCTATTTTCTGTTGAATGCCATCAATCCTAATTTTTGGTACTCCACTCCTTATTGAAATGAATAAATTAAAAGAATAAAAATTTTATCGAATAATATTATTCTATCAAATTACTTAGTCAAATTCAGCATTGTAATCGATTTATCAGGATATAATTAATTGCATAATACATTAATAATTAGTACCTTGATATATTAATTAATTAAACCATCCATTATTATGAAAAAAAAATTATTAGTATTTGCAATGGTATTACTGGTTAGTAATGTATTTGCACAAGACAAACTTTATCTAGTTTTTGAAATGATGAAAGTAGATAATGAGCAAGAAATGGCTTATATGGAAACAGAAAATTTCTGGGAAAAAATTCATCAACAACGCGTTCAAAGTGATGAAATTATTGGCTGGGATCTTTGGCAATTATTACCAGGTGGTGAAGACCAAGGATATCAGTACATGACCGTTACGCTTTACAATAACCCTGTAAGCATGTTCAAAGGAGGTGATTTAATTGAAAATGCTAAAAGGGCATATCCCAATATGAAGGAAGAAGATCTGCTTAAGAAGTTAAATAATTCAGCGAAAACAAGAGATCTTGCCGTTCGAATTTACTTGGAAGATATAGCAAATACAGTTGGTGCTAATGAAATGCCAATTGGGACTGTTGCATTTTTAGACTTTATGAAAGTTGATTTGAATAAATATGAAGCTTATGAAAAAGCAGAAATGGATGTTTTTCAACCGATGCATCAAAAACAAGTGGATGATGGGGAAAAAAAATACTGGAGTTTAATGCGAATTATGCTGCCTGTAGGTAGTGATACTTATGCGTCACATATAACTGTAAACATGTTTGATGATGTTGAGTCAGCATTCAGTTCAAATGGTGGTGGTAATTGGGATGGATTAACCGATGCCCAACAAAAAGCCATTCAGGCTGGGCTGGATTTACGGGATATGAAAGTTACTACTTTGGCTACGTTATTAAAAAAAATTAAAAAGAATTAATCTAAAGAATTCCCCGATGGCTTGCCTCGGGGTTTCCGATTCACCTCTCCTTTGGAGAGGTCGGAACTGCCTTTTTTGGCAGTTTCGGGTGAGGTAAAATACAAAATCTCGATTTTGGGTCCTGAGGCCAAAATGATCCCGATAACTATCGGGAGGCATAACACCCATATGGCTTGCCTCGTGGATAGTCGGTTTCAAGATTTTTTATTTAAAAATTCAATAAATTAAGTAGAAAAGGAATCGCATTTGCGATTCCTTTTCTACTACTAAGTAGTTTTGAAAACTAAGAATAATGAAATCAGGTTAAAAATTTAACATCTCTCTTTTTATTTCTTAAACAAATCATAAAAGCTTGATTAATACTGTTAAACATTCCTAAATTAATATTACAACTTAAATTTTGTTACGTCCTTTGCTGAATATAAACTAAAACTAATTAATATATTTATAATTATGATAAAATCAGCCATTATTTTTTGCACATTGTCTTCACTAAACGCAACAATAATTACAAACGAGAATTCAGATAATGTTATTTCTGAATGTGAAAATTTAATAGAATGCAATAAATTAACCATTGAAGAAAATAATTTAAGAACTTTACTTTTTTCATCCGATTTTAATGAAGAATCTAAAATCTTAGATTGGAATGCCGTTGAGCTTTTTGAAGTTGAAGAAGAAGTAGAATTAAATTTTGATACTAAGACTTACTTACCTGAGAATTTTAATCCCTTGAAAGGTAAAAATAATTTAGATTGGAACACTATAAAACTTGTAGAGGTTGAGGAAGAAGTTGATTTAGGTTTTGATACAAAAGATTATTTGCCAGTAAATTTTAATGCCTTAAAAGGGGGAAAACATGATTTAGACTGGAATTCCATTGAATTAATTGAACTTGAAGAAGAAGTGGATCTTGGTTTTGATACAAAAAACTATTTACCATTTGGATTTGATGCCAAATCAGGAATGTATAAAAATAAATTAATGTAATAGTATAGAATAATTAAAAAAATATGCATAAAAGAGGCTGTCTAAAAAGCTTTTTGATATCGATTTGTCAGGTTGAGGTTGTCAAAACTTATTGTTGATTATCAAAAGTTGATATATTACAACAAAGCCTGTGCTGAACGAAGGCGAAATACTCAATATAACTTTAGAATTCACTTTTTAAACGACCTCTTTTATCTGTATTTTTTTTGAAGATTGAATGTAAATCTTATTAGATTGAAAGGTTGTTTTTAAAGCATTTCCACAATTAAATCATCATCCGTTTTTTCAACTTTAGCCAATTTATGCATGGTTAATCCTTTTATGCCTTTATCCCAGGCTTTATTGCTTAAATCAGACTTTGTTTTTAAATCAATTAAAGGCATGCTTTTATGCAATTTTAAAATATCTAAAATAACCTTTTCATTGTCACTTAATTCAATTGCCTTTTTCTCTGGTCTCATTTGAGGGAAAAACAATACTTCTTGAATGGATTGGTTGTTGGTTAAAAACATAATCAATCTATCCATACCAATGCCCATTCCGGATGTTGGCGGCATGCCATATTCCAAAGCCCGTAAAAAATCTTCATCAATAAATTCAGTTGCTTCGTCATCACCTTTTGCCGCTAGTTTAAGTTGATGCTCAAAACGAGCCCTTTGATCAATAGGATCATTCAGTTCAGAATAGGCGTTGGCAATTTCTTTACCGCAAACCATGAGTTCAAAACGTTCTGTTAATTCCGGATTTTCTCTATGTTCTTTGCATAGCGGACTCATTTCTTTCGGGTAATCTGTTATAAAAGTTGGCTGTATATAATGGCCTTCACATTTTTCGCCAAAAATTTCATCTATTAGTTTACCTTTTCCCATAGTGTCATCTACAGCAATTCCCATTTTATTGGCAGCTTCGCGTATCTCGGTTTCACTTTTTCCAGTGATGTCAAATCCCGTAAAATGTTTTATAGACTGAGCCATGGTAACTCTTGGGTAAGGTGCTTTGAAATCTATTTCATGTTTGCCAAATGTGGCCTTGGTAGTTCCGTTTACGGCTATTGCACAATGTTCAAGCAAGCGCTCACAAAAATCCATCATCCAATTGTAATCTTTATAGGCTACATAAATTTCCATAGCTGTAAATTCTGGATTATGGGTTCTGTCCATACCTTCATTCCGGAAATTTTTAGAAAATTCATAAACACCATCAAAACCACCAACAATAAGTCGTTTTAAATAAAGCTCGTTTGCAATTCGCATATATAACGGAATATTCAAACTGTTATGATGTGTTATAAATGGTCTTGCCGCGGCACCACCGGGAATAGGTTGCAAAACGGGTGTTTCCACCTCAAAATACCCTGCATTATTAAAAAATTCGCGCATGGCATTAAACAACTTGGTACGTTTAATAAACACGTTTTTCACTTGCGGATTTACCACTAAATCAGCATAACGCTGTCTAAAACGTTGCTCAGGATCTGTAAAGGCATCAAATACAACACCATCTTTTTCCTTGGGCATTGGCAAGGGTTTTAAAGCTTTACTAAGAATTGTAAAATTTTCAACTTTTACCGTTTTTTCACCAACTTGAGTCGTAAAAAGCTCACCTTCAATGCCTATAAAATCACCAAAGTCTAAAAGCTTTTTAAAGACCTCATTATATTTCGATTTATCTTCACCGGGGCAAATTTCATCTCGGTTAAAATATACCTGGATTTTTCCTTCAGAATCTTGAATTTGTGCAAATGAGGCTTTTCCTTGTAATTTAATAGCCATGAGTCTACCAGCAATGATGACTTTTTTTCCTTCTTCAAAATTATTTTTTATATTTTTTGAAGAATGACTTACAGGGTATAAATCTGCCGGATACGGATTAATGCCTAATTGGAGTAATCTTGATAATTTTTCTCGTCTTACTAGTTCTTGCTCTGATAATTGCGACATAGGCTTAATTCTGAATGTGTTTTTTTAAACGCACAAAGATAATTACTATTACCAAGTATATCAATTTATTATGTTGAAAAAAAACTGTAACAATTCGGAATTAAAAACGTCGTACATTTAATCATCAATTAAAAATCAATCAAATGAGTTTCTGGAGAGTTTTACTTTCAATTATTTGTCCGCCCTTGGCCGTTATAGATAAAGGATGTGGGTCTATCTTCATTGTGTTTTTATTATGGCTTTGTGGATGGGTACCGGGTGTTATTGCGGCTCTGGTTATATTGAATAATCCTAAAAGATAATATGTATCTTTGCCCTCAATGAATAAGAACGTTGAAATACAGGATCTTGGAAATAAAGACTACAAACAAACCTGGGACTATCAGGAAGTGTTGTTTAAAAGCATTGTAGACACTAAAATTACCAATAGACGAGAGGAATTAAAAGTGCCAACCAACAACTATTTTCTGTTTGTTGAGCATCCGCATGTGTACACTTTGGGTAAAAGCGGCGATGTGTCAAACCTGCTTTTAAGTGAAAATCAACTTACTGAAAAAGGGGCTACATTTTATAAGATAAATAGGGGTGGTGATATTACATATCATGGCCCGGGACAAATTGTAGGGTATCCTATTTTAGATTTGGAAAACTTTTTTACCGACATTCATAAATACCTCCGTTTTCTTGAAGAAATGATCATTCTTACCCTTGCAGAATATGGCTTAAAAGCGGAGCGCAGCAAAGGCGAAACAGGTGTTTGGTTAGATGTAGGCACGCCATTTGCCAGAAAAATTTGCGCCATGGGCGTGCGAGCCAGCCGTTGGGTAACCATGCATGGTTTTGCCCTTAATGTTAATGCCAATTTGGGTTATTTTGATAATATCATCCCTTGTGGAATAAGAGGAAAAGCAGTGTCGTCCTTAAATGTTGAACTAGGGGTCAAGGAAGTTTCTACAGAAGAAGTAAAAGAAAAATTGTTAAAGTATTTTGCTATACTTTTTGAGGCAGAACTAAAACAAAAAAGCGAAGTATAATCTTTGGTTTAAGCGATTTTTATAATTTTCTTTAAGCCATCATTTTATTGAGACTTCAGCTTCTAATTTTACGATTGTTTTTACAGAATTAGTAATCAAACAAGCTTTATCGCTCTTTTCAATAATTCGTAAAGCTTTGTCTTTTTGGGTGGCATCTGTTATTTCTGAATCAACTTTAAGTGTAATTTCACTTATCATGAATTTTTCTTCAACTTTTTCTAAAATTCCTTTAGCATGAATAGCTAAGTTTTTAAAATCGAATTTAGAATATTCTGCAACTGCTAAAAAGGTAGTCATAAAACAACCGCTAACTGATGCGATAAATAAATGTTCTGGCGACCAAATTCCGGCGATACCCTTTGTGAATTCAGGTGGCGTAACTACCTCTATGGTTGTATTTAAATCAGGTGATTGTAAAAGTCCATTTCTTCCTTCTTTCCAATTAAGATTGACTTGGTATACAAGTTGTACGGGATAATTATGTATGTTTTGTTTATATCTTTATTCCAACAAACCGAATGACATCAGCAGGTCCAATATGGTGTTTTCCTTCTTCTAGTTGTATTTTAGCAGTCTGTAATAATTCAATTTTTAATTCCTTAAAATCACTTTTTAACATCGTCTCCGTATAAAGCATATCTTCATTTTTGGGGCCACCAGAATTATTTTTTAGCTGATTCGGATTAAATCCTTCTAAAATTATTTTGCCTCCCGGCTTTAACCATGTTATAGCTTTTTGGTGAATGGATGTTCTGATGTTTGGTGGAAAATGTGCATAAATAAATGCAACAACATCGTACTGATTTTCAGGATATTCAATAAGGGTGGCATCCTCAATTAGATACTCTAAAGACACCTTGTTTTTGTGGGCTAACAGCAATGCTTTTTCCTTCCCACGTTCACTGGTGTCAAAAGCGCTTACTTCCCAATTATGAAGTGCAGCAAATACACTATTTCTTCCTTCACCATCACATGGTAAAATTATTTTCCCAGATGGTAGTTTGTTTAATTGTTCAGCAAAGAATGCATTAGGGGTTTCTCCGTATATATATCCTGTAGGGCTGAAGCGTTCATTCCAAAAATTTTTCATAATAAAATCATATCAATCAAAAAAATGCATTAAAAAGGTTTATTCATTTTGCATTTCACTTTGAATTAAAATTGTTGTTTTATTTTATTAGGACAAATCTACGATGAGATGGCAAGATTGAATGTGACATTTGTCACATTCAATCTGTAATATTAATATAATAGTATTTTTTTCGAAGCCAAAATGACACTCTAACCAATAAAATTAAGGCAGGAACTTCCACTAAAGGCCCAATAACACCTGCAAAAGCTTGTCCTGAATTTAACCCGAAAACGGCGATGGCGACAGCTATGGCCAATTCAAAATTATTACCGGCTGCCGTAAAGGCCACTGCTGCAGTTTTGTCATATTCTGCTCCCATTGCTTTTGTAAATAAAAAGCCAATGATAAACATAATGGCAAAGTATATTAATAACGGTATTGCAATAATGAATACATCTTTTGGGATTTGAACAATCAACTCGCCTTTAAGAGAAAACATGACGATTATTGTAAATAGCAGGGCGATTAACGTGATTGGTGAAATTGCAGGAATAAAATTCTGTATGTACCATTGTTCGCCTTTTAGTTTCACCAAAATCAGACGGCTTAAAATTCCCAACAAAAATGGGACACCTAAATAAATAGCGACACTTTCGGCAATAGTGGCAATTGAAATATCAACAATAGCACCTTCAAAACCAAAATAGGGCGGAAGTATGGTTATAAACAACCAAGCATAAAAACTATATGCAAATACTTGAAAAATACTATTCAAAGCTACTAAGCCAGCACCATATTCACTGCTACCTTCAGCAAGATCATTCCATACCAAAACCATTGCAATGCAACGCGCCAAACCTATTAATATCAATCCTACCATATATTCTGGATAGTCCTGCAAAAAAGTAATGGCTAAAATGAACATTAAAATAGGGCCAATTATCCAATTTAAAACGAGTGAAATGGATAGGATTTTTACGTTTTGAAAGACCTTGGGCAATAAGGCGTAATTTACTTTTGCCAATGGTGGATACATCATTAAAATGAGTCCGATAGCAATAGGGATATTGGTGCTTCCTGTACTAAAGGAATCAATAAATTTTGGAAATGTTGGCATAAAATACCCAATGCCAACACCTAAGCCCATGGCGATGAAAATCCATAGTGTTAAATAACTATCCAGGAAACTTAACTTTTTCTTTGATACCATAGTTATGATTTTATTTGTGAAAATACGTAGAACAGTTCAGTAGCAATTTGAATACTCCTTTCGTTGTATTTTTCAGTTTGTTGTGGGGTGTTGTCAAAAGCTTTTGGGTCTTCAAACGTAACCGGAATCCGTTTTTCGGCTCCAGCTATGAAAGGGCAACCGGCATCAGCTTGTGAGCAAGTTAAAATGGCTGCAAATTCAGATTTTGGATTAAAAGTATCATCATAGGTTTTTGAAAATCCAATAACAGGATGTTCATTTTCTGAATATTTAATCGCGTAAATGGGGTTTTTTCCTTCAGAAATGGTTTTTATATTAAAACCATAATTTATTAATGTTTCAGCAACCATAGGAAATAAAGCAGTAGCTTCTGTTCCGCCAGAATAACAAAATACATTTTTTAAGTTGAAATAGGATGCCATTGTTTGAGCCCATACTTGCGATAAATGACTTCTGCGCGAGTTGTGTGTGCAAATAAAATTAAGCCTGATGTCTTTATGATTGTTTTTTTTCAGCTGAATAAAATCAATTAATGGCTGAAGCACAGTTTTGCGTTCTTCAGAGATAATTTCAATTTTCAAAACATCAATTACCTTTTTAATATCAGTATAAATCATGTTGGTCTTTTACGTTTTTGATTTAGCAGCAACCACTATTTGGTGTACAACAAGAATCAGTTTTTTCTTGAATTTCAGCTATATTTAATTTTGGCTTTGTGGGTTTTGTTCCGGGTTTTTCTGCATAAACGGTAATGCTAAAAATGCCTGTACTATTCGTATTAAATTCTTTGATCATGTCTGGACTAAGATATTTACTAAGAATATCCTCTGGAATTGTTATTGGTTTTTCTTTCTGGATTTTTAAGTTAGAAAAACCTGCGTCAGAAATATATTGAAGGTAATCGGCTTTTTGTATGGCACCGGCAACACAACCAGCATACATTTCGGCATCTTCCCTTAAGGCATCTGGCAAATTGCCAACCAGAACAATATCCGAAATACTAAAGTGCCCTCCGGGTTTTAAAACCCTATAAATTTCTTCAATGACTTTTTGTTTATTTGGAACCAAGTTTAATACGCAATTACTTACTATAACATCTGCCATATCATTGCTAACAGGCATATCATCTATGTCACCTTCTCTAAATTCTACATTATTATAGCCTAATTTTTCAGCGTTAATCCTCGCTTTTTTAATCATAACAGGAGTAAAATCAATACCTATTACTTTTCCTTCGACACCTGTTTCATGTCTGGCCACAAAACAATCATTTCCGGCACCAGAACCTAAATCAATAACAGTATCGCCTTTATTTATGTGAGCAAAATGAGTAGGAAGCCCACAGCCAAGGCCTAAGTCGGCATCACTTACATAACCATCAGTTTCAGAGTAGTCATCCATCATGATATTATATACTTTATTTGATGCTGTTGTAGCGCCACAGCAAGATGCAGCGTTTTCTGTTTTCCCTTGCTCAGCAATTTTGGTGTATTTTGATTTTACAATGTTTTTTAATTCTTTCTCAGTTTTCATTTGGTGTTTTATTAAAAGATGAAACAATATATTTTTTTAGCAACATTCACTTTTTTGAGTATCATAATCAAGGAAATGTAGAAACATGTTCTTCATTTCCATCCATTTTTCCTGATCTATACAATAGCATACAGAGGTGCCTTCAATGTTTCCTTTGATGATTCCCAATGTTTTAAGTTCTTTTAAGTGTTGAGAAATGGTTGGTTGTGCCAGCCCAATTTCATCCACTAAATCGCCACAGATACAACTGTTTAATTTTATAAGATGCTGTAAAATGGCAACTCTTGCGGGATGGCCAATGGCTTTAGCAATTTGCGCTAAGTTATTTTGTTCTTCGGTAAATTTTTCAGTTTTGGTTAATCCCATGTCTTTATTATTATATTGCAATATTACGATTAATAATTTAATAAAAAAATAAATTTACTTTTATTTTAGATACTGTTTCCGGTAATTTAGGACGAAGTGAATTATACAGTTTTTTGGATGTAGTTGTTTGTGGATCATTTCTATTTGAATACTAATAATGCGGAAACTGGCATGAAAAATGCTGTATATCAATATGTTAAATGTTAATAATATTATTAAAATGTTAATTATTACTAACAATTAAAAAAAAAATGTTTAATTTGTAATGTCAAATAAAAACCATGCACGAGCTTAAAATTGAAAAATTTCCATCGAAAGGTACTGATCAGGATACAATTCGAATGAAAGGAAACTCCATAAAATTATCTTTGAATGTTTTCAATGGAAAACAAGGAGACTTCTTTTTATCCTATTGCCCTGCGCTAAGTATCTCTGGTTACGGTAAAACAGAATACGAAGCTGAAGAGTTCATTAAACATGAAATGGTTATTTTTTGCGAAGACTTAGTGAATATGCACTCTGATGAAAGAGATCATTATCTTTTATCACTTGGATTTAAGAGAGAAAGATTTAGAAATAAAAACTTTTCTAAAGCATATGTTGATGGAAATGGCCGTTTGCAAGACTTTGATGAGGGAACGGTTCAAAGAAAAATTCTACAAACTGCATAATAATGGGTGATTTTCGACCCATTAAAACTAAGCTATTTATTAAGTTTCTCATTTTTCACAATTGTTACAAAGTTCATAATAAATCCAAAGGAGGAAGTCATTCTTACTGGAAAAGACCTGGTTTAACTAGAAGGATTACAATTAGAGAAGCCGACAAAGAAATTCCACCATTCCATATTAAAACAAATCTTGAAACTCTTGGTTTAAAATTCACTGATTTAGAAGAATTTATAGATAAGAAAAAATAATGTTTAGAATTTGAATGGAAATTGAGAAGTTAGTCAAATTTTCTCACAAAGGCAACCTAGGATTCTACATTAAAAAACACTTTGTAATAGTGCATTTTTTTGTCGTCATCATAACCGCGCTCCAGGAATTCACTGGCAGCTTCAGGCGCATCAATATCAAGTTTAATTTCAATATTGGTGTCCAGTTTAATATCGGTTTTTATCTTTTTCTTTTCTCTATTTACTACCACGTCTGAAACATCAAATTGATTTCTTATGATAATGTTTTTTTCGCCTTCAAAATCCTTTTTATAAGAGTCAAACAAGGCTTTAATTTTGTCATCTTCAAAAACCTCTTCTTTAAATTTCTCTACACTTATCATTTCATTTTCCTTAAAGAAATCTATGGTTTTGGCTAAAAATGAATTCTGTTCCTGATTGCCATAACTGGTTTTTAAAATATCGGTTGAAAAGTCTTTACAAAGCTCCATATACTGTTGGGTATGACTGTTTGCATCATCTGCATACTTGATATTTAAAAAGTGATGTATCCAATATTGCGCGTCATAACTATTGTTATCAACACTTAAAACGATATTGCCTTCTGTATCAGTTTGATTTAAAATAAGGCAACCCTTATCTAATTTTTTTGAACTGATTCCTTTTTGGGACAATACATCATAACTTTTGTTTTCTAAATAGGTTTGAAAGAAATTCACTTTATTTTCAATCTTGAAAACGCCAATGGCGTTGGTAGTAATTTCGTTAAATTCAATGCTTTCAAACAAGGCTATTAATACATCGCCTGTTTTTATTTGAGAAGAATTTGATTGTTCATATAGATGAGTCACCATATGTTTTGAAACTTCAGTAAACGCATCGGTGTCATTAAAAATTTGCTGTACATAGGTATTGATCTCATTTAATGCGATATTTGAATGATGATTAAAACGATGGCTTTGAACAACGGAACCAAATGGTTTTAACAAGAAAGGAAGCATCAAATCATAACTAACTTCATCAAAATCAACCACGTTTTCTGAAAATGAATTTTTAGTGTCATTAAACTTATTTCCAACTTTATGAATGATAAACTTTGAAATGGAGGCATTTTTTCTTGAAATCATAAGGCTTTAATTCATTTTCTTAAGTGTGCAATACTATGAAAAAATGGTAGAAAAACCTTAATTAATTTGATACAGAAGGATGGAATTATTCTCTCCTTTGGTTACAAACTCTAAATCTCTATCAGAATCCACATTATCAAGTACTATTTCAGAATTCCCGTAAACCGGAAAATTAGGAATTAGTTTAGAATTGCTGTCAAACAGATATACTTTTTGAGTTTGTAAATCGGTCACGGCGATGTATATTTTATCGTTTATGTAAAATAATTTTGGTGCCGTATAAATACCAAAATCAAGTTCAATGGTTTTTCCTTTAATGGTTAATTTATTTTCACTTAAAGTTACCAATGTTTTGCTTGATGTTTCTATATGATGTTGTGTAGAAAGATTTATATTCTGTGATGCACTATTTCCTTTTGTGTCAAGAGTTATAAGATTCCCGTCACTGCTTGTTGTGGTGAATTTATCATTATATAAAAAGATGGGTTCATTTGAATATGGTCCTGAAGATTTAGTGTTAATTCTAGAATTTCCAACTCTGTCAAGAACGTAAATTTTGTCTTTGGTTTTAAATACAATATAATCTTTATTCCCAATTCTAAAATGTTGAGGTTGAAAAATGATGGTATTATTGGCTGATTTAAAATTAAACCCTGTTACCGTTTTTGCCTTTTTATCATACATTAATAGGTTTTTACCCTGCGTAACCATTAATCTGTAATTTTTGTTGTTATCATAATCAAAAACAGATAAAGGTTGTGTTATGGCATCATGAAACCTTAAAGGAAAGGGTGATACATCTTTGCCGTTTCTGTCAATAACATATAGCCTGTTTGGCGTTGCAAATGTCAATTGCAGTTTGCGGTTTTTATAAATATCAATTTGCTCAATTTTACCTAAAACGGGTCCGTCAAGTTCTTTTTTCCAAAGTATTTTTCCTGTATTGGAAATTAAATAAAGACGGTTTTTAATATCTTGAACTACAATTTCTTTTTTCTTATTGATATGATTGGTGACAAACTGGGGATTATTTAATAAATCGGTGTCCAATTTAATATTCAATTCTTCTGATATTGAATTTTGTAAAGCTTTAATTTTTCCTTTTTTAATAATGCCATTTACATGTGCAAAATTTGTATCGTAGATAAATTGTAAGGCCGAAAGTTTATATTTTTCCAATGATAATGTGCCGGTTTCCTGAAGATTTTTATTTAGAATGTCATTTAAAATAGATGGACTCACAACTATTAATAAAGATGAGGCATCGCTTAACTGTTCTTTTATATCATTAAAATAATTTTGTTCGCTTAGGGTGGATTTATTTTGGTAGCTTGAAATTATATTTTGCAACAATTCCAGGTTATCAGCAAAGACCACAAAATTATCTAAAACGCAATATTTAGTAGCATTGTTGAATTGTATTAAAGGCGAAAATAGGTGTTTAAATAATTCAGGCTTACTAAAACTAAAAATTTCAACTTGCCTGAACATCTCAATGTTGTTTTGTTCACCAACCAAAGCCTCTTCGGTTAAAAATATATCCAAGGAATTTAAAACAACAGCTTTGTTTTCTTTATCATAAATAACTCCAGCTTCTATAATATTATCAAACAGATTCAAGCTGTTATTTATAGAATCAACTTTGGTGAATTTCACTATATTTGAATGAAATGTTTTGAAGTTATTAAATGTAAAACTTAAAAAACCATCACTGTTTGTAGGTGTTATATTTTGTATTTGATTTTCTTGAGGGATACTATTTTTAAAAACATTGATAAAACTGTTGGTTGAATCATTGGCTTGGGTAATGCCATTAACTATAATTTCATCTTGACTCATGTCTACATCAATAGCCATGTAGTTTGTAAAGGTTTTTAATGGTAGTTCATGATTTGGCAAAAAAGACTGTATAAAGTTATTGTCATTACAGTTTAGGATTATTGAGGCTGTTTTGTCATCAGTTGTTGTATGATAAATTTTCTCCAATTCTTCATTAATGTCATCATGATAAGCGGCGTTTTCAACCAAGGTTTTTGAAGATGAAGAAAAAAATGTGGAGTCAATGATAATGCTGTAAAACGTATTTGTATTTAAGGTTGATTTTATGATGGATTTATTCTTGTATTTTAAGGTTTCTTCCATGTAATTATTAATGGAATCTCTTTTGAACAAATCTTTTGAGTATTTTGTGATGACGCTGTATTGAAGGCTATCTGAGTTATCTTGTGAGAAGCAAATAAGCACATTGTCTGTTGGTTTTAAAAGAGATAAGCCGTCTAACTTCTCAGACACGTTTTTATAAGTATTGGTTTTTGTGAGGTTTAGTATAAAATCGTTATTAAGAATACTGCTTTTAAAGCCTTCAAGATTGGCTGTTTTTATTATTATTGAAGTGTTTTGAGGGATAAAATGAATAAGCTCAGATTCACTACTGTTTTTTTTGGAGCAACTAAAAATGAAGAGGAATAGGAGGGAAAACCTTAAGAATTTCATGAATAAATTAATTTATACAAACCTAATATATTTTTTCATCATTGAAAATATAAAAACTTATAGGTTTAATTTGAATTGTTCTGGTAAAAGCCTAAAAGTTTTTCTGTGATATTTGGTAATGCCATATTTTTTGATGGCATCTCGATGTTCTTCAGTAGGGTAGCCTTTGTTTTGTTTCCAATTATACATAGGAAATTCGTCATGAATCCGTATCATATAATCGTCTCTGTAGGTCTTGGCCAATACAGATGCCGCTGCAATGCTCATGAATTTGCCATCCCCTTTTATTATTGTTTCAAAAGGGATATTTTTATAAGGTTTGAATTTATTTCCGTCAACAATAATAAAATGAGGATATGGGTTTAATAAATCAATAGCATGGTGCATGGCTAAAATAGAAGCATTAAGTATATTGATTTTATCAATTTTATCCTGATAAATATGCGCGACTCCAAATGATATGGATTCCAATTCAATGATTGGTTTAAGGAAATCTCTTTTACTTTCTGAAAGTTGCTTAGAATCGTTTAACACGGCATGGGCAAAATTTTCATTTAATATAACGGCTGCAGCAGTAACCGGACCAGCCAAACAACCACGGCCAGCTTCATCGGTGCCGCATTCAAGCTTGAAATTAGAATATTTTAATGAAAGCATATATGAGTTAAGAATGTCAAATTTATAATTTTAAAGCCATATTTTTATTTGAATTTCAATTTTTCAGGGCTTTTTATGTCATTTTTAAATTTCATATTATTAAATTCCTAAATTTATCCGGTTTAAATTATTCATATAGGAATATTTAGCTTCATAACTGCTAAATTATCAACGGTTTAAAATTTTTAAGTTATGAATTTGATTTTTTTTTGGTCATTATGTTGTTTTTTCAATTAAATATTTTCATTTTTGCTTCTGACTAATTCAAATTATTATAAAGCAACATCTTTTAAGAGGTGTTTTTTTATAAAGAAAGCCAGCAAGTATTTGCTGGCTTTCTTAATTTAAAATATTTATGGGCACATAACGTTCAAATAATTACTTTTGCTTCGTATAAAGAAAATTATATTATAGGTAAAACGATAACGTCGTTATATGCCAAAATTTTAAGGACTCAAATGATATCTAACAAAACAATAGTACATAATTTAAAATTTATATTAAAAATCCTTTTCGTTTCTATCATTTTGTTTCAATGCACGACTCTTTTTTCTCAAGATAAACCTAAAAAACCAAGTAGGTTGGCAAAAAAACTTGGGCTGATTGAAACTCAGGATACGCTTAGCCGTTCATCTGGTAGTAAGAGTGCTAATAAGTCAAAACCTAAAGCTAAAATTACAGATTATTTAATAATTAGTTACGAAAGTGATACCACATATGTTGATACTACACTTACTATACATAAGGATTACAAATTCAATTATTTAAGAAAAGATAATTTTGAATTGATTCCCTTTTCAAACCTTGGGCAAACCTATAATTCTTTAAGTTATAATTTTGAGAATACTGCATTGATGCCCAGTTTTGGTGCAAGAGCTAGGCATTTTAATTATATGGAAATTGAAGATATCAATTATTATCGTGTTCCTACACCCTTAACTGAGCTGCTTTTTAAAACTGCTTTTGAACAAGGGCAATTGGCAGATTCATTTTTTACAGTAAATACATCACCACAATTTAATTTTTCAATCGCCTACAAAGGTTTAAGGTCATTAGGAAAATATCAGAACGCATTAACCAGTTCAGGCAATTTTAGGTTTACTTCAAATTACATGACTAAAAATAAAAGATATAATCTAAGAGCTCATATAGTTACCCAAGATTTATTAAACCAGGAAAATGGTGGGCTACAAGACAGTAGTGTGCCTTATTTTGAAACAGGGGATCCTCAATTTTTAAAACGCTCTTTATTAGAAGTGAATTTTGAAAATGCAGAAAGCATTTTAAAAGGCAAGCGGTTTTATTTAGATCAATCTTATGAGATCATTAATAAAAAAGATTCAACCTCAAACAATAGACTAAGTTTAAGGCATATCATGTCATTTGAAGATAAATACTATCAATATGATCAATCAAGTTCTAGCACTTATTTTGGAACGGCATTTATAAACTCAAGCCTTAGGGATAAAGTCACTTTGGAAAATTTTTTCAACCAATTCCAATTAAACTACAGTAACAACCTAATAGGAGACTTACAATTTAATATCAGTAATAACAATTATAATTATGGTTATGACAAGCTCGTTGTCCTAAATGGGAATACCATTGTGAACAGATTGAAAGGTGATATATATTCCGTTGGTGGCAAATATCATAAACGTTATAAAGGGTTTAATTTAAGTGGAGAAGCAGGTCTAAACCTTACCGGAAACTTTAGCGGCAATTTTATAAAAGGAGACGCTTCATTTAAATTAAATGATGACATGGTTGCTACGGCAACTATAAATCATAGCTCAAAAACACCAAATTATAATGCATTGCTTTATCAAAGTAATTATATTAACTACAATTGGCAAAATGGTTTTAGTAACATTGAAACCCAACAATTAGCATTTCAGTTAAAATCAAAAAAAATTGCCGCCATAAATGTCGATTATTCCACAATAACCAATTATACCTACTTTAAAAAAGATGAAACCAGTAATCTTGTAAACCCTTTTCAAAACAACAAAACCATAACCTATTTAAGAGTGAAATTAGAAAAGGAGATCACACTAGGGAAATTTGGATTAAATAACACCGTATTATATCAAAACGTCCAAGACCCAAATAATACCTTAAACGTTCCTGAAATAATAACACGCAACACTTTGTATTTTGCGTCTTCTATTTTCAATAAGGCACTATATCTGCAAACAGGAGTCACATTTAATTATTTTTCAAAATACTATATGAATGCATATGATCCCTTGTTGGCAGAATTTTATGTTCAAAATCAAACGCAATATGGTGATTTTCCAAGATTAGATTTCTTCATCAATGCAAAAATTCGTCAGACACGTATATTTTTAAAAGCAGAACATTTCAATTCTGGCTTTACTGGTTACAATTATTATTCAGCACCAAACTATCCATATAGAGATTTTGTAATACGATTTGGAATTGTTTGGAATTTCTTCATGTAATTTTTGGGCATTCCCAAGCTGAAATGTAGCTTGGTCGCGCTTTCACTACTCACTTTTTTAAAGCATTACTTTTTCAAGTAATACATTAAAAAGAGTTCAAACACGCCGTTCAATCCCTAATGCAAATAAAAAACAACTCATAATTATTAAAAAACTTAGAAAGTATTACATTATAAAACCAGCTAAATAATTAATAATCAAGGCCTAAAAAAATCTCAAAAAAAAAGGATAATAAAGGGGTTGAATAAATAAAAAAGGGTTGTATGTTTGCAGCCGCTAAAAAGGGGGTTTCCCTGAGGGGCGGAG
>CAXBJF010000016.1:0-72772 GCA_963976005.1 uncultured Flavobacteriales bacterium | reverse complement strand
TAAAGGTAAGAAAAATATATAATGTAAGAACTAAATTATGCTCTTATTAATAATTAAACAGAAGGCTGTTCCATGATCTTTTTAATTTCTTTACGGTAATTTGAAGCACTTTTCCCTGTTATCTCATTAAACTGCTTATTAAAATGAGAGAAGTTATTAAATCCACACTCAAAACAAATATCTGCAATGCTTAATTGGCTTTCATTTAATAATTTGGTGGCATGTACAACCCGGTACTCATTAACCAACTCTGTAAATGTTTTTCCCGTAGCTTTTTTAAAGTATCTGCAAAATGCTGGGACGGTCATACTTACCTTATCAGCAATTTCGTCTAAACTTATATGGTTTTGAAAATTATTATTAATGTGCTTAAAAATCACATCAATTTTTGTGCTGTCCTGAGGCTTGGTTTCAAAAGCAAATCCATCAGCATTTAATAAGGTATAATCTTCAGCTTCAGCTAAATCGTTCAAAATTTCCAAAAATTTCAAAATGCGGTTAAACCCTTCCAATGCCGGAAGGCTTTCAATTTTTGGTCCGACCAATTTTTTTGTTTCAGGTTTAAATAAAACACCTTTTTTAGCTCTATCGAACAATAAAGTAATTCCATTCATTTCTGGGGCATTAAAAAATCCTTCCCCTAAAAAATCAGGTTTAAACTGTATAATTGTTTCGGCACCATTCGCAGTAAATCTATCCGTAAATCCGTTATGTGGAAGGTTGGATCCCAATAATATAAGTTGACTGTTATTAAAATAGGATAAGTGATTTCCAATGTGTCTTTTCCCTTTCCCTTTATTTACATATACCAACTCCAATTCTGGATGGAAATGCCAAAAGGCGAAATTATTTTCCCTCTTTTCAGTATGTTGCTTTATTAATAAAGAACTGCCAAAGCCGGGGCTTACTTTTTCAAAAGTAGGTTTCTTGTTAAGCATAATCAATTTTGAGACAAAATTACAATTTATATTCCGTAAAAAATATATTCTATTAACACAAATATATGTTATTTTATCTTAATATTAAATTAACTTAAATTTCAAAGTTAATTTAACACATAAATTGACCAAAATGGATGTTTTATAACAATCCCATCGGACATACATTTGTAGTGTCAAATATTATAAAAAACCAAATCATGAAAAACAGAAAAACAACAATTAGAAAATTTATATTAACGGCGGCAATGCTTGCTGCCTTGTATAGTAATGCAAAAGAAGGGTTTACTTCTTATGCAAGCAATGATTTAAATAGAACAACTTTAACCATAAATGATGCTAAAGAAGGCAATCAATTGGTAATAAAAGACCTCAATGGTATTATTCTTTACAAAGAACTCATCAAGAATTCTGGAGTATATACCAGAGGGTTTGATTTAACGTCACTTCCAGATGGAGCATATGTATTTGAACTTGACAAGGACATGGAAATTAAATCAATTCCTTTTCAAGTCCTTTCAAACAAAGTCACTTTTAATAAAGAAAAAGAGATTACTTATTTCAAACCGTTAGTGCGTATAAAAAAGAATAACATCTATTTAACGCAATTGACCTTGCAAGAGGAACCTTTGAAGGTTAGTATCTATTATTATGGAAATGATGGTTTTTCAGAATTAATTTTTTCTGAAACCATTCAAGATATAAAAATCATAGAACGCATATATAAGCTTGATGAAACAGTAAATGGAAAATATAAAATGGTTTTAAACACTCCTAACAGAACTTTCTTTGAATACTTTACGCTATAAGTTTTTAAGCCATATTTAATTTATGATAAAAGTGGGCATTAATTGTCCGCTTTTTGTGCTCTATAACTTTAGTGGCAATTTGTAATAAATAACCCTCAAGGCAGGTCCATCAAGGTATTCAACAGAAGAAAGTTTGTTTTTATATTTAATGAAAGCCTTAGGTTTTCAAACTTCCTCAAGACCACTAGGCAAAGCCTCGGGGAATTCTAATGATTAAATGTAGATGGACTAATAATATCTTAGCTAAAAAAACATTATATAATAAGAAACCACTTTATTTTCATCCATACTATTTAAGTAAATCTGTCATGGTTGCTTTAAATCAATATTGCACAATTATATATTGTATTAACATAAATATATTCTAAATTAACTTAACATTAAATTAACATTGTATTAATTGATAATATAACATATAAATTAGCCAAAATCGATGTTTTTTTAAAAGACTTACCACCATACATTTGTAGTGTAAAATAATTACAAAAACACCAAATCATGAAAAACAGAAAAACAACAATTAAAAAATTTATATTATCGGTAGCTATGCTTGCTGCCATATATAGTAACGCAAACGACGGATTTAGTTCAATTACAAATAATGAATTAAGTAAAACCACTTTAACCTTAAACGACGTTAAAACCGGAAATCAATTAGTCATAAAAGACCTTAATGGTATTGTTCTATACAAAGAACTTATTAAGAATTCTGGGTTATATTCAAAAGGATTTGATTTAACAACCCTTCCGGATGGAAACTATGTGTTTGAACTAGAAAAAGATTTAGAGTATAAATCAATACCATTTTCAGTAAATTCAGGTAAAGTTGTATTCAATAATAATGAGTCAACCTCTGTATTTAAACCATTGGTAACTTCAAAAGATAATTATGTCTATCTCACTAAATTAGCCTTAAATAAAGAACCAATGGATATTAAAATTTATTACTTGGAAAGTGATGAATTAATTTATTCTGAAAAAGTTAAGGATACACAAACCATATCAAAAGCTTATAAGCTTTCCTTAAATGCCAAAGGAAAATACAAAATCGTTTTAATCTCTGATGGTCGAGAATATTACGAATACATCACATTGTAAAATTGGATGTTTCACACTTAGTTTAGTTTAGTTAGGAAAAAGGTGAGCATTATTAATTTAATCTCACCTTTTTAAATTGCAATTTTAAGATATCGGAATACGCGAAAAAATATAGCTATGGAAATGCTACTCACATTTTTTGAAGAAACTTTAATCCCAACGAATAAAAATATTAAATCAAGATTTCTAAGTTTAATTTATTCCTGGAAGTTTAAAAGAATGGTGCTAAACATTATTTGGGGATTACTTAATCTATCCCTATTGGTTTACGGAACTAACTTATTTATAAAATTAGGTTATGAATTGCCTTGGGTTGCTGGAGTTTTAATTTATGCATCTTGCTATTGGATTGTTACAACTATATTATTTGATGCCATTATTGGAGACGAAATAGATCATGGAACCATAAAGTAACTTGTTTCCATTACAAAAAAATAAACCACTATGGATTTGAAATCCATAGTTTTAAAACAAAAGAATGAAATTCTTTTTAATGTTAGCTTGTCATTCCGAATGTTACTGAAATCAAAATATATTTTGATTGAAAGTACATTGCGGAGCAATCGAAGAGGAATCTCATTATTATAAGATTTCTCGTCGCTCGTTCCTCTTCCGATAGCTATCGGAACTGTCGAAATGACAAGATACTCTTAAAAGTTTATAGAAACTAATCCCGATAGCTATCGGGAGCAGGGTTTTAACCTATAACTAGATAATAAAAAGTAAACATCACGTCATAAATGATGTCTTAATTAATTTGTTTGTTGAGGCTGTCTAAAAAATCTTATCTACTCATTTTGTCAGGTTGAGCTTGTCGAAACCGAAATGGATGATCAGTAAGTTAAAATATTTCGACAAAGCCTGTGCTGAGCATAGTCGAAGTACTCAATATGACATTCAGGTCATTTTTTAAACAGCCTCTTTTTTTAATAAGTATTGATTGTCCTATTTACCAGGAAAATTGGCTTTTCGTTTTTGTAAAAATGCCGTTGTTCCTTCAATAAAATCATCGGTACCAAAGCAGTTCCCAAATTCATTAATTTCAACTTTATAACCATTAACACCATCAATATTATTGGCATTGATAGCTTTTATTGCAGCACTTATGGCCACGGATGAATTACGCGAAATTTTAAGGGCTATACTTTCACAAAAAGACATTAATGCTTCCTGAGTGGTTACATGATTTACCAACCCATAAGATAAAGCTTGATCTGCATTTATCATTCCAGCTGTCATAATCATTTCCATCGCTCTGCCTTTCCCCACTAAATTCGGCAAACGTTGTGTGCCACCATAACCTGGAATAACACCAAGTGAAACTTCTGGCAGTCCCATTTTTGCATTGTCGCTGGCAATTCTAAAATGACAGGCCATGGCCAATTCTAAACCACCACCTAAAGCAAATCCGTTCACTGCAGCAATAACTGGTTTTGATAAATTTTCAATGTAATCAAACAATAATTTCTGCCCTTTTGCGGCAAGTTTAGACCCCTTTTCAATACTAAATTCTGCAAATTCACTAATATCGGCACCTGCCACAAAAGCTTTGTCTCCGCTTCCAGTGACAATTATCACTTTTACATTTTTATCCTCATTAGCCTCTTTAAACGCATCGTGTAATTCTTTAATAGTCTCTTTATTTAAAGCATTAAGCTTATTAGGACGATTAACAGTGATGGTGGTAATGCCATTTTTTTCTTCTGATAATATATTCGTATAACTCATAATTGGTGATTATTTTTTAAAATTATTTTTTGATAAGTTTCATTAACATTCAAAGTAAGTTTCTATTCTATTTTGTCTCTTTCACTAAACTCATATTTTTGCATAACTGCTTGTCAAAGCTTCTGATTGTGAAAATAGGCTACTTGTAAATGTCAATGCTAATATTATTACAATTGTTTTCATACTATGAATTTAGTGTTTTGATGCCTTAGGAATCGTCACCTTAAAAATAGTCCCCTGATTTGGTTTTGATATAAAAGAAATAGTACCATGTTGCATCTCCACAATGTTTTTCACCATAGCCAGACCAAGCCCCATACCGCTGGATTTTGTAGTGAATTTAGGTTCAAACACCTTGTATTTGTTTTCATCAGAAACACCAACTCCATTATCAGATACCGTAATTACAACATCATTATTCAGTGATTTTACATGGACACTAATTTTAGGTTCAGTTTTTTCAGGAATAGCCTGAATGCTATTTTTAACCAAATTGGTGACCACCCTAATAAGTTGTGTTCTATCAAATTTTGCTATAATCTCTTCAGAATCCGACGTAAAAACAATATACGCTTCATTAAAAATATCTAATGCCAACTTGACAATTTTAACAACATTCAAGGTTTCATTTTGTTGGGCTGGCATTTTCGCAAAGTTTGAAAATGCTGAAGCAATGGAGCTCATAGTATCAATTTGCTGTATTAAAGTTTTACTGTATTCATCTACTTTTTTATGAATATCAACGTCATCAGGATCAAATTTTCGTTGAAAATTCTGAACTGTTAATCGCATGGGTGTCAACGGGTTTTTTATTTCATGGGCTACTTGTTTCGCCATTTCCCTCCAGGCTTGTTCACGTTCTGAAGTTGCTAATTTTACGGCACTTTCTTCAAGTTCATCAATCATACTATTGTATGAACTTACTAATTTAGAAATTTCTTCACTTGCATCGCGAAGTTCAATTTTTTCATTACGCTTTTCCAAACGGGTGGAATTTATTTTATCGCTTATTGTTTTTAATGATTTTGTAATATATGTTGAAAGGAAAAATGCAATTATCACCGCCATTAATAATACAAATGAATAAGCATAAAATAACCTTATCAAAAATTCATTTAATTCTTTTGATAGAAATTGATCATTCTCTAAATACGGTAAATTTAATATGGCAATGGGCTTGAATTTCAAGTCCGTTATATAGGAATATGAAGACTGAAATGTCTCACCATTTTCCTTGCTTTTTTCTATATATCTATGTTCTGCTGTGTTGGAAAGCGCGTTTAAAATTTCCGTTTTAATACAAATCTGCAATGTATCCAAAGTAAAGCTAGCTCTTGATGTTTTCAAAAGGGACCCGTCTAAATCATAAATATTCAATTGAAGCGAATGAACTGCAGCTATTTTATAAATTTCATCTTTAAATATAAGCGGTATCTTTTCCGTAACAACGGGATATGAAGTTTCTTTTAGAACATAATCTATATGGCTCTGAATGGCCGTTTCCTTTCGTTCTAATCTCTGAATATGGTAATCCCTAGTTTCCTCTTTATACTGATAAATAGCTACAATCGCAATTAATATAGATGCCAGAAGCACCAAAAGTATCATCCCTAAAAAAATGCGTGTACGTAATGACAACTTTTTTACATTCATGCGTATATATCTACTTTAAAGCGGCACATAAAACCTGGTTGATTTATGATTACAATAAAAAATTTAAAAATTATTACTATTATTTTAAGTTTATTAAATATAGCAATAATTGAACCAATTTCGTTTTTTTAAGCCTCCAGATTTTTAGTTCTAATCCTTTTGAAAAAATTTAAAAATCTCATTGTGATAAATTTTTTCTTATTTCTCGGTTTAAAAAATAGGCCGTTACAATGGTTGAAAGTACATCAGAAATTGGAAACGACATCCAAACACCCAATTCACCATAATACTTTGGTAATATTAAAATCAAAGGGATAAAAAAGAGCCCTTGCCGCAACAAGGTTAAAAACAGTGCGGGAATAGCTTTCCCAATAGCTTGAAAATAGGCGGCTCCAATCAGTTGAATAGCAATTATTGGTGTAGCTGCAAAAACCCAGCGCATATCACCTGGTGTTTGTTTTATAACCTCTAAATCTGTTGTAAACATTTGTGTAATGGATTCAGGAAAAATCATTAAAAGCACAAAGACGAAAGTAGCCAAGAGCATGGCAAATTTTATAGCCGTCTTAATGGTTTCTCTAACTCTAGAATAATTTTGGGCTCCATAATTAAATCCTGCAATAGGCAGAAACCCTTGGGTTAATCCTAAAACAGGAAACATGGCAAACATGAGCATTCTACCAACAATAGCGTATGACGTAACTGAAGTTTCTCCTCCTAAATCATACAATATATTGTTCATAAATAAGTAGGTGATACTCACTACAGCTTGTCTTGCTAAGGTAACAAACCCAAGTGAACCTATTTCTGAGACAATTGGATGACTTAGTCCAAAATGAACGAAATTTATTTTTAATTCAGAATGTTTTGATAAGAAAAACCAAAATATATATGCAAAACAAAATACATAAGATATAGAAGTTGCCCAGGCGGCACCTTCCATGCCAAAGTCTAACACATTTATAAAAATATAATCCAATAGTAAATTACTTACTGATGGAATCAACATAGCGTACATGGCAAATTTAGGCTTTCCTTCAGCTCTAATAACCGTATTTCCCATCATACAAAGTGCCAAAAAAGGAACTCCATAAAGTACAATGGTGTAATATATTTTTGCAGGCTCAAAAATGCCTCCCTTTCCACCGAAAGACAAAATAATACTGTCTTTATATGCCAAACCTAAAATGACTAGGGAAATAGTAAGTAATAACGTTAGTGTAATTTGGTTTCCAAATGTTTTTAAAGCTTTTTTGCTGTCATTAGCTCCTAGAGCCCTTGAAATTATTGAAGACCCTCCAATACCAATGGACATTCCTAAAGCGGCAATAAAAAAAGATACAGGCAACACAACGTTTATTGCAGCGATAGCTGTTGATCCTATCCAATTCCCAACAAAAATGGTGTCTACCAGAATATTTAATGACATCACTAAAATACCAATAGACGCAGGAACCGCTTGTTTAATAAGTAATTTGTTAATGGGCTGTGATCCCAAATCTTGGGCGGATATTTTTGCCATGTTTCTTAATTGCTTATGCCCAATTAGCGATCCATTTTGCCAATAAAGCTACCCATGCATCATCATCATTTAAACAAGGAATGGTTGTAAATTGATTTCCTCCCATTTCATGAAAAATTTCCTGTCCTTCCATCGCTATTTCCTCTAAAGTTTCTAAACAATCACTTACAAATGCAGGTGTTACAATGGCCATGTTTTTAATACCTTGTTTGCCTAATCGCTCAATGGTTCTATCGGTATAGGGTTGCAACCAAGGGTCAAAACCTAACCTGGATTGAAACGAGGTTGAAAATGCACCCTCTTTGAATTGAAGTTTTTCAGCAACTAATCTCGTGACTTCTAAACATTGATGTTTATAGCAAAATTCATGGGCCTTTGAAGGTGTTATACAACAACTACCATCTATTTTACAATGTGTTTTAGTGACATCGCTTTTCCTGATATGTCGCTCTGGAACACCATGATAAGAGAACAATACATGCTCAACCGTTTTTCCTTTTAAATAATTTTTAATTGAATTTGAAAGCACTTCTATATACTCCGGATGGTTATAAAATGCTGGCAACGATTCTATTTTTAATTTAGGAAAGTGTTCTTTTTGAATCTCATCAGCTAAAACAACTATGGTTTCTGTAGTTGCCATCGCAAATTGTGGGTATAATGGAATTAAAAGCAACTCTTCAACGCCTTTAGCAACTAAATCTTGTATTCCTTTGTGAATGGACATACTGCCATAACGCATGGCCAAACCAACCGGAATTTCAATTTGTTTTTGAACTTTCTTCTGAAGTCTTTCAGACAAGACAATAAGAGGTGAGCCCTCTTCCCACCAAATTTTTTTATAAGCAGCTGCCGATGCTTTTGGACGCGTATTTAAAATAATCCCCTTTACCAATAAGGTTCTTGCCCAAAGGGGTACGTCAATAACGCGTTCATCCATTAAAAACTCACCCAAATATTTTTTTACATCTTTAGGTTCAGGGCTATCGGGCGAACCAAGATTTACTAAAAGAATTCCCTTTTTCATTATATTTTTTTGCAAAGATACCTAGTATTTTAATTTAAAGACATTAAATATTTTTTTGGGGTGGTCCCATATTTCTTTTTAAAAGCAGAAATGAAATGACTTGATGTACTATATCCTACTTTTAACCCAACTTCATTTACATTATTTTCTCCAGATTCTAACATTTTCCTGGCAACTTCCATTTTATAATCAAACAAAAAGCTAAAAACCGTATCACCATAGATCTGTTTAAAACCTTCTTTTAATTTTTTTAAACTTAATCCAATTTCATCCGACAGCTCTTGTAAACTAGGTGGTTCTGCCATTTTTGAAATAATAATGTCTTTTGCTTTTCTTATTTTAATAACATTGGTTTCGTCTATTAAAAACGGGCATTGCTCCACATTGGCATCCTCATTTCTACTAAAATACAAACTCAAAATTTCATATCCTTTGCCTTTAAAATATAAATGTTTAATGGACTGATTTAAATTGTAATTAATTAATTGATTTAACACAATGGCCATAGAAGGCGAAATCTCACCATCTTTGTAATATTTCTTTTCTTTGTTTTCTTCATTCAAAAATGAAATATAATCTGCTTCTTGGGAAAATAAGGCGTGAAATTTTTTTATTGATATCAACACAGAAACTATCCAGGAATTCGGGTCTATTTCAATATTTATAGGCAAACTTCGTTGCGGATTATAAAGTAATAATGAATTTTCTTCAAGAATATTTAATACGTAAGTGCCTTCATTAAAAATGAATTTACTCATGCCCTTTACACAAAAATGAAATTGTATAAAATCATTTTGAATATCCCTTCTCAAGTTCTGAGTTGTATTTGCTTCATTTTTAAAGGTTAAAACAAAAAAATCTTCATCTACAATCGTTTCTTCAAAATACCTTTCAGCGACATTTTTTTTATCCAAATCATTATTCTCTGTATTCATCTTATCTAGATTCATTCTAAACAAAAACTTTGAAAAGTCTTTATTTTAAGCCAAAAATATGATAAATATCATATAATATTAAAAAAAACTTCTAAAAACCTACAATCGACACTAAAAGTTCTTTCAGCGATGTTTTTTTTAAATTTAGCTATATACATTTGCTACATTAATTTAGAAATTTCATAATGCAACAATATAATATTTCTAAAAGCAATTCTTTTTATGCTTTGGGATTAAGCTACAAAAAAGCTGATGCCGACATGAGAGGGCGTTTTAGTTTGGATGAAAACTCAAAAAACGCATTGCTTCGTCAGGCTAAAGAAAATGGTATTGAAAGTTTAGTACTTACCTCAACGTGCAATAGAACAGAAATTTATGGTTTTGCTCAACACCCCTTTCAGCTTATAAAATTAATTTGTGATAATACTAATGGCACTGTTGATGATTTTCAAAAAGTAGCTTATATCTACAAAAACAAAGAAGCCATTTCACATATGTTTCGGGTTGGATCTGGTTTAGACAGTCAAATACTTGGAGATTTTGAAATAATAAGTCAGATAAAAAAGAGCGCCATCAGTTCAAAAAAATTAGGTTTGTTAAATCCGTTTTTAGAACGTCTGGTAAATGCGGTTATTCAAGCCAGCAAACGTATAAAAACGGAAACTGAAATATCTTCAGGCGCAACCTCTGTTTCATTTGCCTCTGTTCGATACATTTTAAATACCGTTGAGGATGTTTCAAACAAAAACATTCTTTTATTCGGTACTGGGAAAATTGGCAGAAACACTTGTGAAAATCTGGTAAAACACACAAAAAACGAGCATATTACACTAATTAATAGAACAAAAAATACGGCAGAACATATTGCTGGGAAATTTAATTTAGTGGTAAAAGATTATGCTAATTTACAGGAAGAAATCAGTAAGTCTGATATTTTAATTGTTGCAACCGGGGCACAACGTCCAACCATTGATAAACATATTGTTCAAACCAACAAGCCACTTCTTATTTTAGATTTATCAATTCCTAAAAATGTAAACAGTAATGTTGCCGAATTACCAAACATTCAATTAATACATTTAGATGATTTATCAAAAATCACTGATGAGACGCATGAAAACAGAAAAGAACAAATTCCTTTGGCTGAATCTATTATTGATGAGGTGAAAAAAGAATTTAATGATTGGCTGGAAACCCGAAAATTCGCCCCTACCATTAAGGCATTAAAATGCAAACTTTTAGATTTTAAAAATGCAGAATTAGAAACTCAACGCAAAAAAAGTTCAAATTTTAATGAAGAACAAGCTGAATTAATAAGTAATAACATCATTCAGAAAATAACCAATCATTTTGCTCATCATTTAAAAGACGATAATATATCTACAGACGATAGCCTTGAACTCATAAAAAAAGTATTTCAATTAGAAACTTCAATAGATGTCTGAAATCATTCGAATTGGTACACGTGATAGCGAATTAGCTTTATGGCAAGCCAAAACAGTACAAAGTCAACTCGAAAATTTAGGATATAAAACGGTATTGATCCCGGTAAAATCCACCGGTGATTTAGTTTTAGATAAACCATTATATAAATTAGGAATTACCGGCATTTTCACCAGAACCTTGGATATTGCCATGTTGAATTATGACATTGATATTGCCGTTCATTCCCTAAAAGATGTGCCTACCATTTTACCAAAAGGCATCATTCAAGCGGCCGTTTTAAAACGAGGAAATATTAATGACACCTTGGTCTTTAAAAATAATGAAGAGTTTATAGCTCAAAAACATGCCGTTATCGCAACCGGTAGTTTACGAAGACGGGCACAATGGCTAAATAGGTTCCCTACACACACCATGGTAGATTTACGTGGAAACATGAATTCCCGTATGCAAAAACTTGAAGACAATGAAGATTGGAACGCTGCCATTTTTGCGGCAGCAGGTTTAGGCAGAATTGGTATAAGGCCAGACGATGCCATCAATTTAAGTTGGATGATTCCTGCACCAGCGCAAGGAGCTGTGATGATTACGGCTTTAAAAGAAAACAATTTTGTTGTGGATGCATGCGCCCAACTGAACCATGAGGAAACCCAAATTTGTACCAGTATTGAACGGGAATTTTTAAACCGTTTGGAAGGCGGTTGTACAGCACCCATAGGTGCCATTGCCCAAATAAAAAATGATGAAGTCAATTTTAAGGGTATTTTATTGAGTAAAGACGGTTCTAAAAAAATAGAAGTTAGCAGAGTCGAAAAATTAGGCTCACATCACAACATCGCTCAATATTGTGCACAATACGTTATAGATCGTGGCGGGAAACGATTAATGGATGATTTAAAACGAGTGGATAAACAAACCGCCGTTTATTCCACAAAAGCTTTTACCGAAGCTCAAAGACATTTATTAAGTAGTAAAATCTCAGTTAAAAATTCTGATTTTATTCAAATTAGTTTCAACCGGATCCCAAAAACCATATTAAAATCTAAGATTGAAAATGTTATCATAACCAGTAAAAATGGGGTTGAATCGCTTTTAACAAATTTTTCGCCAGATGAATTGCAATTTAAAAACATTTATTGTGTTGGCAGAAGAACCAAACAATTAATAGAGCAAAAAATCGGGAAGGTAAAACACTCTGAAAATAACGCTAAAAAATTAGCTCAGTATTTAGTTGATTTTATGGAAGGTACTGAAATCACTTATTTTTGTAGCAATTTACGCTTAGATAATTTACCTGAAATTCTTACAAAAAATAATATAACCCTTAATGAAGTAGAAGCTTATAAAACTGTGTATTCATCTCTAAAAATAGATGATTCTATTGAAGGTATTATGTTTTACAGCCCATCTACAGTTCAAAGTTTTATGTTAGAAAATAAAGCGAAAAAAATCGCCTTTTGTATTGGTGATTCAACAGCGGAAGAAGCAAAAAAACACTTTAAAGACGTTCGCATTGCAAAAGTACCAACAGTTGAAAGCGTTATTGAACTAGTAAACGACCATTATATACAAGGCAATTAGGGTTTAGCTTTTGGCTATTTGCTATTTGAGTAATTATGAGAGATTTTAGAAAACTTGAAATTTGGAAAAATGGCATTGAACTTGTAAAACAAGTTTATCAATTATCCAACAATTTGCCATCCGAAGAAAAATACGGTTTAAGAATCCAAATAACACGAGCCGCAGTTTCTATACCATCTAATATAGCTGAAGGAAGTTGTAGAAATAGTGAAGTTGAGTTTAAGCGTTTTTTAGAAATAGCTATGGGTACTCTGTTTGAATTAGAGACACAACTAATAATCATTGTTGAACTTAAACTAATAGATTTGATTAAAACTGAAAATCTTATGGTTTTAATTCATACAGAAGGTAAAATGATTAACGGATTAATTAATAAAATCAAGAATAGCTAACAGCCAAAAGCAAATAGCTAACAACTATAATATGATAAAAAACGATTTATTTTTAAAAGCCTTAAAAGGTGAAACCGTTGAGCGCCCACCCGTTTGGATGATGCGCCAAGCAGGACGTTATTTGCCTGAATTCATAGCATTAAGAAACAAATATGACTTCTTTACACGTTGCAGAACTCCTGAGCTTGCAAGTGAGATTACCGTACAACCTATTCGCAGATTCGGAATGGATGCAGCCATTTTATTTAGCGATATTTTGGTAATCCCTCAAGCTATGAATATTGAAGTGGAAATGAAACCAAACTTTGGACCATATCTACCAAATTCAGTTAGAGACCAAAAAGGGGTTGACAATGTTATTGTTCCTGATGTTCATGTGGAATTGGATTATGTGATGCAAGCCATAAAAGCCACTAAAGAATTGCTGAATGATGACGTTCCATTAATTGGTTTTGCAGGCTCACCATGGACTATTTTATGTTATGTTGTTCAGGGTCAGGGTAGTAAAACATTTGATAAAGCCAAAGAATTTTGTTTTACAAATCCTGTTGCTGCGCACCAATTATTACAAAAAATAACAGATACCACCATTGCATATCTTAAAGCAAAAGTAGATGCAGGTGTTGATGCCGTACAAATTTTTGACTCTTGGGGTGGTATGTTATCACCAGTGGATTATCAAGAATTTTCATGGCAATACATCAATCAAATTATTGAAGCTTTAAAAGATGAAACTCCTGTCATTGCTTTTGGTAAAGGGTGTTGGTTTGCCTTAGGTGATATGGCTAAATCAAACGCATCTGCCTTAGGTATTGACTGGACCTGTTCACCAAAAAATGCACGTTATTTAACAGGAGGAAATATTACTTTACAAGGAAATTTTGATCCATCAAGACTATTGTCTCCACCTTCTGAAATAAAGAAAATGGTACATCAAATGATCAATGAGTTTGGCAAAGATAAATACATTGTGAATTTAGGTCACGGAATTTTACCAAACATTCCATTGGAAAATGCCAAAGCATTTATTGATGCCGTAAAAGAATATAAAATTTAATCTAAATAATAGTATTACAATAGGTTATAAAAATATTTTTCTTATTTTCAATTCTTCTCTATTTTTGAGAACAGGTTTATAATTTTAAATTAGAAAACCCTAAAATCAATTAAACTATTCAAAGATAAAATGAGATGATATTATAATGAACTACAATACAGAAGCCTTTTTTATTGAACCACTACATTTTGATGACGCCCTTAAGCTTAATAAGTTATTAGTGTCAAATAATGAACGCTTTAAACGTTACTTACCTAAAACACTTTCAGAAAACAGAACTTTAGAAGACACAAAAGCCTATATTATAAAACGGGATGCCATCATGACATCTAAATTGGAATATACCTATACCATTAAAGATAAAACCACAAAAAATATTGCGGGTCTCATTATTATGAAAGATATTGATTGGAGCCAAAAAAAAGCGGAATTTGCCTATTGTATAGGAAAAAAATATGAAGGTAAAGGCTGGATGACAAAATCTATACAAGCTACTTCAAAATTTGCTTTTCAAGAATTAAACCTTGAAAAGCTCCAGATTATTTCCCATAAAACCAATATTGCAAGTCTTAAAGTGGCTAAAAAGAATAATTTTGTTTGGCAAAAAACTTTAAAAAATGAATTCACGCCCGTTGGTCAAGAGCCAATAGACATGGAATTATATGAGTTAACTTATGAAAGATAAATTTTACCAATATATTCAAGTTTTACAAGATAAAATTACTTCAAAATTAGAAGCTGTTGATGGTAAAGCACAATTTAAAGAAGATCTTTGGGAACGTCCTGAAGGTGGTGGTGGACGAACACGAGTGATTGAAAACGGAGCTGTTTTCGAAAAAGGCGGCGTTAATATATCAGGTGTCCATGGTAAATTACCAATATCCATGCAAGCCTACTTTAACGTTGGTGAAGTCGATTTTTTTGCTTGTGGATTAAGTTTGGTTTTGCACCCTAAAAACCCCATGGTTCCAACAGTCCATGCTAACTGGCGGTATTTTGAAATGTATGACAGTCCTTCTCCTTCGGGGAAGTTAGTTGGGGCTTGGTTTGGTGGCGGACAAGATTTAACACCTTATTATTTATTTGAAGAAGATGCCATTCATTTTCACAAAACCTGTAAAACAGCTTGTGATAAGCATAATCCAACATTTTATCCGGACTATAAAAAGAAATGCGATGACTATTTTTGGAACACACACCGTGAAGAAGCGCGCGGTATTGGAGGGTTGTTTTTTGATTATTGCAAAGCTTCAGATGATATGAACATGGAACAATGGTATCATTTTGTAACTGAAGTCGGTAATAGTTTTCTGGATGCTTATGTTCCAATTGTTGAAAAACGAAAAGATTTACCATTTACTGAAGCCCAACGCAATTGGCAGGAAATTCGCAGGGGGCGTTATGTGGAATTCAATTTAGTCCATGATAAAGGCACCCTTTTCGGTTTAAAAACCAACGGGCGTATTGAAAGTATTTTAATGAGCTTGCCCCCTCATGTGCAATGGGTTTATAATCATCATCCTGAAGCAGGAAGTGAGGAAGAAAAATTAATTGAAGTGCTGAAACATCCTAAAAATTGGGTATAAAGTAGCTGTAAATCAACTTTTAACTTTGTACTTTTAACTTTTAACTTTACAACCATGTATCCATTAAGAAGAAATAGAAGATTAAGAACCAATGAAGCCATTCGTTCTATAGTAAGAGAAACCGTTATTACACCAAATGACTTTTTGGTACCATTATTTGTGGTGGAAGGAAAAGGAGTAAAAGACGAAATTCCATCCATGCCAAATTACTTTCGGTATAGTTTAGACTTACTGGAAAAAGAGGTTAAAGACCTTTGGAAATTAGGATTAAAATCGGTGCTGCTTTTCGTAAAAGTGCCTGACAGCTTAAAAGATAACAAAGGTAAAGAAGCGTTAAACCCAAACGGATTGATGCAACGTGCTATAAAAACGGTTAAAAACGCATGTCCTGATATGTTGGTGATGACCGATGTTGCACTCGATCCATATTCAGTTTACGGACACGATGGAATAGTTGAAAACGGCATGATTCTAAATGATAAAACGGCAGACTTTTTAGCTGAAATGAGCATTTCACACGCTAAAGCAGGCGCCAATTTTGTTGCCCCAAGTGATATGATGGATGGCCGTATTTTAACCATTCGCGAAGCCTTGGAAGATGAAGGATTTATCAATACAGGAATCATGAGTTATTCCGCAAAATATGCCTCAGCCTTTTATGGTCCTTTTAGAGATGCTTTAGATTCTGCTCCAGTAGATTTAATTGATATTCCGAAAGACAAAAAAACCTATCAAATGGATTTCGCCAATAGAATTGAAGCCATTAAAGAAACTCAAATGGATATTGATGAAGGGGCTGATATTGTGATGGTAAAACCAGGGTTATGTTATTTAGACATTGTGAGAGAAATTAAAAATGCAGTTGATGTACCTGTTGCCGTATATCAAGTTTCTGGAGAATATGCCATGCTGAAAGCTGCTGCTGAAAAAGGTTGGTTAGACCATGATGCTGTGATGATGGAACAAATAACTGCCATTAAAAGAGCAGGAGCTGACGTGATTGCAAGTTACTTTGCTAAAGATGTAGTTAAGCTTTTAAATAGTTAACAAATCATAATTAAAGTAATGTGTTGTCACCCTGAGCACAGTCGAAGGGTTGCTAAGGATATTGTGAAATTGATTTTGTAAATTAGTCCCATACAATTTAATTTTTAATGGGACTGCTTTTATTTTATGCATTTATTGCTATAGGATTTTCCTTTTGGTGTTCTATATTAGAAGCTGTTTTTTTAAGCGTAACATCCACGTTTCTTAATATTAAGAAAAAAGAAGGCAAATTATTTGCTATCAATCTTGAGAAATTAAAAAAAGATGTTGACAAACCGCTTATAGCTATTTTAACATTAAATACAATAGCACATACCGTAGGAGCAATTATGGTTGGTGTTCAAGCAAAAACAGCATATGCAGAAATTTATGGAGTTGGAAAAAAGACGTTTTTAGGATTCCCTTTTTCAGAAGATGTTATGGTTGGAATCGTTTCTACTGTTATGACCATATTAATATTGATTGCTTCTGAAATTATTCCTAAAACAATTGGAGCTAAATATTGGACTCAACTAAGCAGCTTTACTTCTATGAGTTTAAATTTACTCATTTTTCCGTTGAAATGGTCGGGTATTCTATGGCTATTACAGCTCACTACGAAGCTTATTGGAGGTAAAGGACATCACGGAGGTTTGAGCCGTGATGGATTTTATGCCATGACACAAATTGCCGAAGAAGAGGGTCTTTTTGAAGCCTCAGAAAGTACTGTGATTAAAAATTTATTAACTTTTAAAAATATTCAATCAAAAGACGTCATGACACCTCGTACCGTTATAACAATGGTTAACGAAAATATGACGGTTGAAGATTTTTTTGAAAAACACCAACAGGTTCGTTTTTCCCGAATTCCAGTTTATAGCGGAAATAGAGATGATATAACTGGTTTAGTTTTAAAAGATGATATTTTTAGAGAAATGGCCAATGATAATAACCACAAAAAATTATCTGAAATTAGGCGTAGTATCATTGTAATTAATCGTTCATTACCAATTCCCAAATTACTTGACAAATTAGTTGTAAGTAAAAACCATATGGCATTAGTTGTAGATGAATATGGTTCGGTTAGTGGTATTGTAACTCTTGAAGATGTTATTGAAACTTTATTAGGTTTTGAAATAATGGATGAAAGTGATAATGTGGCAGATTTACAACATTTAGCAAGAAAAAGTTGGGAAACTAGAGCAAAAAGGTTAGGAATTATTGATCAACAAGATAAATTTAAATAATGGAAGAATGCATCATCAAATCGCCTTTGGGGTTTACAAAAATTGTTGGTGATGCAGATGGAATTGCGTCTGTAATTGTTCTTAATAATATAGAACTCTCAGAAGGAGAATCAAATAAATTGTCATTCCTGCAAAAGCAGGAATCTAAAGAAAAAATAACCGATATTATTCCGAATGAATTAGAAGATTGTGTCATTCAGCTTAATGAATATTTTGAAGGAACTAGGAAACAATTCGACCTTAAATTAAATCCTGAAGGCACAGATTTTCAAAAAAAAGTTTGGAAACATTTGGAACAAATCCCTTTCGGAAAAACCATTTCCTATTTAGAGCTTTCTAAACAACTTGGTGACGTTAAAGCCATAAGAGCAGTAGCCAATGCCAATGGAAAAAACCCTTTATGGATCATTGTCCCATGTCACAGGGTTATTGGAACCGATGGTAGTTTAACAGGTTACGCCGGCGGATTGCATAGAAAACAATGGTTGTTGCAACATGAAAGCCCCTATAAACAGCAATCTCTTTTTTAGTTTTATCATTCCAAACCTTCTAAGTAGGAATACATAAAATATTTCCTATATTTATTTCAATTAAAAAATCATTATGAAATATATCAAGTTTGCAGCTTCATTTATACTTGTAATAGTCGTTTTTTACGTCTTTAATACCAAACTTGGTTCTATCCCACCAATAGGTAAATTTTTAAGTCCAACTCAAGGAATATGGCAAAACGAACATGATGAATCCATCGCCGGCGATCTTCCAATTGAAGGTTTAAAAGATAAAGTGATTGTTCATTACGACGAGCAACTCATTCCGCACATTTTTGCTGAAAATGATTTGGATTTATATAGAGCCCAAGGCTATATTACCGCCAAGCACAGATTATGGCAAATGGAATTTCAAACTTTTGCGGCTGGTGGTCGTCTTTCAGAAATTATTGGTGAAAAAGCTTTAAATTTTGATAGAACCCAACGACGAAAAGGGATGGTTTTCGGTGCTGAAAGGGCACTAAAAAAAATGGGGGAAGACCCAGAAATGATCACTTTTTTAGAAGCCTATCGTGATGGTGTAAACAGTTATATTAACCACTTAAAACCTAAAGATTTTCCTATAGAATATAAATTGTTAGATTACGCACCCGAACCATGGACAACTACAAAAACTGCATTGTTGTTAATGTACATGACCGATGATTTAAGTGGTAGGGATTATGATTTAGAGTTCACCAATGCATTACGGTTGTTTGGTGATGAACGATTCAATTTATTATATCCAGATTTTTTTGATGTAAACGATCCTATAATTCCAAAAGACACCGATTGGGGTTTTATTGATGTAAAAATTACAGAAACACCAGAAAGTGGAATTATCCTGGACTCTGTTGCTGAAACCATTGAAAAACCAGATCCTGATAACGGAAGTAATAATTGGGCTATTTCAGGCAGTAAATCATATTCCGGCAATCCCATATTAGCAAATGATCCGCATTTAGGTCTTAATTTACCCTCCATTTGGTTTGTAATGCAACTCGCAACTCCACAACACAATGCATTTGGTGCAACCCTTCCAGGAGCCATAGGTGTTGTTTCAGGTTTTAATAATGACATTGCTTGGGGAGAAACCAATGCAACACGTGATGTTAAAGATTGGTATAAAATAGAATTTAAAGACGCTACCAGAAAACAATATAAGTATAATAATACCTGGAAAGATGCGTCATTACGCATTGAAGAAATTAAGATAAAAGGGGCAAAACCCTATCTTGATTCTGTGATTTATACTCAATACGGACCAGTTACCTACGATAAAAGTTTCAAAGGAAATGGCGAAAAAGAAGGTTACGCTATGAAATGGGCAGGACATATTGGTGGAAACAACCAACGCACGTTAGTAGATTTAAATTCCGCAAAAAACTATGATGATTATTTAAAGGCCCTAAAGCATTGGGTAGCTCCTGCACAAAATTTTGTTTTTGCTTCTACTGAAGGTGATATTGCCCTTTGGATTCAAGGATTATTTCCAAACAAATGGAAGGGTCAGGGTAAATTTTTGTTAGATGGCAGTAAGCCGGAAAACGAATGGCAAAGTTTTATTCCCCAGGAATTTAATGCGCATACCAAAAATCCTGAACGTGGTTTTGTAAGTTCGGCAAATCAACATCCTGTTGATGAATCTTATCCGTTTTATGTCTTTAATGATGGTTATGAAGCCTATAGAAACAGAGTAATAAATGATTTTTTTAGATCGAAAGACACATTTAATATTCAAGACTTTAAAAATTTACAAAACAATAATTACAATTTAAAAGCGTCTGAATTGTTGCCTTTTATGTTAACCAACATGGATACTTCAAACTTAAATAATGATGAACAAAGGGTTTTAAATGAAATAAAATTATGGAATTACGTAAGTGATATTAACCAGATAGCACCAAGTATTTGGGATTTATGGTGGAAGAAATTATATGTTTTGACATGGGATGAATACAGTGTTGAACATGTAGCTTTAGTAAAACCATTTACGTATCAAACTATCTATTTGCTGAAAAATTATCCGGATGACGCCTTTATGGATATTGTAAGTACCCTTAAAAAGGAAACTTCCAAAGATTTGTTTTTAATCACATTTAAAGAAACGGCCAAAGAATTAACCGATTGGAAAGCAAAACATGGTGATTATAACTGGAGCAAATACAAAGGCACTTATGTTGGGCACTTATTGCAAGCTTTACCGGCTTTTTCACGATTTGACATACCCATTGGAGGTGACAGAAATACGGTAAATGCTGCCGACAAAAATCATGGTCCGTCATGGCGAATGATAGTTGAAATGAGTTCTCCTCCAAAAGCCTTAGGCATATATCCCGGTGGTCAATCTGGAAATCCAGGAAGTAAATATTATGATAATTTTATAGACAAATGGGCTATTGGAGAATACATTGATTTATTATTTATGCAAGATCCTAACACAACCAATGGGGTTATTTCAACACAAACGTTAACACCTAAACAATGAAAAGAAACTTTATAAATTTCAGTATAACCATATTATTAGCCATCTTACTATCCCTGTTTTTACCTTGGTGGTCTGTAATGGTTGCTGCTTTTTTAACCTCAATATTTTTGTCTCTTAAAAAAAGTGCTGTGTTTTTTGTACCATTTTTAGCTATTGCTATATTATGGATGTTACATGCCTTTTATTTAAGCAATGGTAACGACTTTATATTAGCTAAAAAAATTGCCGTTTTGTTACCACTTAATGGAAATGCATCTCTTTTAATTTTAGTGACTGGAATTATTGGAGGAATAGCAGCAGGTTTTTCAGGTGTTTTTGGAAAGCAATGTTTAAAAATTTTAAATAAATGATTTCAAAACTAAATTTAGAAAACATATTATTTCTGGATATTGAAACTGTTCCAGAAGTTCAATTTTTTTCTGATTTGAAACAAGACAAACAAGAGTTATGGGAACATAAATCAAAATACCAACGAAAAGAAGACGAAACGCCCGAAGCATTTTATGAACGTGCAGGAATTTGGGCGGAATTTGGAAAAATAATTTGTATTTCGGTTGGGTATTTTACATTAAAGGGTGACGTTAGAAATTTTAGGGTTACTTCCTTTTATGGTGATGAAATTAAGATTTTGAAAGATTTTAAAAACTTACTGATATCTCACTTTAGTGAAACAAAACATTTACTTTGTGCTCACAACGGAAAAGAATTTGACTTCCCTTACATTGCACGACGTATGATCATTAACCATATTGAATTACCTTATAAACTAAACCTTTTTGGTAAAAAACCTTGGGAAGTACCTCATTTAGACACCTTAGAACTCTGGAAATTTGGTGACTATAAAACCTATACGTCTTTAAAATTATTGACGAATGTTTTAGGGATTCCTTCACCAAAAGATGATATTGATGGCAGTGAAGTATATCGTGTTTATTATGAAGAAAAAGAAATAGACCGAATTATAACCTATTGCGAAAAAGACACCATTTCTGTAGCGCAAATATTTTTAAGACTTCGTGGTAATGATATTCTTCACGAAAACGAGATTATTCATATTTAAATGGCCGAAAAAACCTTATTAGAAATAAAAAATCTTTCCATTGCATTCGGGAAAAATGAAGTCATTCATAACATGTCATATCAACTTAACCAGAACGAAATACTTGGGATTGTAGGTGAATCAGGTTCAGGCAAGTCGGTGTCTTCATTAGCTATTTTAGGGTTGCTTCCAAAAAATATTTCCAAAATAACTTCAGGAAGTATTCTTTTTGAAAACCAAGATTTAACCAGGCTTAATTCAAAACAATTTCAAGCCATTCGAGGAAAAAAAATAGCCATCATTTTTCAGGAACCCATGAGTTCTTTAAATCCATCTATGACTTGCGGAAAACAAGTTCAAGAAATATTGTTACAACACACAAAATTATCTAAAAAGGAAACTAAAACAGAAACGCTATCACTATTTGAACGTGTGAAATTACCTGATATTAATCGTATTTACAATGCGTATCCCCATGAAATTTCCGGTGGACAAAAACAACGGGTTATGATTGCCATGGCCATTGCTTGCAAACCCGATGTTTTAATTGCTGATGAACCTACTACAGCACTTGATGTAACAGTACAGAAAGATATTATCAGCTTATTAAAAGAGTTACAAGCCAAAACCAAAATGAGTATCTTATTTATTACGCATGATTTGGCATTAATCTCTGAAATTGCCAACAGAGTTGTGGTGATGTATCAAGGTGCCATTGTTGAACAAGGTGCCATAAATACAATATTTAAAAATCCTGAGCACTTATATACAAAAGCCTTAATTAATTCACGCCCTTCATTAAAAACCAGATTAAAAATATTACCTACTATAAAAGATTATTTAAACAACGCAACGTCCCATGAGATTATAACACCTGAAGATAGAAAAGCGAAGCATGAAAAAATGTATTCAAAAAAACCACTTTTAGAGGTTATTAATCTTGATAAAGAATACATTTCAAAATCAGGTTGGTTTACAAAACCACAATCTTTTAAGGCCGTTGATCAAGTAAGTTTTAAATTATATGAAGGCGAAACTTTGGGTTTGGTTGGTGAATCTGGTTGTGGCAAATCTACACTTGGAAATGCTATTCTTCAATTGGATAGAGCCACTGCCGGACAAATTTTATATAAAAATATAGATATTACAAAACTACCAAATTCTGAATTTAAAAAACTGCGTAAGGACATTCAAATTATATTTCAAGATCCTTATTCGTCTTTGAATCCTAGAATTCCCGTAGGGCATGCTATTATGGAGCCCATGACTGTTCATAATCTTTTCAATTCTGATAAAGAACGGAAAGAAAAAGCGATGGATATTTTAAACAAGGTTGGTTTGAATGAAGATTACTTCAATAGGTATCCACACGAATTTTCTGGTGGGCAAAGACAACGGATAGGTATTGCTAGAACCATAGCACTACAACCTAAACTGATTATTTGTGATGAATCTGTTTCCGCCTTGGATATTTCGGTTCAAGCCCAAGTACTTAATTTACTTAATGAACTTAAAGAAACCTTTGGGTTTACCTATATTTTTATCTCACATGATTTAGCTGTTGTGAAATATATGTCTGACCAATTATTGGTTATGAATAATGGCCATGTTGAAGAATTGGATGATGCAGATGTGATTTATAATCAGCCTAAAAAAGAATATACCAAAATGCTGATCAATGCTATTCCCAAAGGGTTATAGCATAAATATTTTCTTGGTTAAATACACTAAACTTTTAATAAAATGTAAATTTTCCCGTAAGGTTTCTTTTAATTTACTTTCATTCATTGTTGGTTGTTCAGGTAGATTTGTTGTTAGGTTCATAATTTTTAAGTTTTATGGTAGATTTGGGAATCTATGTGATTTTTAAATGGTCTTTTTGAGGACAATAAAAATAGAAAAGAATTTTATTTATTCGGCTTAATATCACTTAAATTCGACGAAATGCAATTAATTTTAACTTTTTAACGGTATTATTGGTCAATAAACTTTAAAGATCCATTTCTGGAACGTTACCGTCAACAATTAATGTGCCTTCTGTGGCTTTTTTTATGTCATCAACAGAAACTCCAGGTGCGCGTTCTAAAAGCTTAAAACCCTTATTGGTAACTTCAATAACCGCTAAATTAGTTACAATTTTCTTTACACAACCAACTCCAGTTAATGGTAATGCACATTTTTTAAGTAATTTTGATTCTCCCACTTTATTGGTGTGCATCATTGCAACAATAATATTTTCAGCACTTGCCACCAAATCCATTGCGCCACCCATACCTTTAACCATATATCCCGGGATTTTCCAGTTAGCAATATCTCCATTCTCTGATACTTCCATGGCGCCTAAAATAGTAAGGTCTACATGTTTCCCCCTAATCATGGAAAAACTCATGGCGGAATCAAAAAAACTTGCACCCGGTAAGGTGGTAATGGTTTGTTTTCCTGCATTTATAACATCGGCATCTTCTTCTCCCTCAAAAGGGAAAGGTCCCATGCCTAAAACACCATTCTCACTTTGAAATTCAACTTCAATATCATGTCGAACATAATTAGCAACCAAGGTTGGAATACCAATTCCAAGATTTACATAATACCCATTCTTAACCTCTTTTGCGATGCGTTTTGCAATACCTATTTTATCTAACATTTCTTTTAAGTTTTAAATGCCTAAAGTATTTTAAGTTATAAGTTACACATGTCCTACAAAGGGAAACTTTTAGTACTTATAACTTTAGCTCACTTTAAACTTTTTGTCTTACGGTTCGTTGCTCAATTCTTTTTTCATAAAATGCACCTTGGAATATGCGCTGAACAAAAATTCCAGGTATATGAATTTGATTGGGGTCTAAGCTTCCTACCGGAAGTAATTCTTCAACCTCAGCCACTGTTATTTTTGCGGCACCACACATATTTGGGTTAAAATTTCTGGCGGTTCCTTTAAAAATCAAATTGCCGGCTTCGTCACCTTTCCAAGCTTTTACAAAAGCAAAATCAGCCTTAAATGCATGTTCCAAAACATACATTTTTCCATCAAACTCACGCGTTTCTTTTCCTTCAGCAACTTCAGTTCCATAACCGGCTGGCGTATAAATAGCAGGAAAACCGGATTGTGCTGCTCTACAACGTTCAGCTAATGTGCCTTGCGGAATTAGTTCAACATCTAATTCACCGGAAAGCATTTGGCGTTCAAATTCATCATTTTCACCAACGTAAGAAGAAATCATTTTTTTTATTTGATGTTTTTGAAGCAGAAGTCCTAATCCAAAATCATCAACACCTGCATTATTTGAAATACATGTTAAGCCTTTAATGCCTAATTTTACCAAAGATGCAATGGCATTTTCAGGGATTCCACTGAGTCCAAAACCCCCAATCATACATGTCATATTATCAGCAACTCCTTGAAGTGCCTCTTGGACATTAGATACTTTTTTATTAATCATTATACGTGTATTTTATTCTTTTAAAAATACAAAATAAAAAAGCCATTCAAAACAGAATGGCTTGTATTTTTAAAAGGACAAATCATCCGGAATATCATCTTTAGGATTTGTTCCGTCACTTGCCCCCGAAGTATTAGTGCAATCAACATTTATGGTTAGGTTAGCTGGAACATCAAAATCTTGTTGTGATATGTTCAGTTCTTTATCAGCATAGCAACTTTTCATGTAAAGCGCCCAAATAGGTAATGCCATGGCAGCTCCCTGGCCATAGGTAATATTGGCAAAATGAGTTGATCTGTCTTCAGCACCTACCCAAACACCAGTAACTAAATTTGGAACCATGCCCATAAACCACCCGTCACTTTGGTTTTGGGTAGTGCCTGTTTTTCCTGCAATTGGATTGGTAAATTGATATGGATAACCCGTTATTATTTCCCTGTAATCGGCTCTATATGAATCGGCTCCTGTAGTTCTCAGTCTTGCACCAGATCCGGATTGGGTAACACCTTCCATAAGTTTAACGGTCACATAGGCTGTTTCTTCACTTAAAACATCTCTGGTTTCTGGAACAAACTGATATAATAAAGTCTCATTTTTATCAACGATACTGGTAACCATTACCGGTTTGGTATAAACCCCCTGGTTTGCAAATGCTGAATAAGCACCAACCATTTCATAAACACTTAAATCAGCCGTTCCTAAGGCTATGGAAGGCACTGGAAGCACTTCAGATTCTACGCCAAGTTTCTTAACTAAATCTACAACCGTTTGTGGGCCAACTTTATCCATTACTCTCGCGGTTACTGTGTTTACTGAATTTGCAAGTGCATCCTTCAAGGTCATCGACCCACCATAATCACCATCAGCATTTTTTGGGGACCATGGTTCCGGATTTCCATATTTATTAGCTTCAATAGTTATTTGAGATCTGGGAAGTACATCACATGGCGAAAGATGTAACTGATCAATAGCTGCGGCATATACAAATGGTTTAAATGTTGAACCTACTTGACGTTTTCCTGTTTTAACGTGATCATATTGAAAATATTTATAATTCATACCACCTACCCATGCTTTTACATGTCCTGTTTGCGGATCCATTGACATCATGCCTGGTTGTAAAAATTTTTTGTAATACCGCATGGAATCAATAGGTTTCATGATGGTATCAATCTCGCCTTTCCATGAAAAAATGGTCATTTCAGTTGGCTTATAAAAAGACTCTTTTATTTCCTTATCTGATTTTCCTAAATCATATTTCATTCTTCTCCATCGTTCAGATTGTTTCATGGAGCGGTTCATTAGTGCTTCTATTTCAGTTTTATCAAGTTCCAAAAAGGGTGCTGTTGGATTTCTTTTTGGTGTGTTTTGATTATCAAATTCTGCCTGAAGCCTTGGCATATGTTTCAATACGGCTTCTTCGGCATACGCTTGCATTCTAGAATCAATGGTTGTATAAACTTTTAAGCCATCGCTATTTAAATTATATCTGGTACCATCTGGTTTATGATTGTTTTTAATCCAATCTTTCATAAAGGCCCTTAAGTATTCTCTAAAATATGTAGCGGTTCCTTCCCGATGTGATTCTGGCGAATAATGTAAATCTAGTTCTGTTTGCTTAAGGGAATCTTTAACCTGTTCTGTTATAAAATCATATTTTTCCATTTGATCCAAAACCACATTTCGCCTGTTTTTTACACCTATAGGATTTTTCTCTGGTCTTGGATTATAGAGTGATGAATTTTTAAACATACCCACCAACATGGCTGATTCCTTAATATTTAAATTTTTAGGCTCTTTTCCAAAATAAATACGCGATGCACTCCGAATCCCATCGGCATTATTTCCAAAATCATATATATTAAAATACTGAGCTATAATTTCCTCTTTGGTATATTGACGCTCTAAACGAATAGCGATAATCCATTCTTTTATTTTTTGGGTTAATCTACCAATCGTGTTTTTCGATCCTTCTCCATGAAATAGTTGTTTTGCTAATTGTTGAGATATGGTACTAGCTCCACCTCTTTTACCAAGATAAAATGCGGCTCTTATAAATCCAATAGCATCAATTCCTGAATGATCAAAATACCTAGCATCTTCAGTGGCTATTAAAGCATCAACCAAGTGCTTGGGTAATTCATCATATCCAACCGGTGTACGGTTATCGTTTAAATAGAATTTTCCTAGGGTTACACCATCAGAAGAAATAATTTCAGTTGCTAAATTGGTACTCGGATTTTCCAATTGCGTATGGTCTGGAAGCTCACCAAAAATGCCCAAAGATGCAAGGCTAAATATTAAGATTATGGACAGGATGCCAACTGAAAATAAAATCCAAAACCAACGTACATATTTTTCAAAACCCTGACTGTTATTTGTTTGCTTCGTTTTTGCCATTCTTGTTATTTACTATTTGGACCTTCAATTCTAAAACCTATATCTGTGATACCTTCAAGTGCAACAACACCATTAACTTTTCCGTTTTCTCGCATGGCGTGCTGAATATTAACCGTGTACTCACCTGATTCTTGAAATATAACATCTTCTTTATACCAAAGTTTGTTCTCTTTAACATCCATCATGCCGGTTCCTAAAAATTTACCGCTTGGATCTGCCATTCTATATTCTAAAGTGTCCTTGATTGTTTTCCCATGGGGAAAAACCATTTCAACAATTAAAAAAATATTGCTGTATTTGTATGCATTGGTATTTCTTAAGCCCACAAATAAATTATAGGCATTAGTGGAATCTGGTGGATGTAATTTAAACGATATTATTGAATCTTTATTCCATGAATCTGGAACAGATTTATATTCATCATAAACCCTTTTTGAGTCACATGAGACTATAATAACTGCAAAAATTAAAAGAACTAATAATACACTATTTCGCATTATTTTTGGCATTTTGAGGTTTTCTTCTATTTTTATTGTTCCTTTTATTTTTACGTTTATTATTGGGTTTTGGCCTATCAAAACGCGTTAAACTGTCTTGACCAACAACGTTTTCAAATACGTTTTTAGTATCATCAATTAATTCAGATGCATATTCTTCAAGGCTTGCTACCTTTTTATTTTTTTTATTTAAGCTAATAATTTCATTGGCTTGAGCGGTCGTTATTTTATGCCAATTCATCCATTCCCCTTCATAAGCATACCACATATGGCCTTTGAAAATATCTGTTTTTTGACAGACCGCTGTGCCTTTTTCAGTGAGTAGTTTTATTTCTGTTTTAGGAAAATCTTTTAAGGCATCCAGGTAGGTGTCTAATTCATAATTTAAACAACATTTAAGTTTTCCACATTGTCCTGCCAGTTTTTGAGGGTTTAATGATAGCTGTTGATATCTTGCCGCCGAGGTACTCACAGAACGAAAATCTGTCAGCCAAGTTGAACAACATAATTCTCTTCCGCAAGATCCAATGCCGCCAAGTCTGGAAGCTTCTTGCCTAAAGCCAACTTGTTTCATTTCTATACGGGTTCTAAATTCCCTGGCAAATACTTTTATGAGTTCTCTAAAATCAACGCGTTCTTCAGCAGTATAATAAAAAGTGGCTTTACTTGCATCACCCTGAAATTCAATATCAGAAATTTTCATGTGAAGTTTTAAATCTATCGCAAATTGGCGTGCCCGCACCTTAATTGGGTCTTCTTTATCTCTTGCATCAGACCAAATATCGATATCCTTTTGACTTGCTTTTCTGTATATCTTATAAATCTCTTCTCCTTCTTGGGCAATATTTTTGCGCTTCATTTGAATTCGCACCAATTCACCCGTAAGGGTAACCATTCCTACATCATGTCCAGATTGTGCCTGGGTTGCCACAATATCTCCAATACTCAACGTTAAATTTTCTGTGTTTTTATAATAGTGTTTCCTTCCGTTTTTAAACCGAACTTCTACCCAATTAAATGGTTTTTCACCACTTGGCAACGACATATTGGCCAGCCAATCAAAAACTGTTAGTTTATTGCAACTATCTGTGCCACAAGTTCCATTGCTTTTACATCCCTTTGGTGCACCACCATTTTCAGTTGAACAACTGTTACAAGCCATATGTTTTATATATTGAATTCGTTAATAAAAGATTATTACGAATGAAGGTTCATATTTATTTCAAAAGGTAAAGATAAGATTATTATGCTTACTTTAAAATAGAAGTGTCATTATCATTTAATCAATGGAAATTACTCCTAATAGTTTTAAATTTTAAACTATTTTAACGCTGATTATTTTTACCGGACAAGCCTTTGATGCATTTTCACAAACTTCCAAAATATCATTTTCATTTGATTTTAAAGTAAAAAAACCTTTCTTATCTTTAGCATGTAATAACACGGATTTTCCGTCTTTTTTTGACATTTGAAACTGATTTGGAGCTAGTTCTACGCAGTAATTACATCCAATACATTTGTTGCGTTGCAGGGTTATTATCACCATTACGCTTCTACTTTGTTTTCAACTATTTTATACAATTTATCTGAAGGTCTGACTCTAAATCCTAACGGAATAGTAACCAAATCACCTTTGGTGCCTTTTGTTAATTTCTCGTCATTAACCATCATATCATTCACCTCAATTTCTTTGGCTCCTGTTGTTGGGCCTGTAATTAAAATGGTGTCGCCAATTGAAATATCATAGGCTTCAATTTTAAACTCACCTATTTGTGGTTTTGGAAAAAAGTGTGTGCCTTTGCCAATATATACTTTCTTTTGGGTGGCGTGTGACCCGGAACCATCGCTCCATTCCCCAAGTTTTTGCCCTAAGTAATACCCGTTCCAAAAACCACGGTTATACACTTTTTCAAGATTTTGCATCCAGGTAATCACTTTCTCTTTTTGGTAAGTTCCGCTTTGCAAACTATCAATCGCTTCACGATAACATGAAATTACATGAGCGACATATTCTGGCGCTCTTCCGCGCCCTTCAATTTTTAAAACTTTAATTCCAGAATCTGCCACTTGGTCTAAAATATCAATGGTACATAAATCTTTTGGAGACATGATGTATTCATTATCAATCTCCATTTCAAAGCCTGTTTCTTGCTCAATAACCGTATATTTTTTTCTGCAATTTTGTTTACATGCCCCTCTATTTGCCGATGAATTATACGAATGTAAACTCATATAACATTTACCCGAAACAGCCATACATAATGCCCCATGGCCAAAAATTTCAATCTCAATAAGTTTTCCAGAAGGGCCTTTTATTTGTTCTTTTTCAATTTGTACAGTTATTTTTTTCACCTGTCTTAAACTTAATTCTCTACTCAAAACCATCGTATCAGCAAATAAGGCATAGAATTTAACGGTTTCAATATTGGTAATGTTTATTTGAGTTGAAATATGCACTTCCATACCAACTTCTCTGGCTGCCATAATAACGGCTTGATCCATGGCGATAACAGCATTAATATCAGCTTCTTTAGCCTTGTTTATTAAAGTTTTTACAAGAGATAAATCATGATCATAAATTATAGTATTCAGTGTTAAATAGGTTCTAACTTTTTTTGCGTGGCAGCGCTTTGATATTTCGGGCAAGTCTTCTAAAGTAAAATTAATCGAGGCTCGTGCACGCATATTTAATTGTTCAACACCAAAATAAATGGAATCTGCACCATTATCTAACGCCGCTTGAAGCGATTCAAAATTTCCGGCCGGAGCCATTAATTCTATTTTCTGCATAATCTTACTATTCATGTTTGTTAAGATTAAGTGTCTCAAAAATATTTCTCAAATCCTTTTTGTAAGGCAAGTGATCTGCTCGTCCTTTTTTAAAAATATCATTGCTGTTTCCTTGTCCTTTTCTGAGCGCTTTTTGCTCTTCATAAGGTAACCTGTTTATTTCCAAACAACTTGTAGAACAACAGTTTTCCATTTTTTCTTTACAGCTATCACATTGAATAAATAATAAATGACAGGCTTCATTGGCACAGTTGGTGTGAATATCAAAAGGCGACCCACATTGATGACAATTGGCCACCACATCATCACTGATACGTTCTGCTCTTCGGTCATCAAATACAAAATTCTGCCCTAAAAACTTATTTTCAAGGTCTTGTTCTTGTACTTGTCTTGTATATTCAATAATACCACCTTCCAATTGATAAACGTTTTTAAATCCTTTATGTTTAAAATAGGCACTGGCTTTTTCACATCGAATACCACCTGTACAATACATCACCAAATTCTTATCTTCTTTATGGTTTTTTAAATCGGCTTCAATAATATCCAAAGAATCTCTGAAGGTATCCACATCGGGCGTGATGGCATTTTTAAAATGGCCTATTTCGCTTTCGTAATGGTTGCGCATATCAACCAAAACTGTGTTTTGGTCTTCTATAAAAGTATTGAATTGTTCTGCCGCTAAATGAATTCCTTTATTGGTAACATCAAAAGTGTCATCATTTAAACCATCGGCTACAATTTTATCACGGACCTTTACTTTTAGTTTTAAAAATGATTTATTGTCTTGTTCAATGGCAACATTAAGGCGAATTCCCTTTAAAAATGTAATACTATCAAGGTGTTCCTTAAATTCATTAAACCGATCTGCAGGAAGTGATAACTGCGCATTAATGCCTTCATGAGCTACATAAATTCTGCCGAGAACTTCTAAAACATTCCAGGAAATAAACAAGTGGTCTCTAAAAACTTGAGGATTGCCAATTTTGGCATACTGATAAAAAGAAAGTGTCAATCGATTTTTCCCTGCCTGATCAATTAATTCTGCTCTTTCTTTTGCGCTTAATTTATTGTACAGTTGCATGCTATACTAATGTTTTAAGATTAAAGAATATGTAAGCCGCAAAGGTACATAATTTTAAAAACACATGAGCATAACATATAAAAAAAGCACCTTACCAATGTAAAGTGCTTTTTAATCATTTGAATTAGTCAACATTGAGATTTTCAATTTTTATTCAGTAATTGAAAAACCAATTCCTTAATATTAAATAGTTTCTTAAAAATGGCAAAATCATTCTTTTCATAGCAAAAAATTTCCCGCTTTAATTAATAGATGTAAAATATGCAAAAAGGTTGCGTTATAATATTGTGTCCTGACAAAAGAAATATTATTTTAGCATCTATAACTACAGAAATAAAATTATAGATGAGCACTGAAAAAGAAGCCAAATTAAAAGCACTTAAACTTACACTGGATAAATTGGATAAAGCCTACGGAAAAGGTACCGTGATGAAAATGGGTGATGCCGCCATACAAGATGTTGAAGCCACTTCATCGGGATCTCTTGGGTTAGACATTGCACTTGGCGTTGGCGGATATCCTCGTGGACGTGTTGTAGAAATATATGGGCCAGAATCCTCAGGAAAAACGACTTTAACATTACACGCCATTGCAGAAGTACAAAAAGCTGGTGGTATTGCTGCTTTTATTGATGCAGAACATGCTTTTGATAGATTCTATGCTGAAAAATTAGGTGTAGATATAGATAATTTAATCATGTCTCAACCAGATAACGGTGAGCAAGCTCTTGAAATAGCAGATAACTTAATTAGATCAGGAGCTATTGATATGGTTGTCATTGATTCTGTTGCGGCATTAACACCAAAAAGTGAAATTGAAGGTGAAATGGGCGACTCAAAAATGGGTTTACATGCGCGTTTGATGTCACAAGCTCTTAGAAAACTAACGGGTTCTATCAGTAAAACCAAGTGTACTGTAATTTTCATCAATCAATTGCGTGAAAAAATTGGAGTTATGTTTGGAAACCCAGAAACCACTACCGGAGGAAACGCATTAAAATTTTATGCTTCTGTGCGTTTAGATATCAGACGTTCTACACAAATTAAAGAAACTGATGGCAATGTTATCGGAAATAAAACCAGGGTAAAAGTGGTGAAAAATAAAGTAGCCCCTCCTTTTAAAATGGCAGAGTTTGATATTATGTATGGTGAAGGCATCTCTAAAGTAGGTGAAATATTGGATATTGCTGTTGAACATGAAATTATTAAGAAAAGTGGTTCTTGGTTTAGTTATGATGACACTAAACTAGGTCAAGGTAGAGATGCTGTGAAAGCGCTGATAAAAGACAATCCGGAACTTCAGGATGAACTTGAAAATAAAATAAAAGCGATACTAAAAGCTTCTAAATAAATTAAAAAAATCCCAAATGTTCGGGATTTTTTTAATTCAATGCGCAACCATTTAGAATATAAAGCATCTAATGGGTAACCCCCATTTAAAAAAAGAAAATGAAAAAGTTAATTATTTTTTGTTTAGCTTTAGTTGCTTTAAGTTCATGCTCCATTAAAGATGACACTCCAAACTATGGTTCGGTTTTAATTCCTATAGAAAGTGTAGAAATTCCTAACTCTTTCAACTTAGGGGGAGAATATCCAATAACAGTAAGTTATTTGAAACCTTCTACCTGTAATGCCTTTAAAGAATTTTATTATTTAGAACATAATAATGAGATTACTGTTGCAGTTATAGATTATGAATTTCATGATTCTAATTGTCAAATTCTTGAAAATGAACTATTAGAAGCAACTTTTAATTTTAAAGTTACAAGTAATGGTAGCTACATTTTTAAATTTTGGCAAGGTGAAGATGTAAACGGTGAAGACCAATACTTAATTATTGAAGTGCCTGTGGAATAAATTTTAATAATTAATAAATACATATTTAATTTGGGTTTACAAGAACTCATAGAAAATTGTAAAATTAATGATACGCAAGCGCAAAGCGAACTGTATAAACTCTACTCGGGTAAATTATTTTCGGTTTGCTTGAAGTATTCGCGGAGTTATGCAGAAGCTGAAGATAATTTACAAGATGCTTTTTTAACTATTTTTAATAAAATTGAACAGTATAAAAACTTAGGGTCCTTTGAGGGCTGGTTAAAACGAATTACCGTAAACACTGTGTTACAGCGTTACCGCAACGAAAAGGTTTTTGATATAATAAACGATAATATTGCCGACAATGTTGAATTAGAAATTGATGAAGACCCAATATCGATAGATTATCTGTTACAGATTATTCAGGAATTACCTGATAGATATAGGCTTGTTTTTAACCTATACGTTCTTGATGGCTATTCACATAAAGATATTGCACAAATGCTGGATATAAACATAGGAACCTCAAAATCTAATCTGGCAAGAGCTAGACAGACATTAAAAAAAACGATTGAAAGTTATAAAACCTCAAGACGTTTACAACTATTATAATGAAAGAAAAAAAACATATAGATAGGTTATTTCAAGAAGGCTTTAAAGATTTTGAAGCCACTCCAAGTGATGTTGTTTGGAAAAACATTGAAGCGCAGCTTAATCAAAAGAAAAAGAAACGACGCATCATCCCAATTTGGTGGCGATATGCTGGCATTGCCGCATTGCTATTGTTGCTGTTAACGGTTGGCGGAATTTATTTGAATACTGACAATTCTGTGCCATCAAACAACGTAGTGGATTCTAATGAAACTATACAATCAAAATCAACTAACTCAGTTAATCCCGTTAATTTAAATGATGTTAAGAAGGAAACTAACTCTATTACTGCTGAAAATAAAGTTGAAAACAGTCATTCAAATCCATTAAAACCTAATGAAAAATTTTCGAAAAAAATAAATACTGCTACTTCCGCAGAAATTGCACATAAACCTTCAAAAAACACAAATTCATTAATAAATAATAGTGTTAAAGCCTCAACAAAATCTCAAACTTCCTTTGATGAATCACTGACTAACGAATCCACAGAAATAACTAATAACCCCAGCGAAAAAAACAGCAATCCTCTTGAAGTCAATGAACCTGTACAAGAAAATAATATTTCAGATAATATAGCTAATACAAAAAATAACACACCTGTAATTTCAGATTCTAATAAAGAAGAAATAAGCCCCTCAATAAAAAAGGAGACCGATAAAAACACACTAACTATTGAAGATGCCTTAGCCGAAATCAAAAACCCCGAAGACACTAAAGTCCAAAACAAATGGAGTATTGCCCCAAATGCAGCACCTGTGTATTTTAATAGTCTGGGAAAAGGATCATCAATAGATGCCCAGTTTAATGAAAATTCAAAAAGTGGTGAAGTCAATATGAGTTATGGAATTACGGCAAGTTATGCTATTAATAAAAAAATTAGTGTTAGAACAGGTCTTAACAAAGTAAACTTAGGCTATAACACCAATAATGTGGTTGTTTTTGAAACAGTTGGTGGATCTAGATTCAATTCAATTAAAAATATTGATGCTAATACTGGTTCAGCCAATATTTCGCTTATTAGCGGTGAGAGTCTTAACACGCTTAATAGTAAATCTTTTATCAGAACGTCCAACACGTCAATTAATCAATCTTTAGGATATATTGAAATTCCTTTGGAACTTCAATATGCTCTTATTGATAAAAAAATAGGCGTTCATGTTATTGGTGGGTTTAGTTCTTTCTTTTTGAATAACAATGAATTGTACTCTGATCTTAATGGACAACGAACGCGCATAGGCGAAGCTAATAACATAAATAAGGTAAGTTATAGTGCCAATTTTGGATTAGGGTTAAATTATAATATAACCAAGAAATTAGATTTGAATTTGGAGCCTGTTTTTAAATATCAAATCAACACATTTAATAATTCAACTGGTAATTTTAAACCCTTTTTTATAGGGGTTTATACAGGAATTGGATTTAAGTTTTAGGTTTTTGGTTAGGCCTCGATATTTTTTTCGTTAAGCTAGAAAAAGGTGTCAAAAAGAGGCTGTTTAAAAAGTTGTCATTGCGAGTCCCGATAGCTATCGGGAGAAGCAATCTGTAAATTACAAGTTATTGATTTACAGATTACTTCGAAATAAAAATTTCTCGTAATGACGGTTAATATATACTTTTCAGACAGCCTCTTTTATTTTTTATCGGTCTCAAGTTGCTTTAATATTATTTCTCTCGCTTTAAAATTTAGCTTTTTTGTGTCTTTTATATGTAATGCTTCCGTCTCTAAAAACTTGTGAACCTTAACACGCATTTTACCAGGACCACCACTAAAAAACATATAAGAAAAACGTTTTTTATTGTCCATAAAAGTTATTGGTACTATAGGGATATGATGATTTATAGCCAGTCTAAAAGCCCCATCTTTAAATTCATCTAACATAATATGTTCTTCAGGAACGCCACCTTCCGGAAAAATACAAATACTTAAACCGGATTTTAACCGGTTCTGGGCTCTTAAAAAAACGGCTTGCCGGCTTTTAACTGAGTTTCTATCAACCAAAATACAGGTGCGTTTATAAAAAAATCCAAAAAGCGGAATTTTAGCCAACTCCTTTTTCCCTATAAACACAAACGGATTCTTTACCGATACCAGCATAAGCATAATATCTGCCATAGAAGTATGATTGGCAATAAACAAATAACTTTTGCCTTTTTCAGGGATTTGTTCATTTTCAATTTCAACTTTAAACCCCATACCTATCAAAATGAATTTTGCCCAAATTCTGGCTAATTTAAAATAATATGGATACCAAGATTCCCTTGATATGCTAAGTATCAGCACTGGAAACAATATAATAATTGGCAATGCCACAAGCACATAAAACCAAATGCGGTATAAAACCCAAAAAATCTGTTTAAAAATCCTCATGCGTTCCAAAAATACATAATTGTATTGAGCAATTCTATTAAAAAAATTACCTTTGCTGTTATAAAATTAAGTTGAATTTAAAAGATCCCCACTTTCGTGGGAAGCAAATATGGCACGAATACTTACCGGCATACAAAGTACAGGAACACCACATTTAGGAAACATTTTAGGCGCCATTTTGCCCGCAATTGAAATGGCTAACAATCCAAAAAATGATTCGTTTTTGTTTATAGCTAATTTACATACTTTAACACAAATTAAAGATGCTGAAGAATTACGATCCAACACCTATTCTACAGCAGCAACCTGGTTAGCATTTGGTCTGGACATTGAAAAAACAGTGTTTTACAGACAGAGCGATGTGCCACAAGTGACCGAGTTATCATGGTATTTAAGTTGCTTTTTTCCATATCAACGATTAACATTGGCTCACGGTTTTAAAGATAAAGCAGACAGGCTTGATGACGTTAATGCCGGTTTGTTTATGTACCCCATGCTTATGGCGGCTGATATTTTATTATATGATGCCAATATTATTCCTGTTGGAAAAGACCAATTGCAGCATATTGAAATGACTCGCGATGTGGCTGCACGGTTTCACGCAAAAATGGGGGAAACCTTTGTTATGCCTGAAGGAAAAATTCAAGAAAACACCATGCTGATTCCAGGGATCGATGGAGAGAAAATGAGCAAAAGCAGAGGGAATATCATCAATATTTTTTGGGATGATAAAAAACTCCGCAAGCAAATTATGTCCATTCAAACGGACAGCACACCTCTAGAAGAACCCAAAGACTGGAAAACATGCAACTGTTTTGCTATTTATGCGTTATTGGCTTCTAATGAGCAAATTGACATTATGAAAACCAATTATAAGAACGGTAATTACGGGTATGGTCATGCAAAACAAGCTTTGTTTGACTTGATTGTTGAAAAATTTGCAACACAACGCGAACGTTATAATTATTTTATGAATAACTTAAATGAAGTAGATAAAACTTTGGCCATTGGCGCTGAAAAAGCAAAACTTGTCGCCAATGCTGTACTAAATAGAGTTAGGGAAAAAACGGGTTACTAGTATTTCGTATAAATCTAAACACGTGGTATAATTATTGAATTTCTTTACGTATGAAAAAAATAATTTTTTTATTTGTTTTCATTATTTCTATGGTAACCTACCCACAAGAAGGATTGCTTTTTTCAAGACAACAACAATTATATTTAAAAGGAAATTCAGCTTTAATTGGTAACAATATTGTTAGTACCGATGCCACAAAACCATTAAATGATCTTTCAGGTTTTAATGATAATTTAAAACTTGAATATATTGATATTGATGATGATAAAACCACATTTAGTTCAAGTCAAGCCAACTTAACAATAGACGCACCACCTTCCAAAATTAAATATGCCGCTTTATATTGGAGTGCCGTTTATAAATATGATAAAGGGGTTAAGCGCGAGCTCAAAGAAAAAAATAAGATTGTTTATAAAGGGAATGATACACGTTCAATGAACGTGAATTCCATTTTATTTAAACAACCAAATGGGAATTATCAAAAAATAGAAGGGCAAATCATTTTTGATAGTTATAATTCCAAACTATTTGAATTTAATAAACCCTATTTATGTTATGCTGATGTGACATCGCAACTTCAGCAGGCCAAAACAATTAATGGAAGTTATACCGTTGCAAATATATTGGCTACTGAAGGTTATATTTCTGGAGGTGCTTCAGGCGGGTGGTTGCTTTACATTGTTTACGAATCAGAAAAAGCAAAACCAAAATATTTTGCAACTTTTAAAGGGTTTGTTGAAGTTTATAAAGAACCTGTAGATATAATCTTTAATAATTTTAAAACCGACGAATCTGATACGATAAAATCATCTTTTTGCCTTGGCACTTTAGAAGGAGATCAGAAACTAAAAACAGATAGTTGCCTTATTTTAGATGTGAATCAGAATTTTGTTCCATTTTATAATAAACTGCGCCCTCCAAATAATTTTTTCAATGGTAAAATAACCCTATTTGATGAGCCATATACTGATAGAAGCCCGAATAGTTTAAATACCCTTGGATTTGATTTATTAAAAATGGACATTCCCAATGAAAATAATCGGGTTATTTCAAATAGCACAACCCAAACTACTATTCGATTTGAAACTAAAGCAGACCGGTTTTATTTATTTTTCGTGGCTTTTGAAACTGAAATAAGTCCTATTTATCTAGAAGGGAAAAATAATATTGATTCCATTCTGGTGCTAGATAAAAAAGAAGTACATCCTGAGCAGACAGACCCTTCAGTTCAGATTATCGATAGCATTTCAGAAGAAAAAGCTGCCATACAACAAAAATTGACTATTGAAAAAATAAAAAGATTAAAGACAATTTCAATTCCATCAATCCCAAAAGGATATTATTTAGTTACCAATGTGTTTGCTTCAAAAAATAATACCATGAAATGGATGCAGGAATTAGAAGAAAAAGGTTATCAACCTAAATCATATACTAATCCTAAAAATGGATGGCATTATATTTATTTATTGAATGATGAAGACCCCAATAACATTTACCTTAAATATAAAGAACTTTCAAAATTAGAGTATTTTCAAGATATCTGGATTCTTAAAATTAATTTTTAGAATTATATTAATTCAAACAATTTCCCTGGCAATGGCCTTATAACCCCTTTAAGCTCCATATTAAGCAACATACCTGCAACTTTAAAAATGGGCATATCACAATTTAAAGCAATAACATCCAATTGTTGTTTATTGTGCTCTTTTAAAAACCCGAAAATCACTTTTTCCTGATCATCAAGTTCAACAAACAATTGTTTTTGAATACTGGGTTTAACCCCATCTTCCAACTGCCAATTTAAAATATAAGGAACATCAATAGGGTTTGAAAGCAACTGAGCCCTTTGGTATTTAATTAAATTATTACATCCTAAACTTTGTGAATCTGTCGTTCTGCCAGGAACCGCAAAAACATCCCGGTTATAAGAGTTAGCAATATCGGCCGTTACCAAGCTTCCACCCCGTTCAGCGGATTCTATCACAATAGTGGCTTCGCTTAAACCGGCAATAATTCTGTTACGTTTTAAAAAATTATTTTTATCAAAGGTATCACTGCTCCAAAAATCAGTGAAAAACCCACCATTTTTTTCAATATCCACCATATACTTTTTATGTGCTTTCGGGTAAATTTGATTTAACCCGTGCGCCAAACAACCTATGGTTTGTAAATTATGTTTCAGTGCCGCTTTATGAGCTGTAATATCTGTTCCGTAAGCAAAACCAGATACAATTACAGGATTATACGGTACTAATTGTTCAACCAACTGCTCACAAAAAGCAATGCCATGTGTGGTAATTTTTCTGGTGCCGACAATGCTAATTATGTGTTGCTGTTTTAGGTTAATGTTCCCAGACTGAAACAATAAAACAGGCCCGTCAATACAATGTTTTAATTTATCCGGATATGTTTCATCCTTAAAATAAAGACATGTAATATCATTACTTTTTATAAAATGAAGTTCTTCTGCTGCCGCTTTATGGTGGTGAGGTTTAAATAAATCACTAAGTAATGAGCTTCCTATCCCTTCAATTTTAATTAAATTTTGCTTTTTCTCTTTAAAAACGGCTTCAGCAGAACCGCATTTTGAAATAAGTTTTTTCGCCGTAATATCGCCTATATTAGATACATGCTGTAAAGCTAATGTGTAAAGCAAGTCATTTTCTGTCATTCTAAAACATTAATTTAAACATACAAGAACGTAATTTTTGCGCTGTTAATAAATAGTTTTATTAAAATGTTATCTAAAAGCATAATTTTTTAACTTTGTTTTTATGCAATTAGAAACCTACATCAGCGATTTATTATACAGATATGAATGTGTTACGGTTCCAGAATTTGGAGCCTTCTTAACACAACGCACATCTGCGGTCATTAATGATACAACCAATGCGTTTTATCCACCAAAAAAAACAGTATCGTTTAATGAGCAAATTCAAAAAAATGATGGTTTATTAGCGCATTATATTGCAGACGTTGAAAAAATTCCTTTTGAATTAGCTTCTGAGAAAATTCAAAAACGTGTTAAAATCCTTAAAGCACTTTTAACCCAGGGCGAAACACTTACATTTAGTAATATTGGGGAGATTGTTTTCAACAGTGAAGGCAACATAGTATTTGAGCCATCTTATCGTCTTAATTATTTAACAGATGCTTTTGGATTGTCTGAGTTTGTATCTCCTGAGATAACGCGCACTGTTTATAAAGAAACCGCACAAGCTCTTGAAAAAGAAATCCCTATTGCTTTTACACCTGAAAAACGAAAATCAATCCCTTATTTTAAATATGCCGCTGTTGCCTTAATTGCGCTCTCATTAGGTGGTTTAGCGGGTTCAATTTATTATGTAAATCAAACTGAGATCCATAATCAATTAGCGCAAGAAGAAGCTTCCCAACAGTTAGATAATAGAATTCAACAAGCGACTTTTGTTATTGATAATCCTCTGCCTACCGTAATATTTAACGTCACAAAACAATCCGGTAATTATCACATTGTTGCAGGGGCCTTTAGAATTGAAGGAAACTGCGATAAAAAAATGGAGCAGTTAAGAGCGGAAGGCTATAAGCCAAGAAAAATTGGTGTTAATAAATATGGCTTGCATGAAGTTGTATATGCCAGTTATGAAACAGGTGAAGAAGCGCTTGTCGCAATTCGTGAAATCAGAAAAACAAGCAATAAAGATGCTTGGTTATTGGTTAAAGAACTTGATTAATTTTTATTAATATTTTCATTGTTAGTTTGATTTATAAAGAGGCTTTTATAATTGAATTTAACTGCAATTATATTATAATCCATACATCATAAACCCAAAATCGTTTTACCTTTGTGCTATCATAAAAAATACCTTAATGAAAGCAAAAACACCTGAACAATCAAAAACGATTATGACCGATGTGGTACTGCCCGGTGAAACCAATCCTTTAAATAATTTATTCGGTGGTGAATTATTAGCACGCATGGATAGAGCTGCCAGTATTGCGGCTAGGAGACACTCCAGACGCATTGTAGTCACAGCATCTGTAAATCATGTGGTTTTTAACAAAGCAGTTCCTTTAGGAAGTGTCGTTACCGTTGAAGCAAAAGTGTCACGTGCCTTTAATACGTCCATGGAAATATTTATTGATGTTTGGGTAGAGGATAGAGAATCTGGTGCTAAAACAAAAGCTAATGAAGCTATTTATACCTTTGTGGCTGTTGATGAATCCGGACGGCCAATTGCAGTTCCAGAAGTACTGCCAGAAACCGATTTAGAAAAAGAACGATTTGCTGCTGCTTTACGCCGAAAACAATTAAGTTTATTGTTAGCTGGAAAAATAAAACCAAATGAAGCTACAGAACTTAAAGCTTTATTTGATTAATGTCATATTTTGGGCGTTACCTTAAGGTCGGGCTTTCTGCTATATCTTTTTAAAACGTCATTGTGAGGAGTTTACGACGAAGCAATCTGTTTATTGCGTGTTCCTTATTATGAGATTGCCGCGCTTCACAAAGTTACGCTCGCAATGACAATGCGAGTTCTTTGTAATAAGATTGTCTCCTTGAGCGCAGTCGAAAGGTTTGTGATTTAAACTTATTTAAATAGGTTTCGACTTTAGTTTATCTTGAACGCAGCCGAAAGGCTCAACCTGACATTTTAAAAATCCATCCGTCAATGGTAGGAGTTTACGACGAAGCAATCTGTTTATTGCGTGTTCTTTATTATGAGATTGCCGCGCTTCACAAAGTTACGCTCGCAATGACAATGCGAGTTCTTTGTAATAAGATTGTCTCCTTGAGCGCAGTCGAAAGGTTTGTGATTTAAACTTATTTAAATAGGTTTCGACTTTAGTTTATCTTGAACGCAGCCGAAAGGCTCAACCTGACATTTTAAAAATCCATCCGTCAATGGTAGGAGTTTACGACGAAGCAATCTGTTTATTGTGTGTTCCTTATTATGAGATTGCCACACTTCACAAAGTTACGCTCGCAATGAACGAAGCCTGCAAGAGCGATAGCAGTGGCATCCTTTTTAAAAATTATGGAAAGGCCATATGGTATGCCGACTATAATTAGCAGATTGCTTCGTCGTAAACTCCTCGCAATGACGTTTTAAAAAGATATAATCCTTCGACTACGCTCAGGATAAACTACTAGCGCGATGGCTTGCCACTTGCCAAAAAACTACTCTGTAAACTGGTAATCATAAAAGGCTTCAAGCACCTCATCAAACGCCGCAAACACATCGGCGGCATGGTCACTGGTTACCATTTTTATGCGGTAGTCCTTAAAATGCGGAATGCCTTTAAAATAATTGGTGTAATGCCGTCTGGTTTCAAAAACGCCCAAGGTTTCACCTTTCCAGTCAATGGCCATTTGTAAATGTCTGCGCGCCGCCTCAACACGTTCTGCCAAGGGCACGGGTGCTACATGTTCACCGGTTTTAAAATAGTGTTTTACCTGCTTAAAAAACCACGGGTTGCCAATACTAGCACGCCCTATCATGGCGCCATCAAGCCCATAAGAATCGCGCATTTCCATGGCTTTTTCAGGGGAATCCACATCACCGTTTCCAAACACAGGAATATGCATGCGCGGATTGTTTTTAACCTGCGCAATGGGTTTCCAGTCGGCTTCGCCTTTATACATCTGTGCCCGGGTTCTGCCGTGTATGGAAATGGCTTTACAGCCTGCATCCTGCAACCTTTCAGCAACCTCAACAATTCTGATGGAATCATAATCCCAACCCAGTCGTGTTTTTACCGTGATGGGGATATGGGTGCGCTTAACCATTTCGGCCGTGAGCTTTTCCATCAGGCAGACATCCTTTAAAATGCCCGCACCTGCGCCTTTACTCACTACTTTTTTTACCGGACAGCCAAAATTAATGTCGATGATATCGGGGTTTGATTTTTCAACAATATCAATGGTTTGCAACATGCTTTCCAAATTGGCGCCAAATATTTGAATGCCAACAGGACGTTCTTTTTCATAAATATCCAACTTCATAACGCTTTTGGCGGCGTCACGAATTAAACCTTCACTTGAAATAAACTCGGTGTACACAACATCAGCGCCTTGCTCTTTGCACAAGGCACGAAAAGGCGGATCACTGACGTCTTCCATTGGCGCTAATAGCAATGGAAAATCAGGAAGTTCTATGTTATGTATTTTTACCACGATTTTGTTTTTGGTGTGCAAAAGTATTGAAAATGAACGAAATAATTAGAATTCTATGTCCACTTCTACTGGAGTGCCCTTTCTGTCAACCACCACTTTGGTTTTCTGTCCGGGTTCAAAAGCAGATAGAGCCCGCATATAACTCATCATATCCACCACGGTGCTATCGCCCATTTTAATAACGATGTCGCCTTTTTGCAATCCTGCTTTTTGTGCAGGTTTGTCCTCACTAATACCATCAATCCGCATCCCTTTTCCGTCAAACAAATAATCAGGAATCACGCCTAAACCGACTTTAAAACGCGGCACCTCTTCACTTTCATTTTTGGTTTTTCTGAAGGGTAATTTTCCGTTGTTATCTAAATCGGAAATCACATTAAAAATATAATCGGAAATGGATTGCATACCGTCATAATTCAGCTTATCCCAATCATCGCTTGGTTTATGGTAATCTTCATGCTGACCGGTAAAGAAATGCAACACCGGGATATCTACATTGTAAAAAGAGGTATGGTCACTGGGACCCACTCCGGATTCTTTTTTAATCAATTTAAACTGATTGCCATAAGCATTTAATACCTGCTTGAAAATGGGTGAGGTGCCAACACCATAAACAGCCAGTGTGCTATCGGCTTTTAGCCTGCCAACCATGTCCATATTAATCATGTAATTGATTTTTGTGGCGTCAACGGTAGGATGTTTTACAAAAAAATTAGAACCCAATAACCCCATTTCTTCACCTGAAAAAGCAATAAACAAATAGTTATTGCCTTTATTGGTGTTTTTAAGCTTGCCGGCCAAATTCAATAAAACCCCAACCCCACTGGCATTATCATCGGCGCCATTATGAATGGCGGGTTCCCCTCTATACAATGAACCCTCGGCGCCATAACCTAAATGGTCATAATGCGCGCCTATTACCACGGTGTTTTCGGCATTATTGTTTATAAAACCTACAACATTGGTTCCTGAAATGGTACTGTCGCCATCCTTCACATTATAAGTCACTTCCTGATGTGGATCTGTTTTTGGTTTAAATGAGAATTTTTGAAAATAGCCATCGGTGGTTCCTTTGGCTTCCATGCCTAAATTTTTAAATCTGTCGGCAATATATTCTGCCGCGGATTGTTCTCCTTTTGTTCCTGTTTGTCGGCCTTCTAGTTTGTCATCAGATAAAAAAACAACATCTTCTTTTAGTGTAACAGTTTTAGTCACTTCTTTTTTACAAGCTCCAAAAAAGATTAAAAAAACGAGTAGAACGCTATATTTCATATGGATATATATTAGTTTTGTACAAATTTAATCAATATTTATTATGAATCGTATATACGTCATTGCTTTGCTTTTTGCCTTTTTTGGTTGTAAAAACGAAACAAAATCTAACATAACAGAAACACCACCCATACCTACAGTAAAGGATAGTTTAATTTACCCTGAAGAAACGCATTTTAAGAGCATGAGACAAATTACCCATGGTGGTGATAATGCCGAAGCTTACTGGAGTTTTGACGATAAGCAATTAGTATTTCAATCAAATTACACGAAATGGAATGTGAGTTGTGATCAGATGTTTTTGATGAACCTAAATGATGCGTTTGATAGTATTGCTCCCGCTATGATAAGTACCGGAAAAGGACGCACGACCTGCTCTTATTTTATGCCTGACAACAAACATATTTTGTATGCTTCAACACATTTGGCTGATGATAAATGTCCGCCTACACCCTTGCGTAAAAACGGAAAATATATTTGGCCCATTTATGATACGTTCGACATTTTTGTGGCCGATTTACAAGGTAATATTATAAACCAATTAACTAATGAAAAAGGATATGATGCTGAAGCTACCGTTTCACCAAAAGGCGATAAAATTGTGTTTACTTCTACCAGAAGTGGCGATTTGGAACTGTACACCATGAATCTTGATGGTACTGATGTGAAGCAAATCACCAACGAATTAGGCTATGATGGCGGTGCTTTTTTCTCACCCGATGGCACAAAAATTATCTTCCGCTCATCACGCCCTAAAACAGAAAAAGAAATAAAAGAATACAAAGAATTATTGGCTGAAGGTTTGGTGGAACCAACCAATATGGAACTTTATATTTGCAATGCAGATGGCAGTTCATTAAGACAATTAACAGAATTAGGTAATGCGAACTGGAGTCCGTTTTTCACGCCTGATGGCAAGAAAATAATATTTTCATCAAATTTTGAAGCCGAACGCGGGTTTCCGTTTAACTTATACCTCATTGACATTGATGGCAAAAACCTGGAGCGCGTAACGCATGGGGAAACTTTTGATGCGTTTCCTGTTTTTTCAAATGACGGTAAATATTTAGCCTTTTCATCAAACAGACATAATGGTGGTGGACGTGATACCAATTTATTTATTGCTGAATGGCAGGATTGAATTTTTCTTCTAAATAAAATAAACATCGGTGCTGAAGACTTAATTATCACACCAAGAGAAAAGACCAAAGTCTATTTCTTAACAATCTTTTTCATTACTTGAAAATGATCCTTAAAACTAATTTTAATAACATAAATTCCGGGGCTAAAGCTAGTCATGTCAATATTTGTATTATTGCCATTATATAACTTCGTTAGCTTCATATCGTATATTTCAACAGCATTTACACCAACGGCATCAATCTTTAAAAAATCCTTAACCGGATTAGGATATAAAATAATAGCATCAGCTACTTCATGATCATCAATGGACAATGCAACGTCATTTGTTGAAAAGGCAATTGCTTTAGCATAATCTGAAATAATATTGGAAAAAGACTCAGACGTCATAAAATACCTACTTTCATTTACATAGGTTATAGCTTCTGTTTGTTCAAAACCAAAAGACGTAAGAGAAGTTTTTGTATTAGTCCCAGAAAACACGTCACTCCCAATAAAACCGTCACTTACCCAAACAAAAGGTTGTAATGGTAATAGTGAATCTGTATTTGTATACCCAACTAAAAAAAGTTTTGCTGTTAATGGGTTATAGGTTCCTCCTGAAATCAAACCCCCACTATTCAAAGTGGTTGCTAATGGTGACACCGAATAGGTGCCGGCTGCTTTAGGGATTAAATATCCTTTTGTGGTTCCGTTAACCCAATTTTTGGTAAATAAAATCAAATTGATAGCATCAAACGAGACAAGCGTTTCAGCATCCCATTCAGTGTTATTTACGGATGTTGGAGCAAAGTCTATTTGGTCTGAATAATTAAAAGCTATTGTTTGTGCATTAACTGTTTCTGAACTTAAATAATCGCTTTTACTAATTTTATAAATTTTTAAATCGGTTCTGTTTCCGCTAACGTTGTTACCAATATCGCCAATATAAATGCTCCCGCCGTCTTGAGTAATATCTTCCCAGTCCACATTGGTTGCATTTGAAATTGTGACTTCCCTAGTGACTAATCCAGAAATGGTATCCAGTTCATAAAGTTTATTTTCACCGCCAGAATCATTATGGGTAATTAATTTGTTGTTAAAAAAAATAGCTCCGGAAGATTCACTTATATTGGTAGGTAAAGCAAATTTTTCTACAGCAGTACTAATTTGTCCGGTAGCATGACATATTCCTAAAACAAAAATCGAGAATGACGTTATTATTTTCATAGCATTAGTCGGTTGTTAAACACTAAGTTAACTTAAAATTATTTACTTTCTCAAAACTTATAATCTTGTTGATTACTTTTAATCCTCAATTTTTAAGTTATAACACTAAAATCCACCTTGTTTTATGGCATTTATCTATGTACATAACAAAAATTAATGTTGATAAATACCGTACTCACAGGTTTCAGAATAATCAAGACCTCACAGGTTTTGGAAACCTGTGAGGTCTGCACAACGGATAAACCGTAGCGTGCTTAAAGTGGGTTATTTGAATTTCTATTCTAAATTTTTGTCATGTACTAAAAGCATTTATATATTACATTTTTTTAAGAGAAAAAGTGCCGGTATTATCTTGTCTATGAGATGGAAATATATCCTTTTGCCCTTTCATTAAAACATTAAATATTTACAAATAAATTCATCTATATTTGCAAATTATATCTAGGGTTAGATTGTTTTATGAAGAACATTAGAAATTTTTGCATTATAGCACATATTGATCACGGTAAGAGCACACTTGCTGACCGTTTACTTGAACTTACCGGTTCGGTAACAGACAGAGAAAAACAAGATCAGCTTCTTGACAATATGGATTTGGAACGCGAACGCGGTATTACTATCAAATCGCACGCCATTCAAATGGAATATACATATAAGGGCGAACTCTATGTTTTAAACCTTATTGACACCCCTGGCCATGTGGATTTCTCTTATGAAGTTTCCAGATCCATCGCCGCATGTGAAGGCGCGCTTCTTATTGTAGATGCCGCACAGAGCATTCAGGCGCAAACCATATCCAATTTATACCTGGCTCTTGAACATGATTTAGAGATTATTCCCGTATTGAATAAAGTGGATTTACCAAGTGCAAATCCTGAAGAAGTTACCGATGATATTGTAGATTTATTAGGTTGTAAGCCCTCAGACATCATTCATGCCAGCGGAAAAACAGGGTTTGGTGTCGATAAAATTTTAGCAGCCGTCATTGAACGTGTCCCAGCGCCAAAAGGCAATGTTGATGAGCCTTTACAGGCTTTGGTGTTTGATTCTGTTTACAATTCGTTCAGAGGGGTTGAGACTTATTTTAGAGTCATTAATGGTTCTATAAAAAAGAATCAGCAAATCAAGTTTATTGCTACCGGAAAAACATATGGAGCCGATGAGGTTGGTACTTTAAAACTGACACAATTCCCAAGAAACGAAATTAAAGCCGGCGATGTTGGGTATGTTATTACCGGCATCAAAGAAGCTAAAGAAGTAAAGGTTGGTGATACCATTACCGATGCCAAAAATCCAACAAAAAATGCTATTTCCGGATTTGAGGATGTGAAGCCCATGGTATTTGCGGGTATTTACCCTGTGGATACAGATGAATATGAAGAGCTTAGAAACTCCATGGAGAAATTACAGCTGAATGATGCCTCTTTAGTATTTATTCCTGAAAGCTCAGCCGCTTTAGGCTTTGGGTTCCGTTGTGGATTCTTAGGCATGTTGCATATGGAAATTATCCAGGAGCGTTTGGAGCGTGAGTTTGATATGACGGTGATAACCACAGTTCCCAATGTGAGTTATCATGCCTTCACCAGAAAACATCCGGAACAGGCCATTATTGTAAATAATCCAACAGATTTACCAGATCCTTCCGGTTTAGATCGTGTTGAAGAACCTTATATAAAAGCAACCATCATTACCAAATCAGATTTTGTAGGCAACGTTATGTCGCTTTGTATTGATAAACGTGGTGTGATTACCAATCAAACATATTTAACTACAGAGCGTGTTGAACTCACGTTTGATATGCCTTTAGCTGAAATTGTGTTTGATTTTTATGACCGGTTAAAAACCATTTCAAAAGGCTATGCTTCCTTTGATTACCATCCTATTGGCATGCGCTCATCAAAATTAGTGCGTGTTGATATCTTGTTAAATTCACAACCAGTAGATGCACTTTCGGCATTAATTCATGCTGATAACGCACAAAACATTGGTAAAAAGATGTGTGAAAAATTAAGACAACTCATCCCACGGCAACAATTTGATATCCCGATTCAGGCGGCTATTGGTGCTAAAATCATTTCACGTGAAACCATAAAAGCCTTGCGTAAAGACGTTACGGCAAAATGTTATGGTGGTGATATTTCGCGTAAACGAAAACTTCTTGAAAAACAAAAGAAAGGTAAAAAACGTATGCGCTTGGTTGGTAATGTTGAAATTCCTCAGGAAGCGTTTATGGCTGTTTTAAAATTGAATGATTAATGGCATTCTTTTAGACTATTAATCGGCTGAAATTTCAAAATTCACAGCTGAAAAAATTATATTAATTGACATATTCGTAAAAAATTCGGCTTTTTTAATAAAATTCAATAATAGTAAGGGGTTCATACCATTATTATGGAATAATATTTTTAAGTTTAAGGGCTTATCTATGTATCCATTGGAATCCTAAAAAGTTGTTACTAAAACCATACTTTTCTTTATAATCCTATGAATAACAGATATTCAATGAATCAAAAAAGTTGAGTTAAATAGCTCTCTATTTTATTAATTTTTATTGAACTGTGATGAAGGTACTTTTTTATACAAGAGAATTCCCACCTTATGTGTATGGTGGTGCAGGCGTACATGTTGAGTATTTGGCTGCTGAATTAGCAAAACTCATGGACGTTGACGTGAGATGTTTTGGGGACCAAGACCAAAAAAACGGGCCTTTAACCGTTAAAGGATTTCCATATGACAATCCTGATTTTAAAGACAGCAATTCAAAACTTAAAGCTGTATTTCAGACCTTAAGCACCTGTATTCATATGAATGCTGAAGATAGTGATGCGGATATTGTGCATTGCCATACCTGGTATGCTCAATTTGCGGGCATTATTGCGAAGTTGTGCTATGGTATCCCTTTAGTTATCACCACACATTCCCTGGAGCCCTTGCGCCCCTGGAAAAGAGAACAGTTAGGAAGAGGTTATGATGCATCCTCATGGGTTGAAAAAACAGCTATTGAAATGGCTGATGCGGTGATAGCCGTTTCTAAAGAAACGAAGGAAGACATCTTAAAGTATTTTAATGTAGATGAGCCTAAAATAAAAGTCATCTATAATGGCATCAATCTGCAAGAATATGTGGTTACAAAAGCAACCTCAACGCTTGAACAATACGGCATCGATAAATTCAAACCTTACGTACTTTTTGTAGGTAGAATTACCAGGCAGAAAGGCATCATCCATTTGGTTAATGCCATAAAATATATTGATCCGGACACCCAAATTGTACTTTGTGCAGGCGCACCGGATACGCCGGAAATTGCTAAAGAAATGGAAGACAGTGTTGCTGAGGTGAAAAAAAGCCGCAATAATGTCATCTGGATTGATAAAATGCTTGATAAAAAGGAAGTGATTCAATTATACTCCCATGCTGATGTATTTTGTTGCCCTTCCATTTATGAGCCTTTCGGAATTATCAATATTGAAGCCATGGCCTGCGGAACCGCCGTAGTAGCTAGTGCTGTAGGTGGTATAAAAGAAGTTGTTGTTGATGGAAAAACCGGCATATTGGTGCCTTTAAAACAACAAACAGAAGCACCGTTTGATCCTGTAAATCCAGACCAATTTTCTCAAGATCTGGCTCAAGGCATCAACAAATTGATTAAGAATAAAGAACTGAGAGAACTCATGGCAGTAAATGGCAGAAAGCGGGTAGAGGATTATTTTGATTGGATAGCCATTGCCAAACAAGTGGAAGATTTATACAAATCATTAATATGAAATTCAAGAGTGAAAAATTAAAAAATATCCGTAAATTAACAAGGTGTAATTTTCTTTAATAAAATACGTATTAAACACATCATTTCATAACTTTTAAACTAATTCATTATGAGCGTTAACGATAAAGTATTATCAATTATATTAGGCGGGGGTCAAGGCTCCAGATTGTATCCGTTAACAAAAGACCGGTCAAAACCCGCCGTTCCAATTGCCGGGAAGTACAGATTGGTGGATATTCCTATCTCCAATTGTATCAATTCAGACATTAAGCGCATGTTTGTGTTAACGCAATTTAATTCAGCCTCGCTTAATAAGCATATAAAAAACACCTATCATTTTAGTTTTTTCAGTAAGGCCTTTGTTGATGTCTTAGCGGCTGAACAAACCATGCAGAGTTCTAATTGGTTTCAGGGAACCGCTGATGCAGTGAGACAAAGTATGCATCATTTTTTAAGCCACGATTTTGAATATGCCTTAATCCTTTCTGGTGACCAGTTATATCAAATGGATTATAATTTAATGATTAAAGAGCATATTAAAAGTAATGCCAAAATAACCATTGCCACTATTCCGGTAACAGCAAAAGAAGCAACATCATTCGGTATTTTAAAATCTGATAATGAAAACGTCATTACATCTTTTATTGAAAAACCTGCGGCTGATTTATTGGGTGATTGGAAATCGGATGTGAGTGATACTATGAAATCTATGGGTCGTGAATATTTAGCATCTATGGGGATTTATATATTTAATAGGGATTTGCTCATTGAGTTAATGAATAACCCAGATACGAATGATTTTGGAAAGGAAATCATTCCTCAATCTATCGAACTTCATAAAACATTAAGTTATCAATATGAAGGGTATTGGACGGATATAGGAAATATAGATTCGTTTTTTGATGCCAACTTAGGACTGACAGATGATATTCCATCTTTTAATCTTTACGATAATAAAAAAAGAGTTTATACACGGGCCAGAATGTTACCTACCACTAAAGTTTCTGGAACCATACTTGAAAAAGCGGTCATTGCAGAAGGATGCATCATTCATGCCGCTAAAATTGAGCGCTGTGTTATTGGCATTCGCTCAAGGATTGGCAAAGATTCCACCGTAATCAACACCTATATGATGGGTGGTGATCGTTATGAGACACTTCACGATATAGAAACCCACAAAAAGGGGGTTGTCATGGGAATTGGAGAACGCTGTTATATAAATAATGCCATTCTTGATAAAAATTGCCGGATTGGTGATGACGTAAGAATTGATGGGGGAAACCATTTAGAAAACAAGGAAACCGATATGTACTTTATTAAGGATGGTATTGTGGTTGTTAAGAAAGGAGCCACAATTCCTAACGGATATACTATATAATCAATTATTTCTAAATCATTGATTCTAAACTAACTTTAAAAAATGCAAGACCAAAGAAGAGTTGTAATTGACTATGTTTATCCTAAAATAAATGATGGTGACTTTTACATAAAACGTGTTGTTAATGAATCTGTTACTGTTGATGCCCATGTACTGGTTGATGGCCATGATATGATAGCAGCCTCAGTATTATACAAGCATGAACGAGAAAAAAAGTGGCAGGAAGTGCGTATGCATCCTGTTATAAACAATGAGTGGCAGGCATCATTCACGGTAGTAAAACAAGGTTTTTACACCTATAAAGTTGAAGGTTGGGTTGATTATGCCCTTAATTGGCAACATGGTATCCAAAGAAAAATTGAAGATGATCAACACGTTAAATCTGAATTGCTTGAAGGGATTCCGTTTTTACAATACATAAGTAAAAAAGTTCATGATCATGAAAAAGATTATTTAAATCACTTACAACATCTTTTTGCTAGTGAACAAGATTATGATGAAGCCATTAAGGCTGCAACCAGCAAAAAACTTCATAATTTATTCACCAAATACCCTCAAAAAATATTAGCCAATACTTCAAAAGATTATCGGGTTTATGTGGATAGGCTAAAAGCGCGGTTTAGTACGTGGTATGAGTTTTTTCCGCGTTCAGCATCAGAACAAAAAGGCGTTCACGGAACCTTCAAAGACTGCGAACGTTTGCTTCCAAAAGTCGCTAAAATGGGCTTTGACACCTTATATTTTCCACCCATTCATCCCATTGGTGAAGTCAACAGAAAAGGTAAAAACAACACCACCACGGCATATGAAGGTGATGTGGGTTCAACCTGGGGCATTGGTTCTCAATATGGTGGTCACACAGATATTCATCCACAATTAGGAACTGTTGAAGATTTTAAAGCCTTAATTCAAAAAGCTAAAGAGCACAACATTGAGATTGCCATGGACTACGCGCTTCAAGTTGCGCCCGATCATCCCTGGGTAAAGGAACATCCAAAGTGGTTTAAATGGCGGCCAGATGGCACCGTACAATATGCTGAAAACCCTCCAAAAAAATATCAGGATATTCTCCCTATTTATTGGGAAAATGACGATTATAAAAATCTGTGGCAAGCTTGTTTAGATATTTTATTGTATTGGATTGATTGTGGTATTAACGTTTTTAGGGTAGACAACCCGCATACAAAACCTTTTTATTTTTGGAATTGGATTATTTCAGAAGTAAAACAAAAACATCCGGACGTGCTGTTATTGGCAGAGGCCTTTACCGCTCCAAAGGTGATGCAGCAATTGGGCAAACAAGGTTATACACAAAGCTATACTTATTTTACATGGCGAAATTCAAAACATGAATTGATTGAATATGTAGAAGAACTCACCAAAACTGAGCAACGTGAATATATGAGACCAAATTTCTGGCCAAATACACCAGATATTAATCCGTATGATCTTCAAGGTGCCAATGAATCAAAATATATTCAGCGTTACCTTCTGGCGGCAACCTTAAGTTCAAATACCGGAATTTACGGACCTGTTTTTGAGCAAATGCTTGATGCCGCTATTCCTGGGAAAGAAGAATATCTGAATTCTGAAAAATTCCAAATAAGTCATTATGATTGGAATAAAGAAAATAAATTAACGGCTGTCATTTCAAGAGTCAATCAAATTCGTCAACAAAACGAAGCGCTTCAACAAACCAATAACATTAAATTCTGCCAAATAGAAAACAGCAATTTAATGGCTTTTTATAAATGGAATGACGCCAGAACCAACGAACTTTTAATCATCATTAGTTTAGACCCCTATTATGCACAACAGGGCTCAGTCCAAGTACCTTTACATGACTTAAACGTACAACAAGGCCATCAATATCAAATGCATGACTTGGTGACCGGTAGTGTATATAATTGGTATAATGAGTGGAATTTTATTGAATTACACCCCACACTTCCTTTTCATATTTTTAAGATAACCAAATAAATATGTCACCAAAAAAGGAAATAAAAACAACTGTAATGCAATCCTATGATTTTAATGAAAATTGGGAGGATTTATTAGAGAATAAAGAGTTTGTAAAAGTTTTCCTTTCTGATGTTTTAGAAGATTATATATTAAAACAACGCTGGTATGGCGGCAAAGCCAGCAAAATGAAATACATTGAACTCACAGAGTATTTCAGGATACAACAGTTTGGTGAAGTATATTTTGGTTTAATACTTGAAGTTGATTTTGTAGAGGCGTTTTATCAGCATTATTTTTTACCTATTGCGTTTGTTACCGATGAAAATTTTGCCGACAAAGACCGTATCCTTCCTATTAGTATTCAAGGCAAAAAAGGCTATATTATTGATGCCATTAATCTGGAGTCCTTTAGGAAACTTGTTTTTGAACGCATCTTAACGGCGCTTCCAAAAGACACGACCAAAGTTCAGTATCATAAAAGTCTGTTATTTAATAATGTTACCTATGAATCGTCCCGGTTTATGGGCCTGGAACAAAGCAATACTTCCATCGTTTTTAATGAAAAATATGTATTGAAATTTTTCAGAAGGTTATTTGCCGACAAAAACCCGGATTATGAAATGAGTCGGTTTTTATCCGAAAAAAAAGAATTTAAAAACACCCCGGTCTATCTTGGAAGTATAAATATTGTGGATTCTGACGGGGTTAATATCACCATTGGCTTGATGCAGGAAATGGTGCCCAACGAAGGAGATGCCTGGAATTACATGCTCAAGGAATTGGATAACGTGTTTTGTAACCTAGAGCATAAAAATATTAATATTCATTCCTTACCTAATACAGAGATGTTTCAGCGTTTGAAAATTTCTGAAATTCCACATCAAATTATTGATTGGGCAGGATTGAATCTGTTTGAAAAGGTTAAAACCTTGGCAAAACGAACCGCACAAATGCATATTGCATTAGGCTCAGAATTTGAAGAAACCGCCTTCACACCTACTCATTTTAATGATGATTATACCGTTTGGTTAAAAAACAGAATGCTGTATCAGTTTCAAAACAGACTAAACACTATTGAAAATAATTTGCATAAACTAGACGGATTAGCCCTAGAATTAGCTCATGAATTGCTTGACAAAAAAAACGTCATCAGGAAACGTTTTATAACTTTTGATTGGACCAAACTTAAAGGGGAACGTATTCGGGTTCATGGCGATTACCATTTAGGGCAGGTTTTAGTGAAAAATGACGATTTTTACATATTGGATTTTGAGGGCGAACCAGAAAGCACCATTAGAGACAGAAAAGTTAAGCAACCCCCATTAAAAGATGTTGCCGGATTATTCAGGTCATTTCACTATGCTATTTATGCTACTGTTTTTAATAATATAGATGCACATTACAAAGCATCACAAGAAGATTTATTTAAAGCAGGTGAAATTTTATATTGTTATATAACTGGTTTGTTTTTAGGAACTTATGTTACAGAAACCCAAAACGCCAATTTAAATTTAGGGTATAACCAGGAACGCATTTTTATTTTAAAATATTGCCTGCTTGAAAAAGCAGTTTATGAGTTGGGTTATGAACTTAATTCCCGTCCACAATGGGCCGTAATTCCTTTAAAAGGAATACATAATATAATTAATCATTAACATATGGCACACGTAAAACATTATAGTCTTTTTACAGACTTTGACATCTATTTATTTAAAGGAGGGAAACATTATAGACTTTATGAAAAATTTGGGTCTCACATGGTGACGGTTGATGGTATTGAAGGCACCTACTTTGCGGTTTGGGCTCCCAGCGCAAAAACGGTTTCAGTTATTGGTGATTTTAATTTCTGGATTGAAGGTGAGCACCAATTAAATGTGCGTTGGGATGGGAGTGGGATTTGGGAAGGATTTATCCCATTGGTGAATAAAGGGAACACGTATAAGTACAAAATTCATAGCCATCATAGCGATATAAAAACCGAAAAAGCAGATCCCTATGCCAGGAGATGTGAGCATCCACCAAAAACAGCATCCGTTGTTTGGGAGGATACCTATAAATGGAAAGATGCCAAATGGATGAAAAAACGGAAAAAACACAATGCGCTGGATGCGCCTTATTCCGTTTATGAAGTGCATTTGGGATCCTGGAAAAAACAAATGGAAGAAGACCGATTTTTGTCTTATGTAGAATTAGCTGATGATTTAGTGAATTATGTCAAAGACATGAATTTTACACATGTAGAATTGATGCCTATTATGGAATTTCCTTATGACCCTTCCTGGGGCTATCAGGTTACAGGTTATTTTGCGCCGACCTCCCGCTTTGGGTATCCTGATGAATTTAAATATTTGGTAGATAAATTACATCAAAATGATATTGGAATTATATTAGATTGGGTGCCTTCTCATTTTCCTGATGATGCGCATGGTTTAGGATTCTTTGATGGTTCATTTTTATATGAACATCCTGATAGACGAAAAGGATATCACCAAGATTGGAAAAGCCTGATTTTTAATTATGAGCGTAACGAGGTAAAGTCTTTTCTGATAAGCAACGCTATCTTTTGGTTGGAACAATACCATGCAGACGGTTTACGTGTGGATGCTGTAGCATCTATGTTGTTTTTAGATTATTCCAGAGAAGATGGTGAGTGGGAACCAAATAGGTTTGGTGGAAGGGAAAATCTTGCCGTTATAGATTTTCTTAAAGAATTAAATATTGAAGTTTATAGTTCATTTCCAGATGTGCAGACTATAGCTGAAGAATCTACAGCATTCCCAATGGTTTCAAAACCAACTTTTATTGGAGGTTTAGGGTTTGGAATGAAATGGATGATGGGATGGATGCATGATACTTTGGAATATTTTGCTCAAAATCCAGTTTATAGAAAATACCATCAAAACGAAATTACATTCAGTTTAGCCTATGTGTTTACTGAAAATTTTATGCTGCCATTATCTCATGACGAAGTGGTTTATGGTAAAAACTCGCTTTTAGGCAGAATGCCTGGTGATGAATGGCAACGCTTTGCAAACCTGCGGTTACTCTACGGGTATATGTTTACACATCCCGGAACCAAACTTTTATTTATGGGTGGTGAATTTGGGCAGTATAATGAGTGGGATTTTCAAGGAAGTTTAGATTGGAACTTGCTAGAATTTGAGCCTCATAAAAATATGCAAAATTACTTTAGGGCATTAAATACTTTTTACAAAACCACTCCGGCTTTGTATGAAAAAGGCTTTAGTGGTGAAGGGTTTGAGTGGATAAGTTATGATGACAGCCAAAATTCTGTGATATCCTATATTAGAAAAGGATATGATCCTGAAAATGATACGGTGGTTGTGTGTAATTTAACACCTACCATAAGAAATAAATACCGTATTGGTTTGCCTGTTAAAGGGAAGCTTGTAGAGGTTTTTAATAGTGACGCCAAAGAGTTTGGAGGAAGTGGTGTGTCAAACAACAAAGAAACGGCAATAAAAAAAATGTCATGGAACGGAAAAGACTATTCTGCTGAAATTGTATTGGCACCTTTAGCTATTTCTGTTTTTCAGTTTAAACCTTAGTTTTTTAAGATTTATTTAATTTAAACGTAAATCCTTATTTATTCCACAATGTAGCCTTTTCCTTTTTGCAGAAAAAGAAGAGGCTAAATTTATTAATTTTAGTATTTTCGCCCTTTATTAAATTACGTTTTTTATGATTTTAAATACTGAATTGGAATATAAAGGAAACCTATTTCCTTCAAAAATAATTTCTTACAAAAAAAACTTAGATACCCTTGCTTTTACTACCGATAATAATGTGGTTTTACATGTTACTGTAGTTCGTGATAGTGTATTAAGGTTTAGATATACAACCACCGGAATATTTGAAAAAGATTTTTCTTATGCTATCACCAAATATGCAAGTAGAGGATATAATGTTCTGGAAGTAACTGAAGATGAGGATAAATATATCATCACAACGGCAAAGCTTATTTGCCATATTTCAAAAGCAGATACCCGTTCGTCTATTTTTGATGCGAAAGATGAGTCCCTTATTTGTGAAGACGAATTAGGATTCCATTGGGAAGAAAGCTATGAATTTGGAGGAGATGTTGTTAAAATGACCAAAATATCTCACCCTAGTGAAGCTTACTACGGTTTAGGTGACAAACCTGTTGACAATAATCTGAAAGGGAAACGATTTGAAAATTGGGTAACTGATTCTTATGCCTTTACCAAAGATACAGATCCCATATATAAAGCAATACCATTTTACATTGGCTTACATAGTAAAAAAGCCTACGGTGTCTTTTTTGATAACACTTTTAAAACCAATTTTGATTTTTGCCATGAGCGCAGAAATATCACCAGTTTCTGGGCACAAGGTGGCGAAATGAACTACTATTTTATATATGGCCCAGATATGTCTGAAGTAGTGGCAAACTATACAGATTTAACAGGAAAACCACATGAAATGCCAGCATTGTGGACACTGGGTTATCATCAGTGTAAATGGAGTTACTATCCAGAATCCAATGTCAAAGAAATAGCGGCTAAGTTCAGAAAATTAAAAATTCCTTGTGATGCCATTTATTTAGATATTGATTATATGGAAGGGTTTAGATGCTTTACTTGGGACAAAGAATATTTTCCAGACCCTAAAAAAATGGTTAAAGAATTGGCAGATGATGGTTTTAAAACCATTGTTATTATTGACCCGGGAATAAAAATAGATCCAGAGTATCCTGTTTTTAAAGAAGGACTTGAAAAAGATTATTTCTGCAAACGTGCTGATGGCCCTTATATGAAAGGGAAAGTTTGGCCTGGTGAATGTTATTTTCCGGATTTTACAAATCCCGAAGTTCGAGAATGGTGGTCTGATTTATTTAAGGAACTGGTGGAAGATATTGGTGTAAAAGGCGTTTGGAATGATATGAATGAGCCTGCGGTTATGGATGTTCCTGGAAAAACATTTCCTGATGACGTCAGGCATAATTATGATGGTAATAGGTGCAGCCACCGAAAAGCCCATAATATTTATGGCATGCAAATGGCTCGTGCTACATATCAGGGATTAAAAAAATTCTCATACCCAAAACGTCCTTTTGTCATCACAAGAGCAGCTTATTCCGGAACACAACGATATACATCAACATGGACTGGCGATAATGTAGCCAGTTGGGAGCATTTAATTATTGCAAATGTCCAAGCCCAACGTATGTGTATGTCCGGATATTCATTTGTTGGTTCTGATATTGGCGGATTTGCTGAACAACCCAATGGAGAACTTTATGCGCGTTGGATTCAATTAGGTGTTTTTCACCCATTTTGCAGAACCCATTCTTCTGGTGATCATGGTGACCAAGAACCTTGGGCTTTTGGAACCAATGTAACTGATGTTGTTAGAAAGTTTATAGAGTTAAGATATCAATTGCTGCCTTATTTATATACGGCTTTCTGGAGATATGCCAATGAAGGCATCCCAATTTTAAAATCACTGGTTTTATATGACCAAAATGACGCGCATACCCATTACAGAAATGATGAATTTATTTTTGGTGAAAAAATATTGGTATGCCCTATTAATGAACCCAATGCCAAAGGAAGAAGAATGTATGTTCCTAGAGGGAAATGGTATAATTTCTGGACAGATGAAGTGGTTGAAGGAGGACAAGAGTTATGGGTTGATGCTGATTTTGACAGTATGCCAATTTTTGTTATAGAAGGTGCTATCATTCCAAAATATCCTGTGCAGCAATATGTTGGAGAAAAAACCATTGATGAGGTAAGTCTTGATGTGTATTATAAACTAGGTAAAGAAACCTCACAGGTTTTTGAAGATGCTCATGATGGTTATGATTATATTAAAGGAAGATATAGCGTAAGGAACTTTAATCTTTTAGGGGTAGAAACCGAGCTTTATATTCAACAACATAAATCAGGTAAATACATTGCTCCTTTTGAGACCTTTAAAATAAATTTACATGGTTTACCTTTTAAAATTTCAAAAATCACAATTGATAAAGAAGATTTTATATTTGATGACGTAAAAGTAAATGACAGCAACTCTTTTGTAGTAAATAAAGATTTTACAGAAATTCAGATGATGTAATTATTCTTAATTTTAAACCTTTTAATTTAAGATCCTCATGCTTTTTTAAGTGGTGAGGATTTTTGATTTTGCTTGACCTTTAGCCATTGGTTTTCCTAAATATACCAACTGATATCCTTTTTCAATCTTTCCAATAGCCTTATTGTATGATGAAATTATTTCTAAAACACCCTGTTTGTCTTTCACCAACAAAGGCACCATGTCTTCGTCTTTATTTGTGATTTCAATGAGGTGCTCATAATGGGCTCGGTCGTTAATATCAATTTCATGAATTAAAGGAAATTTTCTTGCCACTTCAGTGAGTTTAATAAAATCATCTGTGTGCGAAAACAAGCCTTCTTTAGGATTGTTTTCCGGATTATCCATTTCATTAGCCGTTATCAATCTAAAAGATCCGTTTTCACCAAACATCTTGCTAAATTTTTCAATGGCATATTTATTTATATCCTCACTTCCTGTTAAAGCCATTAAAAACCCAACATCATTTAATTCTATATTGTCTTCTAAGGTTTCTGAATAGATGTCGGCATTAAATGCTTCCAATCCTAATTCCTGAGCTAATTGTATATTGTTTTGATTACTATCAATTAAAACGACGTGCCTGCCATTATCCTCCAAGTAATTTCCTATTAATCGTGAAACATGAGAAGCTCCAATAATTAAAATGCCTTCAGATTTTTTTAAAAAAACACCAACAATTTTTGCAAAAGGACGTGCAGTTGTAGCATTTAATAAAACCGTTCCCAAAACAATCATGAACACTAACGGAGTAATATACTCAGCATCATCAACACCGCTTCTGGCAAGTTTTAATCCAAATAAAGAGGCTATACCTGCGGCAACAATACCCCGTGGCCCCACCCAACTTATAAAAAACTTTTCTTTTAATTTTAAGTTTGATCCATAAGTGCTTAAAAAAACACCAACAGGTCTAATTAAAAACACAACAACCGCAAATAAAATAACTGTATTCCAATTATATATTAATAGCATATCTTCTATATTTATATTTGCTGAAAGCAATATGAAGAGTATTGATATTAACAAAACACTTAAAGATTCTTTAAAGTAAAGCAATTCTTTTAGGTAAGGTGATTTAGAACTCCCCAAAACCATTCCCATAACCACAACGGCCAGTAAACCAGATTCATGGGCAAAGGTGTCTGATAAAACAAAAACCCCTAAAACTGAGGCTAAAGCAAATACATTCAATAAATAATGCGGAACCCAATTCTTATTAATGCTCAAGTTTAATGCATGAGCAAAAGTAAACCCGAAGGTAGAACCGAACAATACAATTTTTCCAAATTCAATGAATGCCGTTTTGGTAAATTCACCACCTGCATCAACGCTGATAAATTCAAAAACCAATACAGCAACTAAAGCACCAATGGGGTCAATTAAAATACCCTCCCATTTGAGAACAGCCGAAATATCTTTTTTAAGAGGAATATTTCTTAAAATTGGCGTGATCACGGTAGGGCCTGTAACAATTATTAACGCAGAAAACAAAAAGGAAATTTCCCAACTTAAATAAAAAGTGAAGTGGGCTGCAATGGCTGCACCAAAAAAGGTAACCATAACACCTACTGTAATAAGTTTTGTAATAATGGGGCCAACATTTTTTATCTCACTAAGTCGTAAGGTTAAACCACCTTCAAATAAAATAATGCTAATGGCAAGTGATACAAAATAAAACAGGCTTTCGTCAGGAAAAAGCCCTTTTTTCCCATTCCAAATAGGCTCAATCCATTTGGTACCATCATCGCTAAAAAATTCTGCAGAAACAGGGCCAACCAATAAACCAATGAGTATCAAAGGTAAAATAGCCGGAAGTTTAAATTTCCAAGCTACCCATTGCGCAAGTATTCCTAAGATAATAATTCCTGCAAGTTCTAACATAGATTAAATTTTGTGTTAAATTACTAATAAAATCAACAAATACAGAACTCTAAATTAAACAACTTTTAATTTGTTCTGTTCAAATTTATAGCAAATACGTTGCTCCCTTTTTTTAAACAATCCACTTTTCTCTTTATTTACCATATCTTGTGCTTTCAAATAGGTTTTATATATTTAAACCTTCATAAAAGGAATTGTTACTACATGGGTTTGAATTTTTTTATACTATTAACCGGGTTCACTATTGTCTCCATAGCGGGATATCAAATAGCTAAAGTATTTCAAAAAATTAAATTCCCATTAATTACCGGTTTAATTATTACGGGGATTATAGCAGGCTCATCTGTTTTAAATTTCATTCCCGCCAATTCTTTACATAGACTTCATTTTTTAGATGATATGGCTTTATCTATCATTGCCTTCTCTGCAGGTTCTGAATTATATTTAAAAGAATTGCGGAGCAGAATGACCAGTATCAAATGGATGACCATAGGGCAACTGATAATTACTTTCTCAATAAGTTCTTTGGTTATTTATTTTACAGCCTCATATATCCCGTTTATGGCAGAATTATCGCCAGAAATTAGAGCCGTGGTTGCTTTATTATTTGGGACTATTTTTGTAGCCCGTTCTCCTTCATCGGCCATTGCTGTAATCAATGAAATGCGCGCCAATGGGCCATTTACTAAAACCGCCATGGGCGTTACGGTAATAAAAGATGTGTTGGTTATTATTTTGTTTGCCATTTGTTTTGCCATTGCTAAAGCCGTTGTAAATAATGAACCTTTAGGGGTTTTATTTTTGTTCCATTTATTTATTGAATTGACCTTCTCATTTGCTATTGGGGTTTTGTTGGGGAAAGTTCTTCAAGTCCCCCTGTCTTTAAAATTAAACAAACATCTTAAGGCTATCATCGTTTTGCTTTTAGGGTATAGTATGTACTTATTAGCATCGGTAGTAAAAGTTGCCTCCCATGATTTTATACAGCATGACATTACTTTAGAGCCTTTACTGATATGTATTATAGGTAGTTTTGTTGTCACCAATTACAGTAAAAACAGAGTGGAATTTATTGAGTTGTTGGAAGATATTAGCCCAACAATCTATATTGTTTTCTTCACCTTAACAGGGGCTTCTTTATCATTACAAACATTAGGCAATGTTTTTTGGGTGGCCATTGCATTTTTTGCCCTTAGAATTATCACCATATTTCTGGGCGGTGTTTTTGGTGTTATTGCCGCCAAAGACGATAAAAAATACACCTTTATTTCCTGGATGCCATATGTGACACAAGCCGGTGTTGCCCTTGGTTTAACCACCATTATTGCCGCTGAATTTCCTAGTTGGGGTTATGAGTTTGAAACCATCATCATTGCCATTATAGTTATTAACCAAGTGGTAGGGCCCCCATTATTTAAATTAGCGATCAACATGGTTGGGGAAAGTCATTTAAAATTTAAAACACCAGAATATGACGGCGTTAAAGATGCCATTATTTTTGGATTGGAAAATCAATCCATTGCTTTAGCGGTAGCGCTTAAACAACACGGCTGGGTTCCAAGGATCTTTTGTAAAACAGAAGATTTTATTGAAAGTAATGAGGCCTTTGATATTATTCCTTTGGAAGACTTTTCATTAAATGATTTTAAAAATTTAAACCTTGAAAAAGCAGATGCCATTGTGTGTCTTCTTTCAGATGCTGAAAATTATAAGATTTCAGAGCTTATTTATGAACATGTTGGTACTAAAGACATTATTGTTCGTTTTAACGGCTCCAGAACGTTCTTAAAAAAATTCAATGATTTAGGCGTCCGGATTATTGATCCTTCATTGGCCATGATTAATTTACTGGATCATTTTGTGAGGTCTCCAAACGCAACTTCCATGTTATTGGGTTTAGATTCTACACAAGATTCTGTTGATGTTGAAATAAGAAATGAAGATTTACATGGTCTTACTTTAAGAGACCTTCGTTTTCCAACAGACGTTATTGTCCTCTCGGTCATGCGAAAAGGAAGAGCAATCATATCGCACGGATATACCCGTCTTCGCAAAGGAGATATGGTCACTTTGGTAGGCTCTACAGATAGCATTGAAAATGTTCGATTCAAATTAGAATCATAATATATTCTTAACTTCTTTATATTATTGTTAAGCTTTTATTAATTTTGTGTTCTAATGAAATTATACCCCATTAATACCGGAAATTTTAAGCTTGATGGTGGCGCCATGTTTGGTGTGGTACCAAAATCCATTTGGCAAAAAACCAATCCTGCCGATGCCAACAACATGATAGATATTGCGGCTCGCTGTTTACTTATTGAAGATGGTGATAAGCTCATTTTGATTGATACCGGTATGGGAAATAAACAATCAAGCAAATTCTTTGGTTATTATTATTTATGGGGCAATGACTCATTAAATACATCCTTAAAAACGTATGGTTTCCATCCTGATGATATTACTGATGTGTTTATGACGCATTTGCATTTTGACCACTGTGGCGGAAGCATTCAATGGAATCAGGGCAAAACCGGTTATGAACCCGCTTTTAAAAACGCTGTTTTTTGGAGCAATAAAGATCATTGGACATGGGCAACACAACCCAATAAACGTGAAAAAGCTTCCTTTTTAAAAGAAAACATTTTGCCTATTCAGGAAAGTGGCCAGCTTAAATTTACGTCTATTCCAACTGGAGACACACTTATAAACTCTGAGCTTGGTTTTGATGTTTTTTTTGCCAATGGCCATACTGATAAGCAAATGATACCCATGATACAGTATAAGGGTAAAACCATCTGCTTTATGGCAGATTTAATTCCTACCGTTGGTCATTTACCTATACCCTTTGTTATGGGATATGACACCAGGCCCTTACTGTCACTTGATGAAAAAGAAAAATTTCTCAATATAGCAGCCGAAAACAATTATTACCTATTCCTAGAGCATGATGCTCTCCATGAAATAATTACCGTTCAACATACCGAAAAAGGTGTGCGACTCAAAGATATTTTTACAACTCCCGAAATTTTTAATTAACCCCTAATTTTAATGAAAACATTTAAACCCTACTTCTTTATTGTCTTTATTGCCACCATGATCTTGAGCTGCGGAAGCTCAGCAATTTTAACGATACCGTTAGAAAACATAGACACGTCGCCCATAAAAACTGCCGATTTAACCCTTTCAGAAAAACAACACTGGGGACATTTAGACCTTTTAAAAGACACCATTCCCGGTATGAGTGTTGATAAAGCCTATGCTGAAATCATTAAAAACAAAAAAGGCAAAAAAGTAATTGTTGCTGTGGTAGACTCTGGTATTGACATTGACCATGAAGATTTAAATGATGTCATTTGGACCAATAAAGGAGAAATTCCAAATAATGGCAAAGACGATGATAAAAATGGATATGTTGATGATGTTCACGGATGGAATTTTTTAGGTGATGGTTATAATGAACAATTGGAATATGTTCGGATTTTAGCAAAAGGCGATACTAGTAATCCAAACTACGCGAGGGCAGAAGAAGAATATCTTGAAGAGTTTAATAAATATAATGATCGCCTTACGGAATATAGCAAACTACAAAACGACTATAATGGATACAAATCAAATTACGAGCAATTTCTTAAGCAAATAACTGATGCTGATTTAGTAATTGCCAAATATTTAGAAAAAAATGATTATACAAAAGATGCTGTTGACAGTATTCAGGATTTTAGTCAATCAATTAAGCAATCTGTAGCCATAATGAAATATGCTTATAGCATTGGCCTTGAGTCTGCTGTTGCTGCAAAAAAAGAAATTAATGATGGCTTAACGTTGTTAAATGAGGATATTAAGAAATTAAATGAAACTTTAGAAGTAATCCATGATCGCCTAAACTATCATTTAAACAAAGATTTAAAAGGTCGTGTGAATGGTGATGATCCGGACGATATGAGCACTAAATTTTATGGCAATGGTAATATAAAACCCGTTAAGAAAAAAGAAAGCCATGGCACCCATGTAGCCGGCATTATTGCCGCCGAACGCTACAACGGTTTAGGTGTTAATGGGGTGGCTAACCATGTTGTTATTATGCCCATTCGTACCGTTCCAAATGGTGATGAGTATGATAAAGATGTAGCGCTGGCTATTCGCTACGCGGTTGATAACGGTGCTAAAGTCATCAATGGTAGTTTCGGAAAATACTACGCAACACACAGTGACTGGGTAAGAGATGCTATTACTTATGCCGGAAAACATGATGTGTTATTTGTAAACGCCGCAGGTAATGAAGGTGAGGATTTGGATGTGGTTCCGGTCTATCCAAATGATCAAATTAACAATGGCCCTGAGATATCTGATAACTTCATAACCGTTGGCGCCTTAGGACCAAAATATGGTACCAATATGGTAGCCGAATTTTCAAACTACGGAAAAATTAATGTTGATGTGTTTGCGCCAGGTGCTAAAATATACTCAACAACTCCTGAAAATGAATATGATACTAAAAGCGGTACGTCAATGGCGGCACCAGCGGTTGCTGGAGTCGCCGCTTTAATTCGTTCTTATTATCCAAGATTAACAGCGTCACAAGTAAAGCATATTTTAATGGATTCCGGCTTGCCTATTAAAACAAAAGTAATTGTTGGAGGAGATCCTGATAATATAAAACCCTTTACAGATTTAACAAAATCAGGGAAAATGGTAAATGCTTTTAACGCCTTAATTATGGCATCTCAAATGGCAAAATAAATAGCTTCAAATATAAAAAGGAGGCTGCCTGAAAAGGGACTTGAGTATCATATTGAGTACTTCGGCTTTGCTCAGCACAGGCTCTGTTGAAATGTTTTAACTTTTTGATAATCCATATCGGTTTCGACAAGCTCAACCTGACAAAATCAAGCTCAACCTGACAAAATAAGGAGGGAAAACCTTTAGAGAACCTCTTTTTGTTTTTAAAAAATTTATATTACTATTAAACCCATGACGATTTTTAAAGATTAAAATAAACCACTATGGATTTGAAATCCATAGTTTTAAAACAAAAGAATGAAATTCTTTTTAAAGTTAGCTTGTCATTCCGAATGTTACTGAAATCAAAATATATTTTGATTGAAAGTACATTGCGGAGCAATCGAAGAGGAATCTCATTATTATAAGATTTCTCGTCGCTCGTTCCTCGCTCTGTCGAAATGACAAGATGCTCTTAAAAGTTTATAGAAACTAATCCCGATAGCTATCGGGAGCAGGGTTTTAACCTATTACTAGATAATAAAAGCCGTTTTTCCCATTAAAATATTTACTATGAAACAATTATTTTTATCTGTTTTTTTTCTAAGCATTGCTTTTTCATGTAGCGCTTCAAAAATTGTTTTAGAACCGAAGTCATCTTCTTCTGATCCTGACCCTACTAAACAAAATCCTGGATATTGGCAGCAACATGTTGATTATACCATGGATATTGATATGGATGTAAAATCATATCAATATAAGGGAAAACAAAAATTAATATATACCAACAATTCGCCTGATGTATTGAAACATGTGTATTATCATTTGTATTTAAATGCCTTTCAACCGGGAAGTGAAATGGATGTGCGCTCACAAACTGTTCCAGATCCTGATAGAAGGGTTAAAGACAGAATCAGTAAATTGAAACCTGATGAAATTGGCTATATAAATGTGTCATCACTTTCTCAAAATGGTGTTGCACTTCAATATAAAACAGTTGGAACAGTCTTAGAGGTAAACTTAGCAAATCCTATTCAACCGGGTGAACAAGTAACCTTTGATATGATTTTCAATGCACAAGTGCCCATACAAATTCGTCGTACAGGCAGAAATAACAGTGAAGGCGTTGCTCTATCCATGTCTCAATGGTATCCAAAAATAGCGGAATATGATTTTGAAGGATGGCATGCCGACCCGTATATTGGAAGAGAGTTTTTCGGCGTTTGGGGTCATTTTGATGTCACCATACATATTGATAAAAACTATACCATTGGCGGTACAGGTTATTTACAAAATCCAAATGCTATTGGGCACGGGTATTCCACAGAAAAAGTAAAACAATCCAATGACCCTAAATTAACATGGCATTTTATAGCACCCAATGTGCATGATTTCACCTGGGCAGCAGATCCAGAATATGTGCATGATACCATGCAAGTACCCAATGGACCACTCTTGCATTTTTTCTATAAAAGTACCATGACAAAAGATAAATTGGAAAACTGGAAAAAGCTGCAACCAAAAGCCGTTGAGTTAATGCAATATTATAGTGAGAACGTTGGAACCTATCCGTATAATCAATATTCCATTATTCAAGGTGGTGATGGCGGTATGGAATATGCTATGTGCACGCTTATTTTAGGTGAAGGAACGCTTGATGGTTTGGTTTATGATGTTATAGCCCATGAAATGGCTCATACATGGTTTCAGTTTTTATTGGCAACCAACGAATTGAAACACGCTTGGATGGACGAAGGATTTGCTAGCTATATAGAATATCAGGTAATAAATGTATTAAAAAACGAAAAGAAATCAAATCCATACGATTACGCGTATAATGCTTATTATTCCATAGCAAATTCTGTTTTTGAACAACCACAAACCACCCATGCCGATAGATACAGGTTTCGTCAGGCATATAGTATTGCCGCTTATTATAAGGGTGAGGTGTTTTTAGCACAATTGGGCTATATTATTGGTGAAGATAATTTAAAACAAACCCTAAAAACCTATTTTAATGAATGGGTGTTTAAACACCCTACTCCAAATGATTTTATTAGAATAGCCGAAAAAGTATCTGATTTAGAGTTAGACTGGTATTTAATAGATTTTACTCAAACCACCAATACCATTGACTATGGTGTTAAAATGGTTGAAGGCAATACGATTACCTTGGAGCGTATTGGTTTAATGCCCATGCCTATTGATGCTATGGTAACCTATTCAGATGGTACTTCAGAAGATATTTATATCCCGTTACAAATGATGCGTGGAGAAAAACCAACCACGGCAACGATTCTTCCAGATTGGGCTTGGTCATATCCAACATATACATTTGAAACTTCAAAACCAGTGAGCCATATACAAATTGACCCAAAAGAACGCATGGCTGATATTGATAAAAGCAATAACCACAATTAATTTATCACCTTAATATAAAATTTTAAAAAGCCTTTTTGTGTATGCAAAGAGGCTTTTTTAATTTATACAAAAATTCTATATTATTGATGGCGTAAGAAAAATTAACTAACTTCGTTTCATACCAGTTGTTTTTAGCCAAAGCTTGACTAAATTAAAAATAAAGAATGACATTAGAACACTATATCAATAACATAAACCAACGTTATAATCTCGGAAATGCTACCGAACATACTTTTAGAGGTGACTTACAGCAACTCATTGAAAGTTTAGTGCCTGAAATAAGAGCCACCAACGAACCCAAAAGACAATCTTGTGGAGCACCAGATTATATCTTAACAAAAAAGGATATTCCTGTTGGGTTTATCGAAGCTAAAGATATTGGTGACAAAGACCTTGAAGGAAAAAAGAAAACTGGAAATAAAGAACAGTTTGACCGTTACAAAGCATCTTTAAACAATTTGATTTTCACCGATTATATTCATTTTTATCTATACAACGATGGTGAATTTATCACCAAAATTGCGATTGCAGAAATCACCGATAAAGGCATTGTTGCGCTACCTCAAAACTTTACAACTTTTGAAAACCTAATCAAAGATTTTTGCACACATGTTGGACAAACCATAAAAAGTTCAAAAAGATTAGCCGAAATGATGGCTGGTAAAGCCCGCCTACTTTCTGATGTAATTGGTAAAGCGCTAACAAGTGATGAAACACATAATGAAGACAGTACGCTAAAAGAACAAATGACTGCCTTTAAAAGTATTCTAATTCATGATATTACACCTAAAGGTTTTGCAGATGTATATGCACAAACCATTGCTTATGGTATGTTTGCCGCACGTTTACACGATCCGACTCTAGAAAGTTTTAGTCGACAAGAAGCGGCAGAATTAATCCCAAAATCCAATCCGTTTTTAAGAAAATTATTTGGATACATTGCAGGTCCAGATATTGATGACCGCATAAAATGGATTGTAGACAACCTTACTGAGATATTTTTAGCCTGTAATGTTGAAGACATTCTAAAAAATTATGGAAAATCCACAAAAATGGAAGACCCAATCATCCATTTTTACGAAACATTTTTGAGTGAGTATGACCCAAAACTGCGAAAAGCAAGAGGCGTTTGGTACACACCAGCTCCTGTTGTAAATTTTATAGTACGTGCTGTTGACGATATTTTAAAAACGGAATTTCATTTACCACAAGGGTTGGCAGACACCTCAAAAACAAAAATCACTGTAAATACACAAACGCCCGATAAACGCTCTACAACAGGTTACAAACAAACCGAACAAGAAGTACACAAAGTACAAATTTTGGACCCTGCAACTGGTACAGGCACCTTTTTAGCAGAAGTAATAAAGCACATCAACAAAAAATTTAAAGGACAAGAAGGGATTTGGAGCAGTTATGTAGAAAACCATTTGCTACCACGTTTAAACGGTTTTGAGTTGCTCATGGCAAGTTATGCCATGGCACATTTACAAATAGATTTATTGCTGAAAGAAACGGGGTATAAAAAAACCACCCCGTCCTCTGGACACCCCTCCAATGGAGGGGAACAACGTACCCGAGTGTATTTAACCAATAGTTTAGAAGAACACCACCCAGATACAGGCACCCTTTTTGCCAATTGGTTAAGCAGTGAAGCCAATGAAGCCAACCATATAAAACGAGACACGCCTGTAATGTGTATTATTGGGAATCCGCCGTATGCTGTGAGTAGTTCTAATAAAGGTGAATGGATACAAACCTTAATTGCTGATTATAAAAAAGACCTTAACGAACGTAAAATAAATTTAGATGATGATTATATTAAATTCATACGCTATGGCCAACATTTTATAGATAAAAACGGAAGCGGTGTTTTAGCATATATTTCAAATAATAGTTTTATTGATGGAATTACGCATAGACAAATGCGAAAAAATTTATTAGAAAGTTTTGATAAAATATACATTTTAGATTTACACGGAAACGCAAAGAAAAAAGAGGTTTGTCCAGATGGTTCAGTAGATCAAAATGTGTTTGATATTATGCAAGGCGTTTCTATAAATATTTTTGTTAAAACTGGTAAGAAAAATAAATTAGGGAAAATTTATCATTCTGAACTATTTGGAAAAAGACAGATTAAATACGCTAATTTATCTAAAAAAACATATTCGACAATAAAATGGAATTTATTAGAAAATAAAGGACCCTATTATTTTTTCGTTCCAAAAGATTTTAAATTAGAAGATAAATATATTAAAGGATTTAAAATTGATAAATTATTCATTGAAAAAGTGCCTGGTATTGAAACAATTAGAGATGTAATTACTATTCATTTTGATGATAAATCCTTGAAAAATACTATTAAAGATTTCCAAGAATTAACCGAATTTGAAATTGCTGAAAAGTATAACACTAAAGACGCAAGAGATTGGAAAATTACTAGAGCAAAAGAAGATGTTTTTTTAAATATCCTTAAATCCGCAAGTTTACTGATTAAAAACTAAGTCAAATCCAGTAAGG